>JALFTC010000051.1 GCA_022779485.1 Ruminococcus sp.
AAAGCTTACTGCGTGACTGATCAAACATCATTTTTTTGTGTGATTCTGCATCATAATAGTTCTCTGTCACAGAATCGTCAAATTGAAATAAAGAGCATTTGCCTTGATTGGCTTCATAGGATGTGTTCATGATAATCTCCTGTTACAATATAATTGTCGGGTAACACCTTACACACCAGTAAGGGTTTACACGCACTTGTTACTTAAGCTATACTGAAAGCAGTGATTGGACTGACGTATCACTCCTTGGGACAAAGCGCTCGTAGCAAAGACTGTCATCCATGCTTTCATTATAGCGTTCGGTTTATGCAGGTTGGGCCACAGAATACTGTGCGTTCGTGTCACCAAACAGATTGAATAGGTAATGAGTAAAGCATGGTTTGCCCGATTACAATATCAAATCAAGAGAGGTAAAATATTATGAACGCAGTAGGTATTGATGTTTCCAAAGGTAAAAGCACAGTTGCTGTACTTCGCCCCTATGGTGAAGTTGTGGCTTCGCCTTTTGATGTTGCTCACACCGGAAGTGATTTAAGAGCATTAGCTGATTCAATCAAGAAGCTTCCCGGTGAGACAAAGGTTGTCATGGAGGCAACAGGAAACTATTTTGAACCCATTGCCCGCTACCTCCACGAACAAAATATATTTGTTTCCGTAGTCAATCCTGTGTTAATCAGTGACTTCGGTGGAAACACATTAAGAAAGCCGAAAACGGATAAAAAGGATTCGGTAAAAATCGCTTCATATGCGTTAACTTACTGGCTTGACCTGAAGGAATATACTCCTCAGGAAGATTTGAGAAAATCCTTAAAACTGCTGAACAGACAATATCAGCAGTCAATAAAGCTGAAAACCATGATGAATAATAATCTGATTTCGTTGCTTGACCTTACTTTCCCCGGAATCAATAAGCTGTTCACATCACCTTCCAGAGAATCTGATGGTCACGAGAAGTGGGTGGACTTTGTATTGAAATTTCCTCACTGTGACATGATTTCCAAGCTTACCATAAAGGCTTTTGCAAAGAAATACAAGAAGTGGTCCGATAAAAACTCATATCACTTCACAGAATCATCATGCGAGAAAATATACGCTTTTGCAAAGGAATGTGTCAGCAGCATTTCTTCTGATAAAGCAATCGTTTTCTCTGTTGTACAAGCGGCTAAAATGCTTATTTCTGCTACGGAGAACTGTCATGCCATTCAGTATGAAATGAACCGTGTTGCTTCTCAGCTTCCCGAATATGATACCGTAATGGAGATGTTCGGTGTTGGAAAAGCTGTAGGACCTCAGCTCATTGCTGAAATAGGAGATCCAAGACGTTTTCACAGCAGAAAAGCAATTACTGCTTATTTTGGCTATGACAGCGAGAATAATGATTCAGGTCAGAAAACTACCAGATCAAATCCGATTACAAAGAAAGGTGCCGGAGCTCTCAGACGAACATTGTTCATCATTATGCAGGTGCTTCTGCAAACTAAGCCACAGGACAATCCTGTTTATGATTTTCTCATTAAAAAGAAATCTGAAGGCAAGCACTATTACTCATACATGAATGCAGCTGCAAACAAATTCCTGCGTATCTATTATGCAAGAGTAAAAGAAGTTTTGAACGTCTCAGAACAGATGACATGATTGTCTATTCATAGATTCTGAACCAGAGGCAACCCAGGCACGGCGCAGCCGCTTGACCTTGACAGGTTATCATAAAAATGCTAAAATGGCTGGCTCGACGGTAATTGGATTTGTCTATTCATGAGTTCCTCACCGTCGGCACGACATACAGAGCATTTTTATGATGTTCTGTCAAGGTTGCCGACCCGCTATTATTTTTTTAGGCTGCTTAGGCAGTCTTTTTGTCGTACCCATTTTTCTTTCAGAAAATTTTTTCTGTTTTTTTCATTTTAGTGGTTGACTTTTATTTGCAGGTCTTTGTTATGATAAATTAAATAGACCCATTGATAAAAATGCCGCTGGTGGAAATCTGCACCAACGGCAAATAAAAATACAATAGGCTTCTTTTTATAAGAAGATACTCAGCTTTGTTCCACATCTTGCAAAATACAGGACGAAATTCCTTCCGCAGTTGCTTCCTGTGCAGTTGCAGCAATGGAAATACCCA
>JALFTC010000001.1 GCA_022779485.1 Ruminococcus sp.
TAGAAGTGATAACGCTGGAAAAACGCACTCGCTTGTTATTCACAACGGAAATGGTAATTTCGTCAAGTCCTTTGCCGGAGATGTTGTCCTCTTCGGCAACTTCATTAATCTTCTTTGCAACGGTATCATTTGCAATCTTTACAGTGGTATAGTACAAAAATCCCTTGATGCGGTAATATGCGTACATATTCAGCACACAAGGCTCCTTGTCCTTTAGAAAATCCCTTGAAATGGTGTATTTCAGGATATAGTGAGTGTCCATATCCTTAACCTCATCGGGACTGATGTCATAGGATAAATCGTCCTCAAGGGAGGTTTTAAGTGTAACTCCAAAATCACTGCATTTCACCGGTTTTTCTATTTTTACATCAAAGGTAAAGTTCCTGCCCTTTACCCCAAAATTCTCAACAGTGTTGTCAACAATGTAGTCAACAAAGCTTTTTTCCTCAATAAGGATAAATCCAAGGTAGCCCGAGGTAGTTATGTGGGTTACAAGGCTTACCTTCTCCCCTGACATTTCTGTCCTTGAAATAGCCTTGTGATACAAAATCCGCTTATTCCTTGTACTACGGTACTCCTCCTTAACGGATTTTGAATAAAGTCGGCAAAAGTTTAGAACTCCGTTATTTTCGAATACAATATATAACTTAAAACGCAGAGGCACTTCGTCAATAGACGGGTAATCAAAGCCGTCAAAATTAATGGTGTGGCGACTGCTGTTGATGTTACAGGTGCTGTACCAAACATATCTGTTATGAGAATCCAAAAGTGCAAAGGCAACAGCAGAGGTATAGTCAACCTCCTGTTTTGGAAATTTAACAGTAACCGAATTATCCCCCGAGGAGATAATGTCAGCCTTAATACGGTCTTTTATATTAATTATTTTAGTAGTCAGTTCATCAAATGAACCAAAATATCTCATACAGCAATTACCTCCTGTGGGAAAAAGTGTTGTCAGCATAAGAAGTGAATTCGGAATTCGGAATTATAGAAAGTGGGAACTTCGGTTTACTGTAAGCCTCCCTCAGACGAGTATTCCCTTTCTAAGGGAAATGTTAGTGAAACAAAGGCTCCCTCGGATGAGGGGGCTGTCACGCCTTGCGTGACTGGGGGAGTGAAAAAGTAGTCAATATATCTTGGTATGTCTTTAGATGTTAAAGTTTGAGTCAGAACACTTAACCAAACTATTATCTAAAGACAAAAAGAGATAAAGAGAACACTTTTTCCCTCCTTCCGTCACGGCTAAAGCCGTGCCACCTCCCTCGTCTGAGGGAGGCTGTTTAATCCTTAATTTCATCTAACCTGTTAGTGTCGGCTAAAGCACTACTGCTTTTCTTAAGTTGACAACATTGCTGTGGAAGTAAATTATAGCACACTCAAAAGTGGAATTACAATAAGAATTGTTAAATTTTAAAAGAATTATACATATTAAATAAAATGATTTCAAAAAACGAAAACACTTTCATAAATAAATAAATTTAAGGCAAAAAACCGGTCAATCATATGACTGACCGGTGGTTGCTGATTACATTTTTTATTACCACTTAAGGTGGCGGATTTCCTGCACTATTCTTGAACAGTTGTTTTTGTCAATAAAGGCATAGCTGTCCTCACGCATCAGCTTGTATTCGTAAGGCAACTTAAAGTCCATTCCTATGGACTTTTCAAGGTCGTCAAGTAGCTTGTCAAGGGTAAGACTTCTGTCGCCGAAAAGCTCCTTTTCCATATTGATGTATGAGCCGTGAATACTGTTGTACATTTTGTAGTCAAACTGATAGAACAGTATTGGCTTGTTCATATAGAACACATCCCAGCAAACCGAGCTGTAATCGGTGATAAGGAGCTTACACCTCATCATCAGCTCATTGAGAGGCTCTTCGCCGTAGGGGATAATCCTGATGCGGTTGCTGTCAACATTGAAGTTGCTTATATAGTCCTTAAACTTTGGATGAATGTAGAAGTTAAGGGTGAGGTCGTTATCTTCAAGGATTTTCTTAAGTCTTTCGCTGTGGAGTAACTCCATATAATTCTTGTAGTAGTCGCTCTCCACAAATTCGCTGTCCTGAATTTCGTCAAGCCAGCTTCTCCATGTTGGCATAAGGAGGATTTCTCTGCAGTTTTGGGATTTATCCTCAAGCTCATCCCACCTTGCAAGACCTGTCACACACACTTCTTCAGGTGCATAGCCGAAGATTTTTGTAACGATGTTCTTCTCCGCCTGAGATGATGTGACAAACACGCTGGCGGCACTTGGTTTTGTTCGTCCGTAAAGGAAGTCAACCCTCTTTAGCGCCAAAACTCCGTGCTGGAGGAAGAACAGCTTTTTCTGCTTAACAAACTTTTCGATTGGTGAACAGTTTGGTCGCCAAGCGTAAATGTGAGGAATGGAGTCGGAGGACACAAGGAGTCTGCTTGCAAGGAGGTAAATCATATGCTTTAGGGATAGGAAGTGTATTACATTCTTGTCGTACTTCTTAACCCTTTGATAGTCCTGTGCCTTCTTGTCAATTACATAGTAAATCTCTGCGTCCAGCCTTTGCTCTGCACCATGCTCCATACAGTGCTTAAAGAAACAGTATCCGTTATCCTGTGCGCAGTTGCAGAACTTTTCGTAGGTTAATATTATCTTCTTTTGGCGATAGTGCTTTTTAAACAGCTTGTAAATCACCATTGCAATAAATTCCTTGATTTTAAACAGCCTTGAATCAAAGGAAGTCTGCTCACGCACCATAAATGCTATGGAGTTGATTGTGGTGAAGTAAGGGAAAAATACATCTGTTCCCTCATCTGTTTTTTGGCGGTATTCGTTCTTTGTAAAGAGATTTTTAAAGCTGAACAGCTTTTTGTCAATCTCCTCATCACTAACCTTGATTGAGGCAAAATAAGGGTTTTCTCCCTCTTTATAAACGGCAAAGATATCCCAAATTATCCTGCGTAAATCTATTTTAGAAAGGTCAAAAACTGCCTTGATGTACCTTCTGCCCTTCCTTGTAAAGTGGGTTGCACTTTCAAAATGCACCTGCTTGTCCTCACTCTTTTTGTAGCGGTATGAAAGGGCAAAGCCGGTAAAATTATAATCACTGTCGGTTATATCCGCACTGACAAGGAGCTTGTTGTTCCTAAACTTCAATTCCCTTAGATTAACAAAATCCAAGTCCTTGCGGGACATAATGCTGTCCCTTAGCCTGATGTAGAAAAATCCGTTTGGGCTGTACATAGGCTCAAGCTTAACAAGGGTATCACCCACATTAAATGAGGCAACAGTTGGAAGTACCCTTGCGTGTACATCCAAAAGGTTAATATCTGTTTTTTCTCCCACATATTCTGCCGACTTGATTTTGGCACAGTACAAATATCCGTTGTAGGAGAATGACGCACACACAAGGTATGCCCTTGCAGAAAAGTCCTTAACATTCTTCTCCATATTTTCAAAGGTTGCCCTAAAACTGCTGTTATCAACCCTTGTGGTGTTAAGGATTACCTTTTCCTTGGTCTTTGAGTTGTACACAAAAATCTTTACATTGTCCACAGTGCTCATATCTGCGTTAAAGTGGATGTGATATGCACCGTTTTCCACGCTATGCTCGCCAAACATAACCCTTGCCGGTACAAATTCGGGAGTCATAATAATGCTGTTAATATTTTCTTTAGAAGAAAGTTCAACACCTAAATTTGGAAGAACATTGATAAACTGGAGTTCGTTGTTGTTTGAACGGAAGGTAAACTCCATCAAATCCATATTCTGCCGTCCGTTATCCACAATAGCAAGGTGCTTTATGTCAACACTAAGCTGTGGTGTAACTGTCTTGATGTTTGTATAGTACCTCTCACCCTCAAGGTCATAAAAGACTCTCAGCTTTAGCACCTCAGGGTTAGGGAGCTTAAGAAAATGCCTGTCGTACCTGCATTTTAGTACACAGTAATCCTCATTTTCTTCAACCTCTGTTGGCTGAATTTCGTAGTAAACCTCAGGTGCGTCCTCTGTTTTCGGGGATGCCAAAAGAGATATGCCCATTTTAGAGGCAGAGGGGTATTTATCCAGCTTTAAGTCAAAGCAAAACTTATCCTCAACAACATCAAAGCTAAGGATATAGTTGTTTGTGCAGTAGTTTAGCTTGCGTTTTTCCTCATAAAGTGCAAAGCCAAAGTAGCCGTTAGAGGTGATGTTCATTGCAAGCAGTTCTTTTTCGCCCTCTAATTCACCCTTTGCCACAACATCATAGAAAAGCACACGCTTGTTGTTTGTTGCCCTAAACTCCGACTTAACACTTGGGTCGTAAAGTCGTTTAAAGGTTAAAATGCTGTCACTTTCAAACACCATATACAGCTTGAAACGCAGTGCAGACTTTTTCAGTGATAAAAAGTCAAAGCCGTCAAGCTCCAAGCGGTAGCTATCCCCCTGCAAAGTAGCCTCTTGATACCAAACGCTTTTGTTGTCGGCGTCAAGAATTGCAAAGGCTACGGCAGATGAGTAATTTTCATTCTCGTGTGTAAAGCCAAGTGTGACAAAATTATCACCGCAAGATATTAATTTGGCGTGAACAACGCCTTTTATAAAAACTTCTTTATCTGTTAATTTATTCAAGGAACCAAAATATGCCATCCATTGCCCCTCCTGTATTACGGACTATTATACCACACAAACCCATATAATTACAATATATTTTACAAAACTAATCAAACTGGCTTGTATAAAGTTCAAAGTAAAAGCCTTTTTGGGCAAGTAAATCCTTGTGAGTTCCTCTCTCCACAACCTTTCCGTCCCTCATAACAAGTATCAAATCACTTTCCACAATGGTTTTAAGGCGGTGGGCTACAACAAAGCTTGTCCTGTCCTTCATCAGCTTCATAAAGGAGCGTGTAATCCTCTGCTCTGTCACAAGGTCAATGGAGCTTGTCGCCTCGTCCAAAATCAGTATTGGCGGTGGGTTCAGCATAAGCCTTGTAATACAGATAAGCTGTTTTTGACCTGTTGAAAGGTTTCCACCGTCCTCGCCCACAACGGTGTCGTAGCCGTTGGGTAGCTTTTTAATAAAGGAATGAGCGTGGCTCTTTTTTGATGCCTCAATGATTTCTTCCCTTGTGGCACTTTTGTTTCCAAAGGCAATATTCTCCCCTATTGTCCCCTGTTTCAGCCAAGTGTCCTGTAGCACCATTCCAATGTTTTCTCTTAGGGATTTTCGGCTTACGGTGTTGATGTCAATTCCGTCAAGTATAATTTTTCCCCTGTCAATGTCGTAAAAACGCATCAGCAGATTGATAAGTGTAGTTTTTCCACAGCCTGTTGGACCTACAACTGCAAGTCGCTGACCGCTTTTTAGGCTAAAGTTCAAGTCCTCAATTAAGGGTTTATTTTTGTCGTAGGAAAAGTCAACATTTTCAATTTTAAAGTCACCCTTAATGTCCTGTGGCAGGGATTTATCCTGAACAGACTCCTTTGGTGCGTCTATAATTTCAAGTATTCTTCCGGCACAGGCTATGGCATTTTGCAGTTCCGTAACAACACCTGAGATGTCGTTAAAGGGCTTTGTATACTGGTTTGCATAGGCAAGGAATGCAGACAAATCACCAACAGAGAAAGTACTGCTGTTCATAGCAAAAAGCGCTCCCCCAACTGCAACCGATGCATACACAAGGGAGTTTATGAACCTTGTACCGGGGTTTGTAATTGAGGAATAGAATGTTGCGTTAAGTGATGTTTTCCCCAGCTCCTCGTTGATTTCGTCAAATTCCTGCTGATTTTTTTCTTCCCTGTGATAAGCCTTAACCGTCTTTATGTTGCTTATCATCTCCTCAACGAAGGAGGTTTCCTTTCCCCTTTGCTCACTCTGTCTTTTAAAATATTTGTATGTCTTTTTTGCAATAAACTTGCTGACAAAAAGGGAAACAGGGGTCAGCACCACAACGATTAGTGCAATCCAAACATTTATTGTGAACATAAAGCAAAGTGTTCCCAAAATTGTTACAACACCTGTAAAAAGGTTTTGAAAGCCAAGTATCAAGCCGTCGGAAAACTGCTCTGCATCGGAGATTATACGGCTTACAATGTCGCCTGTTTCCCGACTGTCAATGTAGGAAATCGGCACTGTCTGAATTGTGTCAAAGGCGTCACTTCGCATATCCCTGACGGTGTAGTTTGCAATTTTGGTGTTCAGAGTGGTTGTAAAGTACTGGCTGACACCGGCAAGCAAAAGTGCAACAAGGATTTTTACAAGGATTTCCCCAACCCTTACAAAGTCAACATTCCCCATACCCACAATACTGTCAATAGCCTCACCGGCAAGTACGGGAATATAAAGTGTGCATATTGTGGAAATCAAGGATAACACAAGGGATAGGATAAAAGAATACTTGTACCTTCCGATATACCTAATAACCCGTTTAATAATCTTTCCGCTTGTCATCACTGCACCTCCTTGTTACAGGAAGCATAAATTTCCCTATAGGTTTCACAGTTTTCAACAAGGTCTTTGTGAGTGCCCACACCCTCAAGAATTCCGTCATTAAGCACAAGGATTTTGTCGCAATGCTCAACGGTTGATGTCCTTTGAGAGATGATAAAGGTTGTTCTGTCCTTTGAATTTTCCTCCAAAGCACCTCTTAACATTTTGTCCGTCTTGTAGTCAAGGGCGGAAAAGCTGTCGTCAAGGATAAGGATAGGTGTTTTCCTGACAAGCGCCCTTGCAATACTAAGCCTTTGCTTTTGACCGCCTGATAAATTTTTGCCCTGTTCAAGCACCTGTTCATCAAGTCCCTTTGACTTTTTACCTATAATCTCCTGTGACTGGGAAATTTTCACAGCATTTTCAATGTCTTTGTCCGTCGGGTTATCCGACCCAAAGGTGATGTTATCCCTGATTGTGCCACGGAACATTGTAGCCTTTTGCATAACAACAGAAACGCTTTCATTAAGCTCATCCTGTGTATAATTTAAGATATTTTTGTTGTCAATAAAAATATCACCTTTCGTTGCCTCGTAAAATCCTGAAAGCAGACTTACAAGGCTTGTTTTACCACTGCCTGTACCGCCTATTATGCCAACGGTTTCACCCTTTTTCACATCAAAGGAAATATTTTTAAGGCTGTATTCATCATTGTCGTTGTAGCTTAGTGAAACATTGTCAAAGGTGATGTAACTACCTGTTTCCCTGTCAACACCAACAGGCTTTTTGTGTTCTTCCATTGTGAGAACAGCGTCAACTCTGTTCTTGCAGGCAATAGCCTTTGTTTCTGTGATAATAAGATTAGCAAGCTTAATAAGCTCAACGAGAATTTGTGACATATAGTTGTACAGTGCTACAACCTCACCCTGACTAATCACCCCTGCGTCAACACGAATTGCTCCAACATAGATAAGGGCGATTATGCCAAGGTTGATGATTACAAATGTTGCAGGGTTCATCACAGAGGAAATAATGTTTGCAGTTTGCTGAAATTTCAGCAGTCTGCTGTTTTCTTCATCAAGGGAATTAATCTCATTTTCCTCTTGATTAAAGGCACGGATAACACGCACACCCTTAACATTTTCCTTTGTCCGTAAAAGCACCCTGTCAAGCTGATTTTGTACTCTTTTGAATCGGGGAATTGTAAGGTACATAACAGCAAAAACAACAATAGCAAGTAGTGGTACAACCACAGCAAACACAAATGCACTTGTTGTGTCCACATAAAAAGCCATTATTGTAGCGCCGATTACAATAAAAGGTGAACGGAGTAAAAGTCGCAGGAACATATTAATTCCAGTTTGAATTTGGTTGACATCACTTGTCATTCTTGTAATAAGAGTTGACGAGCCGATACCGTCAAGCTGTTTGAAGGAAAGCCATTGTATCTTGTTAAAAAGTGCACTCCTAAGCCCTGTACAAGCACCGATAGCCGCCCTTGCCGCAAAGTACTGTGCAGTGATTGCAGAAACAAGACCAACAACAGCAAGCAGCACAAGGATAAGACACCTTACAATGATATAAGTGCTGTCACCGCCATTAATTCCGTTGTCAATAATATCTGCAACAACAAGAGGTACAATAAGCTCAAAGGACGCCTCAAGCAGCTTAAACAGAGGTGCAAGAATTGACTGAACCTTATATTTTTTTAAAAACGATAAACTTTTCATAATAATATAGTTCCTAATAAATAACCAAAATATAAGTCGCCAAAAGGCGACTTATAATAATAGTTTGTTACAGTTCTTCTATTGCCTTTTCAATTCTCTCCTGCATATCTTCCTTGCCTATAATCTGACAAATTGTACACAGGTCAGGTGTGTTTGACAGTCCTGTTATTGCAATACGGATAATCTCGGACACCTGTGCAACAGAGCCGATGTATTTTTCAGGCTCCTTCTTGTAGGCTTTCATATCTGTTGTAAAGCCAAGCTCCTCTGAAAGTGCCTTAACCTTGTTAAACCAAGCGGAATTGTCGTCATTTTCGTCATAGGTTTCAAGGTACTTTGTAAGGATAGCCTTAACTGTTTCACCGTCATAATTATACTCATTAGCAGGCACAAAGGTTTCCTTAAAGAAGTAAGAAAGACTGCTGATAATCTGCTTTGCGTATGCAAAGTCCTTTCTTCTTCTCTTTTGGTTAAGTCCCATACAAAGGGTAAGCACCTTTTCCATATACTCCCTGTCGCCGAAGTACAAATCATAGTGTTCACTGTCGTACTCACGCACCCAAGCTTCAAGGAAAGAATAAACCTCTTCAAGTGACATCTTTGCAAATTCCTTTTTACATATGTCGTGGAACTTTTGCAAATCAAAGAGCGCACCGCTTTGTGACATCTTCTTAACAGAGAAGGGGAATTCGTTGATGTCCTTGTCAGGGTTTTTGTCGTGCCATTCCTCAAAGTTGCTGTTAAGGAGTGTTAGCAGATACACCTTTACAGTATAGGGGTGGTAGCCGTCCTGACGGTAAAAGTCAAGTGAAAGCTCAGGGTCTTTCCTCTTGCTCAACTTTCTCTTGCTGTTGTTTTCCATCTTCATAAGATGTGCTGTGTGAGCGTACTTAAGTTGTTTAAAGCCAAGCACCTGATTAAGCTGGAAGTGAGTTGGCACAGAGCTTAGCCACTCGTTGCCACGGATAACAAGGGTTGTACCCATAAGATTATCGTCAATTACATGGGCAAAGTGGTAGGTTGGCACACCGTCACTTTTAAGAATAACAATATCGTGGATATTTTCGGGGAAAGAGATTTTTCCCATAATTTTATCCTCAATGGTAATTTCCTTATTTTCGTCACCTGGGGACTTCAGCCTTAACACCCAAGGCTTGCCTGCCTTTAGATTTTCTTCAATTTCTTCCAATGACAGATTACGGCATTTTGCCCACTTTCCATAGTAGCCGGGAGTTGCATTTTCATCCTGTTGAGCCTGTCTTAACCTTGCATTGTCCTCCTCTGTGCAAAAGCAAGGATAAGCCAAGCCCTGACGGATAAGTTCCTTTGCAAAAACATGGTAAAATTCTACCCTTTGACGCTGATAATAAGGTCCGTAGGCATTGTCGCTTTTGTCCTCCTGACCTGCACCCTCGTCAAACTCAATGCCAAAATATTTCATAACATTGATTATGATGTCCACAGCACCGTCAACCTTACGCTTTAAGTCGGTGTCCTCAATTCTAAGGTAAAAAACACCCTCTGAAAGGTGAGCAATCCTCTCGTCTGCAAGGGCAGAATAAAGGTTGCCAAGGTGAATAAAGCCTGTTGGTGA
The DNA here is from genome assembly GCA_022779485.1 of Ruminococcus sp. GTDB lineage: Bacteria > Bacillota > Clostridia > Oscillospirales > Acutalibacteraceae > Ruminococcoides. Next base: position 9,708 of record JALFTC010000001.1, read on the forward strand.
GGGCGCCATCCTTGTAACCTGTGCACCCTCTTTTAAATTTCTTTTAGGAAATTTTTCAAAAACCTCATCCCTTGTCATAGTGCTGTTCGGAAGTAAAAGCTCCGCTAATTTGTTATAGTCCATAATATCCTCGCTAAAAGTGAATTTTTCAAAAAATATACATTAATAGTAGTATGTATATCAATTATAAGAAGTATCAACTTGTTTGTCAAGAATTCCCGAATATGCCCTTAATTTAATTGACAATCCATATGTAAAGTGGTATAGTTCAAAGAAGAAAAGGTGATAAAATGAAGAAATGTGAATACTGCGGAAAAGAAATTTCATACTTTGATATGTACTGCACTGACGAATGTCAGGAAAAGGCGGGCAAGTTCTACGATTTGCGTGAAAATTACGGCAAGCTGTTTGCCTTTTTTGACGCAATTTTCGTGTTTATGATACCAATAGGCATATTCTTAGGTACACTTGTAGGCGCTATGGGAGACATAATGATTGTCATTGGGTTAATAGGACTTGGAATAATGCTGAACATTCTCCCATTCCCAACAGAAAGTATGATACATAAGCACCAAATTCAAAAGTCAAAAAAGATGTGCAGAATTTTCGGCGGAGTACTTATAGTAATTGGAATTGTGGGAGCAATAATAATGTTCTAAAAATTCTAAAAAATGAATAAATGTAAAACTTTGGTCAAGACTATCTTTGAAATCATTTATGGAGGTAATAAAATGATTGATAAAATAGCCTTGACTCTTTTAATTATAGGTGGAATTAACTGGGGACTTGTTGGTATATTCCAGTTTGACCTTGTAGCATTCCTGTGCGGTGGTCAGTCGGGAGTAATCAGCAGAATAATCTACATCATAGTCTGCCTGTGCGCAATATGGTGCATCACCCTACTGTTCAAAGACACCCAAAACGCAAAATCCATCACCGACACAAAGTCATAAGAAAAAACAAAGGCTCCCTCGGATGAGGGGGCTGTCACGCCATGCGTGACTGGGGGAGCGAAAAAGTAGTCAATATATCTTGGTATGTCTTTAGATGCCAAAGTTAAAGTCAGAACAATAAACCATACTATAATCTAAAGACAAAAAGAGCAAAAAAGAACACTTTTTCCCTCCTTCCACCGCAAGCGGTCCCCCTCCCCCGTCCGGTGGAGGCTAAATGTAAACAAAGGCTCCCCTGTGTAAGGAGAGCCTTTCTTTATTCTAAAAATTAAATCAACCAACCAAATCCTTTGTATCTCTTGCGATAACAAGTTCTTCGTTTGTTGGGATAACATAGCAAGGAATTGCACTGTCCTCTGTTGTGATTATGCCCATACCGTCTATGTTGTCGTTTGCCTCTTTGTCAAGCTTAACTCCCAAAGCACCAAGGTAGTCAAGCACAGTAGCTCGTAAACCTGCCTGATGTTCACCAAGTCCTGCTGTAAAAGCGATACCGTCACAACCGCCAAGTGCTACATAGTAAGAGCCAACTGTCTTTGCAATCTGATAGTAAAGCATCTCGTGTGCAAGATGTGCGTGTTCGTTGCCCTCGGACTCTGCCTTGGTAATATCTCTGTCGTCAGAGGAAACTCCCGAAATGCCGAAAAGACCTGACTCCTTGTTGAGAATTCTGTCCATATCCGATGCGGAGAGATGCTCCTTCTCCATAATGTATGTAACAACAGAGGGGTCAAGCGAGCCTGAACGAGTACCCATCATAAAGCCGTCAAGTGGTGTAAGACCCATTGATGTGTCAATTACCTTACCGCCGTCAATAGCTGTAATTGAAGAGCCGTTGCCGATGTGGCAGGTAATGAGCTTTGTGTCCTTGATGTCCTTGCCAAGAAGTTCAGCCAAAACACCTGAGACATATCTGTGTGAAGTACCGTGGAAACCGTAACGGCGGATTGAATACTTCTCGTAATACTTGTAAGGCACAGCATACATATATGCCTTTTCGGGCATAGTAGAATGGAAGGATGTGTCGAACACAGCAACCATTGGAGTATCCTTGCCAAACACACTTTGAGCCGCCTTAACACCCTGTACTGCACCCGGATTGTGAAGTGGTGCAAGTGGTGAAAGGCTGTCAATGTCCTCCAGCACCTTGTCGTCAATTACTGTTGACTTGTGGAAAATTGAACCGCCCTGAACAACTCTGTGTCCCACAGCCTCAACTTCGCTAAGGTCGGAAATCACACCAACCTCAGGGTCTGTCAGCATAGCCTTAACCTGCATAAAAGCCTGTGTGTGATCGTTCATTTCAGCCTCAACCTTTTTCTGCTGACCCCTATTATTTTTGTAACCGATAAAGCTGTTTCCAACACCGATTCGCTCACAGTTACCCTTGCAAAGAACAGACTCGTCATTCATATCAAAAAGCTGGTACTTCAGGGAAGAAGAACCGGCATTGATTACTAATACTTTCATACTTACCTCCTGTTGAATGATTTGTTTCTTTGTTGTATAATAATCACAAGCATATTATAATTCAAAAAAAATCCTATTTCAAGTATTTTGGAGATTTTTATGGTATATGGTCTGATTTCGGAGTTTAACCCCTTTCACAACGGCCACAAATGGCTGATTGAACAGGTAAAAGGTGAGGAAAATACTGTCATAACCGTTATGAGTGGCAGTTTTGTCCAGCGTGGCGACATTTCAATTATAAATAAGTACGACAAAGCAAGGGCGTCACTGCAAAACGGAGTTGACCTTGTAATAGAGCTGCCTGCCGTCTATTCCCTTGCAAATGCAGAAATTTTCGCAAAATCCGCCGTAAGCATCCTTGACAAAACAGGTGTGACGGACAGGCTGTTTTTCGGCAGTGAATGTGGTGATATTGATGTAATAAATAATGCACTTGACACCATAAACAACCAAAATGTTCAAGCCAAAATCAAAGAGAATATGAACAAAGGACTTTACTACCCAAAGGCTGTGTATAATTCTATTAAAGAATTATACAATGAAGAAACCGCAAAAATCTTTGACGGCTCAAACAACATTTTAGGACTTGAATATTTAAAAGCACTTAAAGACACAAAAATGAGTGGTGTAACCTTCAAAAGGACAGGCAGTGACCACGACAGCAACGAAGTTACGGAAAACATTGCAAACGGTAGCTTTATAAGGAAGAATTATTCCGATAAAGAATTATACATCCCGAAATACCCCATACAGGACACCGCAGTAATAGAAAATATTGAAAAGCTGATTATCTACAAAATCGCCCAAATGACAGAAAATGAACTTAGGGAAATCCCCGATGTTGCAGAGGGAATTGAAAAGAGGATAATTGAATGTGCAGGAAAATATAATTCCTTTACAGAATTATGTAACGGTATCAAAACAAAGCGCTACACAATGGCAAGGATAAGGAGAATTCTGTGCTGTGCAGTTTTGGGAATAACAAGAGAAACCCAAAGCACCGAAGTACCATATATTAAAGTACTCGGCTTTACAAAAAAAGGAGAAAAACTCCTGTCAAAAATAAAGGAAAGTTCCCCCATCCCCCTAATCACCAATGTAAAAGCAGGATATGACGCACTTGACAAAAAGGGCAAAAAAATTATGGATATAGACCTCCTTGCAACAAGACTATGGTCACTGTCAAGCAACAACAGTACCGTACTAAAAAACGACTTCACCCAGTCGATTATTAAGGAATAGTTTTGAGTGTGGAGTGAATTTTCACAAAAGAAAAACACCCCAATCACAATGAAAGGGGTGTCATCAAATAT
>JALFTC010000005.1 GCA_022779485.1 Ruminococcus sp.
TTGATGACGCTGAGGGTCCACCTGTTCCCATCCCGAACACAGAAGTTAAGCTCAGTAGTGCCGAAGATACTTGGCTGGTGACGGCCCGGGAAAATAGGAAGATGCCAACATTTATATATTCCTCCATAGCTCAGTCGGTAGAGCGCATGACTGTTAATCATGATGTCACTGGTTCGAGCCCAGTTGGGGGAGCCATTAGAGAGTAGAGAAATCTGCTCTCTTTTATTTTATTTATGTAAATTTGCAGACTACTGAATTTGACGACTATGATAGGCTGATTCAGTTTGTGATGCAATATCTTTTCCTGATGGTCCCACATATATTGAAAAAAGATTGGTGGATGTTGTTTTACGACGAGGATTTAATGACTATACAATACAGAAATGGAAAGCTTTCTTGGAATTAAAGAATTATTTTGATAAAATTACTCAGACTGATATTTATAAAATTTTGGGTTTATAAAACTGCATTATGGATATTGAAATTATCGACGATAGACCCAATAAATTATATTGTTGTAATGATAGTAAAAAAACAGTCCACCGGACTGTTTTTTTGAAATATCCCCAAATTAGGGATATGCTTATTCACCAAATTCAATGTAATTTACTTTACCATTCTTTTTGGAAATTTCAATACTTATGTCACCGCCGAGGGCCATTTTGTCTTTGGAATAATTAACTATCCAAAGTTTTTTCTCGTTGTTAAAGTCAACATTGACAACCTTATAGTCTTTTAGGTCTTTTTGCAGTGTGTTGGTCATAATCAAATTTCCATACTCTTTTGCGACTTTTTTATTTGGAATTACATCACCAATATATAATCCATCGGCATATGATTTACTTTGGTTTATAGATGTGGTGGTAGTGGTGGTTTCCGTTGTATCCTCGTTATTGGTTTTGCTCTCACAAGCTGTTAACATAACGATTACGCTTATCATACAAAATATAGTAGCGAGCTTTTTGAAATTAAGCATATTTCCTCTCCTTTTTACAAATTATACCTCATTATATCCCATTGAAATTAGTTTGTAAAGACAGCCGATTTGGTTACTTCTATTATTGACCGTTGTTTTTGGTTGGTATATAATGAAATTATCAAAAAAATTTATATTCATTATTAATTTATTAAGAGGACGCAAATGACAGTCAGAGAGAAAATAGAATTGTTAGATTTATATGATGAATTGTCTTCATTAAATTTCCGGCAAAGGGAAGTGTTAAAGAGATTGTCATATGACAACAACTCATTTATAAGGGGTTTAACTGCATCTCTGTTGGTTAAGACGGTGAATAGGGATGTTATGAATATTCTCTTTAGGTTAGCCTTTGATAAGTGTGAGTATGTGAGAATAGAGGCATACGATTCACTTTCAGAATTTGAATACAAAGAGGTAGTTGATTTTTTAAAAAACGCCCTGCAAAATGAAAAAAGCAATTTGGCTAAAAGCTATGCAATAACCTCTTTTGCGGAAGTCGTTTTTAAACTGAATTTATGTGATTGTTATTCTGCCTTGTTTAGTGAATTGTTGGTAACAGAAAAATCAAAACTTTGCAGAATAAGCTACCTTTACGGACTGCATTTGTTTGGTGAAGATAATCTTGATAAAATACTTTTCTATCTTGATGATGAAGATTATTATGTCAGATTTGCAGTATTGTCGGTTATAGAAGAATTGCTTGATGATAAAAACAAGGATTTGATTTTCCGTCAACTTAATGAAAGATTATCTGTGGAAAAATGTCCGTCAGTTAAGGACAGGATAACTAAATTGGTGTCATAAATATTAAATGAAGAGAATTTGAAATTTAAGGTTGTATTTGTTATGTGAGATGATGAAGAAAATCGAATACAAGGATAAAAGTGTTGTAGAAAACTTATACAAGCTTGATGACATATATTGCCTTACAAGCAGTATATATTGGGATGGCGGGTATCAAACAGATGCCACTCTAAAGGATAAAGAAAAATTTTATCATTTCGCCGATTTGTTTAGCAGTGCTATAAAGGATATTATTGTCAACTTTGATGATAAGGCGATTGTGGGAAAAGAAATTTCCGAAAAACCATATATTTTTGAAGAATGGAAAGATATAAAAAACTACGATTCATATAATAATCTGAAAGAATATATCAACAAGAAAAGTTGTTATGAAATTATTCTGCCTGATGATAATAATATAATTGATTACATTGTGGAGAACAACTTTCGTTATTTTACCTGTATTGACCTTTATCTTCCCAAAAGAAAAATAATACTGCAACCGTCTTGTCACACAGAGGTTTTTATTTATTCAAAGGAATATGAATTGGTAGTTCCAAAGATAAAAGAAATACTGAAAGACTATCCTGAAATAAATCTAAAAAAATACAACGGCGGATTTTAAAAACCTTTTTAGTGGTGGCATAATTAGGGGATAATTATGAATTTGTGGACTCAATATAGTTGTGAAAATTACTCTGATAAAAATACTAATATTAGGACAGGTTTGCGACTGAGAATAGATAAGAATGTGGATTATGAGGTCAGGGAATCAATCAAAAAATTTGCAAAGTGGCTAAGGCACTGTTACAAATTTCCTGTGAGATTGCCTGTATATGTGAAAGCAACTGAATACATAAAAACTCAAGACGGAGATAATGTGGTTGGTAGTTTTTTTGAGCCATACGATTTAAGAACAGAGCCGTATATAAGAATTGCAACAGGGGATTACAAGGAACTTAAAAAATCCATTGGCAGGGATAATGCTTTGGCGAGTATTATTTATACATTATCCCACGAGATTACCCACTATTATCAATGGATAAACGGTTTGGAAATGACGGTTGAAGAAAGGGAACAACAGGCAGATTGCTACGGTGACTATATCCTTGAACAGTATGCCGGTTGCGTTGATTATCCATAAGGGTATAGGATAAATTTGGAAAAGAGGAAACTATATGAAAAAATTTTTATCATTTCTGAGGATATTTACAATTTTTTGTGCATTGTTTATTTTTATAGTTTCACTTGTGGTGATTTTCGGGTTTGTTAATGGGGATATAGCCACACCAAAGTTTGCTCTGTTTGCGTTTGTTGTTCTGCTTATTCTCGGTGCACTTGTTTTCTTTAATTTATTCTATTCCAAATTTGCATATAGCGTAAGTTTGCAAAATGGTGAAATAGTTTTTAATTTCAAGAATAATCAAATTGCTATTAACAGAACTGATTGCACTAAAATATGGACAAATGGCTACATAACAAGGTTTGTGTTTAATGATAAAATTTTATGGTGCTTTAACAAGCATTATCTACCTTCGAATGAAACAGAAAAGTTAGCTGATATTATTAATGACAAGTATTTTAAAAATGCTGTTATTAAGAGGATATTGGCATAGAATTATTGCATAGCTATGTTATATTGAAACAAATAAGTATTGGAGGAAATAATGTGTTTGAAAAATTGTGGAGAGAAATTGCACAGCTTCCTGAGGTTACAGCTATCGCCTTGGGTGGTTCAAGGGCAAGTGAAAATTATGATGAAAAGTCAGATTATGATTTGTATGTGTATGTCACATCTGTTCCCAATGAGGTTGTCAGGAGAAATTTGCTATGCAAATACTGTGGCTATATGGAGATAGGCAATGCCTTTTGGGAGCTGGAGGACGACTGCACACTAAAGAACGGTATTGACATTGATATTCTCTACCGTGATTTGGACTCCTTTGCACAGGGCGTAGCCTCGGTGGTTGAGGACGGAAATGCCGGCACAGGCTACACCACCTGTATGTGGCACAATCTGAAAACCTGCAAAATTCTGTATGATGAAAAGGGACTTCTGAAAAAAGCACAGGATAGGTTCAATGCTCCTTATCCCGAAAAACTTAGGGAGAATATAATCTCAAAGAATCTAAAGCTTTTGCACGGAATGTTACCCTCCTATGACGGACAGATTAAAAAAGCGTCAGGGAGAAATGATTTGGTTGCTGTTAACCACAGAGTAACGGCATTTATGGAGTCGTATTTTGAAATTATCTTTGCAATGAACAAAATGACCCACCCCGGAGAAAAACGACAGGTGGAATATGCAAAGAAGTACGGAAAAATTCTTCCATACAGATTTGAAGAAAATATTACAGATTTGTTCAATGTTCTTTACACTGATTTTGATAAGGCAAACCACATCATAAAGCAGATGTATGAGGAACTTGAAAAGGTGTTAGATTAATATGAAATTAAGAGTAAGTGCAAAAATAGGAATACATAAAAGACCGCTAAAAATTCAATTCAATAATCAAGAAAAGGTGTTGTCAAATTCAAATAATGAAGTTGTATTTGAATTTGATAAAACAGGGAATTAAGAGGTTTTTATTATTGGGGTGATGTTATGAAAAAGACAGTTTTAGCGATTGTTTTATTCGTGTAGAGAGGCAATGTATTTTGGAAACTAAAAAGGTCTGTCACAGTTTGTGACAGACCTAAAATTTTTGTGTACTTATATTCTATTTTAATATACGATAACTTTTGTTCCGTTATAGGCTTTTTTGTAAATCTTTGCAACCTTGCTGTATGGTGTGTTTACACAGCCGTGGGAACCGTTGTATTTGTAAGTATCTCCGCCGTATTCCCAGTCGGCTCGCCATGTTGAGTCGTGAATACCGCAACCGCTTGAGGTGAACGGCATCCAGTACTGTACAGGTGTACGATAGTCAGCGCCTACCAATACTGCCGGTGATTGACGAGAAAAAATGCTGTGCACGCCCTTTGGTGTATCGTGATAGCCGTCGGCGTTTCCTGTTACAACATCAGTATCAACATACAGCTTTCCGTCAATGTAGAACCACATATGCTGTTCTTTTATGCTGACTTCAATGTATGTGTCGCCGACGCTCTTTCCAAAGGCGGTGTTTGTAACTGTTTTGGAAATGGTTTTGTACTTAGGAGAATTGATGGTTTTGTCCTTTACTGTCTTGTACGGAACAACCTTAAAGTAATACTTTTTACCGTTTTCAAGCTTCTTTGTGGTGTAGAAGTTTCTCTTTGTTGAGCCTAACTTCTTGTAGCTTCCGTCCTTGCTTGTGGCGTAGTAAACCTTGTAGCCTGTTGCACTTTCAATGTCATTCCAGCTAAGGCTTACCTTTGAAAGCTGTGATTTTGCACTGACTGACACAGAGGATAATCCACCAACAGCAACTACTGAGCGGCTGAATTCGGAGTCGTAGCTCTTTGAACCGAACTGCTTGTAGGCTTTTAATTTGTAGTAGTAAACTTTGGTTTTAGAAACGCTTTTGTCGGTAAATGTATTTTTGCTTTTTCCCTTAACGGTTTTGTAAAGAACATATTTTCCGTTGCTCTTTGCACTGGCACGGTAGATTTTGTAGCCAGTTGCAACGCTGTTCTTTGACCATTTAAGGCTGATGTTATCTGAAGAACTTGTAAGCTTAAGTCCCTTAACCTTTTTAGGGTTTGTTGCTGTGCTGATATATGTAGGTTCACCATTGTATATCTTACCGCTTGATTTAATATAGGCAAACACTTTAAAATCGTACTGACAGGCAGCACCAAGCTCGGCTACTGTGATTGAGTTGTTAACGGTATTCTTGCCCTTTACAAATGTTTTTACCTTTGCAGGGTTGCGGTAAAGGATTGTGTAGCCTGTTGCACCCTTGACCTTATTCCATTTTAGACTTACATAGTTTGTAGATGCTTTTGTAATCTTTAAGCCTGTAATATTGCCGACTTTGATAACTACAGGATTGCTTGTTGTTTCTGTTTCGGGAGTTGTTGTGCCCTCCTGCGTTGCAGATACAGGTGCAGTCATTACTGTCAATGATGCTGATAAAGTGATGATTAGCGTCAGTAAAATGCTGATAATTCTTTTTCTTGTTTTAGTCATAAGGATTCCTCCAGTTTTCTTTACTCCTATTCTATACCATTTAATAGAAAAAATAAAGGGGAATAATAAAAAAATAAATAATTTATATATAAAAAATTAGTTTGTGAGTTACATAATTATTTCATTATTTTTGCTATAAGGGTTAAAAAGGGTTGTATAAGGCAACAACCACATATAGTTACTTGTTGTGTTCAAACAGCGGTGTAGAAAAATACCTTTCGGCGGTGTCGGGGAGAATGGTTACTACTGTTTTTCCCTTGCCTAACTTTTTAGCCATACGAATTGCCGCCGCTACATTTGTTCCGCTTGAGATACCGCACATAAGTCCCTCTTTTCGTGCAAGGTCTTTGGCGGTGGTGATTGCCTCTTCGTCAGAGATTATGCAAATATCATCATAAATATTCCTGTTGAGTATCTTTGGCACAACACCGTCGCCAATGCCCATTTGCAGATGAGTTCCCACAGTACCGCCTGCAAGAATGGCGGCATTTTCAGGCTCAACAGCCCAAATTTTAATATGGGGGTTTTGTGCCTTTAGAACTTCTCCAATACCTGTGATTGTTCCTCCTGTGCCAATGCCGGAGCAAAAACCGTCAATGCTTCCTGCCACCTGTTCAAGAATTTCCAGTCCTGTGTGATGTCTGTGCGCCATAGGGTTTGCAGGATTTTCAAACTGCTGTGGCACAAATACATTCTTGTTTCCCTTTGCAATTTCCTGTGCCTTAAGAACGCACCTTTCAATACATTCTCCAATGTTGCCCTCGTCGTGTATAATAATAACTTCGGCTCCATAGTGCTGAACCAGTTTTCTTCGTTCTTCACTTACCGAGTCTGGCATAATTATAATGGTTTTGTACCCCTTAACAGCACCGATAAGGGCAAGACCGATTCCCTGATTACCGCTTGTGGGCTCAACGATAATTGTGTCCTTATTTATAAGACCTTTCTTTTCGGCGTCCTCAATCATATTAAGCGCTGTTCTTGTTTTGATAGAACCGCCAACATTAAGACCCTCGAACTTAACTAAAATTTCAGCCATATTGTGGTCGGTCATATGATTAAGGCGAATTATGGGGGTATGCCCCACAGCTTCCAGTATGTTGTTGTATATCATAAAAATACTCCTGTTTATGTGTTTAATCTGCTATTTAATCAGCTTTTCCTCATATTCCTTTTCCCTAAAGCCCACTATTATATGTTCGTCAGTAACAATCAGCGGTCTTTTTACAAGCATACCCTCTGTTGCCAGTAGCTTTAGCTGTTCATCCTCTGTCATTGTGGGGAGCTTTTCCTTTAAATTCATTGAACGGTAAATAAGTCCGCTGGTGTTGAAAAATTTTTTAAGGGGCAAACCGCTTTTTTCATACCAAGCCTTTAGCTCCTCATATGTTGGGTTTTCTTCCTTTATATTTCTGTCCTCAAAAGTAATCCCATTGTCACAAAGCCACTTCTTTGCCTTTTGACAGGTTGTGCATTTGGGATATTCAATAAAAATCATAGTAATACCTCACATAAGTAATTATAGGAAAATTATATCACAAAACTATTTCTTTGTCATTAGCGATTGTATTGTTTTTCAAAATTTCCTCTGTAATTTTCCATTAACACAACACCCCTATTTCATACAGTTTTCACTTAGGGTATTTATTATTATAGACACAAAGAGAGAATTGCTCTTGATAATTATTTTAACAAATACTATAATAAAAATATCTATCAAGGAGGATATGATTATGTTTGATAACAACAATAATCCAAACTACGATAATAACAATAGTGTAGGCGGAAATAATTATTCCGACCAAAGCTATAACAGCAACTATTCACAGGACTACGGTTCAAATTCTTATCAAAATTCAACACAAAATACAGATACCACAGGGAGAACAGTTAATTCCTACGAATGGGGCAACAGCGAAAACGGTGGATACTACAACCACTACAAGGAGCCAAAAAAGAAAAAAGAGAAAAAGCCTGTTTCACGCACAGGAATAGCCATTGCTTTGGTGGCTTGTATTCTTTTATCAGGACTTTTGGGAGTAGGAGGCGGAGTTGGAACATACTTCCTGCTGTCAAAGAGCAATGCAGTTAAAAGCGGAAACGCACTTAACATAAACAAAAGCGACTCAACAGGAGGCAGTGAAGGCTCTGCTGACGGAACTGTTATGTCAACAGAACAGATTTCTGAAAAGGTTGCAGACTCCGTAGTTGAAATTGTAACCGAAACCGTATCATATTCATACTTTTACGGACAGGGAATTTCAGAGGGTGCAGGCTCCGGTGTAATCATTGACGCAAACGGATACATTGTCACCAATAACCACGTTATTGAGGGTGCAAAATCCATTAAGGTAACCTTAAGAAACGGCAACGAATACACAGCAAAGTTAATCGGTACAGACGCCGACAAGGATGTTGCACTAATAAAGATTGAGCCAAAGTCAGACGATACCCTTACTGTTGCAACATTAGGTGACAGTGATAAACTGGCAGTGGGTGACAAGGCAGTTGCAATCGGTAACCCCTTGGGTCAGTTGGGCGGTACTGTAACAGACGGTATTATTTCAGCTCTTGACAGAAAGCTGACCGTTGGGGAAAACACTATGAATCTTCTCCAGACAGACGCTGCAATCAACCCCGGTAATTCCGGCGGAGGTCTTTTTGACGGACAGGGAAATCTCATTGGTATTGTAGAGGCAAAGGCATCAAACAACGGTGTATCCTCCACAAGCGTAGAGGGTCTTGGCTTTGCTATTCCCATAAATGATGTTCAGGGAATTCTCAGCGACCTGAAGGAATACGGCTATGTTAAGGGCAAGCCTGCATCAATCGGCGTTACACTCCAAACCTATATGGATATGGTTTATGTGTATGCAGTTGAGGAAAATTCCGCAGCTGACAAGGCAGGTCTGCAAAAGGGCGACAAGGTTATGAGGATTGACGGTGATGAAATCAAGTCAAGCTCTGATGTTAAGGCTAAAATAACCGAGTCAAAAGCAGGGGATAAGCTGAAATTTGAGATTGAAAGAAACGGCGAAAAGAAAACTGTTGAGGTTACAATCGAGGAGGAGAAGAATACAAAAACTCAGGAGGCAACCTCATACGAAAACAACCTCGATGACTACGACGACTACGACGACTTCGACGACTTCTATGACGACGGCGATTCCATTTGGGATAACTTCGGTTATTAATAACTTAATATATAGAAACCAATGATTTAATAAGTGTTTCAGAGAGGAACAGTCATCAACCGGATGGCTGTTCTTTTTTATATGTTTTTTACTATATTTTATGGATACAATAGTCAAAGGTCAAAAAAATTATGTGAAAATAAAAATTATAAAAAATATGAAAATTAAAGAAAAACAGAGTATTCGTGAGTTAATTTGCTGTAAATTAATTTGAATGACTGTGTTTAACTTTCTTTGACTTTGACTTTCTTTGACTTTGAGATTACAATAAAGACAATGAAAGTCAAGAAAAGTCAAACAGACAATTCAGATAGTACAAGATTTTCATAAAGGAGGCATAAAATGAGAATGAGTGATTTAGTTGCCCAGACAATTTTAGAGATGCTTGACAGCCAGAACGGCAACGCAGAGATACAAAGGAACGAACTTGCAACAACCCTTGGATGTGTTCCAAGTCAGATAAATTATGTAATAACAAGTCGTTTTACACCTGAACAGGGTTATGTTGTTGAGTCCCGCCGAGGCGGTGGTGGTTACATTCGCATAACAAGGATAAAGACAGACGACAAAACAATGGTTATGCATGTTGTAAATTCCATAGGCGACAGCCTGGACAAGATGACAGCGGAGGTTATGCTGAAAAATCTGTACAGGGAGCAAATTCTCGACAGAAAAACAGCAAATGTAATGGCGGTTGCTTTGTCAGACCGAGCGCTTAGGAATGCTCCCCAAAGCATAAGAGATAATTTGAGGGCAGATATTTTTAAGAATATGCTTATTTCAACACTTAGTTAGATACAATAAATTTTTAGTCAGGAGGATTTTATTATGAAATGTCAAAAATGTGGTAAAGAAAATGCAAACACCCATGTAAAAACTATTATAAACGGCGACTACAAGGAATACACCCTGTGTCCGGAATGTGCAAAGGAGATGGGCTACAATAACTTTTTCACCGATATGGAAAGTGAATTTACAAATCTGTTAGGCTCATTCTTCGGCAACACATTACCTGCAAGGAGCCAGTCAACCCGCTGCAAAACCTGTGGCAGTACCTACTATGATATTGCCGACAGCGGTAAGGTTGGATGTGCCGACTGCTACACAACATTCTACGATATGCTTTTGCCCTCAATCAGGAGAATCCACGGCAACACCACCCACTGTGGCAAAAAGTCCGTTGCAGGAATTGAATACACAGAAATTCCCGACAAGGAGCCAAACAAAATTGAAAGGCTTAAAAAACAGCTTGAAGATGCAATCAAGGTGCAAAACTTTGAGGAGGCAGCCAAGCTGAGAGATGAAATCAAGAGTTTGGAGGAGAACAATGGATAATAATGTAGTAATTTCAACAAGGGTAAGACTTGCAAGGAATTTAAAGGATTATCCCTTTCCCTGCAAGCTTAACGAAAAGGGAATGATTGAAGTTGACAGCAAGGTAAGGGATGCCCTTGTCAGCGGAAATTCAGCCATAGCAAAGGATTTTCAGTATATTGACTTTGACAATATGTCCGACACTATGAAGGTGTCACTTGTGGAAAAGCATCTTGTCAGCCCCGAATTTATCAGCAACACAAAGGGCAGAGCATTACTTCTTCTCAATGACGGCACTGTGGGAATAATGCTTAACGAGGAGGACCACATAAGGCTTCAGGTGATAAAAGAGGGATTTTGCCTTGACGAGGCATACGACCTTGCCGACAAGATTGACACCCTTCTTGACGAAAGGCTGAACTTTGCATTTGACGAAAAGCTGGGATACCTAACCCAATGCCCCACAAATCTGGGAACAGGTATGAGGGCGTCTGTAATGCTCCACCTTCCTGCACTTAAAAAGTCAGGCGCAATGAATATGCTTGCCGGAAACCTTAATAAGTTAGGACTTACTATTCGTGGAACATACGGAGAGGGTAGCTCGTCAGAGGGCGCAATATACCAGCTTTCCAATCAGGTAAGCTTGGGTATCTCCGAAAAATCGGCTATTGAAAACCTTAAGAATGTTACAGAACAACTTGTAAATCAGGAGGTAAAGCAAAGGGAAACCTTAATGAAATCAATAGAAACAAAGGATACGGTAATGCGTTCCTTAGGCATATTGAAATCCGCTTACCTTATGAGCCACAAGGAGGCTGTAAACCTGCTTTCTAATGTTCGTTTTGGCATATGTGCAGGTTTGATTGACAATATTAAAATAGAGGACATTAATTCATTGATTACAGAGGTTCAGCCTGCAACCCTGATGACACAGGAGGGCGAACAGCTCACACCAAAGGACAGGGATATTTGCAGAGCCGAATACATCAGAAAAAAACTTAATTAACGATAAGGATACCATTCCTTATCAAGAAAGGAAAGGTGTTATTTATGTATAATTTTAAAGGATTTACACAAAAGGCAAACGATGCACTTAACAACGCTATCTCAATTTCATCCCATATGGGTCACACCTATGTTGGCACAGAGCATTTGCTCCTTGCGCTTACAGAGGAGAGTGACGGAATTGCCGGTACAGTATTGGAACAGGCAGGAGTAACATCAAGCGAGTTGAGAAAGCTGATTGAAAATACAATGGGAACAGGCTCCCCAAGTGTGGTGACAGTTGACGACTTCACTCCAAGGACAAAAAGGGTAATGCAAAATGCTTTGCTCATAGCCAACAGAATAGGTCACAACTTTGTTGGTACAGAGCATTTGCTACTTGCAATTCTATCCGATAACGACAGCTATTCCGTAAGATTTCTAAAGGAAATGGGTGCATCCCAGGACAGCCTGATTCAAGCATTAAGCGACGCTATGAATGTGGAAATTAACGGAGGATACAAGGAGTCTATGGGAGGAAACACCCACATTCCAGGTAACCCAAACGGCAAGACAAAAAACCTTGACACCTACGGACGAGATTTAACAGCCTCTGCAAAAGCCGGTGAGATTGACCCGGTTATCGGCAGAGAGGAGGAAATTCAAAGAGTAGTGCAAATTCTCTGTCGCCGTACAAAGAACAATCCTGTTTTAATCGGCGAACCCGGTGTTGGTAAAACCGCAGTTGCAGAGGGCCTTGCATTAAAGATTGCAAACGGTGAAGTGCCTGAACTGCTAAGGGATAAAAGGGTTGTTGCCCTCGACCTTAACTCAATGGTTGCCGGTGCAAAATACCGTGGTGACTTTGAGGAGAGAATTAAGGGTGTAGTTGAAGAAATCAAAAACAGCAACGATGTAATCCTGTTTATTGACGAACTGCACACAATTATCGGAGCAGGCTCTGCCGAAGGCTCAACAGACGCCGCAAATATTCTGAAGCCCTCACTGGCAAGAGGAGATTTTCAGGTGCTTGGCGCTACAACAATTAACGAGTACAAAAAGTATATCGAAAAGGATGCAGCACTTGAAAGGCGTTTTCAGCCTGTTATGGTTGGAGAGCCGTCAGAGGAAGAGGCTATCCAAATCCTAAAGGGACTTCGTGATAGATACGAGGCTCACCACAAAGTAAAGATTACAGACGAGGCAATCGACTCCGCTGTAAAGCTTTCTTCAAGGTACATTGCCGACCGTTATCTCCCTGACAAGGCGATTGACCTGATTGACGAGTCAGCATCAAGGGTAAGACTTCAAAGTATGACAATGCCTAACGATGTTAAGAGCATTGAGGACAAAATTAAAGAGCTTGACAAGGAAAAGGAGTCTGCAGTTGCATCTCAGGACTTTGAACGAGCTGCAAAGCTGAGAGATGAACAAAAGTCATTGGAGGAAAAACTGTCAACAGAAAAAGAAAAGTGGCAGGACAACACAAAGCAGGGTGGTGAAGTTACCGCTGAGGATATAGCCAAAATCGTTTCAGACTGGACAGGAGTGCCTGTTGTACAGCTTACACAGGAGGAGTCACAAAGACTTCTGAATATGGAAGAAATTCTCCACAAAAGGGTTATCGGTCAGGACGAGGCTGTTAAGGCAATCAGCAAGGCTATCCGCCGTGGCAGAGTTGGTCTAAAGGATCCAAAACGACCGGTTGGTTCATTCATATTCCTTGGACCTACCGGTGTAGGTAAAACAGAACTTTGCAAATCCTTGGCAGAGGTTATGTTCGGTGACGAAAACGCAATGCTCCGCCTTGATATGTCGGAGTATATGGAAAAGCACACCGTCAGCAAGCTGATAGGTTCACCTCCGGGATATGTTGGATATGAGGAGGGAGGATACCTGACAGACAAGGTAAGGAGAAAGCCTTATTCAGTTGTCCTCTTTGATGAAATCGAAAAGGCACACCCGGATGTATTCAACATTCTCCTGCAAATCCTTGAGGACGGCAGACTCACCGACAGCCAGGGCAGAACAGTTGACTTTAAAAACACTGTTATCATTATGACAAGTAATGTTGGTGCAAGGCTGATTACCGACAAGCAGAACAGTTCACTGGGATTTTCTACCGAGGAAGAAAAGGAAAAATCCTTTGAAAAGATTAAGGATGATGTTATGGGCGAGCTTAAAAAGATGTTCCGTCCTGAATTCCTCAACAGAGTTGACGACATAATCGTGTTCAACAAGCTAACCCAAGAGGATATTGAAAAGATTGCATATAATATGCTTGAAAACCTAAGGAACAGACTTTTGGGACTTGACATTAAAATTTCCTTTACAGATGATGCAGTTAAGGCTATTGCAAAAGAGGGCTATGATGAGGACTACGGTGCAAGACCTTTACGCAGAGCCATTCGCAGTAAAATAGAGGATGTTCTGTCCGAGGAAATTCTTGAAGGAAAAATAAGTAAGGATAAAGCAATCACCTGCGACTACAAGGACAACAGCTTTACCTTCCTATAATTTTGGAGTCTTCTTAATAGAAGTTTATATAGATAAAGAAAGCGGAGTTGTAGTGACTCCGCTTTTTTGCAATAATTTGAAATAATTTAAACAAAATATAATCAAACCATAATAAAAGATAGTGACAAATGATAAAAAATAGTGTACAATATATACAATGAAATTTGCCTGTAAAGTAAGGAGTGATTAAAATGGCAAATAGATTTGTATTAAACGAAACAAGCTACCACGGAAAGGGTGCGATAAAGGAAATTGCAACAGAGGTAAAGGCAAGAGGATTTAAAAAGTGCTTTGTCTGCTCTGACCCTGACCTTATCAAGTTTGGTGTTACAAAAAAGGTGACCGATATTCTTGAGGAAAGTGCCATTGACTATGAGCTTTACTCAGAAATCAAGGCTAATCCAACTGTTGAAAATGTTAAAACAGGTGTTGAGGCTTTCAAGTCGTCTTATGCTGATTGCATTGTCGCCATTGGCGGTGGTTCATCAATGGACACAGCAAAGGCAATCGGTATAATCATTGAAAACCCTGAATTCGGTGATGTTGTTTCCCTTGAGGGCGTTGCCCCAACAAAGAACAAATGTGTACCGATTATTGCAGTTCCCACAACAGCAGGTACAGCCGCCGAGGTTACAATTAACTATGTTATCACCGATACGGAGAAGAACAGAAAAATGGTTTGCGTGGATGTTCACGACATTCCTGTTGTTGCAGTTGTTGACCCCGATATGATGAGCTCAATGCCAAAGGGACTTACAGCCGCAACAGGTATGGACGCCTTGACACACGCTATTGAGGGTTACATCACCCTGGGTGCTTGGGAAATGAGTGATATGTTCCACCTAAAGGCTATTGAAATTATCTCCAAAAGCCTTCGTGGAGCTGTGGAAAACACACCTGAGGGTCGTGAGGGAATGGCTCTTGGTCAGTACATAGCCGGTATGGGATTTTCCAATGTAGGACTTGGCATTGTTCACTCAATGGCTCATCCTTTGGGTGCAGTTTACGACACACCACACGGTGTTGCAAATGCAATTATTCTGCCAACAGTTATGGAGTACAATGCCCCTGCAACAGGCGAAAAGTACAGAAATATTGCAAAGGCAATGGGTGTTGAGGGCGTTGACGAAATGACCATTGAGGAAGCAAGAAAATCCGCCGTTGACGCAGTAAAACAGCTTTCCACCGATGTTGGAATTCCGGCCGACCTTAAGGATATTGTTAAGCCTGAGGATGTTGACTTCCTGTCACAAAGCGCCTACGACGACGCCTGCCGTCCCGGCAACCCAAGGGAAACATCTGTTGAGGAGATTAAACAGCTGTATCTGTCACTTATGTGATAAATCTTTTTACAGTATATAAAACCAAGTTAATACAAAAGCCACAGTCCGTTTTGAACTGTGGCTTTTTGCGACTGATACTCATATAAAATAATTGTGTTTCCCTAAATGTTTAAAAGTTTTTTCTTTTTTGCCTTAAATTCATCTTCGTCAATGATACCATCATCAAAAAGAGTTTTGTATTTTCTAAGTTCTTCTGCAACATCAATGTTATTTGAAATATTGTTTTTAGGGTATTCATCTTTTGAACATAGTTTGGATTTGCGTCTTTTATAATCATCCATAAAAGCAATAAATCTTAAACATTGTGAAATTGCTTCATCATATTTTTTACTGCCTTTTTCTACTGCAAATAAAGGAGTTGCAAAGTTCAAACATAAAGCAATTACATTTTTATCGGTTTTAATTGTTAAATTAATTCTAACAGCTTCTATCTTTTTGCTACGCTGAGCAGCGTGCAAAACCCCAAACAATGCACCTCTTTCGCCATCAATTAAACTTCCCAACGCAGCATCACCCACAAAGTTTTGCTTTGTTGAAACTTCATCAACGTTGTATGTGATAATCTGTTCCAACGTGTAAATTGGAGATATCCAATTTCCTTCTTGTATATAAAATGTTTCATCTTTTTCGTTTACAAATATTAGTGCATCAGATCCAAAGCACAATGTAAATCCATCGTGTAATTCCTGAAAACACTTCTGTACTTTGTTTTTTACAAAAGCTAAAATCGAATCTGATTTTTCTTTTGGTAATATAAATGTATAAGATTCGTCTGTGTATAAATGAATAGCTAAATTGCCTAATGATTTATTAACATTTCTTATATCGAAATAATTAAAAGTTATAGGTTTTTTTCCTATTTCTTTGAAATTGAGTTCAGTATCTGATATAGCTAATTTTCCTACATTGCCATTCATAGCACTTGAACAACAGAATTCAAAATTATCGGTTGTTGCTATGCTTTTTTCTTCAGCAGAAACTTTTTTTATGTTAATTCCTACAGGAGAAAAACGATAAGAGATGACGATATGGTTATCTTGTGGATATTGTATTTCCATAGAACTTTTAAGCAAATTTAATGAACAATCAATTCTATGTAAACCTTTTTTTATATTAATCTCAACTTTATCACCGGGCGATAGTTTATGTTTAATTTTTTTATCTATAGTAATTCTGATTTTAGAAGTTCTAATAGCATCTGAAGGATGTCTTTCAATAATCAGTCCCATTTTTATCTCCTATTATGTCTAATATTTTTATCTAATATTTCTTTGACAGCATCAACTAATGCGTAATGAAGGACACAATCCTTTACTCTTGCTTCGGGATGCAAGAAAGATATAACAATTTTTTGTTTTTCTATAAAATACCAAATACCACGAGAAGTCATTTTCCAATCAATATGCTTGTTTGGAAAAACTGCTTCTATAAATGAATGTGCTGTTCCACAACATATGATTAAATTCGGTTGGTAGATAGATAATTGTTTTTGTAAGAAGTCTTTATTTTTGATAGCGGAAGAATGAATCTCTTTGCCAACAGAAGTATGACTACCTGCTTCTTTTTTAAGGTTAATTACCCCTATCTTTTTAAGATATACACTTCTTCGTTTTTCGCAATCCTTTTCCCAATATGACCAGATGTGATTATTCTCTAAGTTTAAGATCGCTTCTGTCCATCTTGATACATTGTCCCAAGTTTGAGCACGTCCGCCTGAATACAGAAAATCTTTTAAACTCCAACCTTTACCACCGTTTGCTTCTTTTAGAATATAAACAATTCTATATTTTGCAGATAAATACTCTTTTTCGTTAACAATTCCATCCATTATAATATTTGGATTTGACCGTTTGAGTTCATCAAATAATTTTTCTTCTTCGAAAATAATACTCATTTTCTGGATTAGCCTCCAAAACAAATCTATCGACAATTATAAAACAAATGAACAAAAAATTGTATTAGTTTATATAACAATGCCATTACAGTGGTCAATTTCGTGTTGGATAATCTGTGCTGTCCACCCAGAAAAACTTTCGGTATGTTTCTTAAAATTCATATCAAGGTATTCAACCGTAATGTTTTTATACCTTGTTGTACTCCTCACACCGTCAAGGGAAAGACAACCCTCTTCTGTTTCAAACTTTCCGCTTTTTTGGGTAATAACAGGGTTAATCATCAGTTTGTTTATTCCCCTGTCTGTAATGGCTATAATGTTCTTCTTCTCACCAATCATATTTCCCGCCATACCAACGCATCTTTCTCTGTTTGCGTTAAGTGTGTCAAGAAGGTCCATTGCGATTTTTATGTCCTGTGGTGTTGCGTCCACCGACTTTTGACCTAAAAATATTATATCCCTAACAATTTCTCTAACCATTTTATTCTCCTGAATCCTATAATTCAATGTAGTATGGGCAGATGTCCTCAAAACTTCCGTCCTTCATTCTGAACCCCTTTTTAATAGTTCCAAGCTGTATGAATCCCAGCTTTTCGTAAAGGTGCCTTGCAGAGTAATTTGTCTTTACAACTGCATTAAATTGCAGGACGGAAAAACCGATTTTCTTGCCCACATCAATGCAGTCCTTTACAAGGGATTCTCCGATGTGATTTCCTCTGTAACCATTCAGCACACCGTAGCTTGCGTTGCATATGTGGGAGCATCTTCCCACATTGTTGGGGTGGAGGATGTACAGCCCTAATATTTCTTTATTGGAATTATCATAGGCAACTCCGCAGTAGCTTTGCTCTGCAAAAAATTTTTCTCCTGTTTCCTGTGTCAGCAACTCCTCTTGAGGAAATGCGATTCCCTCCTCAACAATTTCGTTCCAGATTTCTATCATTATCGGAATGTCCGTTTGTGTATATTTTCTTACCTTAATATCCATATTTCTCCTTTACGAATTGGTGGCAATTCTTTTTGATTCCCATTTTCGGCTTTTCCACCTGAAAATCATCATAATTCCTCTGAAGCATTCGTCTGCGGCAAAGGCTATCCAGAGCCCGTATATGCCAAAGCCAAGTGCAACAGCAAGAATATATGCACCCAATGTGCTGATTACCCACATTGAGAATATTGCACAGCCTGTTGGGAAAATTACATCTCCTGCCCCTCGCAAACAGGCAATCACAACAAGGTTTGTTGTCCTGCCAAATTCAAGTATGATGTCGATTAACAGCACATTAGCGCCCAGTGTAATAATTGCTTGGTTTACTGTGAATATCCCCATAATATATTGCCCAAGCAAAGCACCTGTGGCTGAAAGTATAAATGTAACAATAAGTGCATTGCGATACCCTCGAAAACCTTGACGGTATGCCTCATCAAACTTCTTTGCACCCACAAGATGACCTATTAGTATTTGTGATGCCTGACCTATGGAAACTGCAAAAATGTAGAAGAACATTGTTATGTTCTGCACATAGGTTTTTGTGATAAGGTCAATTTCCGTCATACATTTTAAAACTATTGAGGTGATTACAAGCTGTGACAGGTTGTACAAAAATGTTTCAAGTGCAGATGGAACACCTATCTTTATAATATTCTTAACATCCCCCCAAGGGAATGGCTTTAACAGCTTGAATATTGACGGCTTTTCGATTTTTCTAAAAAGTACAATCAAAAGCACAATGGTACCTGCAAATCTGCTAAAGCTTGTGGCGATTGCAACACCCAAAACCCCAAGTCGTGGCATACCAAATAGTCCAAGCACAAAGATGATGTCAAGCACAGTGTTTACAATGTTCATACCAACGGTAACATACATTGAAATTTGCGTCATACCGTGGTTGCGTATTATTACCGAGGTAGCACTTAGCACAGCCTGTAAAAACAGAGTTCCTCCAACTATGGCAAGGTACTGTGACGAATAATCAAGAATTTTGCCCTCAGCACCGATAAACCTAAGTATTGGAGTGTTAAAAATAAAGAGTATTGCGCTTACAATAATTCCAAAAGCCATATTAAAGGTTAGTGAAATGGCAGCAATCCTTGAAGCTCCTTTTTTGTTTTTGGCACCAAGGCATTGTGAGATGATAACAGCACTTGCACCTGAAATAACAGTAAACACTATTGTTACAATAGAAACCGCCTGATTGGCTGTGTTTACAGATGACGCAGCAATGTCATTGTATTTGCTCAGTACAAAAACATCAATAAAGCCAAGCAACATAAAAAGGGCTGTTTCAATAAATATCGGCCAGGTTAAATTGAAGAGTTTCATCTTTTTCATAACATCTATCTCCTAATATTGAACATTAGGCATTATACCACATAAAAACAAATTTTTCTACAAAAAATGTGTAATACTAATTTCCAATATGTAGAATTAAAAGATATGTGTTACAAAGTTTTTATATATTGTAGAAATAAACAATTTAATATGTTATAATATTTTCAAGTAGTTTTAAAATTTTAAGCGTAGGGAGGCTTAACTATGAAAAGAAAAGAAAAAACAAAAAAAGTCGGAACATTTCGCAGAGATTTCATCTATACTGCCTTGGCACTTATTGCGGTTGGTGTGATGTTTGTTGTTTTACCCGAAAAATCAACAAAGCTGATTTGCTACATCACAGCAGGACTTTTGTGCGTTTGGGGTATTATCAAATTGATGATGTACATTCGCTCTGATATTAACGAGGCTTTTGGCTCATTCGGACTTGTAACCTCTGTGTCCCTCATAATCGGTGGAATTGCAATTTTTGTTAGGCCTGAATTTTTTGCAGGTGTAATTGCTACAATTTTTGGTTGCATTATGATTGTTGACGGAGTGTTAAAGGTTCAGTATGCTATCGACCTTTCAAGAGTAGGTGCAAAATTTTGGTGGCTTATCCTATCAATGGCGGCTGTGTTTATTGCGGCAGGACTTATAGTTGTGTTCAATCCTTTCTCCGCTGTGGTTACATTTATGGTTTTCGCAGGAATAGCGCTAATCATTGACGGAATTTCAGACCTTATCACTGCATTTTATATTAGTCGTGTTTTAAAGAAGATTGCTAATACGGAAAAAAGAATTGACCTTAACGAAGATGACTATAAGGATATAGATTGAGAATATGAACGGTTTTGAAAAGGTAATTTCCGTTGAAACAATGCGTCAAAGTGACGCCTATACAATAGAAAATTTTATCGACAGCAAAAGCCTGATGTACAAAGCCGGTGTTGGTGTGTTTGAAAGCTGTAATTGGTTTGGTAATGTAGCCATAGTCTGCGGCAGCGGTAATAATGCCGGTGACGGATATGTTCTTGCCTTGCTGTTAAAGGAGATTGATGTTCCTGTTACATTGTTCCTGCTTAAGGACAAATTTTCCGAGGACGGCAGATATTACTTTGAAAAATGTATGGATGCAAAAATCCCCTATCACCTGTGTGACGAAAACACTTCCTTTGAAAATTACAACATCATTGTTGACTGCATTTTCGGAACAGGCTTTAAGGGCACAGCAAGGGGAACAGCAGGAGAAATCATTGACAAAATCAACAATTCTCAAGGTACAGTAATATCAGTTGACATTAATTCAGGACTTAACGGTGACAACGGATTTTCGCAAAAATGTGTAAAGTCCCACACCACAGTATCTATTGGCTATCTAAAGCCGGGGCTTCTTATAAATGACGCACCTAAATATATAGGAAATCTGAAAAATTGCGACATAGGTATTGAACTTGTGGGAGAGTACTATGTATTGCAGGATAACTTTCCTGATATTTCTGTAAAAGAAAATACCTTTGACAGCCTAAAGGGCTTTTCTGACTATTTTAACATACCTTATGAAACAGCATACGAAAAGCCTGTTGAGGTAATCTCAAGTGTTGCCAAGGAGAAGAATATCTCTGTGCTTGTAAAAAATTTAGGTGAATATTCTGTTATCATTTCGGGAAACACAGCATATATTGTAAGAGGGTAATTTATGGGTACAGCGGTAATAGATTTACACAACGAAACCCGTGAAAGTGGTAAAAGGCGGTTGACCGAAAAGTTAAAAACCCTGCCAAAGGGAACAGATGAACTTGTGGTTATTCACGGGTACCACAGCGGAACTGTTTTGCGTGATATGGTGAGGAGTTTTAAGCATCCAAAGGTGGAGCGTAAAATTTTGGGAATGAATCAGGGGGAAACTATTTTCCTGATTAAGAATAAGTAATTGTTTGGTGGCTGAAATGGAAGGTAAAATCGTTATACACAAAACCTTTGGCGAGGGTAAAATAATCTCCTTAAAGGATAATTTGCTTACAGTAAAATTCTCGGAAAAAGAGTCTGTGTTTATCTTTCCGGGGTGCTTTGAGGGCGTCCTTACAACAACGGACAAAGAGCTTGAAAGCTACTCAAAAATGATTATCAACAACAGAAAACTTGAAAAGAAGCTGTTGCAAAAGAAAGGTCTTAACAGGCGACTCCTCCAAACTCGCAGGAATGTTCCCAGATGGCACAGCTACATTTCCAATAGAAATAGCGGAAGAAAGTCGGAAAACTTATCCCCGAAAAACAAGTCTGATATAGGAATAAAACGGTATGAGGGCAAAAACTTTTTTGCAATTTTAGAGGGAGAGGGTTTTCAAAGGTTTATCGATGATAATGAATTTATTATTCCTGTAAAGAATAATGAAGCTGTTGCATCAATAATCAGTAAGGGCGACTTGCTGTTTTGCCTAAAGGACAATAAGGTTTGTCACATAGGAATTGTGTTGTCAAGCCCCACAGCAGGAGAAACTGACGGAAAGGATGAATATAATATCTCTTCACAGTTTATTCCTGTTATGGCAGAGGTTGAGTGCAATATTGTGTTTGATGAAAATATAATTTCTCATATCAACAAAAATAAAGCAAATCTTGTATTGGATAATATTGCAGAAAAATGCCCCTACATAAATAATATCGAGGGAATCAGGTAATAAAAAAGGACTGTTACAAATTTTTTTAAGTAACAGTCCCATATTTTTATTCTTTATTTATCTAAATCAATTTCAGAAATTTTCTTAAATGTTTCAAAAACACATCTCATTGATTTCAAAAATTTTTCCTTGTCCTCATTGGGGAGGAGCTTGAATTTTTCTGTAATACGCTGATTTACGCTTTCACGACCCTGTGTCATTAGGTCGTAACCTTTTTGAGTCATACTAATTAACACAATTCTCTTGTTGTTAGTGTCACAGGTTTTTTCGGCATATCCCTCCTCAACCAAAGCGGATATTGCCCTGCTTGTTTGCTCCTTTGAGGTGGAGGTCATCTTTGCAATATTGCTAACCGTCAGTTTTTTCCCATATACAAGGGAAAGCAAAATATATATTTGAGATTTAGATAATTTGTGTTTCCTAAGGTTGATATTATCAAAAATTATTCTGTAAAAAATGGAGAAAAATTTAAGTGCGTTTATTATTCCGTCACTTTCTGATACAAAATCATTCATTAGTAAGACCTTCTAATATAAAATTGACTAACAATTATTATAGTTTTGTTTATCAATTTGTCAATAAGTAATTTACAAATAAAAAATGGTTGACATTTATCAAAAGTTATGTTATATTATTAACATAAAATCAAATATGAGATTTAAATAATTGTTTAGAATTATTTGCGGTATATAAATTATGCAAGATAAGGTGGTGATATGATGAAAGAAAAGGATTTATTTTCAGATAACGAAACACTTTCTTTTCTCTACGGAGATAGCTACATAGAAATATTTGACGAAGATGATGATGAATATTGTCCTTTCTTCATTGATGACGAGATTTAAGCGAATTTTATTTCGCCCCAAAAGCAGCGGAGGGTTGCTTTTGGGGCGTTTTTAGTTTTATGGAATTGAAAATTTAAAATGCAAAATGCATAAGCAGAATGCATAATTCGGAATTCAGAATAGGTGTATAAAATGAAAGTTTTATTTTAATTCCTTCAAAACAAAATAAATTTACATATTGATGAAATTTGATTATTATAATTGGATAATATTCACAAAAATACTTAAAATGAAGTATTTGAAGTTGAAAATTTCAAAATGAGTGGTATAATCATAGTATGGGTAGTAGATACAATGGTAAGTTTGGGGTGTAAAAATGACATTTTTCTACATCTAACTTTCAAAATTCAAATTTATCGGCGTTATCTGATTATGGGTTTATAATAAGAATAGGTATAAATTCTACAACTAAATTCTACTCACAATAAAATAATCCTTAGGAGGAATTGCAAATGTCATATGTTGATGAAGTGCTTGCAAGAGTTAAAGAAAAGAATGCAAGCCAGCCTGAATTCTTGCAGGCTGTTGAAGAGGTTCTGGAATCATTAAGACCTGCTGTTGAGGCAAACGAAGAAAAGTTTAAGAAGGAAGCTCTCCTTGAAAGACTTACAGAGCCTGAAAGACAGATTATTTTCCGTGTTCCTTGGGTTGACGACAACGGTCAGGTTCAGGTTAACACAGGTTACAGAGTTCAGTTTAACTCTGCTATCGGACCTTACAAGGGTGGTTTAAGACTTCACCCATCAGTAAATATTGGTATCATCAAGTTCCTTGGCTTTGAGCAGATTTTCAAGAACAGCCTTACAGGTCTTCCAATCGGCGGTGGTAAGGGTGGTTCTGACTTTGACCCTAAGGGCAAGTCAGACAGAGAAGTTATGGCTTTCTGCCAGAGCTTTATGACAGAGCTTTGCCGTCATATCGGCGCTGATACAGATGTTCCTGCCGGTGACATCGGCACAGGCGCAAGAGAAATCGGCTATATGTACGGTCAGTACAAGAGAATCAAGGGCGTTTACGAGGGTGTTCTCACAGGTAAAGGTCTTTCCTACGGCGGTTCTCTTGCAAGAACAGAGGCAACAGGCTATGGACTTCTTTACTTAACAGAAGAAATGCTCAAGTGCAACGGCATTGACATCGCAGGCAAGACAGTTGCAGTTTCCGGTGCAGGTAATGTTGCTATTTATGCAACCCAGAAGGCACAGCAGCTTGGTGCAAATGTTGTAACAGTTTCTGATTCAACAGGCTGGATTTACGATTCAGAGGGCATTGATGTTGAACTCCTTAAGGAAGTTAAGGAAGTTAAGCGTGCAAGACTTACAGAGTATGCTGCACAAAGACCATCTGCCGAGTACCACGAGGGTAAGGGTGTTTGGTCAGTTAAGTGTGATATTGCTCTTCCTTGTGCAACACAGAACGAGCTTGACCTTGAAGATGCAAAGACACTTGTTGCCAACGGCTGTATCGCAGTAGCAGAGGGTGCAAATATGCCTACAACTCTTGAGGCTACAAAGTACCTCCAGGATAACAAGGTTCTCTTTGCTCCCGGTAAGGCTGCAAACGCAGGCGGTGTTGCTACTTCTGCTCTTGAAATGTCACAGAACAGCGAAAGACTTTCTTGGACATTTGAAGAGGTTGACAGCAAGCTGAAGAACATTATGGTTAACATCTTCCACAACCTTGACAACGCAGCTAAGAAGTATGGCTTTGAGGGCAACTATGTTGTAGGTGCAAATATTGCCGGATTCGAAAAGGTTGTTGACGCTATGACAGCTCAGGGTATTGTATAATTTATACCTAAACAGATACAAGAAATAATTTAGGCAGTGCATTTTCGCACTGCCTTTTTTCTTTTTGCAGTTGAATTTTATTTTACACTGTGATATACTGTTTTAAAACTTAATATGGATATGAACAAGGGAAATACGGTGAAAGTCCGTTGCAACTTCCATTACTGTGATTTTTACGGAAAACTTTATTCCGTAATTTAAGCCAGATTACTTGTCATGTTCAAGGTTTTATAGCTTTTGGGTAAGAAGAGTGACCGTTTTGCATAGTGCATAGCATAGCTATGTCTTTTTGTGTTGTACATTTTTGGTATCTCTTTGCCCTTTAGCAAGGAGATTTTTTTATTTTGAGGTGAAAGAGAATGAAAAAACTAATTTCATTAGTACTTGCATTTATGATGATTTTTTCTGCAAGTGCAACATTCAGCGCAGAGGACACAAAGGCATTTGACGGTTATGTATATATGACTGTTGAAAAATTAACCTTGGGTCAGGGCTTTGTGATTGAGCCTGTAAAGGTTGGCTATTACAAGGAGGATTCACTTGGTGATATTGCCGAGAGGTGCCTTGGTGACAAAAGCACCTTTAAGGGTGATATATCACAGTACTACCTTGAGGGTGTTGTTGACGGGGGAAATCCCGAAAATTGGAGTGAAAAGGATATTCCAACTGACATATATAACAAGCTTACACAGTCAGGTGAAGAAATCACAGACAGGGCAGAGAAGAATATTCTCCAGTCATACGATTTTACCCAGTACAGCGGTTGGATGTTCACAGTGGATAATACAGGGATAAATGCCGGTGCAGGATCCATAAAATTAGGTGAGGACAGTTCCAAAGGATATTGTTATGAGGACGGAAGTGTAATTCGTCTTGAGTATTCCCTGTACGGCTACGGCGAGGATATTGGTATAAGCTACGGCTATATGCCTTTTGAAACAACAAACACATTTGCCGACAGAAGTGAGCTTATCGCCTATGTTTCAGAGATAAAGGATAGTGGGGAAAGTGAAAAATATGGTGACGCATACAGTAATGCACTTTCTCTCCTTAGCAAGTGGGATATTACAAAGGAAGAGATTGAAAGTGTAATTTTGGCTCTTGATGAAGTTGGCAACACATCTACTCCGGACGAAGTTGAGGATAATCATAATGCACAATGGAAAGGTGCAATGAACAACTTTAAAGACGGCAACGCTGTAACCGACATACCTGTTGTGAAGAATGAGCCGGAGGAAAAGTGGTCTTATGCTCTTAACAGAGAGGTAGGCTCTTGGGATTATTACTATGCAGGTCAAACCGTCATTGTAGATGATTACCTCTACGGCACAGGGGGTGGCAAGCTCCACAAGGTGGATATTGAAACAGGTGAGGGTGAGGCTGTTGCCACAGCAGGTTCCTCTGACTTTTCCTACGACTATATGGCTTACGGTGACGGTATGCTCTTTGTTGCAACAAGTAATTCGATAGAGGCTTTTGATATTGATACATTAAAGTCCATTGGCAAGGTGACAGGGAGCTTTAACTATTACCACCCTGTTCAGTACAACAAGGGCTATGTGATTTGTAACGGTAACATTTTTAGAGTAAATAAAAATTCAGAAAATGTACTTGAAAAAGTTGGCGACTTCCCCATTGGCGGTGACAATTTCTGTTGGTCACAGGGTGCTTTTGTAGGCGACTACTTCTATGTTACAGCCACAAATAATATCTATTGTGTAGATTACAAGACAAATACTGTTGTATATAGCTATAGCTTTGACCCCGACAGCTCAGCATCATTCATTACCGGTCAGGTTTGCTATGATGAAAAAACAGGTTATCTGTACTGGGCGTCATATCAGCAGAACAATCTTTATGCAATCAGTATTAACAAGGACGGTAGCTTTGATGCCTCCTCCTACACATCAGCTGACATAGGTCAAAAGAGTGTTTGCGCACCTGTTGTTTACAACAATCGAATTTATGTTGCCGGTCAAAGCGGTGTTATCACAGTAATTAACGGCGACAGTACAAGTGATGAATTTTTGTCTGTGATTTACAAAACAGATAATTCAGTTATGAAAATTCAGTCAAACCCAATCCTCTCTACTGCACACGAAGAGGAAACAGGCAATGTTTACATCTATGTTCAAAGCTACAATTCCCCGGGTAATATCTATTACCTTGAGGATAACAGCGACAAAACTTCGGGAGAGTTAACACTTCTTACAAACCTTACAACAGATAGTACAGTAGCCTATGCCTTTGAACAAATTGCAATAGACAAGGACGGTTGCATTTACTTCTACAACGAAGAGGGTTACCTCTATTGCTACGGCGAAAAGGAAAGACATACATATAATGAATACACCTCTAATTTAGACGGCACTCACAAAAAACTTTGTGATAAGTGTGAAAAGGAAGAAACAGAAAACTGTTCCTTTACAGATGGTGTATGCACTAACTGCGGATGCCACTGTGACGAGGGTATTTACGGAGATGTAAATCTGGACGGAGTAGTTGATGTTCGTGATGCTGTTGTTTTACAAAAGTATTGTGTGAAGATAGAACAACTTAGTGAAAATCAGGAATTCCTTGCCCTGTTTGACGGTGCAGAGGATATTTCTATAAGGACTGTAACCCAAATTCAAAAATTTATAGGGGAAGACCTTAAGGATACCACTATCGGCACAAAAACTGTGAGATATTATATTTAAGATACTATTATGGAAATGAAACTTTCAAGAGAAGATTGCCTTGAGCTTATAATGAATAAGTATAAAGAAACAGGGAAAATCCCCGAAAAATCAGATTTTTCAGACTATCAGGTAATGATGATAAAGTCCCACTTGGGGCCTTGGCCGAGGGCTATGGAAACAGCAGGGGTAAAGTCCCCTCGCAGTGATGAAAAATTAGAGAAAAAGCGGGAAAAGCGACTTCGTGCAAAGCAGAGAAAGGCAGAGTTTAGGAAGAATGGTTAAATTATATTGTAAAAAGACTGTAAAAAGGGTTTTCTCATTTTGCATTTTCCTTGCTATGATATTTTCTTTACCAACTACATCATTTTCTGCAAACTCAAAGGAAAGCACCTGTTATCAGCAGACTGCAAGGCTACTTGCCAATCAAAGCCCAAATGGTGTTACTTCTATTGGGGGCGAATGGCTTGTACTTGGTCTTGCAAGGGGAAACTACTCGGTGTCAAAGGACTACTACACTAACTACAAGGAAAAGGTAGTTGATGTTCTAAAGGAAAAGTCAGGTGTGCTATCCACCACAAAATATACTGAATATTCCCGTGTTATCCTTGCTTTAACCTCAATAGGAGAGGATGTAACAGGTGCTCTGGGTTACAATCTTCTTTCGTATCTTGCAGACTTTACAAAGGTTAAAAGACAGGGGATAAACGGTGTTGTTTGGGCACTTATTGCCCTTGACAGCAACAATTATTCAGTCCCCACAGGTGACAGTACAGATGCCACCACAAGGGAAAAACTGATTGATTACATACTGGGTAAGGAGCTATCCGCAGGTGGCTGGACATTAGTGGGAAATACACCTGACCCCGATGTTACGGCAATGGCGATTACAGCCTTGTCTAAATATTATAATTCTAATAAAGAAGTAAAATCTGCTATTGACAAGGGTATTGATGTTCTTTCTGACATTCAAAAGTCAAGCGGTAATTTTTCAAGTGGCGGTGTGGTAAACTGTGAAAGTGTTTCCCAAGTGATAGTCTGCCTTTCTTCATTGGGTATAAATCCCAATACAGACAAACGGTTTATTTGTGACGGAAAAACCCTTATTGATGTGCTTTTAGGCTTTTCTTTAGGTGGCGGAGGCTTTGCCCATCAAAAGGGCGGAGATTATAACCAAATGGCAACGGAGCAAGGCTTTTACGCACTGGTTTCCTATAAAAGACTTTTGTCAAAGAAAACACCTCTCTTTGATATGACAGATGTTTTTAAAAGCGATAACAATGCAGATAGTGAAAATGCCGTTGGAAACAAAATCCCTGAAAGCAATAACACACAAAACGGTGAACAAAGCAACTCCAATAATAACAGCAATAGTGGAAACAGAAAGAGTAATTATTCATCAAAGAATAAAAACACCGTAGTAAATTCAGGTGACAGTAACGGTGAAAAAACTAATTCTAACAATAGAAATGAACAAGTGAAAAACAGTGATGCATCAAGGGTATCAAATGCATCAAATATATTCTCAGAAAATAAAACTGAGGAGAAAAATTTAAAAGAAACCACAGCAAATAACAAGAATAGCAACAGAGAAAAGGAAACAGAAAATTCTGCAAATTCCCTGCAAAATGGGGAACAATCAAACAGCTTAGATAAAAACGCAAAACAGCAAAATGGCGAAGAAAAACAGGGGTCAAACAGCAGTATTGTAATTTGTGTTATACTTTCTGCTTTGCTTTTGCTTATTGCTTTGTTTGTAGTTTTGAGAGTGATAAAAAGAAGAAAAAAGTTTAAGGGTGAAAAGTAGTGAAAAAGGATATACTTGCAATATTTGCAGGGGTGATTGTGGTCATTATCCTTATTATGGGTACGGACTTTCAGTCAGTTGAAGAGTATTACAGCACCCACCCCGACTACATTCCCAAAGACAGCAAAAAGGTGACGGTAGCAATAGAATGTAAAACCCTGCTTGACAATATGAAAAACCTTGAAAAAGGACTTGAAAAGTATGTTCCAAAGGACGGCATTATACTTGAAAAAACAGAATTTGTCCTAAATGATAACGACACCGTTTTTGATGTTTTACAAAGGGTGACAAAATACAAAAAAATCCAAATGGAGTATCAGGGTGCCGACCTTAATCAATACGGCTCTGTGTATATTGAGGGTATTAATCATCTTTACGAATTTTCTTGTGGAGAATTATCAGGCTGGGTGTATTCGGTGAACAACAAATTTCCAAGTCGTGGCTGTTCCTCATACACCCTAAAGGACGGAGATAACATTGTGTGGCAGTACACCTGTGATTTAGGCAGAGATGTTGGTGCAGAATTCGTGGAGGGGCAAAATGGAAGATAACAAATTAAATAGCTTTTCATCCCTCCACCCACTTGTGCTGATTGTGTATTTTGTCACAATTTTAGTGGTTTCAATGTTCAGCACAAACCCTGTACTGCTTTTTCTTTCCCTTGTAGGTGGAATGATGTTCTTCGGTATGATGAACAGCAGAAAAGCCTTTTTCACCGACTTGGCATTTTACATTCCAATGTTTTTCCTTATTGCAATTATAAATCCTCTGTTCTCTCACAACGGCGTAACACCTCTGTTTTTTATGAACGGCAATCCTGTTACATTGGAGGCTATCCTCTACGGTGGCAACATTGCCCTTATGCTTATGGCGGTTGTATATTGGTGCAAGTGTTACAGCAAAATTATGACAACAGATAAGTTTTTGTATCTGTTTGGAAAGGTCATTCCAAAACTCTCTCTTGTACTTTCAATGGCTTTACGATTTATTCCGCTATTCAGGGAAAAGCACAGGGAATTTCGTATGGTGCAAGGTGCGTCGGGATTGTACGACCAAAAGGGCTTTGTGAACAAAATTATGTGTGAGCTAAAGGTTTTTTCTGCCCTTGTAACTTGGTCGCTGGAGAATTCTGTCGATACAGCCTCATCGATGAAAGCAAGGGGATACGGACTAAAGGGCAGAACTCACTTTTCTATGTATAAATTCAGAAAAAGGGACGGCATTATCCTCGCCGTAAACCTGTTGCTGTTTTCCGTTGTTGCTTTTGGTATGGGCGGTGGCTTTGTGGACTTTTCCTTTTATCCATATGTAACAGAGATTGAAACAGGTGCAGTGCAAATTGTTGTGTATATATCCTTGGGAGTAATGTCCTTACTGCCCTTTTTTACAGAGCTTTGGGAGGTGATAGTGTGGAAATACTCAATGTCAAAAATTTAAGTTTTTCTTACCCGGAAAGTGAAACTAAGGCGATTGATAACATCAGTTTTTCAATAGACAGCGGAGAATTTGTTGTGGTGTGCGGTGAGTCGGGAAGTGGCAAAACCACCCTGCTGAAAATGCTTAAAAGGGAAATCACTCCCCACGGTACAAGGTCGGGTGAAGTGCTTTTTAATGGCGAAAGCATTGACGCTATGGAGGAAAGACAGTCAGCCCAGAAAATCGGTTTTGTATTCCAAAAACCGGAACAGCAAATCGTCACCGACAAGGTGTGGCACGAGCTTGCATTCGGGCTTGAAAGCCTTGGTTATGAGTCCGATTTTATCCGTCTGCGTGTTGGTGAAATGGCAAATTATTTCGGCATAAGCAATATGTTCCGCAGTAAGACACAGGAGCTTTCCGGCGGACAAAAACAGCTTATGAACTTGGCGTCTGTGATGGCTATGTCGCCACAGGTGTTAATCCTTGACGAGCCAACCTCACAGCTTGACCCAATATCAGCAAACGACTTTATAACCACCCTTAAAAAGCTTAATAATGAGCTGGGAATTACCGTAATAATCATTGAGCATAGACTGCAAGAGGTTTTCCCTATTGCCGACAAGGTTATGGTGCTTGAAAAGGGCAGTATGATAGCCTTTGACTCCCCGAAAAAGGTGTGTCAGCAGTTGAAAAATCACCCTATTTCAGTAGGTTTTCCATCTGCTGTACGAATATGGCAGGGTGCAAAAATCGGTGGAGAATGTCCTCTTACAGTAAAAGAGGGTAGAAATTTTATTAATACAAATTTCCCTAAAAGAAAAATTAAAACTAAGGAAATATCCCTTAATCCAAATATTCAGCTTGAACTGAAAGAGGTATTTTTTAGGTACGAAAAAGGCTCAAAGGATGTCCTCAGGGGTACATCACTAAAGATTCATAAGGGTGAACATTACTGCCTTCTGGGCGGAAACGGAACAGGCAAAACCACCACACTAAAAATCCTTGCAGGTATCATCAAGCCATACCGTGGTAAGGTGTTTGTTAAGGGTGAAAAGACAAACAGACTTAGCACTCCGCAGTTTAACCGACTTGGAGTTGCCTTGCTCCCTCAAAACCCCGAAACGGTGTTCCTAAAGTCAAGTGTTATTGAGGACTACAAGTGCCTTTGTAAGGAAAAGAATATTCCCGAAAATGAATGGGAAAACAAAATAAACACCCTTGCAAAACAGCTTGGAATTTCTAACCTGTTAAACAAACACCCATACGATTTAAGCGGAGGTGAGGTGCAAAAGTGTGCCTTGTGCAGAATTCTCATATCAAACCCTGATATTCTCCTCCTTGACGAGCCAACAAAGGGAATTGATGCCTACGGAAAAGAAAGCCTTATGAAAATTCTTGGGGATATAAAGTCCCTTGGTGTAACAATAGTAACCGTCACTCACGATGTTGAATTTGCCTCCCGTGTTGCAGATAGGTGTGGACTTTTCTTTGACGGAGAAGTGCTTTCCTCATCATCTCCAAGGGAATTTTTCTCCGCCAACAATTTTTACACAACATCTGCAAGCAGAATTTCCCGTGACAAATTTGAGAATGCAGTAACTGTTGAGGATGTTTTGTCATTGATAGGAGGAGAAAATGAGTAAGAAGATTATCAAGCTGACAATATTATGCCTTGTAATTCCCCTTGTGGTGGTTTTGGGTGTAGTGATTTTTAATGACAGGGCATATTCTTGGGTGTATATGTGTGTTGCTGTCCTTTCCTGTATCCCTCTTTTCATCTCCTTTGAAAAAAGAAAGTCAAATACAACGCTACTTGTTGTGTTGGCGGTGATGATTGCTCTTTCGGTAGCAGGGAGATTCATATTTTCCTTTTTGCCCCACTTCAAGCCTGTTACCGCTATGGTTGTGATAACAGGAATATACTTAGGCTATGAATGCGGTTTTGTTTGCGGAGCATTTACAGCGGTGATTTCAAACTTCATTTTCGGGCAAGGCCCTTGGACTCCCTTTCAAATGTTTTCTTGGGGAATTATAGGACTGATTGCAGGACTTATCAGTAAATACATTATTGACAACAAGATACTCCTGCTAATATACGCAGGACTTTCGGGAATACTGTATTCACTCCTAATGGATGTTTGGACAACCTTTTGGTATGACGGAACTTTTAATGTTTTAAGATTTTTTGCGAATGTGGCAACAGCATTTCCTGTGACTGTAAGCTATGTTGTTTCAAACATAATATTCCTGCTGGTGCTGATAAAACCCTTTGGTGAAAAGCTGAAAAGGTTAAAAACAAAATACGGAATATAAATGCTCCTACGGGGGCATTTTTTCTGTGTAAAACTATTGACAATATACCCCATAGGGGTATATAATGCAAAAAAAGGAGTGTTGACTGTGGAGGAAAAGTGCTGTTGCAAAACTAAGGTTAGAACAGAGGAAGAATACAAAAAACTGATTAACCGACTTAACAGAATAGAGGGTCAAATCCGAGGTATCAGGGGTATGGTTGAAAAGAATGCCTACTGTACAGATATTCTGATTCAAGTGTCTGCGGTGAATTCTGCCCTAAATTCCTTTAACAAGGAGTTACTTGCAAATCACATCAAAACCTGTGTGGCAAGGGATATTCGACTTGGTAAAGAGGATACTATTGATGAGTTGGTGCTTACATTACAAAAATTGATGAAGTAAGGCGGTGTGATATGGAAAAGTATAATATAACCGGTATGAGCTGTGCCTCTTGCAGTGCAAGGGTTGAAAAGGCTGTGAAAAAGCTTGATGGAGTGAATTCCTGCTCTGTAAACCTACTTACAAACTCAATGATTGTTGAGGGTGATGTTGCATCTCAAACAGTAATAAAGGCGGTTGAGGATGCAGGCTACGGTGCAAGTCTTGTTGATAATTCTGATAAAGAAAATAAAATATCCCATAAAGAAACAGATGAGAATAGTGAAATAAAAAGCATAAAATTAAGGCTGTTTTCTTCCATTGGCTTTTTGCTTGTCCTGATGTACATCTCAATGGGACATATGATGTGGGGTTTTCCTGTACCTGAATTTTTAGGTAAAAACCACCTTGCTTTGGCACTTATACAGCTGATTTTGACAGGTGTTATTATGGTGATAAACCAGCGTTTTTTCATCAGCGGTTTTAAGGGGCTTATTCACAAATCCCCCAATATGGACACCCTTGTTGCCTTGGGTGCAGGGTCGGCATTTGTGTATAGTACCTATGCGCTTTTTGCTATGACTGCATCGGCTGTCAGCGGTGACCATAGTGGGGTTATTGAGTATTCTCACAACCTATACTTTGAGTCCTCGGCAATGATACTCACCCTGATAACACTTGGCAAAATGCTTGAATCATATTCCAAAGGAAAAACCACAAATGCCCTAAAGGGACTTATGAGCCTTGCCCCAAAAACAGCAACTGTTATCAGGAGCGGAGAAAATGTTACAGTTCCTGTTGAACAGGTTTTAAGAGATGATATTTTCGTTGTAAAGCCAGGGGAAAGCATACCTGTTGACGGTGTTGTAATTGAGGGTAGCAGCGCTGTGAATGAGTCTGCCCTGACAGGTGAAAGCATACCTGTTGACAAGGCGGTGGGTGACGCAGTTTCATCGGGAACAATCAATCAGTCAGGCTTTATGAAGTGCAAAGCCACAAAGGTAGGGGAAGACACAACACTTTCCCAAATCATCAAAATGGTAAGTGACGCCTCCGCCACAAAAGCACCTGTTGCAAAGATAGCGGATAAGGTTTCGGGTGTGTTTGTGCCAATAGTGATAGCCATTGCCGTTGTAACAATTATAGTGTGGCTTGCTGTGGGCAGTAGCTTTGGTTTTGCCCTTGCAAGGGGTATTTCTGTTCTTGTCATCAGCTGTCCCTGTGCATTAGGTCTTGCAACCCCTGTTGCCATTATGGTTGGCTCAGGAGTAGGAGCGAAAAACGGAATTTTGTTCAAAACAGCAGAGTCACTGGAAAACGCAGGTAAAACAAAATATGTCCTACTTGATAAAACAGGAACAATCACACAGGGTGAGCCAAGTGTTACAGATATAATTCCTAATAAGAATTATAACAGAGAACAGCTCTTAAAACTTGCCTGTTCACTTGAAGAAAAAAGCGAACATCCCCTTGCCAAAGCGATTACAAAAATTGCAGAGGAAAAGGGCATAACTACCCTTGAAGTTAGTGACTTTAAAGCCCTTGTGGGAAGCGGAGTAGAGGGAATTATTAAGGGTGAAAAAGCCGTTGGGGGCAGTCTTGACTATATATCCTCAATATGTCAGGTTGATGATGAAATAAAGACTAAGGCAAATACCCTTTCTAACGCAGGAAAAACACCTCTCATTTTTGCACAGAATGAAAAAGTGGTTGGCATTATTGCAGTTGCAGATGTGATAAAGCAGGACAGCCCTAAGGCTATACAGGAGCTTAAAAGTATGGGCATAGAGGTTGTTATGCTCACAGGTGACAATGAAAAAACCGCCAACGCAATAGGCAAAAAGGCAGGAGTACATTGTGTTATTGCAGGTGTTCTCCCAGAGGGTAAAGAAAAGGCAGTCCTTGAATACAAGAAAAAGGGCAGAGTTGCTATGGTGGGTGACGGTATAAATGACGCACCGGCACTGACACAGGCAGATGTAGGCATAGCAATAGGTGCGGGCACAGATGTTGCAATAGATTCAGCAGATGTGGTACTGATGAAAAGCGTACTTTCAGATGTTCCTGCATCAATAAGGCTGAGCCGAAAAACCCTTAGGAATATTCATCAAAATCTGTTTTGGGCATTCATCTACAACATAATAGGAATACCCCTTGCAGCAGGTATATGGATTCCAATATTCGGCTGGACATTAAGTCCAATGTTTGGTGCATTTGCAATGAGCCTTTCCAGCTTTTGCGTTGTGACAAACGCACTAAGACTAAACCTTGTAAATATCCATAAGGATAAAAAATACAGAAAATCAAAAAGAACAAAGGAAAAGGAGAAAAAACTATGACAAAAACACTTAATATCAAAGGTATGATGTGTCCTCATTGTGAGGGAACAGTTAAAAAGGCATTGGAGGAGATTGACGGAGTAATATCCGCAGATGTGAGCCACAAGACAGGCACAGCCATAGTAACACTTGAGTTTGATGTTTCCGAAAACATTTTGAAAAAGGCTGTTACCGACAAGGGTTATGAGGTTTTATAAAACTAATGTTAAGGAAACACTGATTAAGTCATTTGCACAGATTTTGCAGTCATTTATTCAGTGTTTCCTTAAATAATTGTTAAAAAAGAAAACAGCTGTTTGACAAAAATACATTTTCTGTGTATTATTAATTTGCTGAAAATATGAGAGAGGGGAGGGGACAAATTGGTCGTTTGGTATGGAATAACATTCTTGGCATCACTTGCACTTATTGCACTGTGCGGTGTTACTAATAAACGGGAAAATCCATTATTGCTGTGGCTGTTTACTTCCATAGCTGTTACTAATGCAGGGTACTTTGCATTGTCCCTTGCTCCCAACATAATGTTGGCATTGTGCTCAAACGCTTTGGCTTATTTGGGCAGTGTTTTTTTGTCAATGTTTATGCTACTGATTATTGCGGATTTATGTAATGTTGTAATATCCAAAAAATTATTGATTGCTCTTGTTGTAATAGGGGTAATAATATTCCTGATTGCATCAAGCGGAGGATACTCCGATGTGTATTACAAAACTGTTTCGCTGAATATTGTGAACGGAGCAACTACACTTAAAAAGACCTATGGTTTCCTCCATCCCGTCTATAAAATCTATATTATCACATATCTCTTGGGTATGGTGGGAATTATAGTATATTCATTTTTTAGGAAGTCGGAAAAGAATTTAAAGGTATCGGTTTTCTTAGCGGCTGTGGTATCTGTAAATATAGGCGTTTGGCTGATAGAATCAATAATGCACAGCCAATTTGAATTTCTTTCTGTTGTATATGTAATTACCGAGGTGCTGTTGCTCCTGTTTTACAGCGTTGTAAAGGAGTACAGCAAAGCAGTTATGCAGCTTTCAGCAAGGGAACAGACAGCAAATGAGCAGACAGTTACAAGCCTTACCGGTGAGGAATCGGAAGAAGTAATCTCAAACTGGCAAGGTGTAGAGGTGCTTTCAAAAAGGGAAATTGATGTTTTCAGGCTACTTCTTGAGGGCAAAAGGCGAAAGGATATTGCAGAGGAGCTGTTTGTAACCGAAAGCACAATCAAAAAACATTCCTCCAGCATCTACCGCAAGATAGGCGTTGAAAACCGCAAGGAGCTTTTGAGTAAAATAAAAGCAGAAGTAAATGTTTGATTTTTGTTTTTTCGCATTTAGAATAATAATATAAATTGTTAGGCAGTAGTAAACTCTAAAACGGAGCTTGCTACTGCCTATTTTTACGAAATTTATAAAAAGTAGCCCTATTTCCCCCTAAGGCCCATATATAATTAGCCCTAATTTGCCCCTTGGTCAATAGAATTTTTGAAAAAATATGGATATAATTTACCCATTGTTGTTTTTGCAGTTATTTTGTCTGATTGTGTATGATTACGAAAATTAATTCAACCTATTATATTATTGAAAATTCCATAATATATTATTTTAGTGGTTTCACACCTTTGGGTGTTAAATTAAAAATTTTTAAGGAGGTTTTTCTATGGAAAACAACGCAAAAGGCTCAGGATTTTTAAAGGTAACAGGAATACTTATGATTATTTTTGGGTCAATCGCAATTATTTTAGGCATTGTTGCAATAGCAGGTATAGCCGCATTGGCATACATAAGTGACGGTGAGCTTTCATCCGGACTATTGTACACAGCAGGTATTTTCACACTCGTAAGTGCCGTTGCAGAATTTGTAACAGGTATTATCGGTGTAAAGAACTGCAAAAGACCTGAAAAAGCCGGTGTTTGCATTGGTTGGGGTGTTGTTGTAATTATTATGGACATTATCGGCAGTATCCTCACAGTGGTTGGCGGAAGCAGTTTCCCTGTTTTCTCATTCCTTTTGGGACTTGTAATACCAGTACTGTTTATTATCGGTGCTGTAAAGAACAAAAGCGTCGCATAAAAATATTGGGTAGTTTTTGCCCTATATCAATTTATCAAACCCAATATCCTTTCAGACATTTCAGGAATTTCTGAACCTGTCCGAAAGGATATTTTTGTTAATTATGCTATATTATTTATATGAGTCTTAGGGGATATTCTACAAAACGGCAATTTGCCAATAACTGGATAATATACATTTATATATAATGTTTTGTCAAAAACAGTGAAGTTATTTTAAAAAGGTAGCCCTATTTTCCCCAAAGGCCCATATATTTTTAGCCCTTTTTTAACCAATGGGCAATAGTATTCTCAACATTCTTGTTGTATATTTAAGGAAATTAAGCACAACTATGCTTAAAAAGTTTAAAGATTAAAAGGAGAATATTTATGAAGAAACTATTATCTGTATTACTCACTGCTGTAATGCTTATTTCTGTATTTTCGGCAGTTCCTATGAGTGCGTCTGCAAAAGACTATGAACCGGATTCATTCAAGGACATTGTTCTTGAAATCAACGGCTCAAAAGGAAACGGTCTTGTGGTTGGACAATCGGCAAAGTCACCTGACGGAATTTTCAGCGTTACAGGCTCTGACAGCACAGGCTCCCAGTGGGAGATTTGGGGTAACAACGGAATTTCATCTTACTGGAAAAATTCGGTAGGGGACAAAATGGGTAACAACCCTGTTGAGAAAAGAACATCATACAAGCTTCATCTTACCGTCAGTCCTGTTTTGGCTTCCGGTGACATTGCTTCGGAGGATATGATTAACATCGATGAAGTTAAGTCCATCACCTTTAACGGCAAAAAGCTTTCAACAAGTGAATACAGAAGAGGTGAGCTTGGCACATCAATTTATGTTGATGTAACATTCTACTATGTTGACATCCAGGGTTCTGTTGGTGAGGACCAGACAGGCTATTACCTCTATGGTGAAACTATTGATGTTACAGCACCTGCAAAGGAAGGAAACCACTTTAAGAGCTGGGGCGGTACTTACTACACAGGAGCAGGTTCTCAGTCAGTTAACTTCGCTGACGCTACAGCGCAGACAACTTCCTTTGAGGCTCCATATTCAAGTATGGGAACAACAGTAACCCCAAGTTATGAAGAACATACATTGGGTGAAAACACAGTAAAGGCAACTGCAACAAAGGATGGTTCGGTAGAATCTGTTTGCACAGTTTGCAACGAAGTGCTTTCTGCTGTTTCTATTCCAAAGGCATCTAATATCAAGCTTTCAGCAACTAAATATACTTATAATGGAAAGGTAATCACTCCTTCTGTTACAGTAAAGGATACTTTGGGTAAGGACTTGGTTAAAGATACCGACTACAAGGTAAGCTATCAGTCAGGCAGAAAGAATGTGGGCAAATACGCAGTAAAGGTTACTCTGACAGGTAACTACAGCGGTACAAAGACAATGTACTTTGCCGTTAATCCAAAGTCAACAACCGTTACAAAGTTGACACCGGGTTCAAAGAAGATGACTGTAAAGTGGAAAAAGCAGGCAACCCAGACCACAGGCTATGAAATTCAGTATTCCAAGAGCAGTAAATTTACCAATAGCAAAATTGCTACTGTAAAGAAGAATACCGCAACCTCAACAACCATCAAAAAATTAAGTGCAAAGAAAAAGTATTATGCTCGTATCCGCACATACAAAACAGTTAAGGTAAACGGTAAGGCTACAAAGCTTTATTCAAGCTGGTCAAAAGCAAAATCTGTTACCGTAAAAAAGTAATTAGTTAACTCAATAATTTTATGGGAGGGAGTATAGTAAAAAATCTATACTCCCTTTTCCAAATCTTCTATAAAAGTTTGCTTTTTACCTATTGATATGTTACAATGAATATAGTTAATTGTAAACTTTTAAGTTTTTTTATAAGGTTTTCTAAGGACTGAAAGGTATGAGAAGAACAAAACGCACAGGTAACTTTTTTCTGTGTTTACTATTTAATATGATGCTTAATTTGGAGGGTACAATACCGGCTTGGATACTTCTGATACTTCACTTTTGTATTGGCATTTCAATATTTTGGTTCTGGCTTGCTTTAGCACTTTGGATAATATATCTTTTGGTGTGGATGAAAATTATAGGATGGGCAGGGCGATGCAGTAAGCCTGACCCGCCAAAAGAAAACAAAAATCCTTATTCAGCAGGAAGAAAGAAATAAAATAATTATAATTAACACTTTATGCTTTGGGTTTATCTGTAAAAGTTTTACAAAACAGCACAAACAGTAATAGTAATAAATAATTTTCCATAGAAATATAACAGGAACGAAAGGAGTTTTAAATATGGGACTTATTAAAGCAGGAATTGGTGCGTTAGGGGGAACATTGGCTGACCAGTGGAAGGAATTTTTCTACTGTGAAGCACTTCCCAACGATGTGCTGATGAGAAAGGGTCAAAAGCAGACAACAAGAAGATCCTCGAATACTAAGGGTAACGACAACATTATTTCAAACGGTTCGGGAATTGCTGTTGCAGACGGACAATGTATGATTATCGTAGAACAGGGCAAAGTTGTGGAGGTTTGCGCCGAGCCGGGTGAATTTACATACGACTCCTCAACAGAGCCAAGCATTTTTGCCGGCAGTCTTGGAAAGAGTATTTTGGACACCTTCAAAACCGTTGGCAAGCGTTTTGCATACGGCGGTGACACAGGAAAAGACCAAAGGGTGTACTATTTCAACACCAAAGAGATTCTCAACAATAAATTCGGCACCGCAAACCCTATTATTTTTGAGGTTACCAATAAGCGAATAAACATAACAAGAACAGTACAGGTTCGTTGCAACGGTGTATATACCTATGTGATTTCCAACCCTCTGCTTTTCTATACAAGACTTTGCGGAAATGTTGAGAGTGAATTCACAAGGGATATGATTGACGACCAGCTGAAAAGCGA
Organism: Ruminococcus sp.; assembly: GCA_022779485.1. Taxonomy (GTDB): domain Bacteria; phylum Bacillota; class Clostridia; order Oscillospirales; family Acutalibacteraceae; genus Ruminococcoides. The sequence goes on from JALFTC010000005.1 coordinate 40,634, forward strand.
GTTTGTAGACGCACTTCAGCCGGCTTTTGGTGCACTTGCCGAGCAGGAACTTAGACCGGCACAGATACCGTCAAAGGTAAAAGAACTGAAAAATGCTATGAATGAGGAACTGAAGCAGGAATGGATAGAAACCAGAGGTATATCCATTGCCAAAATTTCCCTGAACCCAATCACCCTGACAGAAGAAGATATGAAGAAGATTAACGCGCTGGAGGACGCTGCGAATGTGGGTCAGAATGCCTTTATGATGGCGGGAAGAATGACAGATTCAACAGCAGACACTATGCAGATTGCCGCCGGAAACCCAGCCGGTGCTATGACCGGATTTATGGGTATGGGTATGGTCGGAATGGGTCAAGGCGGTGGCTTTGGCGCAGCACAGAATATGTACAATGCGGCTGTGATGCAGCAACAGGTACAACGAGAGGCAGAGGAGGCTATTCGTAAGCAAAATGCCTCTGCCCAAACACCTGCTGAGGGTGGTTGGAAATGCTCCTGCGGTGCAACGGCAACAGGTAAATTCTGCCCTGAATGTGGCAGCAAAAAGCCGGAGCCTCAACAGGCAAATTCATGGAAGTGCAAATGCGGAGCAACAGCAACAGGAAAGTTCTGTCCTGAGTGTGGTTCCAAAAAACCTGCTGATGCTGAGGGCTGGACTTGTTCCTGTGGTGCTGTAAATAAAGGTAAGTTCTGTGCCGAGTGCGGTGCAAAAAAGCCTGAGGGTGCACCTCTTTACCGCTGTGACAAGTGCGGTTGGCAACCTGAGGACCCACACAATCCACCAAAATTCTGCCCTGAATGCGGTGATATTTTTGATGATAACGATAAGCAATAAAAATAAATAACATTAAAAAACAGGAGTGAATATTTATGGGATTATTTGATAAAAAGTTTTGTGACATATGCGGAGAAAAGGTAAATATGCTCACCCAGCAAAAGCTTTCCGACGGTTACCTTTGTTCTGACTGTAAGCATAAGTTAGGCTCATTTACAAGCGGTTGGAAACAGAGAACAGTTGAGGATGTAAAAAGACATCTTCAGCTGAGAGAAGAGAATAAGACAAAGTATCAGCAGTTTAACTGCTCTGCAACAGCCGGAAGTAACAACAGGGCAATACAGGTTGACTTTAACAACCGTTGGTTTATTTTTGCAATAGACAACAGGGATTACAAAAGCGGAAATCCACAGGTGTTTGATTTTTCACAGCTACAGGATTTCTGGATTGAGCTGGAGTACAGAACACTCTCCGACTCCGACCACGACGGAATCCCCGACAGCAGGGATAATTATGACAACCGTCAATCAAACAGCTTTTTCGGCGTTATGAACAATATGATGAATATGCAGAACAATATGCTGAACATTCCTCTTTCTGTTCAGCCCTTTGTGCGCAATTCCAATACAAGTAACTTTTCAAGCGGTGTTAAAGAGGTTAGCGAAGTTAAGGCTTGTTTCAGCATAAGCGGTGACCCGTACATTACCTCAAATGTTTCCTTTAGCATTGATTACATCAGCTCAAATAATCAAATGGAGCTGATGAACGCTTACGAAACAGCATCAAGGATAATGCAGCTTTGCCAGCAGATTAAGCAGGGCGGAGCACAACAACCAATGGGTGGTTACAATCAACAACAGCCTATGGGCGGATATAACCAACAGCAGCCTATGAATGGTTACAATCAACAGCAACAAATGAATGGTTTTAACCAGCAACAGCCTATGAACGGTTACGCACAACAGCAACAAATGAATGGTTTTAATCAGCAACAGCCAATGAACGGTTACGGTCAACAGCAACAAATGAATGGTTACAATCAGCAACAGCCTATGGTCGGATATAACCAACAGCCTGTACAAAATGCTGTTTGGATATGCCCCAACTGCGGTGCACAAAATTCCACAAATTTCTGTAATAATTGCGGAACACCAAGACAGTAAGGTAAAGCTATTGTTTACACAAACCAAATAAGGAGTGAAAATTTTGCCTGTATTACAAGAATACAAATGCCCCTGCTGTGGAGGTGGTATTAACTTTGACAGCAGTACCCAAAAGATGAAGTGTCCGTATTGCGATACTGAATTTGAAATGGAAACCTTGAAAGCCTATGATGACGCCCTAAAGAATGAACAGGCTGACGATATGAATTGGGAAACCTCTGCCGGAGGTGACTGGCAGGAGGGAGAGACAGACGGACTGAGAACATATGTATGTAAATCCTGTGGCGGTGAAATTGTGGGTGACGAAACCACCGGTGCCACATCCTGCCCGTTCTGTGGAAACCCTGTTGTAATGATGGGTCAGTTCTCGGGAGCATTAAAGCCTGACTATGTTATACCCTTTAAGCTTGATAAAAAAGCCGCAAAAGAGGCTCTTAAAAAGCATTATCAAGGTAAAAGGTTACTTCCAAAGGTATTTAAGGACGAAAACCATATTGACGAAATCAAGGGTGTTTATGTACCGTTTTGGCTGTTTGATGCAGACGCCGACGCAAATATTCGCTACAAAGCAACCAGAGTTCGTACTTGGAGCGACAGCGACTATGATTACACCGAAACAAGCTATTTTTCAGTTCTCAGAGGCGGTTCAATAGGCTTTGAGCGTGTTCCTGTGGACGGCTCTTCAAAGATGGCAGACGACCTTATGGAGTCCATTGAGCCTTTCAATTTCTCCGATGCTGTTGATTTCCAAACAGCATATTTATCCGGATATTTGGCCGACAAGTATGATGTTAATGCCGAGCAAAGCATCAACCGTGCAAATGAGAGAATTAAGAAAAGTACAGCAGACGCCTTTGCATCAACTGTTCAGGGGTATTCTACTGTTGTGCCTGAGTCAACAAGCATTTGCCTACATAACGGAAAAGCAAAGTATGCCCTTTATCCTGTGTGGCTCTTAAATACCACTTGGAAGGGTGAAAAATACACCTTTGCTATGAACGGACAGACCGGTAAATTGGTGGGAGATTTGCCCACTGATAAATCCGCATTCAGAAAATGGCTGTTTGGACTTTGGGGTATTGCAAGTGCAGTAACCTTTGGACTGACCTATTTGTGGTGGCTGTTGTAAGGAGGGCTGTGAAAAATGAAAAGAAAATTACTATCGGTATTGTTTGCTGTTGTTATTTGTTTTTCCGCAGCAATACCTGTTTGTGCAGAAGAAAGTCTGTCACGACTTGTGGACAATGCTGACCTTTTGACCGACAGTGAAAAAACATCACTGTTGTTACTGCTTGACAATATAAGCGAAAAGCAGAAGATGGATATTGTTGTAGTGACAACAGACAGCCTTGAGGGTTATACCCCACAGGAATACGCCGACGATTTTTTTGACTACAACGGCTACGGCTACGGAGAAAACAGGGACGGCATTTTGCTTCTTATAAGTATGGAGGATAACGACTGGTATATCTCTACAACAGGGTATGGAATAACAGCCGTTACAGACGCCGGAAGAGAATATATGTCACAGCAGTTTTTGTCTTATTTAAGCGACGGAGATTACGCTGAGGCTTTTTCAACCTATGCACAGCTTTGTGATGAATTTATCGCAATGGCAAAAGCAGGAGAGCCCTTTGACGTAGACAATTTGCCCAAAGAGCCGTTTAAGATATGGTTTAATGTGTTAATAGCCCTTGGTATAGGTTTTGTGTTTGCAATAATTGTTGTTTTATATATGAAAAGCAAGTTAAAGTCCGTCAGATTCCAGCCTGCGGCATCCAGTTATGTTAGAAACGGAAGTATGAATATCACACAATCAGGTGACTTCTTCCTCTATTCTCACCTTGACAGAAGGGCAAAACCAAAGGATAACGATTCCGGCGGTTCAAGTACACATACTTCATCTTCCGGCTCAACACACGGCGGAGGCGGAGGAAAGTTTTAGCCCATAGGGGATAGGATATATTTTCCTTTGTTATGCATTGTAAATATAAGCTAACTTAACACAAAAATCCGATTGATTTTCAGCGAGAATCAATCGGATTTTATTTTGTCGGAAATTATTTGTAACCATGTTATAATCGCCAAATTGCCCGAAGGTCAATATAACTTGGCAAAGCCAAATATAACTGCAAAGCAATATAACTCGCTAAAAAGCGAATATAACTGAAAAAGACGATTGTTTATACAATCGTCTTTTTCTTGTCAAGGTTGAGCAAAAAAGATGTTTTTGCCGATTATTATGATAGTTTCGAACCAAAGAATATAAAAACTCTGCATTCCATTATAGATTCATTCTTTCACGTGTTTTTCTGCAGTTACCTCTATACAATCCATGATTTTCATTTTTATTCAATATCTATATCTTCGATAAAACCAAAAATACAAACGTTTCACCTTTCAAGTAAAAGTTCGGATTATTTGAGTTTGTCTAAGGATTATAAAAAAGATATTTTGCGCTTTCCGCGACAGGATATTACCTTCGTAAATCGCAAAGTTAGTAGCAACAGTGAGCCGTTGTTAGGGCGTTTTGGACTGGACGAATGAGCCGAGTGAATTTAAAAAATCGAAACAGTAATCGAGATCCTGTTATTTTTATATTATTTTAGTCCGTTTCGCTTGCTATTAGTTTTTTATTTCCTTTTTTTGGATAAAAACACATAGTTCTAAAAGTGAGATGTCACTTCAAGTTATTCTATTTCTAGTTTCATCAATGCTACATCTTTTCTGTTGTCATACGGCTTTATCTGTGCTAGCACTTTTTCTTCAACCGGCTGTGTCCAATATATTTTCAGAGATTTTCGAGCACGAGTTATAGCGGTGTAAAAGATGCTATGAGTAATTAATTCATCTATTTCATCAGTGATTATAATTTTTACAGAATCATACTCCAAACCTTGTGCCTTGTGAATAGATACAGCATAGGCAATTTGAAACGGAACAAGTGTTTTGGAGATGCCATCGTCATCTTCGTCGGTAGTTTTGGTTTTATTAACAATAAAACGTATGACAGAATTGCCATTAGCAGTATTACTTATAATGGTAAAGTCCATATTTTTGGTGTCCATATCAATGAGAGGTCTGTCTATTTCAACATCAAATTGAATGCCTTCGTTTGCTTTCCCTTCATTTAGCAATTCGAAATCAACAATACGTCCCGTCATATTGTTATGTATAACAGGGATTTGGTCATCTGTTTTAGTAAAGAATTTGTCGGCTGTATCGTTGAATAAGATCGGATCACCCACCTTATAACGCTGTACGCCTCTCCATATTTCTTTACCTGTATTTATTTCTTGCAAGAAGTGATTTATATTATTTATACCGTAAAGACCGCCGTAATTGAGACATAAAATGACTTCATTCTCGGCTGCGGGAGCAAAAATAGATTTGTCTAAATCGACAGAGTATCCATATGTCTGCAGGAGATCATAAATATCGTCTTCCATTTTTCTGACATCATTCCATACTCTCAATAAAGCTTCGCTGTCACTTCTATAAGGTTTTGTTAATTCACATATGGATGTTTTTGGTAAAAAGAATCGTACCGCATCAAACCAGTTTCCGAACTCTATTGATTCAATTTGATATGTATCTCCAACTAAAACAAGCAATTCAAAACTTGCTCGTTCAAGAACTGCTCTCATGTCATGGTTGTTCACTGTACTGCACTCATCGATTATCAAAATATCAAAATCAGTTTTTCCTGTATAATTTTTGCTTGTAAATTTTGATATGGTCATAAAAGTACTATTAGCTGAGGCTGTAACTTTTCTCCTTAAATTGTTTACCGCCGGATTGGTTTGTGCCAAGTACAATCTCGACTTAGCGGAAAATAAATTGGAAATATGATTTATCAAATAGGATTTTCCCGTCCCAGCCGAACCATAAATAAGTGCTACCTTAGACTGAGAAAACATATTGAGAAGTGCCTCTCTCTTTTCGGGGCAGTTAACTTGATTGGTTGTTTGCATCCAGTAATTTACTAAGTTGGTGTAGTTTTCAATACCGCTTTGTGAAAGATCTTTGATTGCTGTAATGATTGATACGGTATCTTTTTTGTAATGCTCAATGAAAAGATGATTGTATTTTATAATCATTTTGCGGAGTTGTTGTTTTTCTGAACAATACAGCTTTTGGTTATATATTGAAATGAGAGCTTCTACATCATTAAAATATCCAAGTTTGTATTTGCCGTCTTCGTTTTTTTCAAGAGGTGTAAAAAGCATATTCTGCTTTTCAGTGTTATTTTGAACAACCCATGCTAAGATTTCGTGTTCTCGCCCATTTGAATCAAGGCACTCAAACAAATCTGAAAGACTGGGAACATGGTTCTTTAGCCCGGAACAAAATGGCATCTCATCAAATGGAATACATTTGTAATCCAAATAAAGGTTAGAAAGGTAAGGGTTTCCTCCTATGTGTTCCCAGCGTCCTTCTAAATGGCTCCATCGCCAATTGTCTTTATATTGTTTTTTAATCACTCTATTTGTCATATGGTGCAACAAATAGCGTAGTATATTGCTTCCAGGTGCATTTTGCTTTATTAAATTCCTGCATGTTTCAAGGCAGTCAAAAAAGTGTATAGCTTTGGTCTGGGGCACAAGTTGGTTTCGCACAGTTGCAAATGCTTCATCCGAAAACATTATTATTTCTGACAAACTAAGTCCTGTTCGAGTCAAGAAACGACTGATGTTGCGTTGTTCGGTTCGACCGTAGTCTCTCGAAATATTATTAATAATTTTGTTAAAGTTTTTCAGTTCGCAGGGGCGAATATTTACCTCCCAATCCACAATAATACGAACTGGCATATGCTGGTCGAAGATTTCGATACTGTTGTTGGCAATAGCCAATTTAACAGCATAAAAACTGGTGATCTCCATATTCGTAAAAGCGATGATACTGTCAGTTTTACTTGCATTGTCATTTGCGGGTATAAAAGCTACTTCATAATATATTTTGCTATTAACAAAGAACGGTTTGATTTTTTGTATATAAAATCTGTCATAGCGGAACTCACCATGTGTTGGCATACTGTATGCATCAACTTTATGTGCGATTTCAGTATAATAACCCGTTAATTCATCATTGGTTTCTAAGGGGAATTGTTCGAGATTTGAAAGTACCTCCATAGAGTAATTATCATGTAAAAACTCCCTAATACGAAACAGATATTCGTAATATTTTAGCATAAGCCGTTCTGCATTTTGTTCTTTTAAAACACGATGAGATGCAGAAACTTGCAGGAAATAATGAAAGCGAGATATGTGGATCAGTTGAGGATTACTTTTTGCATGTTTTACGGCTGCTTTGATATTTTCATGTGTATCCTCGATATCCTCTCCATTTGCGTAAACTTTAAGAAGAATATGCTCTACAAAATGGCGTAATGACTCTAAAACTTCTTGAGAAACCTCTCCTCGTGTAGACTCACCTAATCGACTAATTTGACGGCAAATAATTCTATTACTTTCAAAAATAGCTTCATCAACTTTTAAAAGTTCCATTGTCATTTCACACTTCCTTCATGTATTTATGTATTAACTTGTATGGGCGTAATACATACGAGATTAACACCATAGCTGCCACCCTACTAGTTTTTACTTTTATATTTTATCATGTTTTGTCGTTTATTCAATCCTCTTAGATAGCATAATCGTAGTGATTGGATAACAGTATACGCTTTCGTGTTATATTTCTCATATATAGAAAAAGCATATCCATTGACATCCTAGCTTTCAAAGAGCTGTTTATTCTTATCAGAAATAAATTATTAAGTAATTCATCTGTAAAATTTCTATATCCCGAGAGGATAATTGAATTTTTATTTATTTTGTTTGATGTTTCTTCTTGGAATGCAGTATCAATTTTTATTCAAAATATTACGCCCATTTATATATTTTTTAGCACTCATTATCAGTTATCGCGCCTAGTTTCTGTAAAAGCATTCCCATAATATAAATAATAGAATTATCCCCAAACCTTTTAAGAACGTTATATTACTCCTAATGAATTGTTAATGCCTGAATTGATAATACAAATGCCAAAAGTAAATATAGAACCCGATAAAAGAGCATTTAAAAAGTCATAAACTCCTAGATGTTCTAATAAACTTGTGGAGCCAAAAGAAGTATTCACCATTTTTACCTCAAACACCAATTTGTTCTATTTGATTTTTAATATTTATAACATTAAGGCTTTTTGGCAATTTATTACTATGTACATTAAATTATGTCATTTTTGGGGCAATGATTTTATTGCCGGTTTATTTCTTACAATTTTATAATAACCCTCCTTTTCGGAATCCTCGTAACTAGCAATTAATTTATTATCTTTGAATGCAGTAAGTAGTTTTTCGTTTTCATCATTGATTTCAAATTTTGGTCTGCTGCGTGTATCGAATATTTTTAGATAGTCAGTTAAGTCAAGCAGAGTAAGTATTTCTTTTATTAAACTCTCATCAAGGTCTGGCATCATTGATATTAATAGATCAACTTTTAAGTCTCTGTTCAGTCTGTCGGAACGAATAAGATCATTTTTTAATTTCTCTGAAACAGCCTTTGGATCATCAATAACACTTTCAATATACTGTACAGCATAATCAAATATCTTTATTTGGATAGAAACACCCCAATTCTCAAATGATGAAAACAAAACCATCAAATCGGATTCCATAAGATTGTTCTTGAGAATATATAAGCACACAGCAGTAGAATAATCCTTTCTAACTATAGAGATTTCATCGTTAGAAAACTCAAGCAACTTGATTTTAAGTTCATCACTAATATTCCAAGTCAATATCTCTAATAGCTCATCTTGTGAAAACAAATCGTCGTTCATTGTATCAACATACTGTTCTATATTTTTAAAAATAAAATTATAATTTTGATCTGGATAGTTTTCTCTTATAAATTCCAAATTGTGTGCTGTCATTCTAATAATGTTTGTACAGATTAAGATATTGATTTTGTCATTGGGAATTTTGGTGATACTAAAATCATCATAACAGAAATCTAATGAAACTAATATTTGTTCATACTTACTATTTTCAATCGAGTTACATACAATCACGCAGTCAAACAACTTGCCTCTAGTATCCTCATCATACTCTGTCTTTGAAAAATCCAAGTCAATATTACATCTATTGATATAGGCAATGACACTTTTATTAAGTTTCACAGCATTGAAGCAATCCATAATATTCCACTCGGAATATTCCACTATATCTGCATCCAACAATAACGACCACAAAGAATCATCGGTGATCTCCTTTATCGAAATAATAGTTGTCCGTAGCGCAGAAATATAAGAATGTTTATGCTCAATAGTGAGATCAGAATTATTTAATATTGTAATAGCTACATTTTCGTCATCACAAATCATCCCATCACTTATCTTCAGGATAACGTCAAAATACGCATTGATATTCTGATTAATATATTGAGTTATTGCAGAATCAGGATGGGAACACAATAGCGTGTAATTTTTATGAAGGATATCCTCATCGTTTTTTGCTCCTAAAACTTCTCTTTGAATAAGTTGTAGGTTCTCATCATTGATCTCATACAAAGATTTCTCATATACAGCACGGAATAAGTTTTTATCTAATTCATCATAATCAAAGCCACTAAAGCATACTCCCAGCAGAGTAAAACAATGAATTAATCTGTCAATATCGGGATTGTCTATTGTAAGATAGTCTCGAGAATTAGAAATATATTCACATAAGCAATTATCCTTATTGACTGATTCTATAATTTCGTCATCAGAATAATAGATTGAGCAAATTGAATATCTGCGTATTTGTTGCTCAGATAGACAGTTTTCCCTGAGAGCAGTTAGGAATAATTCAGTCCATCTCATATTAAGATACTTAATATAAGAAGGCAATTCAGATGTTATATCAAAATATTCACCTATAAACTTAAAATTCTTTGTGTTTTTGAGTTGATCGATAAACCTTTCAATATATTCTGGATTAAACGATGAGTGAAGTAAATATGTGAGCAAGTCAAAATTTAGTATTTCTTCTTGATCAAAATCCACTAATCTAAGTCGTGAAACAACCAACTGCGGATTTTTTAATTTATAGGTATATTCTTTTGCCCTCTTATCTGTTATACTGCGTAGGAATATTTTATCAATGCGGCTTAAACTATTCTCGTAAAAATAGGACATATAATCAGCATAGGTTTCATCAATATATCCATAGCGAATAAGAAATTTCAAGAGGTCAAAATATTCGCTGCTTTTTATCTCATTAAAATTAGTTATTTCCCCAATTTCATTTTTAGCAGTAATTTTAAATATGGAATCGATATTTTCGCGAGAAATTATTTGAAAAAGTTGTTTGTTGCGTATTTTATTTAATTCTTGTTCCATATTATTAATTTCTTGTTGTAATTCAAATATTTTTCCATCTTTTTTATAATCAATGCCCTGTTTGCGTGATAAGTATTCTTTACTTCTATCTTCATTTAAGTAGTTTGTTACAAAATCATTTAACTCGTCACTTTGTTTGTGTTCCCAATTATAATTATTTAAATACTTATGTGCAAATACAACATTTAGTTCTTCTATTGTCTCAAAGTGTTCAGATTTTAATTTATCAATATGATTTTGTCTTTGAGAAATAGAATTCTGAAGACTTTTTATTTCGTTTTCAATGAAATCATTTTTTGAATTAAACAGTGTATATACAAATCCTTTATTAAGCTGTAAATCAGAAAAGTCGCTCGGAAAAAGATTTTTATATGCAATAATGGCGAGCATTTTATTACAATCAAGTTCAGTAATATTTATTCTGTTGTAATAAATCACAAACTCATTGTAGATATTCTTCAAAAGGCGCATATCATCAATATATAGCGATAAACCTTGCAGAAAACTTTCGTTAAATTTCTCAAATAGTCCACTTTTTTTGAGATGAGAAATAAACTGATCATAAGAATTGGAACTATCTACAACTGGAACAACCGGGACAATATAGTCAAAAAATTTTGTCCTGTCCTTTGATATAAAAACATCATCACGCAGCAAGTAAAAAAATCGAAGAACCTTTTTATTTTTCTTTTTCTTTTTATTTTCTTTTTGAAGCTGTATGTTAGCAAGTGTATTCACTTCACGAAGACGTTCAAAAATTCTGCCTGCATCAAAACGATCCATATCTTCAAACACAACTACATCCACTTCCGCATTCTCGAACAAATATAGTACTTCATTCAGATATTTATCAAAATAAGAATCTTCGCTCTCCTCAAAAATCTCAATTTCATTGCCTTGCAAATTTAGCTTACGGAAAATATTCCTATTCTTTTGAATATTTATCAGTTCATACACAATTAACGAAAATAAGCAAGTTATTATAATTCCAACAACTATTAACGCATATTGATTTGTAGAGATTGATAGTAAAGACTTAAGCCAATTATCAGAAAGGGAATTTACATAGTCTTTCCACATATTAAAACATGTAAAATAAATGATTGAAATGGAAAGCAATACAACCACTATTGTTCTTATTAAAACACTTTTGGGACTGATTGTTTTCTTAACTTTGAAATTGGTCTGTGGTATTTTTTTCGACGGAATTTGATGTATCAGTTGATTGAGAATTTTGCCTTCTAATGCAGATTCATTTACTTCTGTTTTATCTTCTTCTGTTTTATCTTCTTTTGTCTTTTCTTCTTTGTCTGGAGACCTGAAGTGTGCGAGAGATATATGCAAAAAGCGTAATTTCTCATGTTTTTTCTTATATGAAGCTAGAACGCTACTTTTTCCGGCACTGTATGCACCCGTAATAGCAACATTCTTTATATCTGGTTTATCAAATATATAATCTATCGCATCTTCATACACTTCTAAATCCATATCATCAATTGGTGTTAACTGTTCAAAATGATATTTACTCTCTGCCATATCTGTCACATCCTTTTTATTATTTTCCATTAATGCTACGCAAATCATCAATGCAAATATCACGAACTAAATTCCAAATGCGTAACATTACTCAATATTTCTAACTCCGTTTACTATTTCCAGAAAAATATACAAATCGGTTTTTAGCCCTGATAACCATACTATTGATTGTCCAAAATCGTTAATAAAATTTACATTTTTTGTTTTAATTATATCACATTAGTCAAATAGTTACAATATATTTGCCACCTAATAAAGTGTACTTTAAATTTATATAAATATATTTTTATAACTCCTGTTCCACCTCATATCCGCCGACAAATACCACCTTGATTTTCTCCTTTGATTCAACGATTACACAATCAATAATTTGTCTGATTATTACATCGTTAAATTCCATGGGGTGATTTTTAAGACCTTCTATGATTTGGAAGATTTCATCTAGTCTTGTTTTTGTATTTGCCTGTCTGCTGCTTGCGTTTTCATATATTTGCAGTTCTTTTTGCAGGCTGTGTTTTCTGATTACGATTTCCTCAAGCTGTGATTCCAAGGCTTCTGCATTTTCCATATCAGAAGTTATCCGATTAAGCAAATCGGCATATTCTTTGTCAAGCCTTGCAATTTCTATTTGAATGTCTATTGTTTTGTCCTCGGGTTCTTCGCCTGAGAGTCCTATTCGTATGTGTTGCTTAAGCTTTTCAAGCACTTCCGAGCATTTACCAATGTTATTCTGAACAGCTTGTACAATAGCACTTTGCAGGACGCTTTCTTCAACAGAAGGGGAGTGGTGGCAATACTTTTTTCCGTAGTCAAGCCTGTTTATACACCGCCACACAATTTTCTTTTTACCGTCGGTTGTTGTCCATGTACATCTGCGATAGGGAGTATGGCACTCGCCGCAGATTAGGAGTTCCGATAAAGCGTATTTGCTTGAATACTTACCAAGCTCGGTTTTTGTTCCAACTTGTTTAACCTTTTTCTTACTGCTTCTCCTTGCTATTTCTTCCTGCACCCGATTAAATTTTTCAGGGGAGATAATAGCAGGATGATTGTTTTCTACATAGTATTGGGCTCTTTCTCCGTCGTTTCTTTTAACCTTTTTCGAGATACAGTCAACTACATATGTCTTGTTTATCAGGGCATCACCTTTATACTTTTCGTTTGAAAGTATGGATTTTACTGTCCCGTAATACCAAACTTTCTTTCCCGTGGGAGTTTTAATTTGATTATCGTTCAGATAATCTGCAATTTTGCGGATACTGTCACCCTCAAGGTATTTATCATAAATCTCTCTGATGATTTTTGCCTCATCTTCAACTATTTCAGGCTTTCCGTCTGCGCCCTTTTTGTATCCCAGAAATGAGTTATAGGAAAATGCTACTTTGCCTTCTTTGGCACTTTGCTGCTTGCCCCACCTGACATTGGCACTGATATTCTCTGCTTCGCTCTGTGCTATACTGCCGTAGATTGTGATATAGAATTCTGCTCCTGCATCCTTACTGTGAAGTCCCTGTTCTTCAAAAAATACATCCACATTAAGCTCTTTCAGAATTCTTATATATTTCAGACAGTCAAGTGTATTTCGTGAAAACCTTGAGATTGACTTCGTTATAATCATATCAATTTTATGCCGCTTGCAGGCTCGAATCATTTTCATAAATTCATCCCGCTTTTTTGCACTTGTTCCAGATATACCTTTGTCTGCATAGATTCCTGCAAAAGACCATTTCGGCTCACTGTTGATTTTGTCGGTATAATGCTTTACCTGAACCTCATAGCTGTTGAGCTGTTCTTCCATTTGGGTAGATACACGGCAGTATGCGGCTACCCGAATCTGTCTGTAAGCTGTTTCAGACTCTGTTTCTGTATTGAGCGTGGGAGCTATGTAATTGACTTTTCTTTGCAGCACTTTTTGCTCCATATCGCACCTCCGATTTTTTGATTATTCTTAAGCGTTATTTCTATATAGTCTTTCTCAAGCCTTATTGCGGTAACTGTTCGAGAGAACAGCGATAATGAAAAAGCTGAAAGCGGACTTGTGTTAAAGTCTGCTCTCAGCTTTTCCGTTATATGATTCATATTTTTGATATTAGCATACTTCAGGGATGCATTTCTGAATATCATCTCCGTAATACTGTCTTTGTTGATTTCGCCGTGTTCAAGGGCTTTTCTTATCTCATTTTCAAGCCGTACGGTTTCCTTGCTGATTACACCGCAGTCATCATTATCCTTTATCAAGTCGGGATTCTTAATTATGCGGTTGAGCAAGTCAGTTATTTTCTCAATCAGCGTATCATCGTTAAGGTGTATTATATTATGACACTCTCCGTTTTTGCAAACCCATCTTGTGCCCTGAATACATCTCATTTCGTGATTGCGCCTTAACTGTGAACCGCAGTCGGCACATAATATCGGAACATTGAGATTATATATGTCAGACGACCTGTCAACACCCTTTTGAGTGTCCCTTGCGGATTTTACCTTGTTTGCCTTTTCATATGTATCTTTATTGATTATGGGTGGGTAAGTATCTGTTCCTATGTAAATATCATCATCAATTATTCGCTTGATTTTTCCTTTGTTCCACGATACTTCACCGACCATATATTCAACATTTTCTGAAATCAGAAGCTGTGCTATTTTTATCAATGACAAGCCGTTAATATACAGGTCAAATATTCTTTTCACCGTTGTTGACTCTGTTGGATTCAGCGTAATAACACCGTTTTGATAGGCATATCCGTATTTAACCTTTCTGTTTTTCATTGTTTATATCCTTTCATTTAATAATCTCCGTTAATTCAAGTCCACCCGATAGTGTGAACACAAGCTTATTGTCATAGCCTGCTTTGATTTGCTCTACCGTGTCGCTGAATATTTCTTCATTGAAACCGTTAAGATAATCGAATTTATCAATTATTTCGCTGAGATGTTTCAGATTGCTTATTGTTTCCTCTGAAGAATCATCGTTTAACAGAAGTTTTCGCTTACTGCGCAGCTTTGATATTTTTGAGTTTATTTCAAGCGCCTGCTTTGAAAACTCACTTTCACTTAATATGGATTTTGTGCGGAGCCTTGCTATCATAAGATTCTGCGTACTTAAATCTGCTATCTGTTTATCTATAGCCGATATTGATTCCTGATTGGGATTTGTTGTTTCCTCTATGTATTCAAGCTGATTAATCATATTGTCAAGTATATCCGATTTATATCTTTTGAGCTTGCTCATCATTGCAGTGTAAGCACTGTATATATCGTTTTCAAGCAGTGTTTGCGTTGCGCAATTTGTTTTCAGCGCTGCTTTATATGAACAGCCCCAATATACTTTGTTATTGATTACTATTCGTCTGTAATTATGACCGCACTCACAACACTTTATGACTCTGCTCAATGGATATGAAACATTTGAATGTTGTACGCTTTTTCTTCTCTGCAATTCTTTTGCGGCGTTAAAGGTTTCCCTTGATATAATTGCGGCATTACTGTTCTCAATGTAGTATTTAGCACATTCGCCTCTGTTTTTCTTCCTGACAAAGGGGAAGGATTCTGTGGTATATGTTTTTTGCAGTAATGCATCTCCCATATATCTCTCGTTATTAAGAATATAGTCCACCGAGAAGCAATGCCATCTTCCTTTTCGGGACGGTATATTATTTGCATTGAGTGTATTTGCTATGGCTTGTTTTCCCATACCCTGCAAGTACAGTGCAAATATTGTCCTTACTGTTTTCGCTTCATCTTCATTGACTATAAGATCGTTGTTTGATATCCGATAACCAAATGCAGGATATGTAGTGTTGAAATCGCCTGATTCCATTCGTTTGCGATAACTCCACCGCATATTATCGGAAATATTTATTGATTCCTGCTGTGCCGCAAGACCGGGAAGCGTTACAAACAGTTCGGCATTCATTTTGTCCGAATCAAGTGCCTGTTCTTCAAAATACACACGAACACCTAATGTTTTAAGCATTCTCAGTACGGTCAGCAAATCACTTGTATTTCGTGCAAACCTTGAAATTGATTTCGTTATAATGCAATCAATCTTACGGTTTTCACAGTCCTTTATGAGCCGTTTGAATTCGTCACGCTTTTTAAGTGATGTTCCCGATATGCCTTCATCGGCATATATATCAACCAACTCATATTCGGTGTGAACCTTTGAATAATCGGTATAATATTTTATCTGAGCCGCAAACGAATTCATCTGATCCGAAGAATCACTTGATACTCTGCAATAAGCTGCCAATCTGATTTTTTCGTCATTCTTTTTTGTCGGCTGTATCTCAGTAACTAACATTTTTCCTTCCTTTCCTGTAATTCTGTTTTTGCAAGACAACAATATCACAAGAGTTTGAAACTATCCAGCGAATATTACATCTTTTTTGAATTATTTTTTATGCGGTCAGCAATATGCTTTCAGATTCTTCCAAGACGATTTCAAGTATGATTTTGTACTCTTCCTCTGACAGCAGATTCATCTTCAAAAGAAGATTTAACATATTTAACTCATAGTAACATTCTGAATTTTTTATTGCTTTACTCTTATTCATCTTCTTTTGTTTCCTCTGATGTTTTATGATTTTCTATATTTTTGTCAGCGTTTGAAGCTGCATTGCAAAGGCACATCACAACGACACCGATAAATGCACCTATGAATAATCCAATAATAAAACCTATCATTTTAATTTCTCCAATCTATAATTATATTTTGTTACAGCAGGCAACAGCTATGCAAAGCACAGCCACTGCCTGCTGTCTTATATCAATCGTTTTGCAAGGCGGTTTACATACACAACACCGCTGTCGGCACATAGGGTTGAATATCTGTAAGACATCTAATGTGCCATTACTCAGGCGTTGGGATTTCTCCGAATATGAAACCGCCTTGCTTTTGTTGGTATTTATCCTCAATATCCCCCAACCGGGAACACATCAGACGGTCAACGCATATTGACCTCATTGGAATTTCACCACCGTGAGGGTCTCCCACAGCCGCCATCTTTGGTTGCGACGGTTTTATCACGCTCGACTTTTGACTTGACGGAAGTATCATTGTCCCTTCTGCCTGTCATCGCCGTCATTGAATTTGCCTTTCAATGTCTGAGTCCTGAAGATATATAAAATATGTTCGCTCATATGGCTTGTCCTTACCGAACAGCAGAAGGAAGGTATCTGATGTGCTGATATTTAATTTTCAAGGTTCAACAAGGGTAAAAAATACCCCTCACTTTATTTGCCGTTAAGTGAGGGGTTTGATAACCATAAAATCAAAAAAAATTTTATTTTTTTATGATTTTCTTAAGTTTTTTGAGAATGCGATGCTTCTTTTTATTGACTGCCGCCTGTGAAATTCCAAGAATTTTTGCTGTATCACGTTCTGTCATTTCATCATAGAACAGCATTTTTATAATATTCAATTCTTCGGATGTAAGCTCTTTCATAGCAATATGTAAATTCTCAACATCATCATTAATCTGTGCTGAACACTCTACACTTTTGCTGATATCATAAAACTGTATTGAATTATCATCTATCAGCCTTTCCAAAGAATCTTCACGGCTTGGAATAATCCCTGTGATATTTCCATTCTCATCTTTGAGTACATGCTCAACTTTAAGGTCTTTCTCAAAATATTTCATTTTTCTCTGACCTTTCGTATAAGCAATATAAACTTCATTGGTCACTTCAATGTAATGACCGTCTATCCATAATTTTTTCAATTATGTTTCCTCCTGTTCTGTTTGACTTTTTGCGTTCAAACAGGACAGGAGGTCCGCGGATTTGATGTGCTAATACTATTTCAAAAAACAAACAAGCATATATACAATGAATCTTAAAAAATCCATTTGTATATATGCTTGTTTTTTCAGCTATACGGAGAACTGACAGTTCAGGGTACAAGTTGTACTTATCCGCAATTAAATTTATGATTTTTTTAATCGGTAATTTTCGTAAAATGAAAGAATAAGTTTCGACTGCAGAGTATGCTTATATTCCTTTATATGACAGACACGAATATTGCTCAAATATAAATAGCTCCCTCGATTCAAAAACAGGAATTGAGGGAGCTATTTTTGGGTATGCAAAATCACCCCGTCAAAACGCAGTTTTTTTATTAACGGGGTATATTTTGTTAACAGTTCAGGGAATAAAGAACTGTTGGTTCATATATCTTTGAACGGTTATGCCATTAAAAATAAGACATATTTCGATAAAATTATTATAGGAGGTGAACCAAAAGTGCATAATCCACCTGAAACATTAGGAGATATAATCAAGTCAGCTCGTCAGCAGACAGACATCACAATAGAGGAACTTGCTGAAAAAGTAGGAATAACTGAACGCTATCTTTATCGTATTGAAAATGAAGGTAAGAAACCCAGCTATGATGTCTTGTTTAAACTAATACGCGAACTATCTATATCTCCGGATTTGATATTCTATCCCGAAAAGCCGTCTAAAGATTCCGAGATAGAAAATCTCCTGCGTATGCTTTACAACTGCGATGAACGTTCTATGGAAGTTGTCAAGGCAACTGTTAAAGTATTAATCGAAACCGCACCGAAAAAATAAACTATATATTAAGTACATATTTAGTAGTTGACTAAGTATTTTTCAACTTCCCAACTGCTTACTCTGGTGCAGTATTCATTCCACTCTTTTCGCTTTCCTGCGATGTAACTGTTTACTATATGACTTCCGAGTGTATCACATAAAAGTTTATCCGCCTCTAATGCGGAAAGTGCTTCCGCAAGTGTAGCAGGAAGATTTTTTATACCATGGGATTTATGTTCATCTTCGCTCATTGCAAAAATATCTTTTGTTATTTCCTTTGGCGGTGTTAATCCTTTTTCAATGCCATCCAGACCGGCAGCCAAACATACCGCTAATGCTAAATATGGATTACACGCAGAATCAGGAGAGCGTAACTCCACACGGGTAGACTGACCTCGTGCAGCCGGTATGCGTACCAATGCAGAACGATTGCTTGCCGACCATGCAATGTAACAAGGAGCTTCATATCCGGGCACTAAACGCTTATACGAATTAACTAAGGGATTTGTTATCGCAGTAATTCCATTAATATGTGCCAAAATCCCCGCAATAAAGCTGTATGCTTCTTTAGAAAGTCCTCTGACATCATTCGCATCATAAAATACATTTTGATTGTTTCTGAAAAGCGACATATTAATATGCATGCCTGAACCAGATTTTCCAAAAAGAGGTTTCGGCATAAAAGTAGCGTGAAGTCCTGCTTTCTGTGCCATAATTTTGACCGCCAGTTTGAAAGTCATAATTTTATCCGCACTGTCAAGTGCATCTGAATATTTAAAGTCGATTTCGTGTTGTCCCGCAGCCACTTCATGATGCGAGGCTTCCACTTCAAATCTCATCTTTTCCAAAGCAAGACAAATATCCCGGCGCACCTTTTCTCCTCTATCTAATGGACCAAGATCAAAATATCCTGCTTCATCATTAGTCATTGTTGTTGGCTTTCCCTGTTCATTAACCTGAAACAGAAAAAATTCACATTCAGGACCGATATTAAATGCAGAAAATCCCATTTCTTTTGCTTTGCTCAAGGTTTTTCGCAGCACTCCTCTCGGCGCACCTGAAAAAGGCGTACCATCAGGCTGAATAATATCACATATCAGCCGTGCCACTTTTTCATTCTCTGACTGCCAAGGAAAAATTGTAAAGGTATCCAAATCAGGATGCAGATATTGATCTGACTCATTGATTCGAACAAAACCTTCAATAGAAGAACCGTCAAACATAAGTTGATTATTGAGTGCCTTTTCAAGTTGGCTTGCTGTGATGGTTACATTTTTAAGTTGTCCAAATACATCCGTAAATTGCATTCGGATAAATTTTATATTATTATCCTGAACCAGCTTAATAATATTTTCTTTTGTAAATGACATAAAATAATCACTCCTTTTATGAAACACAAATATATACTTAATCAACACATCCCCTGATTTCCGCTAAAGAGGAAATCAGGTTTTCTTTCATATATTGGCAAATTCCATCTATAATTTCTATTGATGCATAAGGATTGTGAAAATTCGCCGTGCCGACAGCAACTGCTTCTGCTCCTGCCATTATAAATTCAAGAGCATCTTCGAAAGTTGAAATACCTCCCATGCCAATCACAGGCACATCAACACTGTGGCAGACCTCATAAACCATACGAAGTGCAACCGGCATAATGCCCGGACCGGAATAGCCGCCTATCTTATTTGCGAGTACAGGCTTTCGTTTATGAATATCAATTTTCATACCTCTCAGTGTATTAATCAACGAAATTGCATCTGCACCTCCTGAAACAGCGGCTTTGGCAATTTCCGTTATATCGCTGACTTCCGGCGACAGCTTGACAATCAAAGGCTGTTTCGCATAATTGCGTACCGTATGCACCACCCGCTCTACAACATGCGGATCTGTGCCAAAGCTTAAGCCGCCTTCTTCCACATTAGGGCAGGATATATTAAGTTCAAGGAGGTCAATATCACAATCTGCTAATTTTTCTGCAACCGAACAATATTGTGTCAAGGTATGCCCACAGATATTTACAATTATCTTTGTATCGTATTGTCTTAAAAACGGGATATCATTTTCAATAAAATATTCCGCCCCGGCATTCTGTATCCCTATCGAATTAAGCATACCGCTTTGTGTTTCTGCAATTCTGGGAACAGGATTGCCTTTCCAAGCTTCATCAGAAACGCCTTTGACTGTAACCGCACCCAGACGATTCAAGTCAATAAGTTCTCCGTATTCTCGACCTGAGCCAAAGGTTCCTGAGGCTGTTGTCACCGGATTTTTCAGCGTTACGCCTGCAATTGTTGCTTCCATTCCGCTATTCATTCCAGACCACCTCCTCTCCGCTAAAAACAGGTCCGTCCTTACACACCCTCATATATTTCCAATCCGGTTCTCCGTGCTTCCGGACCTTCACCCCACATCCTAGGCAGGCACCAATGCCGCATGCCATACGCTCTTCCATAGAAACTTGTATTGGCATATTGTGTTTCTTCGCCCATATCGACACAGAATACAACATCTGTCTTGGTCCGCAAGCAAACACCTGTCCGGCAGACGGAGCAATATTTTTCAGCAGATCAATCACTGTTCCCTGAAAGCCGTAATTTTCCGACTGGCTTGCAATTTGAACTTTCATACCAAGTTTTTGAAAATCCTCTGTCATAAACGGAATATCCCGATAGCCGAGCAAAATTTCGGTGTTTCTATTAAGCTGCTTAGCAAGCTCTAAGAGCGGAGGAATTCCCATTCCGCCGCCTACAATAATGCTTCGTGTTGTTTTATCCGGCAGTGTAAAGCCATTGCCCAATGGTCCCATAACCCTGATATAGTTATTCTTTTTCAGCTGTGAGAACTGTTTGGTTCCTTTACCTGCAATCCTATATACAATGGTCACACTTTTTTCAGAAACAGAAGACAAGCTAATGGGACGAGCCAAAAGATTCCTTTCATCCGGCGGATATAACTGAATAAATTGTCCCGGTTTTGCTGTGCGGGCAATTTCCGGTGCCGCCAGTTCCATTTTCCAAACTCCGGACATTATTTCCTCGTGGTTTATTATGGGTGCAGTACAATATGTATTCATTTCTGTCCTCCTGCTATCCGTATTGCTAATTTAATTCCGTATCTGTGTTCTCTCCTTTTAAATATGCCATTGCATTATTGAGCGTGGTTTCACTGATAGCACTTAGGGCTTCTTCTGTGAAAAACGCTTGATGAGATGTTATAATCACATTCGGAAAAGATAAAAGCCGTGCAGTCGTAGAATGCATCATAATATCATCCTCATGATTTTCAAATACATTACAGGTTTCTTCTTCGTAAACATCCAAGCCTACCCCAAAGAATTTTTCTTCTCTGATACCTGCAATCAGGTCTTCAGTCTTTATAAGTCCTCCACGAGAAGTATTTATCAACACAACATTATTCCTCATCTTTTTTATTGCTTCAATGTCAATCATATGATATGTATCCGCTGTCAAAGGGCAGTGGAGAGAAACCAAGTTGCTTGTTGCTAAAAGTTCATCTAATTCTACATATTCTATAAAGTCCAAATCTTTTCTTGGATATGTATCGCAGGCAATTACTTTCATACCAAAACCACGACAGATACGAGCCATAGCCGCACCAATTTTTCCTGTGCCGACAATCCCTGCTGTCTTTCCGTAAAAATTTTTGCCCTCCAGTCCATTCAGGCTGTAGTTATTTTCTTTGACCTTAAAATATGCTTTGTGCAAACGTCTGCTTACTGCCAGAGCTAAAGCCATAGCATGTTCAGCCACAGCTTCGGGCGAATATTCCGGCACACGCATAACTTTAATTCCAAATTCTGAAGCTGTATCCAAATCCACATTATTGTACCCGGCACAGCGCATCAGAATTAGTTTTACTCCTCTTTCATGGAGTATATGAATTACTTTTGTTCCTAAATCTGCGCTGACAAATGCACAAACAGCTTCACTGTTCTCTATATAGTAAGCTGTTTCAGGTGACAATTCAGCTTCCCTGAATTCCATTTCCAATTGCGGATACTGACCGCTGATTCTATTAAAAGATTCTCTGTCATAGCTTTTAGCTCCAAAAAAAGTAATCTTCATTAGAAATTTCTTCCTCTCTATCGAATCCGTAATGCTTCTATCATCTCGTATGTTATACTTATATCTGTCAATTCCTTTGGCAGATCAGAACGCAGATGCCACGCCGCCTCTGACAGTTCTTTTTTATCAATATGAATTTCATCCGAACCATCCAGACTGGCAATATATCCCACAATCACAGAATCAGAAAATCCCCACGGCTGACTGCCAAAATATTTTAAATCCTTAATGTTGATTCCTGTTTCCTCAAAGACCTCTCTTTTTGCAGCTTCCTCCAGTGTTTCTCCAATCTCTGCAAAACCGGATATTATAACCCATTGCGATATATCACGATTGGCATATTTGGTCATCAACAGCTTATCTTCATTTACCACTGCTACCATCACTACCGGTGCTATGTGGGGATATACAATATTGCCGCAATTTTGACATAACAAAGCTCTCTCTTTTCTGCTGTTTTCCAATAAATCTCCGCATTTACCGCAATAAATATTTCTTTCATACCAATGCATTAAATGTAGTGCTGTAATACCGGCAAAATATGACCACTTGGGTAAAATGCGGTTTAAAACCTGAATAGGAAAATAGCGCAGACATTGTTGTTCCAATGTAATCATATTCTGTGCCTGAAGCAAGTAAATCGGTGTTTTATCCACGCAAAACAGAAATACTGCTGAGCTTTTTATATCACCGCAGAGGCACTGAAAATCACTTAAAGTTGGGATTTTCAGATTTTCGTTCGCACAAATTTTCAAAAGCACTTTCTCATTTTGGAACGAGAAAATATAATCATCCGACAGAGGAGATAAATTTAGAAAAGTATGTTCCAATCGGTGAGGAAAAATATCCTGTATCATCCTTTTTCTCCTTATAAATGCCTCAGATTTTCACGATATCTCCTAAGTTCTTTTTCGTCTGCAGAGTCAATAACCGAATCCAGCCATTGTATCATCTTTGCTTTATCTCTCGGCAGATGCCCCTCTACATTAATGCAATTAGATGCACCCATTGTTGCAAAATAGGTATCAATATTCAAATTCTCAATGAGAATTTTTAGCTCGTACAATTTTTCAATTTCTGTTTCTTCTGCCCAATTTCCATTTTGAATTTCCTGATATAATTCTGAAGTAGAATAGACGGTCAGCATGGAATTGACAATAATCTTCGGATGAAGCTGATTAAATACCCTGGCTGTGTTTTTCGCACCAGTTTCCCCACGGCCTGAGCCGTAAATTCCGGCAAGATAAAAAAAGTTATACTCCATTCCTACTTCATCCAGCCTTTTGCATTCTGTAATAATCTCCTTTGTACCAAATCCTTTTCGCATAAATGAAAGTGCTTCTTCATCGCCGGCTTCTACACCAATGGTAAGGCTGTTATATCCAAGTCTCCTAAGTTCTCTGAGCTGTTCGGTGGTTTTGGGTGTAATATCAGTGATGCGAGAAAAGCAACCGATTGACTGTGCATTTGGATAATACTTTTTTACCAGTTCAGCAAGAGTTTTTAATTTTTCAAAGCTCAAAGCAAAAGGATTTGCTCCCGTAAAAAATACTCTCTTTGTATTATGATAGTACCTGCTGATTTCTTTCAAATCTGACTCAACCTCTGATATAGGTGACATACGGAATTTAAATGGTACATCCTCATAAAGAGTACAGAATTTACATTTATGATGAGTACATCCGGCTGTTACCTGAACCAATGCGCTATAAGCCTCATAAGGCGGTCTCCAAATTGTTCCCGTGAAATGCATAATTAAATTCTCCTTTCGTTAATCCTTGTTTTCTAATGCATTGCGAAGTAATGGAGCTTTGTCTGTCCATTCCCAAGGAAGCTGTAAATCTTTACGTCCAAAGTGACCATATGTTGCTGTTGATCTGTAAATAGGTTTTTTAAGTCCCAACCCGTTAATAATCGATGATGGACGCAGATCAAAATATTTGTCAATCAGTTCTGTAATCTGTTTATCCGGAACAGCTCCTGTTCCAAAGGTCTCTACCGAAACTGAAACCGGATGTGCAACGCCAATGGCATATGCAATTTGTATTTCACAGCGGTGGGCAAGTCCTGCAGCGACCAGGTTCTTTGCTACATATCTTGCTGCATAGGCAGCACTGCGATCAACCTTTGTTGGGTCTTTTCCCGAGAACGCACCGCCTCCATGTCTTGCAAATCCGCCATATGTATCTACAACAATTTTTCGTCCCGTAAGACCGGTATCTCCCTGAGGTCCGCCAATCACAAAGCGTCCGGTAGGATTAATCAGATATTTGGTATTTTCATCAATAAGCTGTTCCGGGATTACTTTTTGAATAACATGTTCAATAATGTCCTTTTCAATAGTACCGTGTTCAATTCCGGGAAGATGCTGTGCAGAAATTACCACAGTATCTACACGCACCGGGATATCGTTTTCATACTCAACTGACACCTGCGCTTTTCCGTCCGGTCCGAGATATGGAATGCTTTTATTTTTTCTCACGGAAGCAAGCTTCTTTGTCAATACATGAGCAAGATAAATCGGCATTGGCATAAGTTCATCGGTTTCATCCGTTGCATATCCAAACACCATACCCTGATCGCCCGCACCAAGCTCCTGCTTTTTGCTTTTTCTGACTTCTAACGCTTTAGTAACGCCCTGTGAAATATCCGGTGATTGCCCATGAATTGATGTAATAACCGCAACGGTATCAGCATCAAATCCAAAGCGATAGTCACTATATCCGATTTCTCGGATAATATCACGGGTAATTCGCTCTATATCAATTCCGTCCAAACATCCGTTTGAAACTTCACCCATAACGAACACTGCTCCGGTTGTTGCAAACACCTCACAGGCTACTCTTGCATCCGGTTTTTTTCTGAGAATTGCATCCAGAATAGCATCTGCAATCTGGTCACAGAGTTTATCCGGATGCCCCTCTGTAACGGATTCAGAAGTAAATATTTTTCTCATTAATGATTCCTCCCTGTTTTATTGATTGAACCAAAACCATCTTCACTATTCTCACAGACTCTGATGGTAATGATGTTTTCCGAAAATAACCGTTTGTCTGTATATAGCCTGTATTTAAGTTGTGCATTCAAACAATGTTCTTTTACATCCAATTTATAGAATTCTGTTTCAACTTGAAATACGACTCTTCCAAAAGGAGCCCAATAATCTGCTACTGATATTGCACCCGGAATAAAATGAAACTGTCCGGCAACAGCTCCGCATTTACTCATTTGCATTTCCGATACTGAAAAGACAAGATGATAGGCTATAGTGGTTCTGTTTTCATCAAGTTCAAAGTAATCAATTTTGTGAAATCCATTTTCTAAACAATAGGTTCCGCTTGTTTCTGTCAGAACGGTTTCGGATTCATCACCGATATTTTGGATGCCTAATACAGAAATACAAACTTCTCTTTTCATATTTTTCCTCCGTTCAAGCACAGTCTAAACCGAAAAAAGTAATTTCACAAGTACTGTCTTTTTGTTGTCTTAGAAGTATTTTTTACACCTGGTATCTTTTTTTAAACCGGTATAATAAAAGATACCTTCTTGAAATTGAGCAGAAAATACGGTATAATTTCACCCAAACAAAGGAGGCTTTTATATGGCTGATAATAAATTCACACACAGTCGGAGTCTGATGGCAAGCTGTGTCCCAATGACTAAACTGCAATCAATTATTGGCGGTAAATGGAAAATACTGATTGTGTGGTATATCGCAGTATATAAAGTGCAAAGATTTGGAGAACTGCAAAGAAGAATAGGGAATGAGATTACAAAATCAACGCTTACAAAGCAGTTAAGAGAATTGGAGAATGACGGATGGATTAACCGTCAGATTTATCAAGAAATACCGCCCAAGGTAGAATACACACTTACAGAATTAGGAGAAAGTTTCGTTCCTGTATTAGAACAAATGAAAGAATGGAGCGAAACACATTTATGTTAATCAGGCCCTACTTGAAATACTAATTTGATTTTTTTCTCTTCACAGCGTGTATTTTTTCAAGATAATGTGTTAATTTTAAAAAGCAAAGTACTAAGACCGCCTTTTTCACGGTAACGCTGTTCGGTTTCAATTAGTCCGGCTTTTTTCAAATCTTTAATAGCTCTTCTTACTGTGGCAGGCGACAGCTTTATGTCGCCTGCTATTGTATTTACGGAGGGCCAGCACTCGCCATTCTTGTTGGCTCGGTCGTAGAGATAGGTATAGACAGCTACGGCTCTGTGCGGTAAGTCCATTTGATAGAGAAAAGTTAATCTACTCACTGTCTTGCACCTCCTGTGGCGGTCTTTCGGTTCTTATGACTACTTTTCTTTGCTTATCTGTATTCTGTTCAACGCTTGAATTTTTGGGTTCTTCTGTTGGCTCATCTTCCTGTTCAGAATCAATAGTATTTTCACTGTCGGCTTGTTCTGTGTTTGGCGAGGTCTTTAGGTTTTCATTTTTCTTCTTTTTCTCACCGCTTGCTTCATCAAATTCCGAATCAGTTGCTGGCGGTTCAAGATATCGAGGACAGTATGTTTGGATTATGTTATTGAACAACTCCGAACGGTTTGCATAGTGAACTTCACGGTTGCCGTTTTCTATGACTTCATACTTTTCCTCAAATTTAATGCCCCATTTAAAAAACAATTTCAGTTTAACTTTCATCGGATAAAAGCCTGTTTTCATAACAACAAATGTGCCTTTCGGAAGTGACTTCAACTCATCGGGAGTCATCAATGGTCTTTCTATCATCTGCAATGATTGTGACGGATCGTTTTTGCTTCTGCTTACAGAGCCTGACATAACAGTTCTTGAACCCAGTGCTTTTGATAGCACTTCCGCACTTGTGCTATTCGGAGCAAAGCCACCGAAGATAGTCAGCTGTGTGTTATCTATGATAACATCAGCACCTTCTTTTCCGTAGTTGCGTTCAAGCTGTGCAAAGGATTGTATTATCGGAACTATCTGCAATCGCCTTGAACGGGAAGCGGAGAACATCATTTCAGCCGAATCAATCTTTGGCAATGTTCCGAACTCATCACAGAAGAACACACAACGATTTT
>JALFTC010000023.1 GCA_022779485.1 Ruminococcus sp.
TTCAGAACACAGAAAAGGCTATGGCTGATGATGCAAGCATCTATGTTTTCCACGCGGATACAGAGGGACTAAATTTCAGAAAAGCATTTGCAGACGCAGGCTTTTATCTTTCCGGTACTTGCATATGGAAAAAGCAGAGCCTCGTCCTTGGCAGAATTTAGAAACAACTCTTGCAATTTCAGCCGTTCAGAGTGATATATGTAGTACTAACATCAAGGAGGAAAATCAGATGAAGTTTCCAAGCAAAGATATTGTTGAAAAAGTACGGGCAGAATACCCTGTCGGCACAAGAGTTGAGCTTGTAAAAATGGACGATGTGCAAGCTCCGCCCGTTGGTACGAAAGGCACTGTAAGAGGTGTCGATGATACGGCAAGCTTACTTGTTGATTGGGATAACGGTTGTGTTCCTGTCGTAATCTGGGAAGTCACTCCATCTGATGAAAAGGCACTTGACCGCTACGAGGGTTATCCTAATTTTTACTACAAGAAAGATATTAAACTTCAGTACAAAGGAATACGCACAGGCAAACGAAGAACAATAAATGCATTTGCCTACATTATGCACGAGGACAGACCAATCGGTGTGCCAAGTATTTACTATATGAAAACCTGCCTTGACGGTTACGATACCTTTTACTTTGACAAGCAAATACTACTTACTGCCTACAAAAATTCAATGGAGATGTGTGAAAATGAAAAATGAAATTCAGTTCAGAAAATGCCCGAAATGCGGAAAGCTTTTCAGTGAGCGAGGTGCAGTTTCAAGGGTGGATAATGTGACGATTATATGCCCCGACTGTGGTACACGAGAGGCCCTTGAAAGCATAGGCGTTGATGAAACGGAGCAGGAGAAAATTCTTGATACAATTCACAGAACGGTTCATACTAATTGACTTACATTTTGTTTTTGATATAATTAAATGTATCAAAAAGGAAGATAAATAGGAATTTGTAGGGATAAAAGAATGGAGATATTTTATACAAGTGAACGAGAAATATGGCGAAAGTGGCTTGCTGAACACTTTGAAACAGAGAGTGAAATATGGTTTGTATTTCCAATGAAGGAATCAGGTGATAAAGCACTTACCTATAATGATGCGGTAGAAGAAGCACTATGCTTTGGTTGGATAGATAGCACCATTAAACACATAGACCCTACGCATCGTGCACAGCGATTTACACCGAGAAAGAAAGGCAGTCCGTATTCACGCCCGAATATAGAAAGACTGATTTGGCTTGACGAACGGGGAATGATTCATCCAAGCGTAAGAGATCGTGTATTGCCTTTGATTCGTGCACCGTATGTTTTTCCGGACGATATACTTGATGCCATAAAAGCAGACATTGTTGCGTGGGAAAACTATGAAAAATTATCCGAGCCATACAAACGCATTCGTATTGCTTATATTGACGCGGCGAGGAAACGCCCCATAGAGTTCAAAAAACGCCTTGAAAGTTTTATTAAAAAGACTCGTGAAGGAAAGTTGATTGTCGGTTTTGGCGGAATAGACAAGTATTATGGCTAAGATGTTAATTACAATTTGGCGAGGAGAATGTATATGAAATACAAAGGAACACTTATTGTTGTTAAAGATTGTAACCGTGCGTTAAAGTTCTATAGTGATATGTTTGGATTTCAACTTCTTCAAGACAACGATGGGAATATGGAATTGACGAATAATATATATTTACAGGAATCGGGATACTGGGAACAATTCACAAAACGAGATGTAATTCCAAACAGTAATCAATCTGAGTTGTATTTTGAAGAGCCCAACATAGAAGAATTTGTAGAGCGTCTTGAAACACTTTACCCCGAAATCGAATATGTCAATCACTTGATGACACACAGTTGGGGGCAAAAGGTGGTCAGATTCTACGATTTGGATGGTAACTTAATTGAAGTAGGGACACCGATATAATCAACAAATTCCAATTTATCAAACAATACAATATAATCTTTTAGCATCGGTTAGAAATAATCGGTGCTTTTCTTATGCCCTATCGGAGGTGAGATTTTGAGAAAACTTAAAAATTACAAGCCGACAAAATTTAAATCAAAAGACAGTTATTACGATAAGGAATACGCTGACTTTGCCGTTGCCTTTATTGAAAGCCTTTGCCACACCAAAGGCACTTGGGCGGGTAAACGGTTTGAACTTATGGACTGGCAGGAGCAGATTATTCGTGACCTGTTTGGCATTTTAAAGCCTAACGGATACAGGCAGTTCAACACAGCATACATTGAAATTCCAAAGAAGAACGGCAAATCCGAATTAGCGGCGGCTGTTGCACTTCTGCTTACCTGCGGTGACGGTGAACAAAGAGCATAGGGAACCACTGATTAAATCACGCATAAATGCTGTTTGCACATCTTGCTTGTATCTTTTCCGCCATATTGCCCCAAATTCCGCACACAGGCGCCAGCCTGCGCACAAAATTTTGAACAATCTGACGAAAAATCTGACGGCGCAATATGCACAAACGATTTAATCAGTACTTCCCTGTGTTTACGGTGCTGATGATACCGAGGACTGGACAAGTCCGAAGGTCTGGAAAAAGTGCAATCCATCATGGCAAAACGGCAGTCAGCTTGCCTCTTTACAAACTGCTGATAATAGTGTAAGCTATAAGTATGATCGGGGCGGTATGCGCACACAAAAGACCGATAACGGCGACACAACCTATTATTACTATGACAGTAATAAAAATCTAATCGCTTTGACTAAAGGAAATTACACTCTGCTGTTCTACTACGATTCTGATGGTAATGTTACCTCATTTAAGTATAACGGTACAATGTATTACTATGTCAAGAATCTGCAAGGCGACATTGTAAAGATTATAATCCAAAGCGGAACGGTCTATGCAAGCTATGTATATGACGCTTGGGGTAATATTCACAGCGAAACAGGTGATACAACTTTAAGAAGCCTTAATCCTTTCAGATACCGCGGTTATGTTTATGACGAGGAAAGCGAGCTTTATTATCTCCAAAGCCGTTATTATGATCCCTTTGTAGGAAGATTCTTTAATGCGGATATTTATTGTGATAAACAGTCAGGTTCTCCATTAAGCACCAATATGTTTGCTTACTGTGAGAATAATAGTATTAATAATGCCGGGCACACATCTCCTTGTTATAAAAGACCATTGAGTAAATATATGGGTAAAGACAGTGTATATATAATAAAGATTAACAACTAAGTTATCAAAGGAGGCAAATAAAAATGAAAAAATTATTGATTATTATTATTTCTGTTATATTGTCTGTTTCTATCTTATTTTGTTATGTTAACGATTTTTTCATTACTTTTGAAATTCCTTATTTTGATGAAGTTGAACTTGGAATTACAGATAAGAAATTGTATAATATTAAGGGTTTGCCGGATAAAGAATTTGAATACGATGTCTGTCCAGGAAAAGAATGTATATATAAAGAGACTCTATGGGGAGAGAAGGTTGAGACAACTTATGAATTTCAAGAGTTTATAATTTACAGATTGAAAACCATTGTTGTTGAATTTAGTGAAGAATCAAATTTACAGTATGATTTTGTGGTGGAAAAGGTAAAAAAAGATGTATTAGAGTTTTATGATATTAACGAATTAAATGTAAAGTATGAAGATGATACAGTTGCTATTAATTTAAAAGGTGATAGGGATATTTCTATTTCCTATTCAGAAAATAACATATATATTGTATTTAGTAGTTTCTGATTGTATTTGTAGATTCTTCTATAACAAAAGATTATCATTGATAACGGTTTGACTTATGGTTTTTCTTGTGATAATATATACCACCATGATAACAGCAACCGAAAAGATGAACTCACTAAGTTAAATAGTTATCATATAAGTTATGATATAATAGGCAATCCATTAAATTACCGCAACGGAATAACCTTCTCGTGGAAAAACGGCAGATGGCTTGCAAGTAC
>JALFTC010000032.1 GCA_022779485.1 Ruminococcus sp.
GTAAATTATGCGATTTTTTAGTCTCTGCACCGTTTTTAGCACCGATTGGTGTAAATTTGGTGTAAAGAGGTAAATTTATTCGGTTTGGAAAGTCCCGAAACC
Organism: Ruminococcus sp.; assembly: GCA_022779485.1. Classification (GTDB taxonomy): domain Bacteria; phylum Bacillota; class Clostridia; order Oscillospirales; family Acutalibacteraceae; genus Ruminococcoides. The sequence continues at coordinate 103 of JALFTC010000032.1, forward strand.
CGCATAAATACTGGGGTTTTCTTACTTGTCGTTCGGTAATGACTTCATTGTTGGGAAAGCGATAACATCGCGGATGCTTGATGAATCGGTTAGGAGCATTACAAGTCTGTCAATGCCCATTCCCATTCCTCCTGTTGGTGGCATACCGTATTCCATAGCTGTGAGGAAATCCTCATCAATCATATTAGCCTCGTCATCCCCTGCCTCACGGAGCATCATCTGATGTTCAAATCTGCCTCTCTGGTCGATTGGGTCGTTAAGCTCGGTGTAGGCATTGGCAAGCTCTCTGCCTGTTACAAAGAATTCAAATCTTTCAACAAGCAAAGGATTGTCGCCCTTTCTCTTTGTAAGAGGAGAAATTTCAACAGGATAGTCTGTAATAAAGGTTGGCTGAACCAGCTTGTCCTCTACATATTCGTCAAATGCATATGCGAGGATATTGCCCCAGGTGTCGGTTGACTTAACCTCAAGGTGAAGCTCCTTTGCAACTTCCTTTGCCTTTTCGGTATCGCCCATAAATTCGCTGAAGTCAACGCCTGAATACTCCTTAACAGCATCAATCATTGTCATACGCTTAAAGGGTGTAGCAAGGGAAATTTCCTGCCCCTCATATGTTATCTGGTCTGTGCCGTTTACTGCAAGGCAGGACTTATTAACAAGTTCCTCGGTAATATCCATCATACCGTTGTAGTCTGTGTATGCCTGATAAAGCTCAATAGTTGTAAACTCAGGGTTATGCTTAACATCCATACCCTCGTTTCTAAAGATTCTGCCGATTTCGTAAACTCTTTCCATACCGCCGATAATAAGTCTTTTCAGCGGAATTTCGGTGGCAATTCTCATATACATATCAATGTCAAGTGTGTTGTGGTGGGTGATAAACGGTCTTGCAGACGCACCGCCGGGGATTGTATTAAGAACAGGTGTTTCAATCTCTACAAAATCCTTGCTGTCCATAATGTTGCGGATGGTGGAAACAATTTTACTTCTCTTGACAAATGTTTCCTTAACCTCGGGATTCATTATGAGGTCAACCTCACGCTGACGGTATCTCAAATCCACATCCTTTAGTCCGTGGTACTTTTCAGGCAATGGCAAAAGTGACTTTGAAAGCAGCTTTACACCTGTTGCGTGAACAGACACTTCACCCATTTTTGTTTTGAACACAAAGCCTGTACATTCCATAATGTCGCCGATGTCCCACTTTTTAAGGCCCTTGTATGTATCCTCACCAAGGTCGTCAAACTTTGCAAAAATCTGCATCTTTCCCGAACGGTCATGCAAATCCATAAACATAACCTTACCCTTGCCACGCTTGGACATAATTCTGCCTGCAATGGTAACTGTCTTGCCCTCTAATTCCTCAAAATTATCGGTAATATCCTTGTTCAGGGTATCTCTTGATGAAGTGTTGACCATATATGGGTCGTTGCCGGCAGCCTGTAACTCCGCCAACTTGTCACGGCGAACCTTTAGCAAATCTCCGCCGTTGTTCTTATTCTGATTATTCTGCTCTCCCATTACTACTTTCCTTTCCGATATAAAAGGCAGTCAACAGACTGCCTTAATCAACAAAAATATACTGTCTTAAAATTAGCTGTCTGACAAATTATTTTAGAATTTCAATCACCTTGTAAGCCACTACACCGCCCGGTGTTTCAATTTCTGCAACATCGTCAACAACCTTGCCGATAAGACCCATACCAACAGGGCTTTCGTCAGAAATCTTCATTTCCTTTGGGTTGCTTTCGTTAGAGCCTACAATTCGAACGGTCATTTCCTTATCTGTGGCAATGTTTTTAATGACAACAGTACTGCCAACATGAACCTTGTCGTTGTTAATTTCGCTTTCATCAATGAGAACAGCATTTTTAAGGCTTGCCTCAATGTCTGCGATTCTGGCTTCAAGGATAGCCTGCTCGTTTTTAGCGTCATCATATTCAGAGTTTTCCGAAAGGTCACCGTAGGAACGGGCAACTTTAATTTTTTCTGCAATTTCTTTTCTTTTTTCGCCCTTAAGAACTTCAAGCTCCTCTTCTAATCGTTTAAGACCTTCTTCTGTGAGCATAACCGGTTTTGCCACTTAAAACACATCCTTTTTTCTTAAATATATACTATTTAATTATATCATTCTTAGCCATTATGTCAAGCGTTTAAACAAGGAGATTTCAAGGGAAATACTGATTAAATCATTTGCACAGATTGTGCTGTCAGATTTTTTGTCGGTATGTTCAAAAAACCGCAGGAATGCTGACGCATTGCGAGGATTTTTTGGGCATACCGGCGGAAAATATGCAAACAAGATGTGTGAAGTGATTTATTCAGTGTTTCCTTAGGGAAACACTGATTAAATCGTTTGCACAGATTGTGCTGTCAGATTTTTTGTCGGTATGTTCAAAAAACCGCAGGAATACTGGCGTATTGCGAGGATTTTTTGGGCATACCGGCGGAAAATATGCAAACAAGATGTGTGAAGTGATTTATTCAGTGTTTCCCTAAATATTTGCCTAAACTTTTTACTGTACAGGTAGAATTTTCATTATAGGACACCCTTGGCACCATTTCCCCCAAAAAATACTTTCTTCCCTTGCTGTACAGGGCTGACGCAAAATACATTTCGTCCATATCCTCACACATCAGTCTTCGATATTCCTCAGGAAGTGTACAGGTGTAATTCCAGTAGCAAATAGCAGGTATTTCCACCTGCGGTTTTTCGCTTGTGAGTACAACAGCCCTTTTGTTAAGGTCAATTTTTCTTTGAATTTTACAAGGTGCAATCACAAAATCTGCATCCTTAATTCGGGTAAGCCTATTAGTATAAACAATGCTCACACCTTGCTTTTCCATCATTTTTTCTCCCAAAATCTCATATTTTTCTTTGTTGCCTGTAACCACCACAAAGTTGTCTGTTAGGGTGCAGAGTTTCCACAAAAACTCGCTTTCACTCCCATCTGCATCAATAAAGGCTACATTCAGCTTTTGAGGATTTTCCATTGAATCAAGGGTACTAAATGCAAAATTACAGGTCATCTTTTTTACAAATGTATTGTCATGAAATCTTACCAATCCGGAATCTTTGGGGAAGTGTATTTTGTCACTGCAAATCATACTTTCAGCCTGAATTCCTGCTATCTTTCGCACTGCATCCCAGTTTATTTTATCCCTATAATTTACATATGTAATTCTGCGTACAGCAAGTTTTTTTCCGTCCAAATAGCTTTCGTACAACCTGTCTTTGTAAAATACGGAAAACAACCTTTTTATCCCTGTGAGCTTTCTATCCTCAACAGTAAATGTAGTAAACATAAAAACACCCCGCATACAATACTAATATGCGGGGAAAAATGATTTATTAATAAAACCTGTTTACTATTTTGTTGTAGTTTCTTTGGGATTGTCCTTTAGTACAGATTTTTTAATGAGAACATATGAGCCGTCAGAAATTTTACAGTTCTTGTAATCCTTATATTTGTCGGAGTCATACTTGTTTTCGGGAACATAGATAATGTTTTCCTTGTCTATTCTTTCAACATACTGAGAAGCCAAAGCATTCCTAAGCTCCTCTTCGTTAATCTCTCCACAGTAGTTTTCTCGAATTGCGGAGTCAACCTCGTAAAGCTTGGTAAACATAGCCTGTTTTTCCGCCAAATCTGTAACCTTAGAATTAAAGGTGTGCATTGCATATATGTATGCACAGGAAAATGCAACAGCACCGCACAAAGCTGAAACAGCGATTGTTATCCCCAAAGGAACGCCCTTTTTAGCCCCTTTTGACCTTTTTGTCCGTCTTTTTCTATTATCCATAATTATTAAAATTCAGACATTGGGTCGTACTTAACACCGTTGTATCTGCACTCAAAATGTAGGTGAGGACCGCTTGACCAGCCTGTTGAGCCAACATAGCCGATTACCTGACCCTTAACTACTGTGGAGCCGGCGCTTACAACAGCTCTGGTAAGATGACCGTAAATTGTACACTTTCCGTTGCCGTGGTCTATCCACACATAGTTGCCGTATCCGCCACCGCAACCGCAGGAGCCGGACTTTGCCCAGTTGTGGGAACAGGAATTTTCGGCAACAACAACTGTACCGCCGTCAGCCGCAACAACAGTTGCACCCATAATTCCACCGCTGGAAATATCTATTGCACCGTGACCGTAACTGCCTCTGTCCTCGCCAAAGGTTGATGAAAGGGCTGTAAAGCCCGGAACAGGCCAGCAGTAGCCACTTCCTGACGGAACCACATATGTGTCGCCGTAATTGCCATCTCCGTTACTTCCGCCATTGTCATTGTCTGTTCTGTTGGCGGCAGCTGCTGCTCTTTCGGCAGCCTCTCTCTCCCTCTGTGCTTTTTCTGCATAGTACTGGGAAATTTGGTCGTCAATGCCGTTTAGCTCACCATTGTTAGCCTTAATTGCCGCCTCTTGCTTTTTGTTCCTTGTGTAAAGTGTATCAAGAACTTTTTGGTTTTCGTCCACCAAGGCTTGCAGGTCATCCCTTTTAACTTGGAGATTCTTCTTTTCTTTTTCCTGGTCCTTCTTGTCGGACTGAAGCTCCTTTTTCTCTGCCTTTACAGCGTCCATATCGGACTCAATATCATTAATCAACTTTTCATCGTAATTACTTACATTTCTGACAAGCTCAACCTTATCGAGGAAGTCGCTAAAGTCCTTTGCGCCTAAAATAATTTCAAGAGAGCTGACATCACCTGACATATAGATTGTCTTAATCCTTTTTCTCAGGGTATTTGTCCTGTCCTCAATATCCTTGTTAAGCTGATTTATCTTTTTTGTCTTTGACTGAATTTTCTTGTCCAGCTCATTGATTTTTTCCTGACTGACAACAATTTCTTCGTTTACTGTTTGTACCTTTCCCAAAAGGGACTTCTGGTACTCCTTAGTTTTTGCTATTTCGTCATTTGTTTCGTCTAAAATCTTTTGATATTCTTCGCTTTTCTTTTTCAGTTCAGCCTGCTTTTGTTCAAGCTCCGAAATTGAATCTTCGGCAGTTACCTTGTTAACATCTGTATGCAGATAAAAGGCAACTGTGCCTGTAACAACAGTAAGCATAAGTACTGCAGAAATAATCTTCTTTAGCAAATAAGACAACTCCTTTCTCTTTCAACTACATTACCATCCAAGTATGATAGAGCCCTCTTTTTTCAGATATTTACTAATACTGATAAGACCGCCAATCATACCTACTACCACACCTGCAACCACAAATGCAGCTGCGATTTGCCACATTACAGAACTAAATGCAATCGGTGTGAATGGTATTACATATTGAATAGCCTCGCAAATAAGGTCGTAACCAAGCATTAATCCAAACAGAGAAATTATACCGGAAACTGCACCGATGATAATTCCCTCCATAAGGAACGGAATTCTTACAAACATATTTGTAGCACCAACGGATTTCATAATGCTGATTTCAAACCTACGGGCATACATTGTCATACGAATTGTGTTTGAAATAATAAACAGTGAGATTATTACCAAAGCGCATATAACGGCGATTGACAAAATCTGCACCAATTTGTTAAGACTGGTGAGCTTGTCCGCTACATCTGTTTGGGAAGAAACAGTTGCAACTCCTGTTATAGCCTTAATCTCTTTTACGGTTTCGTCATATTTTGACAAATCACTCACTGTTACCTTATACGCATCCGGCAGAGGGTTTCCCTCTCCCTCCATTTCGGCAAACACCTTGTCACCCAAAACATCCTTGTAATCCTTGATTGCCTCCTCCTTTGGGAAGAAGGTAACCTCAGTGACATTTTTTAGTGTTTTCATCTGTTCGCCTGCCTGGGTTGTTTCCTCGTCGGTGGCATTGTCCTCCATATATACAGTGGTAACATTGCTTGCTCCAACCTTGTCAACAACTGTCTTAACATTAATGGACACCATAATTGCCGCCCCGGTAAGTATAAGACAGGAAACAAGAACACCAACAGACGCAAGGCTCATCATTCTGTTTGCCCAAACATTTTTGATGCCTTCTTTTAATAAATAACCAATACTACTGATTCTCATACATCATTTCCCCTTTTCCACACTACTTAAACTAATACCTGATAGAAATTAGACCGCAAAGATTGTCTGCTTTTTATTAGGTATTAGTATTAAGCGAATCAATGACAGAATCCACTGCTGCATCCTGCTTTTTCTTCTTCTCTTCCTCAGCCATAATTCTTCTGATTTTTGCCGGGTCAAGTTTTACTGTGTGGATAAGGTCTTCCTTATTATCTGATTCTATTTCCTCAACAATTTTGTCAATATTTTCAACTGCTTGATCAACCTTTGACTTTGGAGGCTCTATAACTTCCTCTTTTGGAGCAGACTCCTCAAAGCTAAGTTCCTCAACATCATCAGGGGATTCTTCATCCAGTTTCAAAAGCGGGCTTAATTCGTCGTCGGCAATATCCTGGTCGTAGGAAGAAATAAGCTCAATATCTTCAACAGATGTTTCTTCAAGCATAGTATCGTGAACAATTTTACCCTTGTGTATCTCTATAACACGCTTGCCAAACTCCTTAACCAGGTCATGCTCGTGGGTAACAATAATAATAGTTGTACCCTGCTTGTTAATCTCCGACAGCAAATCAATAATTTCGTGGGACATTTCAGGGTCAACATTACCTGTTGGCTCGTCAGCAATGATAATTTCAGGGTTGTTAACGAGGGCTCTTGCCAAGGAAACTCTCTGCTGTTCACCACCGGAAAGCTGACTTGGCTTGCTTTTAATTTTACTTCCAAGACCAACCAGCTTTAGAATATAAGGAACTCTCTCCTTAATTGTTTTGTTGTTTGCGCCAACGCATCTCATAGCAAATGCCACATTGTCGTAAACAGACATTTTTTCAATAAGGCGGAAATCCTGAAAAACTATTCCCATTTTTCTTCTGAGATAAGGAACCTTCCTCCTGCGAAGCTTGCTCAGTCTGATTCCGTCAACATTTATTTCACCCTTAGTAAGCTTTTCTTCACTCATAATTAATTTGAGGAAGGTACTCTTACCGGCACCTGAAGAACCAACGATAAAAACAAATTCTCCATCATTTATCTTTAGACTAACATTGTTCAGTGCGTGTGTGCCGGAAGGGTAATCTTTAGATACATTTCTAAATTCTATCATTTAATCCTTCTCCTGTTTGGTAATTAATGGATATATACCATTTTGCACAAAACTCGTTCTGCCAAAAATTACGGCAGAACGAGTCCCATTTAATACTTAGCTCAGCCTAAATACTGAAAATTTTTCATACTTAATTTGAGGTTAGTATTTAGTATTTTGTAGGGCTTGCTGTGAGGTATCTCTTAACCATAAGTGCTACCTTGAAAACAATGGCATCTTCAAATTCTCTCAAATCAAGACCTGTAAGCTTTTTAATTTTTTCAAGTCTGTAAACAAGGGTATTCCTGTGAACAAACAGCTTTCTTGAGGTTTCACTGACATTCAGGTTATTCTCAAAGAACTTCTGAATTGTAAACAGTGTTTCCTGGTCAAGACTTTCAATAGAGCCACGCTTAAATACTTCCTTAAGGAACATTTCGCAAAGTGTTGTAGGAAGCTGATAAACAAGTCTTGCAATACCCAAATTGTCGTAGCTGATAATAGTTCTTTCGTTGTCAAAAACCTTGCCGACTTCAAGGGCAACCTGAGCCTCTTTAAAGGAATGTGCCAAATCCTTTATGCCTACAACAATAGTACCGATACCAACGGTACAATGTGTGTAGAATTCAGATGACAAGGTATCAACTATTGAGCCTGCAAGCTTTTCAAGGTCTTTTTCCTCAATTCCCGGCTTTAGCTCCTTAACAAGGGCAATTTCTGTTTCGTTAATATTGATGATAAAATCCTTAGACTTGTCCGGAAACAGGTTTTGCAATACATCATAGGCAGAAATTTCAGCCTTGGATGTAATCTTAATAAGCATTACAACCCTTGAAACCTCGGAATTGAAATGAAGTTCCCTCGCCTTGAGATAAATATCTCCCGGCAGAATATTATCAAGAATAACACTTTTAATAAAGTTACTTCTGTCGTATTTTTCATCATAATACTGCTTAATAGCATTGAGAGAAACCGCCAAAAGACCTACATATCTCTGGGCAGCCTCATCTGTGCCGGAAACAAACACTGCATACTCCGGACGCTGATTAACTCCAAATGACTGATATGTGTATCCATTGATAACATATGGAACGGTAAATGACAAGGTTTCTGCATTGATACTTTCGTTAACCTCGCCAATTCTTCCCAATTCAGAACAAGCAATTACAACGGATGTTTCATCAACAATACCAATGGTCCTGTCAATAGTATCACGCATCTGATGGATTACTCCTTGAAAGAGTCTGTTTGACATTATATTTTCCTCCCTGACAATAGTCATTATGACCAACGCTTTGGTAAAATAGCAATAAGACCTATCTCTTTTCATATACATTTTACACAAAAACTCAAAGAATTGCAACCATTATTTTAAAAATTGGGGGAAAAATATGTTAGAAATAATTGTAATGCTCCAAAAACACCCGAAAAATCAAGATTTTTTATGAATAAAAGCTAATTTTTATTGCAAAAAATTGCCCAAAAACAAAAATCCCCCTCGTTTTGAGGGGGATAATTCTTTTCAAACTAAAACAATCAGTTTGTAATTGTTTTTTCTGTTTCAGGGTCAAAGATGTGAATCTTCTCAGACTCCAATGCAATTTTAATCTTATCACCGGGCTGTGCCTTAGATGTTGGCTCAACTCTTGCGATGATAGGAATACCTTCAACATTAACATATAGGTAAATTTCTGCACCCATAAGCTCTGTAACATCAACATTTACATCAATAACACTGTCGGAGAACTTTTCAATAAGCTCCGGCTCATCGTGAACATGCTCAGGACGGATACCGATTCTTACTGACTTGCCAATGTACTTGTCAAGCTTTCCGCCTTCGTTCTTGCTTGCCGGAAGTGGAACGCTGTATCCTGCAAAGTCTGCGTATACAGTATTACCTTTCTTAGAAAGTGTAGCGTCGATGAAGTTCATCTGTGGTGAACCGATAAATCCTGCAACGAACTCATTGCAAGGCAGATCATAAAGGTGCTGAGGTGTATCAACCTGCTGAATAAAGCCGTCCTTCATAACAACGATTCTTGTACCCATTGTCATAGCCTCTGTCTGGTCGTGGGTAACATAGATGAATGTTGTACCAAGTCTTTGATAAAGCTTAGAAATCTCTGTACGCATCTGTGCACGAAGCTTTGCGTCCAAGTTTGAAAGTGGTTCGTCAAGAAGGAATACCTTAGGATCACGAACGATAGCACGACCCAAAGCAACACGCTGTCTTTGACCACCGGACAAAGCCTTTGGCTTTCTGTCAAGATACTGCTCAATACCAAGAATTCTTGCAGCCTCCTGAACTCTCTCTCTGATTTCTTCCTTTGGTGTCTTTCTTAGCTTAAGACCGAATGCCATATTATCATAAACAGTCATATGAGGATAAAGAGCATAGTTCTGGAATACCATTGCAATATCTCTGTCCTTAGGTGCAACATCATTTGCCAGCATATCGCCGATATAAAGTTCACCCTTACTAATGTCTTCCAAACCTGCAATCATACGAAGTGTTGTTGATTTACCACAACCTGAAGGACCAACCAAGATGATAAATTCTTTGTCCTCAATTTCAAGGTTGAAGTCTGTAACAGCAGTAACACCGCCGTCATAGATTTTGTAAATATGTCTTAATGATACATTTGCCATACTAACTATAACCTCCTTGTATGTTTAAGCAAAGCCTAATGACGCAACTTCGCTAAATAGTTACTCATCAGTTAGTAGTATAACATTTTTTTCTCCGCATTACTACCCATATTTTTAACTAAATATTACCCTAAGTTTTTAGTTAAAAAGTCACATACATAAAAAACTATTAATTTTTTTGGATATTATCTACAAAAAAATCTGCTGTTTTTCCTCTTCAAGCATTGTCCGGCATTCGCCAACAGCCAAATTTTCCGGCAAGGCAAATCCCCCGATTGACACTCTTTTCAGCTTTTTTACCCTTAATCCCTGTGTAATAAACATTTTTTTCACCTGATGGAACTTGCCCTCCCTTATAATAACCTGTGCTTTTTTGGGGTTATTTTCATCGGGAATAAGGGTTGCCGGCATACATTCTGTTCCGTCCCTAAATGTAATACCCTTTTCAAAGCTGTCCACCATATCCTGTGTTACCTCTCCGTCAACTTCAGCAACATATTTCTTGCTGATATGCTTTTTAGGTGAAAGCATACGGTGGACAAATTCGCCGTCGTCGGTAATAATCAGCAGTCCTGTTGTATCCTTGTCCAGTCTGCCGGCAGGGAAAATTCCCTTACGCCTAAGTTCCTTTGGCACAAGGTCAATAACAGTTGGCTCGTCCCTATCGCTTGTGGCTGAAACATAACCCGAGGGCTTGTTCATCACAAGATAAACATACTGTGAATATTCAATTTTTTCACCCTTTACGGCAATCTTGTCCTTGTCGGGGTCAATTTTTTGGTCAGGCTTTGTTACCAAAGCACCGTTAACCTCCACCTGTTTACTGCGAACAAGCTTTTGCACTTCTTTTCTTGAGCCAACATTTTGTGACACAAGGAATTTATCAATTCTCATATTGTTTTTATTATCCTCCGGCTCAGCAGGTAATCTATGTATCAACACAAAGACTGAAATTTGTCCCCGTATATATTGGTGCATTTGTGACAGGCTATCACCTTTCCCTTGTGGGTCAGCACAGAAACATACATTTCGTCCTCTGTTTCATAGACAAATCTCTTTGCCGTTGTACCCCTGTATTTGTCAAGGTCAAGTCCCATCTTTTTTTGGAGCTTATTGTAGTCCTCGTAAACCTTGTTAAACTCCTGTGGAATTTTCACGCTGTCAATGGTTACAAGTGTACCCTCAGCATTAAAGGTGCTTAAAAACCTTTGCTTGTCCCTGTCTGTTGCGAATTTCAGGGAATATTCCCCAACGCCCTTGCAAACAGCGGTTGACGAACCGCCGTCACAAATCACATAGACAATTCCGCCAATTAACAGCAGAGCGAACACCAACAGGGTAATTAATCTTTCAGGCTTTTTAATCTTTGTTTTAATAGTCAGTACAAACATTTTATCAGTCCTTTCATATAAATACATATGCACAGAACATCATTAAAATGTTTGCTAAGTTGCTAAATCAAATATTTTTTTAGCTCAGGGACATTTTCGGCAAAAACCGTTGCACCCTCTTTTTCCATTGATTTCCTGTCACCGTAGCCGTAGGTAACACCCACAAAATCAACACCGCACAGCCTTGCGCCCCTTGCGTCAAAGTAGGTGTCCCCCACCATAGCGATTTTGTGGGAAAAATTTCCGCCCATACGGTCAACTGCATAGACTATTATATCCTTCTTGTCCTTGCGTTTTCCGTCAAGGGTTGAACCGCAAACTGCGTCAATGTACGGTGTCAGACCTAAAATATCCACAATTTCACTTGCAAATTTTTCGTACTTTGAGGTTGCAACCACAATTTTTGCTCCGGTTTTTCTTATTTCACTTAAAACCTCTTCTATTCCCTCATAGGCTTTGTTTTTGAACTTGCCCTCTGTGTCGTAGTAACGGCGGTAAACCTCCACAGCATTCAAAGCGTCCTCTCTGCCCAGGTTACAGTGATTCATAAAGGTATCAACCAGGGGTGGACCTATATACAGCTTGTAGGCACTTGTGTCAAAGCTTTGACAGCCAATCTCTTCAATGGATTTTTCCAGACTGTACCTTATTCCCTCGGCACTTTGGGAGAGAGTACCGTCTAAATCGAACAATATATAATCATACCTTGCCAAGTTTTTCATCCGCCTTACTTTGGAATTTTCCTTTCTTAACTGACGCCCTGTTGTGAACACCCTGTGCAATAAGGCAAACATCATCATAAGCCTTTACATCAAACTTAAAAATTCTTCCGTCAGTTTCCACAAGGGTGCTTTCAACCCTGATTTTCGCCCCAATGGGAGATGGGCTGATGTGTTCAATATTCACAAGTGTGCCCACTGTGGTTATTTCCTCACTTAAAAGAGTATCGGCAATTTTTGTTGAAGCCTCCTCCATAAGTGCAATAACCGTTGGTGTTGCAAGCACCCTAAGACAGCCTGAGCCAACATTCACAGCCAGCATATCCTCTGTAACTGTTCTTTCAATAATAAGATGTTCCATAATTTTCTGACCCTTTCTTTTAAAATCCACATCTATCATACAATAATGGAGAAAAATATTCAAGAAAAAATAAATCCATCCCTTTTACAGGATGGATTCAAAGCTAGGGAAACACTGAATAATATAAAATCACACTTACTTTACCTCAATGCCAACAGATCTACCGTACATTTCGCAATCAGGATCTTCAACAGGCTCTCTGAAAAACAGGATGTTATTGATAGAACAAAGCTTTCCGAAACCAAAACCGGACAAAACAGGATAACCGTATGTATATCCAAAGCCTATTTTCAATAATTCCTTTCGCAAATCATCCTTTGTTACATCAAACAGCATACTCGGCGTTCCACCCCTGCTGTTCACCTGCACCATAGCAGGCATACCTGTTTCGTGATCTTTGTCAACAAGGCTAAAGCACACCTTGCCTGATGCAAAAGCACCGCCCTCAATATAATAGGGATTGTTTTCATCTATGGTATAGGTTTTACTCATTACCTTTACAATATCACTTAGCGTACAAAGGGTATAGGTTTTGTCAAGACCTGTTCTTCTGTAAAGGACTTCGTCATTTTCTCCGTTCAGTTTGCTGAAAATCACACTCTGTCCGTTGTTAGCGCCGTAAATATCCTTTACATTTGTGGCAAGTGTGTCCTTTTCTCCTGTATTTTTTGCCACTCTCTTTAGTTTGTTATTCACATTAAGATAATACAGATAGTTTTTACTCACCATCATTTTCTTAACCTTAAATGACTTTGTTTTGCCTGTTTCAAGATTATAAACCTTTTTATTACCGTAATAAATCTTTCCGTCAAAAATATTGATTTCTCCTGTGGCTTTTTTAATAAGGGTGTTTACCTTGTTATTCCTCAACATTCTGACCTTGTAGCCCTCTTTAAAAATCACACCCGAGCCGTAACCGCCTATAACCCGAACTCCATAATTTTTGCAATCATAGATAACAGTATCGTTCTTTCCCGATGTTTTTACAGCGTGTAAATTAAAATCAGCGCCATTGTAATAGAGAGTATCTTTCCGTACATAGAATTTGCAAATATCCTCATCTTCTCTCCAGTTTACAATCTTCTTAATTTTTCCGTCCTTGCCTTTAAACATAATATCATATTCATGTGCGTAGAACAGCCCTTTTGATGTGTTATAAAAAGCCTCGCTTGCAACATAAGTGTTAGGTTTTTTCTTAACAGACTTTGCCTGTGCGGTTGTGCAAGGAATAACAAATGCCGAAATCATCATTAAAAGTGTAAGTGCTAAGGATAATAATTTTTTCATAAATATTCCACCTTTCAAGAATTATTGATTAAATATTAATTGTATTCAAAAATAATAACATTCCACCGGAATCACCCCTTTTCTTATTGATTTAAAATACCTTTCACTATATACAACAAAGAAAATTCAAAAAATGGGACAGGATTTTGAAAAATTTTTAAAATTTTCCCAAAAAATAAACCCACCCCTTTTGCAGGATGGGTCATAGTATAGATAATGTAAATTCACGCTTACTTTACTTTATAATTTTCAAAGCTTCCGATTTTTCCGGTATCCAAATCTGACATAGGATATCTGTAATACAAGGCATTATCAAAGGAATAAAGCTTTCCAAAACCCATACCAGAAAAATTGGGATAAAACTTATCCTTGCTTACATCAATTAACATTCTCGGTGTACCGCCCTTGCTGTTCACCTGCACCATTGCAGGCATACCAGTTGTATGGTCTTTGTCAATAAGGCTAAAGCACACCTTACCTGATGCAAAAGCACCGCTTTCAATATAATAAGGATTGTTTTCAGGAATTTCATAGGTTTTACCCATTACCTTTACAATATCACTTAGTGTACAAAGGGTATAGGTTTTGTCAAGACCTGTTCTTCTGTATAGGACTTCGTCATTTTCTCCGTTCAGTTTGCTGAAAATCACACTCTGTCCGTTGTTAGCGCCATAAATATCCTTTACATTTGTAGCAAGGGTGTCCTTTTCCCCAGTATTCTTTGCCACTCTCTTTAGCTTATTGTTCACATTAAGGTAATACAGATAGTTTTTGCTCACCATCATTTTCTTAACCTTAAAGGACTTTGTTTTGCCTGTTTCAAGGTTATAAACCTTTTTATTACCGTAATAGATTTTACCGTTAAAAATATTGATTTCTCCGGTGGCTTTTTTAATAAGTGTGGTTACCTTATTATTCCTCAACATTCTGACCTTGTAGCCCTCTTGAAAAATCACACCCGAGCCGTAACCGCCAATTAAGGTAATATCGTCTTTGCTCTTAAAAAGTACAGTTTTTTTCTTACCTGATGTTTTAATAGAATTTACAGTATATTCTCCATTTTTTTGACTATTGTAATAGAGAAAATCTTTTCTTACATAGTATTTGCAAATGTTATTTGTATCGTCTTCTATTCTTTCAGCAATTTTCTTGGTTTCTCCGTCTTTGTTTTTGATCATTATGTTCATTCCGTCAGAATAGAACACTCCATTTGAGGTATTATAAAAAGCCTCGCTTGCAATATAGGTGTTAGGTTTTTTCTTAACAGCCTTTCCCTGTGCTGTAGTGCAAGGAATAACAAATGCAGAAATCATCATTAAAAGTGTAAGCGCTAAAGATAATAATTTTTTCATAAATATGCCCCCTTGTCAGGTTTTATTGATTAAATATTAATTGATTGTATTTAGAAATAAAATATTCCATCGGAATCGCCCCTGTCCATAATTATTTGAAAAACCTTTCACTATATACAACAATGAAAATTCAAAAAATGGGACAGGATTTTGAAAAGTTTTATAAAAAATTATTCAAATAATTTTTATATAGCACCAACGGCTTCATCAATAACAGATTTATCAAGTGAATAGATACATTCAGATGTAGATTTCTTGCTAGGGCATAATACGAAATACAGATAATCCGTTGCATTTTGTATTCCTTCAATCTCTGGTAATTCACCTGATATGGTATTTGTCACATTTATACAATATGAATATGTATATCCACCACTATTATTTTTGATCATTTTAGCTATTTTAGGCTGTTGACCACCAACACCGCCTGCTATATACACTGAGTAAGCATTTGTAAAGTCTATACCCTGACATGATGAATTAGGCAAAACTCTTTGATTCCCTGTCTGTACACATGAAAAGTAACAGGCATTTTTTATGCTTATATTATTGACACAAGAAATATAATTTACAGATTCTCCATCAACACTGTCAAGTAAATTATTAATAGTATTAAAATTATAGTAACTGTACTGTATTTTACCATATATACTTCTCACTGCAAGAACAAGTTTAGTTTTATCGCTTGAAAGTGCTGCATCCATTCTTTTAACTACATTATTAACTTTTTCTTCGATATAATCTTTTGAAGTTGTATCTATAGTATCAAACGGAGTAGCTGAAGTATTAGCACAATCAAGTCTTACAATTCTAGCGATTTTTGTATATTTCGAAATCGTCGTTCCCGGAGAATACTGTATTCTACCCACCTGCATTGTATAATATGATGTACCCCATTTTGAATCGGTATTTGCCTTACATCCTATTAATATATATGTTTTTCCATTGTGATTATACACTTCAAGTGTTTGATTATGCCCAAATCCATTAAGGACCATATGATCTTTATATGTTGCTGTAGCACCATTTATTGTGTACCTCGAAAGATAAGTTATTTTATCATCAGATTGCGAAACATAAATATATTTTGAACCAACATAACTCTTTTGAATATGCTTTTCAACCGGAAGTCCGTTGACTGTATACGCTTTAGTTGCCCTCAAGTTAATTGTTTTGTTTGGTTGGGCAAGATTTATTTCAAAATTAGAAGTAAGAAAGCCAGATAAATATGGCTGTAATCTTTCATTAGTAGAATAATCATCTGCAAAATATTCTATTTCATTATTTGAAATAGATATGTCATCATTGTCAATAATAATTTCATCTGCAAAACTTGTGCTTGAAACACTTATAAATATAACCAATGTTACTGATAACAGAAATAATGCTATTTTTTTAATTTTCTTCATAAAATCACCTTTTCTTATAATTTTTTATAAAACATTATATTTATGTTTGTATATATTATAACACACACAAAATACAAAGTATATTGGTAAATTTGTAGTTATTATTTCACTGTATTTGTGCAATTTTTACAATTCCCCAAGAAATTAACATACATTATTCATATCAATGAATAATGACTTTTTAATAAAATTTATCATACTAGAGTAACTTATTACTCCCAAAAACTAAATCCGTGAAATGTTGTGTATTGGAAAGTATTGTGTTATAATTGAGGAAATACTGAAAAAACGCTTATTAAGGAGAATATAAAAAATGAAATTAGGTATTGTAGGCTTGCCTAATGTGGGCAAAAGCACACTTTTTAATGCTATTACAAACGCAGGGGCACAAAGTGCCAACTATCCGTTTTGCACCATTGAGCCAAATGTCGGGGTGGTTGCCGTTCCCGACAAAAGGCTTGACAAGCTGGCTGAAATGTATGACCCTGACAAGTACACTCCTGCTACCATAGAATTTGTTGACATTGCAGGACTTGTAAAGGGTGCTTCAAAGGGCGAGGGTCTTGGCAACAAGTTTCTTTCCAACATTCGTGAATGTGACGCCATTGTTCATGTTGTAAGATGCTTTGAAAATGACGATATTATTCACGTTGAGGGTTCTGTTGACCCTGCAAGGGATATTGAAACAATTGACATTGAGCTGATTCTCTCCGATGTTGAAATGGTGACAAGAAAGCTGGACAGGCTGAAAAAAGCTCTAAAGGGCGACAAAAGCCTACAAGCACAGATTGACTTCTTTGAGGGCGTTCTTGATGTTCTCAACGAGGGAAAGTCTGCAAGAACTGTTGAAACAACAGAGGAGCAGGAGGAATGGCTCAAGGAGGTTGCTCTTCTTACAACAAAGCCCATTATCTACGCCGCAAATATGAGCGAGGATGACTTTACAGGCGGTATTGAAGAAAACACTATGCTACAAACTGTCAGGGAAATCGCCTCAAAGGAACACGCCGCCGTTTTGCCAATCTGTGCACAGATTGAGATGGATATTGTGGATATGGACAAGGAAGAAAAGGAGATGTTCCTCTCCGACTTAGGTCTTGAAGAAAGCGGTCTTGACAGACTCATCAAGGAATGTTACTCACTGCTTGGACTAATCTCCTACCTTACAGCCGGTAAGCCGGAGGTAAGAGCCTGGACAATTAAAGAAGGCACAAAAGCACCACAGGCTGCTGGAAAAATCCACACCGACTTTGAAAGAGGCTTTATCAGAGCCGAGGTTGTCGCCTATGACGACCTTATTGCAAACGGTGGAATGACCGCCTGTAAGGAAAAGGGACTTGTACGCTCCGAGGGTAAGGAATATGTAATGAAAGACGGAGATGTTGTTCTCTTTAGATTTAATGTGTAATGGACAACTACTTTACAATTCGTGATGATGTGCTAAAATTCGCACTTGAAAATTACGGAACAGAGCCTGAATATCTGTGGATAAAAACCCCGGACACCTGTGTTCTTCGTAACAATCCCAAGGGCAAGTGGTATGGCATAATTATGGACTTGCCAAGGTCAACCTTTGACTTAGGCGATGGGTATTTTGATGTAATTAATGTTAAAATCCGACCTGAGCAAAGGGATATTTTGCTGATGAAAGATGGATTTTTCCCGGCTTACCATATGAACAAAAAGCACTGGATAACAATCCTCCTTGACGGCACAGTTGACATTGACACAGTTACAGATTTACTGGACACAAGCTACGATTTGACAAGTTAAGACGATAAAAACACCCCACAGCTGATTTTTCAGCTGTGGGGATAATTTATTCTGTGTATAAAACTCTTAATCTTCTGTTTATGTAGATTATTAATAAAGCCAAAGTGGGAATATTTGTGGCTAACAACAATTTGCCAAACATTTTAAGCCAAGAGTCGGCGAAAGAATTTGTTTCTTCCAAAATCTTATATGAACTGTCCAAAGTTTCTATAAATTCATCTTTTGAATTTTCGTCCTTGAATATATGCTTACTTTCCACACCATTCTGTTCAACTACTACAGAATAGTTATTGCCGGTGTAGTCCGTATCAAGGACACCGCCGAAAATATTACTGCAAAATATTGCAAGGATAGAAACCACAAAGCAAATCAGGGGAAGTAAAAAACCTAAAAACTTTTTCTTACCCAAAAAAGCAAATTGCAGTACGGCAAAGGCAATAATAACAATTAATACGACTATTGTTTCCATTATATTTCATTTCCTCTCTTTCTTAATGTTATTATTTTATTATTTTTAGTATTATTTGTCAATATTTAAGATTTTCTCCCACTATACGATAAAAAATGCCCTTCTCATAAGAGAAAGGCATAATAACAGCTCAAAAATTATTTTCCAAACCCAGCCTTGTTAAGTGCCAATTTAAGCAGAGGTCCGGCTACTCCGGCGATTACGCACTTTATTGCGTCAAAGGGCATAAACGGTATTACACAGGCTGCAAGGGAAGCCTCTAAGCCATAGCCTGTTATTGCCATAAACTGAATTGTGCCACAGGTGTAGCAGATAACAATTCCCAATGCACAACCAAGTGTGCTTACTACCATTTCAAGCACCTTGTTGTTAAAAGGAATACGGCTGATAAGACCTACAACTAAAACCACTATAAGGTAAGACCATATGTATCCCCCTGTGATTCCCGGATAGGCTGAAATACCGTTTTGCGCTCCGCTGAATAATGGCAAAAATAAGCCAAGTAGAAGATATACCGTAACCGAAATCAAACCCTTTACAGGACCAAGTACAACACCTGTAAAGATAACTCCCAAAATTCCCAAGGAGAACGGAACAGCGCCCATTGGAATTGCAATTACCGAACAGATACAGCAAACTGCGGCAAACAAGGCGCAGACCACCATATCGGAAATTTTACTTTTTCTCATAAAAATACCCCCTGTATTTCATTACAAGAGGTATTATACTCTATCAAAATAAGATTGTCAACCTTTATATTTATTGTCGTTAACAATCAATTATTGTGAGACAACAATTAAATAATTGTTCCGCCACCCAGGACGATATCACCGTCATAAAGCACAACTGCCTGACCCTTGCAAATTGCCCTTTGTGGTTCGTCAAAAACAACCTTAATCCTGCCGTTATCCATAACTTCGGCAAATGCCGGCTGTTCCTTTTGGTTATACCTTATCCTTGCCTTACACCTTACTTTGTCTGTGGGCTGTGGGATAGACAGCCAGTTAAAGTCGTCGGCATACAGTTCCCTGCTGAACAAGTCCTCATTAAGGCACAGCACAACCTTGTTTTCTTCAAGGTTTTTCTCCTTAACATACATAGGGCAAGGCAGAGCCAGACCAAGACCTTTTCTTTGACCTATTGTGTAGCGGATAATGCCCTTGTGAGTACCCAGTACATTGCCCTTTTCGTCCACAAAGTTGCCCTGTGGATAGGTTTTGCCTGTGTATTCCTCAATAAATGATGCATAGTCACCCTTTGGAACAAAGCAAATATCCTGACTGTCCTTTTTATTTGCATTGATAAAACCGTTTTCCTCTGCAATTCGTCTTGCGTCGGTTTTGTTCATCTCCCCAAGGGGGAACTGAATGTGTGCAAGCTGTTCCTGTGTCAGGTTGTAAAGCACATAGCTTTGATCCTTTGTCAGGTCAACCGCCTTTTTCAGTATATACCTGTCGCCACGCTTTTCAATTCGGGCATAGTGACCTGTGACAACATAGTCATAGTCAAGCTCCCTCATTCTCTGCATAAGCTTTTCAAACTTCAAATATCTGTTACACCTTATGCAGGGGTTGGGAGTTCCGCCCTTTTCGTAGGTGGATATAAAGTCGTCAATTATTTTTTCCTTAAAATCCGCCTTAAAGTTAAAGACATAGTACATTGCACCAAGCTTGTAGCAAACACTTCGTGCGTCCTCTATATCCGAAAGAGAACAGCAGGTCTTTTCGGTGTCAATGCCAATATCGTCGTTATCATACAGCTTCATTGTTACGCCAATGATGTGATAACCCTTTTCCTTCATAACAAAAGCTGCGACGCTGGAATCAACGCCGCCACTCATTGCAATTATTGCCTTTTTCATTTAACCAAGCCTTATCATTTCGTCAATGCACTTTTTTGCTGCAAGACGCTTTTCTTCGTCCATTGTAATTTCTTCCCCGAATGTACCCATAAGACAGCCGTACACATCCATAAGTGTAGTGCTTTTCATATTGGGACAAATAAGGTCCATAGACATTGGGTAGAACTTTTTGTCGGGACAGGCGTACTGTAATTCCTCGGCTATTGAAATCTCTGTACCGATAATAAACTCATTGTGACTGCTTTCCTTGGCATAGTCCATAATTCCCGAGGTTGAACCAACAAAGTCTGCGTGTTTTACCACATCAGGTTGGCATTCAGGGTGAACAAGCACCTGTGCGTTTGGGTGCTTTTCCATAGCCTCAAGGAGCTTTTTCTCGGAGATTTTTGCGTGGGTTGGGCAACCGCCCTGTAGGAGCTTAAACTCCTTTTCAGGCACCTGACCTGCAACATAAGCACCGAGGTTGCAGTCGGGGATAAACAAAATCTTGTCCGACTCTATCTTCTTGCAAATTTTTACAGCAGAGGATGAAGTAACACAAACATCACAGATAGTCTTTAGGTCTGCTGTGGTGTTAATATAAGCAACAACTGTGTAGTCAGGATACTTATCCTTAACTATCTGTATAGCTTCCTTATCCATTTGCTCCGCCATAGGGCAACCGGCAACAGGGTTGCTAAGGAGAACTGTCTTTTCAGGTGCAAGGATTTTTACGGTTTCAGCCATAAAACGAACACCGCACATTAGGACAGTCTTTTGAGGAACATTTACAGACTTTACCGCAAGGGCATAGCTGTCCCCGGTAAAATCAGCAATTTCCTTAATTTCCTGCGCCATATAGGAATGGGCAAGGATGCAAACATCTTTTTCTTTTTTTAGTTTTAGAATTTCATTTTGAATATCTTTTATCATAAATTCAAATCCTATCATTTTAATGTGGATTGATTATACCAAAATCAAATCCTCTTGTCAATTATTAAGGCTGCTTGTCAGCCATAAGTCTTACCATTACAGCCTTTTGAGCGTGTAGGCGGTTTTCTGCCTCTTCAAAAATTTCATCTGCGTGTTCTTCAAAAACATCTGCGGTGATTTCCTCGCCACGGTGAGCAGGCAGGCAGTGAAGAACCATACATTCAGCATTAGTCTTGCTCATAAGCTCCTTGTTAACCTGAATACCGGCAAATGCCTTTTCACGAATAGCCTTTTCTTCCTCCTGACCCATTGATGCCCATACATCGGTGTAGACAACATCTGCACCCTCAGCCGCCTTTAGCGGGTCTGAAGTAAGTTCAAACATACCCTCATACTGAGATGCAAAGTCAAGGATATTCTGTGGTGGCTCATAGCCCTTTGGACAGGCAATGGCAACGCTCATACCGCACTTTAGGCAACCCACAATAATTGAGTTTGCCATATTGTTACCGTCACCGATAAATGCCATTTTAAGTCCCTTTAGCTTGCCCTTGAATTCACGAATAGTCATAAGGTCGGCAAGCACCTGACAGGGGTGGCAGTAGTCTGTAAGTCCGTTAATAACAGGAATAGAGCCATATTCAGCCAAAGTTTCCACCTCAGACTGTTCAAAGGTACGAATCATAATGCCGTCAAGCATTCTTGAAAGTACCCTTGCTGTGTCCTCAACAGGCTCGCCTCTGCCGATTTGCAAATCGTTTGAGGACAGGAAAAGGGGATGTCCCCCAAGCTGATACATACCTGTTTCAAAGGAAACTCTTGTTCTTGTGGACGCTTTTTCAAAAATCATACCAAGGGTTTTGCCCTTTAGGTGGTGATGCTCAATTCCGTGCTTTAGTTCGTACTTTAGCTGGTCTGCAAGGTTAAGTATATCCTTAATTTCCTCCTGTGACAAGCTTTCAAGTGTTAGTAAATGTTTCATATTTTTATCCCTCCATAACTTTCTTTAAGATAGATAGTGCTTCGTCAATTTCATCATATGTAATGTTCAGGGGCGGTAACATTCTGAGAAGAGTCTTTGCTGTGATGATGAGAAGTCCCTTTTCGGTGCATTTTTTTGCAATGTCACCGGCATTTTCTTCAACCTCAATGCCAATCATAAGACCCTGCTGACGAACAGCCTTAACGCCCTTTATTTTAAGCAATTTTTCCTTAATATATTTTCCCTTTTTATTGACCTCGTCAATAAATTCAGGGTTGTTTACTGTGTCCAAAATATATTTTGCACCTGCACATACAACAGGGTTACTGCCAAAGGTTGTGCCGTGGCTTGACGGACCCATAACCTCACTTAGCTTTTCGCCTACCATACAAATGCCGATTGGCAGTCCTCCCCCAAGACCCTTTGCAGAGGTTACAATGTCGGGGGTTATTCCGCTGTGCATATATCCGTAAAGCTTTCCTGTTCGGCAAACACCTGTCTGCACCTCGTCAACGATTAGGAGAATATCCCTTTCGTCACAAATTTTTCTGACCTCTTTTAGGTAGTCGGAATCAAGTATATTAACTCCGCCCTCACCCTGTACGGTTTCCAGCATAACGGCACAGGTTTTGTCTGTTATTTTGCTTAAAAGACTTTCAATGTCGTTAGCCTTTGCGTAGTCAAAGCCCTCAACAAACGGGAAAAAGTAGTTGTGAAAAACATCCTGTCCTGTTGCGGAAAGGGTTGCAATAGTTCTTCCGTGAAAGCTGTTTTCAAGTGTGACAATGCGGTTTCTGCCCGTTCCGTACTTGTCAAAGGAGTACTTCCTTGCCACCTTAATGGCACACTCGTTAGCCTCGGCACCGCTGTTGCCGAAGAAAACCTTTGAAAGTCCTGTTGCCTTAGTCAACTTCTCTGCAAGCTCCCCTGCAACCGGACTGTAGTAGTAGTTGCTGATGTGCTGAATTTTTGACGCCTGCTCGGTTACAGCCTTTACCCAACCGGGGTTGCAGTAGCCAAGTGAGTTTACACCGATACCTGAAGAAACATCAATGTACTTTTTGTCCCTGTCGTCATAGGCGTAAACACCGCTACCGTGGGTAAGGCACACATCATACCTTGCGTATGTGTGCATTATATTTTCGTTATCAAGCTTTTTTATCTTTTCATTTTCCATTTCCAAATCTCCGTCAATTCCAATTCCCCATTAATCAAAGGAGAATACATCTATATCCTCTCGCTTTGTAAAACCCATTGCTTTCCAAAAATTTTGACCTAAGTCATTATTTTTGTAGCAAAAAATGTGGGTTTTTGCTATTCCGCTTTTCTTTATCCTTTTGTCAGCCTCTTTTGCAAGGCTACTGCCTATGCCCTGTCGTCTGTAATCGGGACTTACAGCCATATGGTGGATAAAGCCTCGTCTGCCGTCGTGTCCTGCAAGGACTGTTGCAATAATTTTCCCGTCAACAATTCCAACCAAGGACATACCCTTGTTGTGTTCAAGGTATTTTTCTATATTTTCACGACTGTCGGCACCTGACAATGCCCTCTTTGTGGTAATTTGCCAAAGGGCGAAAATCTCGTCATAGTCCTTTATAGTCATTTCTCTTATAATCAAATTATCCATAGTATTCTCCGGCAAAAATCAATAGAACATAGTTCCGATACCTTCGTCGGAGAAAAGCTCAATGAGTATGGAGTGTTCTATTCTGCCGTCGATTATGTGTGCTCTTGAAACACCCTGACGGACTGCCTCAACACAGCAGTCAATCTTTGGTATCATTCCACCGCTGATTATGCCCTCTCTCTTAAGCTGGGCAACCTCGCTGACATTTACAACGGAGATAAGTGAATCCTCGTCATCCTTGTCCTGTAAAAGACCTCTTATATCTGTCATAAGAATTAGCTTTTTTGCACCGATTTTTGCTGCTATGTATGCGGCGGCAATGTCGGCATTTATATTGTAAACATTGCCCTTGTAGTCACCTGCAACAGTTGCAATAATCGGCACATAGCCGTTTTTTATTGCGTCATTTACAATCTCGGGATTAACCTCTGTGATTTCTCCCACAAAGCCAAGGTCATCACCTGTGACAAGCTTTTGTGCCATAAGCATATTGCCGTCAAGACCGCAAAGACCAACCGCCTTTCCTCCTGCATGGTTAAGGTGCTGTGTAAGGCTTTTGTTGACCTTACCCGCCAAAACCTGCTGAACAATCTCCATTGTGTCGGCGTCTGTCACCCTCATTCCGTTGAGGAACTTACTTTCTATGCCAACTCTCTTAAGCATTGAGGAAATTTCAGGCCCTCCCCCGTGCACCAGCACTACATTGACGCCTACAAGCTGCATAAGCACAATGTCGCTCATTACAGCCGCCTTTAGTTCCTCGTTAAGCATTGCGTTACCGCCGTACTTTACTACTACGGTTTCACCTGCATACCTTTGAATATATGGCATAGCCTGGGTTAGCACCTTGGCTGTTAAATTACTGTCCATCTCTCCATCTTCTCCCTTTTATGGGTGGCGGATTTCTCCGCCTGCCCTTATATCATACAAAATCACTCCTGACTAAATCAGGTTCTGTAATCTCCGTTTATCTTAACATAATCGTATGTCAGGTCGCAACCGTAAGCTTCGGCTTCACCTTTTCCGTCACCAAGTTCAATATTGATTGTTATGGTATCTTCTAAAAGGACTTCCTTTGCCTTTTCTTCATCAAAGCCCACACCGGCACCGTTTTCGCATACAATGAGTTCTCCGGCTTCACTTACAAATGTAACCTTTACCTTTGTAATGTCAACATCCATTCCGCTGTAACCGATAGCGCAGAGGATTCTTCCCCAGTTGGCGTCTGAGCCAAACATTGCTGTCTTTACAAGGGATGAGCCGATAACTGTCTTGGCAATGCCCACAGCGTCCTTTTTGCTCTTTGCACCCTTGACATTACAGATTAACAGCTTGCTTGCGCCCTCGCCGTCAGATGCAAGTTGCTTTGCAAGTGACTTACAAGCCTCTTTTAATGCAGATACGAAAGTTTTGTAGTCCTCGTTCTTTTCGGTGATTTCCTTGTTTCCGGCAAGACCGCTTGCCATAATTGCAAGGGTGTCGTTGGTGGAGGTGTCACCGTCAACGGAAACCATATTAAAGCTGTCCTCAACAGCCTCTTTTAATGCCGACTCCAGCATTTCTGAGCTTATTGCGGCATCGGTTGTAACAAAGGAAAGCATTGTACCCATATTGATGTGAATCATACCGCTGCCCTTTGCAATTCCGCCTATGGTAACTGTTTTTCCGTCCAAGGTAAGCTCCATAGCCATTTCTTTTTTGACGGTATCCGTTGTCATTATAGCCTCGGCGCAGTCTGTACCGCCCTCTTTGCTCATTTCCTTTTTCATCAGATAGAGTTTTTGCTCAAAGGGTTCAAGTCGCATCGGCACACCGATAACTCCTGTGGATGCAACAATAACATCACTGCTGTCAACCCCAAGCACAGAGGCACAAAGCTTGGACATACCCTGTGCCACCTCTACTCCGTTTGCTGTACAGGTGTTTGCGTTTCCACTGTTGGCTACAATAGCCTGTGCTTTGCCGTTTTTAAGATTTTCCTGTGTAACGAGAATAGCGGCTGACTTAACAAGATTTTTTGTATAGACGGCGGCGGCATTACAAAGTGTGTCGCACTTAATCATCATAACATCTTTCTTTTCGGTGTTGCCGTCTTTAATTCCTGCACAAATTCCGGCTCCTGTAAAGCCCTTTGGTGTTGTTACGGTTCCCTCAATAAATTTATAATCCATAACTATGCCTCTCTTTATATTAATTTTTTATCTCAAAATAAATTTACAATATAAAAATTAAAATGCCGGAGGAACAATTTCAAGTCCTGTTTTTTCGTCAAGACCAAAAATTATGTTCATATTCTGAATAGCCTGTCCTGCGGCACCCTTTACCATATTGTCAATGGCTGAAACAGCCACAAGGAGGTTTGCCCTTAAATCAAGGTGCAGGGAAATATCGCAGAAGTTGCTGTACTTAACATTGTGAATGTCAGCAACCTGTCCCTCGTCAAGAAGTCTGATAAAATATTCTCCCTTGTAAAAATCCTTGTAAACCTTTCTAAGTTCCTCCATTGTTACGCTTTTCTTCAGCGGTGCATAACAGGTAGCCAAAATACCTCTGTTCACAGGCAAAAGGTGGGGAACGAAGGTGATTGTCACCTTTTCATCGGCAAAGGAAGAAAGTGTCTGCTCAATTTCGGGAGTGTGACGGTGGGATGCCACCTTGTAGGGGTGAAAGCCCTCGTTAAGTTCGGGATAGTGATTACCCTGGGAAAGTCCTCGTCCCGCACCTGTTACACCGCTTTTGCAGTCGCAGATAATACCCTTTGTGTGGATTATTCCCGCATTAAGTGCCGGTACAAGGGCAAGGGGTGAACAGGTTGTGTAGCAACCCGGATTTGCAATAATTTTTGCACCCTTGATTTTGTCACGGTAAAACTCCGGCAAGCCGTAAACAGCCATTTCGTGAAGTTCCTTGTGGATATATTCACCGTTGTACCACTCTTTATAATCCTCTTCACTTTTCAGTCTGAAGTCTGCACCAAGGTCAATGAAAACCTTTTCGCTGTCGTAACACTTTTTAGCAAGCTCCTGACTTAACCCATGGGGCAGTGCGGCAAATACAACATCTGACTTCTGTACAACATCATCTGCATTTTCGCAAACCATATCGTTGATATTTAGATAGCTTTTATATACATCACTTAATTTTTGACCCTCAAAGCTGACGGAGCTGATTGCCGTAACCTCCGCCTGTGGGTGAGTAGTGATAAGCCTTACAAGCTCTGCTCCTGCATAGCCTGTTGCACCTATTATTCCAACCTTAATCATAATTATTTATACCTCAATTTTCCTAATCATTTCCTCTGCCTGAGCCAAAACATTCTTTGGAGCAGGACCGCCAAAGGAGGTTCTGTCGGCTACACACTTTTCAAGGTTGATAGCCTCATACACACCCTCGTCAAATGTGGGGTGAACATTCTTATATTCCTCCAAAGGCAGATTTTCCAAATCTGTGCCAAGGTCAATGCACCTTGCAACCAAGGCGCCTGTTGCCTTGTAGGCGTCACGGAAAGGAACACCCTTTTTGGTAAGGTAATCGGCACAGTCGGTTGCATTGATAAATCCACCTGCGGCGGCATTTCTCATTCTATCCTTTAGTACTGTCATAGTGTCAAGCATAGGAGTAAAGGAGATAAGGCACATTTTAACAGAATCAACCGCGTCAAAAATTGCCTCCTTGTCCTCCTGCATATCCTTGTTGTAGGCAAGGGCTATGCCCTTCATAGCAGTTAAAAGGCTCATTGTGTCGCCAAAAACTCTTCCGCTTTTTCCCCTGACAAGCTCTGCAATGTCGGGATTCTTCTTCTGTGGCATAATTGACGAGCCTGTTGAAAATGCGTCGTCAAGCTCAACAAACTTAAACTCCCAACTGCACCACATAATCATTTCTTCGGAAAATCTTGAAAGATGCACCATAATAATTGACAAGTCACTTGCTATTTCAAGGCAATAGTCCCTGTCAGAAACACCGTCAAGGGAGTTGTTTGTTGGACAATCAAACCCTAAAAGTGATGAGGTCATATGCCTGTCGATTGGATATGTAGTTCCTGCAAGGGCACAACTGCCCAAAGGGTTCACATTCATTCTCTTTTTGCAGTCCTTAAGCCTTGACAAATCCCTTAGGAACATTTCACCGTAAGCCAAAAGGTGATGCCCAAAGGTTATAGGCTGGGCTCTCTGAAGGTGGGTGTAGCCGGGCATTACTGTGTCGTAGTATTCCTTAGCCTTTGATGCAATTACCTTGATTAAGTCCTCAAGGAGGGTGATTATCTCCTCTACCTCTTTTCTGAGATACAACTTGATGTCAACAGCCACCTGGTCGTTACGGCTTCTTGCGGTGTGGAGTCTTTTTCCGTCGTCGCCGATTCTTCTTGTCAGTTCTCCCTCAATAAATGTGTGAATATCCTCACACTCCATATCGAACTGCAACTTACCACTTAATAGGTCGTCAAGTATTCCCTTTAGTCCGTCAATGATGTTCTGTGATTCTTCTTTTTTGATAATGCCTGTTTCTCCAAGCATAGTTGCGTGGGCTATTGAACCCTCAATATCCTCCCTGAACATTCTGGAGTCAAAGGAGATTGAGGAATTGAAATCGTTGGTTGTTTTTGAAAGAGATTTTTTAAATCTTCCCTGCCATAACTGCATTGTTTACACCTCATAAATAGCAAAAAATATTAAAATTACCGAAAATTTATCATACTAAGTCGCATTAAATTTCTTCTTAAAAAACGACATAAAGCCCGCAAGCTTCCTGCGGACTTTAATATCTCATACAAATACAAAATCAAATCAATTATTTGATAAGACCCTTCTTGGCACGAACCTTGATTGGCAGACCAAAGAGATTGATAAATCCTGCGCTGTCGTTCTGGTCGTAAACCTCGTCTTCATCAAATGTAGCAATATCCTCGTCGTACAGTGAATATGGAGAAGTAACACCTGCGTCAATAATGTTACCCTTGTAAAGCTTGAGCTTAACATCACCTGTAACAACTGTGTTAACCTGGTCAACAAATGCCGAAAGTGCTTCCCTTAGCGGTGTGTACCACTGACCGTAATAAACAAGCTCTGCAAAACGGTTGGAAACAAGCTCCATATAGTGGAATGTATCCCTGTCAAGTGTAAGCTCTTCAAGCTTTTTATGTGCGTAATAAAGGATAGTACCGCCGGGTGTTTCATAAACGCCACGGCTCTTCATACCTACAAGTCTGTTTTCAATCATATCTGTAATGCCGATACCGTTAGCACCGCCGAGTTCGTTAAGCTTTGTAACGATTTCAACACCGTCCATCTCAACACCGTCAATGGAAGTTGGGATACCCTTTTCAAAGTGTAATGTTACATATGTAGCCTTGTCGGGAGCCTGTTCAGGAGAAACACCCATTTCAAGGAAATTAGGGTCGTCATACTTTGGCTCATTTGCAGGGTCTTCAAGGTCAAGTCCCTCGTGGCTAAGGTGCCAAAGGTTCTTATCCTTTGAGTAGTTTGTTTCTCTGTTAATCTTTAGCGGAATACCCATCTTCTCGGCGTATTCAATCTCGTCCTCACGGGACTTGAACTCCCATGTTCTCCAAGGAGCAATAATCTTCATATCAGGTGCATATGCTTTGATAGCAAGCTCAAAACGAACCTGGTCGTTACCCTTACCTGTGCAACCGTGGCAAATTGCGTCAGCGCCCTCTGCCTTTGCAATTTCAACAAGTCTTTTTGCAATGATAGGACGGGCAAAGGATGTGCCAAGGAGGTACTTGCCCTCGTAAACTGCGTCAGCCTTAATTGTTGGGAAAACGTAATCTTCAATAAATTCTTTTGTCAAATCTTCAATGTAAAGCTTGCTTGCACCTGTCTTGATAGCCTTTTCTTCAAGACCCTCAAGCTCTGTACCCTGACCAACATTACCTGAAACTGCAATAACCTCGCAGTTATTGTAGTTTTCCTTTAACCAAGGGATAATAATTGAAGTGTCAAGTCCGCCGGAATAAGCCAGCACAACTTTTTTAATACTTGTATCTGCCATTGTTCTATTTCCTTTCCGAATTCAAATGTTTATTTTTTTATCATAGTTACATTATACACCAATTATGCAAAAAATCAAGGCTTATTTGCATAAATATTCAAATATTCGTGATTTTGTTATGTTTCAACAATTACAGTGGAAATAAATTCTAATTTTATGACAAATCAATGCAAGTTCTATGTTGCACAGTGCATAATATAAGCTGTTTTTCAGTCTGAACGACAAAATTCGACCCTGAATATATGCAAAGTTGTTGTATAAATATTCATTAATTATGTATTATATTCATTTTCTTGAAAATATATAGTATAATGTGATATATTAGAAGTATCAGAATAACTACGAAATTTTTACGAAAGGAACATTTGCTATGAATAATTTTAAGGAAATCACACCTGAGGAACTAAAGGAAAACCCATTTCAGCTTATCGGCAAGGACTGGGGACTTGTCACAGTCAATGCAGAGGACAAGGTAAATATGATGACAATCTCCTGGGGCGGTGTCGGCATTATGTGGAACAAGCCTGTTGCCTACACATTTATCCGCCCTCAAAGATACACCTTTGACTTTTTGGAAAAGGGAGAATACTTTGCAATATCTTTCCTGCCTGAGGGTTACAAGGAACAGCTTTCATTCTGCGGTACTAAAAGCGGAAGAGATTTTGACAAAGTAAGAGAAACAGGACTAACCCCTGTTTGTGACGAAAAAGCACCGTATTTTGCCGAAAGCAAGGTTGTTGTTATCTGCCGAAAGATGTACGCACAAAGCCTTAACGGTGAAAGCGTTGTAGACAAAAGTGTATTTTCAAGCTATGCCCCTGACGGCAGTGACTTCCACAAAATGTATATTTCAGAAATTGAAAAGGTGCTTGTAAAGGAATAACAATATAAAAAATTCAACCAAAAAGGCTGTTTGCTTATCCCACTTTGGGTTCAGCAAACAGCCTTTAAGTTATAAATTATTCACCAAAAGCATCTATCTCCTGCTGAGGAGTGTCAATCTTTTTGTTGTTTTTGTCAAAGTAGTCATATGCAACGGCATCACCCTCGCTGTTGTAGGTTGTTTGGTAGTGGTAGGCAACATCTCCGTTTTCGTAAACTGTGCGAATATCATAGGAGGGTGTTCCGTCATTTCGGTATGTATAAACAGTCTGTGATGTCATTTCATCGTTGCTGTCATATACGGTGTTATCCTTGATGTAGCTTAACCCGTCAATCTCCACATATGTTGTTACATCATAGGAAACAAGGGCATTGTCGCTGTCGTAGGTTTCGCTTCTCACCTGGTCACCGTTGTCGTCATACTCCAAGGTTGTGGTTGAAACAAGGTTTTCACGCCTGACATCACCGGCATAACTAATTATCTTTGTGTTCTGATTTTTTTCATCGTATTCCCTAACCTCGGTGTAGTCAAGTATATCGCCCTCGTAATGCACCTGCTTAATTGTATTGTGGTTCTCATCATACTCGTAGTTGTCACCACAGATAATTGTACCGTCATCCTCACATTCATAGGACTGAAGCGGATAAACATGTTCTCTGTCGCTGTCTGCATAAACCTCATACAGGTTTGACTCGTCAAGCAAAGCCGGGTCAACCTTTCCGTTTTCACCGGGATAACCCAAGGTTGTGGATGGAACTGTTGAAACTTCTGTTTGATTATTATCCTTATTTTCACAGCCTGTCAGCATAAAAACAGCCACAAGGCTTAAAACACAAATTACAGAAAATACTTTATTCATAGGTCGCACCTCATTTCTCCTACATTCTAACACGAACAGTGATATTTTGCAACGGTGTTTATCCTCTATATTAGTGAACATTGTATGAAAAATGGCGGTCTTTCGACCGCCTATAATAATTCGGTTGTTATCAAAAACTACCTCACAGTAACATATCTGTATTGGGATTTACTTCTTCCCATATCGTCCTTTACTGTGTATTCAAGGAGATATTCACCGCTTTTTTTGGTGTTTACATTGCCCTTAACCTGGACTTTGTCGGTAATCACACTTCCGCTTGTATCCCTTGCGGAAACATCTGCCATTTTGTCAAATTTATCACCTAAATTGATAGTGACATTTACCACACCGTCAAAGTTTGGAGATTTTTTATAATATGGATTTTTCTTGTCATCATCAGTTGGGTCCCAGCCTGTACTTTTGCCTGTGTTAATCTTCATAGCCGGTGGAGTACCCAAAGGCCCGTCCTTTTTGTCCTCAAAAACCCTGACAGTTGTACCCTCAGGGCAATTATCATAAATCCACTTTGCGTCAGCCACAGCCAAACGAACACAGCCCATTGAAATGCTTGTGCCAAGACCGTTGTAGTCCTTTACTTCAACAGAATTTGGCTTACTCATCTGTTCATATGGAACAGAGTGGAAAAGAATTTCTCCGTTAAAGGCTGTTACATACTGACCGTAAACATTGCCGAAAAGGGGATGCCAACGGCCTTTCACCGACACACTAAAGGTACCTGTGGGTGTTTTGTCATCGTCACCGCAGGAGCAAATCATCGCCCTGACAGGAACGGTATATTTTCCCTTTTTATCATAGGTGTAAACTGTGACGCAGTTTTTAAGGCGGTTAACATCAATATAGTAAAGATTTCTGCCACTGCCGTCTTTTTTATTTTTATTTACAACATTTTTGTTGGCGGTATAAGCTGTTGAAAAAGTTTTTTTACTTTTTTCCTTATTCCCTTTCACCGTAACATCAAGGCTTGAGCTGTAATATCCTGCTGTGGCTGTAATCTTCGCCTTTCCCTTTTTAAGGGCAACAATATTTCCGTCAGGGTCAACATGGGCCACCTTGCTGTCACTGCTTTCCCAGCTAATGGAATCGAAAGCGTTTTCAGTATCGGATGTAACCTTAATTTTCTGCCTGTCGCCCACAGTTATTTTCAGTTTTTTATCATCGATTGAAAATACTGCGGTATTTACATTTTGTTGGGATAATACAGCTGTCTTCTGGTTTTGCTCCTTGCCCTTTAAGGAGTCGCCGTAGAAGATATACAACGCACCCCCCGCAGACAGAGCTAATAAAAGAATAAAGAAAACTGCAAGAACTGCTTGTCCGCCTTTTTTGCCGAAATTGGCTCTTACATATCTTTTCATAAATAACCTCTCTTTGTTCTGTTATCATACATCATTTTTTGATTTCTGTAAACACTTTTATAGCATTTGTAATTTTTACAAACTGTGATATAATATTTTTATTATATTAACGGAAGGTGAAAAAATGGGAAGTGCCATAGGCCACTTTAGAACAATTACAAAACACCGCCACAAGGTGATTTACAACTGCCTTCGTGCCGGAATTTTTTGGCAGGGATTAAGACACGATTTGTCAAAATACAGCCCCACGGAATTTATCCCCGGAGCAAAATTCTACAGTGGCACAAGGAGTCCCAACGAACTTGAAAGGCAGGAACAGGGTTATTCCCTTGCTTGGATGCACCACAAAGGTCGGAACCGACACCACTACGAATACTGGACTGACATTGACCTAAAAACCAAAAAGGTGATGCCTGTTAAAATGCCAACAAGGTTTTTGGCTGAAATGTTTTGCGACAGAGTTGCCGCCAGCAAAATTTACAACGGTAAAAATTACACAGACCACCACCCACTGGATTATTTCTTAAACGGCAAGGCAAGGTACCATATGCACCCCGAAACTGCCGATAAGCTGGAAAAAATGCTAAGAATGCTTGCAGAAAAAGGAGAAAAAGAAACCTTTGCCTATGTAAAAAGGATGGTAAAAAATGATAAATAAGCTTTTTATTTCAATGGCAGATTACTTTAAGGGTGACCAAAAGAGGATTAATCACTTTGTGAAGGTACATTCCTTTGCAAAGCTGATTGGCGAAACGGAAAATATTGACGAAAAGAGTCTTTTTATCCTTGAATGTGCCTCACTCACCCACGACATCGGAATTAAAAAGGGAGAGGAACTGTATAATCGCAACGACGGGAAAATTCAGGAACAGCTTGGCCCTAAGGAGGCTGAAATAATGATGAAAAATCTTGATTTTCAGCAGGATGTAATTGACAGGGTAATGTTCCTTATTGCAAACCACCACACCTACAAAAGCATTGAAAGCATCGACCTGCAAATTCTTGTTGAGGCTGATTTTCTTGTAAACACCTGTGAGGACAACCTTAGCAGGGAAACAGCCGTTAAGCTGGGAGAAAAAGTATTTAAAACCAACACAGGCAAACAGCTTTTGAAAAATTTGTTTTAGAGAAAAAAATCAGGCAATCCACACGGACTGCCTGATTTTCTTTTGCTGTCGCTACCCCTCGTCATAGGTAATTTTTACACTTTTATAAGGGGTTTTTATTCTTACCTTTCGTTTGTAGGCAGGTTTTGCTTTAAGCATTTTATAAACCTCAGCACCTACATATCCCAAAAATACAAATAAACAAAGATTTAAAATCATATCTGACACCCTCCGTTAATTAAAATAATAACATTTCAGGTGTCCCATAAACGGTACTTATCTTTAAATTAGAAAATTTGTTTTATTGCTTAAATCCCTACAAATTTTGCTTTCTTAGGTGCATTAGGGGAAATCAACGCCTTATACTGCTTAAGCTTTGACTTTGGCACTTTAAACACAACATTGTCACTTACATAAAATGCACTATCTTCAACAGTCTTAAGCTTTTTGGACTTAATTACAACAGTTTTTAATTTTTCACAATTATTAAAAGCAGCATCTTTTATCTCTTGTACATTTTTAGGTATGGTAATTTGTTTGAGGGAAACGCAGCTTTGGAATGCACCTCTTCCAATATATGTGAGTTTGTCGCCAAGCTTTACTTCCTCAAGGTCTGGACAATTTTGGAAGGTACAAGCTCGTATTTTCTTAGTACCTGAAACATCTGCTTTTTTCAAGTTCTCGCAATAAATAAACGCTCTTCCATATACCTCTGCCTTTGGCAAGGATATGCTTGAAATTCCATCACAACCGAAAAATGCTTCGTATCCCACATATGTCACATTTGGAAATGAATTATTCTCATTGAAATACTCTACGGAACACCACTTAAAGGCATTATCCCCTATGTGTTTGAGTTTTGATTTTTCAGAAATCAGGATTCTTTTTGCACTGCAACAATCAAAGCAACCCAAACTCGGATACTCCCTATTGTCCTTATAATAAACCACCTTACTTGAAAGCTCCGTTACATTATCAGGAATTTTAATTGTATTGACTTCGCTATCCATAAATGCTCCGCCATATATTTTGTTCACTGTATTTGGCAGGGTAAATGTTTGTTCCGGATTTGTAAATGTCACACCGCAAAAAGCATTTGAACCAATTGATGTTATTCCTTCACCAACAGAAACCCGGCAATTGTTTTTCGCTAATTTACCTATCACCATTCGATTATCATCAACATATGTCTTAATTTTTACCCAAGGTGCAAAATACTTACGGTGACTATTATCAAAATCTAAAGTAGAAAGTGGATACTGTATTAACGATAGATAGCCATACATATCACCCTTACCGCTAATTGTTAATTCCTTTTTATTTGTATCCAACTTATATGTGATGTTTTTTCCACATTTGCCTTTATTAACTTTTGCAGAAACAGTAGTTGCACTAAACAGAGTGCAAAATATTATTAAAGATAACACTATACTAATTATTCTTTTCATAATTATTCTCCTTGATTTATGTTTAACTTGGTTCTATTCCTATTAGTTAGGGGAAAACTGACTAAATTCCTACAAACTTTGCAGTTTTAGGTGCGTTAGGAGAGATTAATGCCTTATACTGCTTGAGCTTTGACTTTGGCACCTTAAATACAACATTTTTATTAACATTTTCAAATGCTCCTGTACAAACAGTCTTTAACTTTTTTGACTTTATAATAACAGTTTTCAATTTTGTAGCATTCATAAAAGCGTTGTCTTTTATTTCTTTTACATTTTTTGGGATAGTAATGCTTTCCAAGGTCTTGCAACCCTTAAAGGATTCTGTACCAATCCACACCAGCTTATTTCCAAGCTTTACATCCTTAAGTTTTTTGCAACCAAGGAAAGTATATGCTCTGATTTTCTTTGTTCCTGAAACATCTGCTTTTTTTAACTTACGGCAATATTTAAATGCACTTTTATAAACCTCTGCCTTTGGCAAAGATATGTTTGGAATGTCAGCATCATAAAAAGCACTTTCTCCCACATATGTCACTTTTGGCAATGAATTATTTTTATTGATATAATTTACATCACTATTTTTAAAGGCATTACAATCTATTGTTTTTAGCTTTGATTTTTCTGAAATTTTGATATTTTTTGAAGCGCAACATTCAAAACTACCTAACATCGGATACACCGTATTATCCTTATAATAAACAACCTCACTGGAAATTTTCCTTACATTATCAGGTATTACTATAGTTTTGAATGCACTGCAGGAAAAAGCTCCGCCATATATAGTTTTTACAGTATTTGGCAAGGTGATTACTTGTTGTGACTTTGAGTCTTCCAAACCATAAAAAGCATTTGCACCGATTGATGTTATTCCTTTGCCAACAGAAACCGTGTAGTTATTTTGGCCCCACTCCCAGATTTCATTTCTCTCGTTCTCGTAACCCTCAAAAAAACGCTCAAATTCGACCCAAGGCGGAAGACACTTGCGGTTATTCTCGTCAAACGCTGAAGCATAACGAGGGTAACTCTCTAATGATAGATAATTGTACATCTCGCCCTTACCGCTTATTGTTAATTTTGATTTATCGGAACTTAATGTGTATGTGATATTCTTTCCGCATTTTCCTTTCTTAACTTTTGCAGAAACAGTTGTGGCACTGAACAGAGTGCAAAAAATAATTAATGATAAAACTATGCTGATTATTCTTTTCATAATAAAAAACCTTTCTAAAACAAATATTTTTAACCTGTTAATTGTCAGTTTCGTATTTCATTTTGGCTCCTTTCACTATATACAACAATGAAAAATTAAAAAATGGGACAACTTTTTCAAATAAATATAAATTTTTTTGAAAATTGCATTTTATCCTATCCTAAGGAAACACTGAATAATAAAAATTACGGACACCGCCCAAATAGATGATGTCCGTTTTGTCATTTATTTCCCAAGGTTGATTCATCAAAAATTACACATCACAATGATACAGCCTTGCAACTGACGCCACATTGTTTGCGTATTCCTCTGCAACCCATTGTGGTGAAACCACCTTTACGCTGTTGCCAAAGCCGAAGAGCCAGCCGTAAAACTGGGGGCTGAGGTTAACCTTGGTTGTTACAAAAAAGCTGTCGTCATTTGCTTTGGTGATGAAAACATCCTTGCCCAGTCTGTCTACAACAGGGCCTATAAGGTCGTTGCTGAACATTAGGGTAATTTCCACCTCTTCACCGCCGAACATTCCAAAAACTCTCCGTGAATATGTTGCAATGTTGAATTTTCTGAACACATCCTGTCCTGCTCGTTTGTCCTTTGTAATGGTGATTTTCTCCATTTTGTCAACACGGTAATGCTTGATTTTTTCGTCAACCTCATCATATGCAATCAAATAGTAATTTTCATCATCCCAGGTAAGCGCCCAAGGGGAGGTTTTATAAAGTTTTCCGTTTCGGCGTTTCTTTTTTATTACCTTTTCTCCACCGCCAAAATTCAGTGTCCATTGGTTATATGAAAATGTTATCTGCTTGCCCTCATCAATAGCACTGTATATTTTGTCGGTGTTGTAATAAATTTTTTCGTTCATAGTCTTAATGCGATTGCTTACAACCACCTGACGCTGTAACTGCTTTCCCTCATATTGAGATGCAAGGTTTTCCACCTTTTTAATCAGCTCAAGACTCTTTTTCTCTGTAATAAACTTACTGCTTTGCACAGCGTCCACCAAAAGCTTTAGCTCCGGAAGTTCAAACTCCCTTGACAAAAGCTTGTAGGTTACGGTTTTGCTTTTGCACTTTTCAATATCCATACCAAAATCCTGCAATGTCTTAATATCGGTATAAATAGACTTCCTCTCGGCTTCGATTCCGTTTTGCTCAAGGTAATCTATAATATCATTTACGGTAATTCCATGGTTTTCGTCTGTTTTCTCGTAAAACATCCTTTGAATATACAGCAGTTTTTGCTTATGGTTAGATTTTTTGGGCATAATAAATCCTCCTATGCGAAGTTTTGTGAGAGCGCAACCATAAGGGGCATGGTAATGATAGAGAATAGAGTAGTTGTGGAAACAAGGCTAACGGACAAGGTGACATCTCTGTCAAATTTTGTAGCAAACATAGTGGTTGTTGCGGCTGACGGTGCAGAGGTTGCAATAACCGAGGCAACAAGCATACTTCCCCTCATTCCGCACAAATACATCAAAAACAGAGATAATGCAGGGATTACCAGCAGTCTTAACCCAATGGACAGGTAGCTCCTTTTATCCCCAAATGCCTTTGCAAAGTTCACTCCTGCAAGCTGACAGCCGATGATAATCATAGGTACAGGAGTGTTTAATGCGGCAAGATATTCCATTGGAGCCTCAATAATTTCCGGCAAAGTAATATTCAGCACCCAAAGTAAAATAGCAATTACAACACCTATCAATCCAGGGTTTGCAATAAGCTTTTTAACGCTTAAATCCTTTTTGTCGCCACTCATTGTAACAAGTCCGTGAGTCCACACAACAAGGTTGAAGATACCCACATAAATCGCACCGTAAAAAACTCCGTCACTACCGAGAATTGCCTGTTGCAAGGGTAGGCTCATAAATCCGCAGTTGGAATAAATTGTTGCCACCCTGAAAACAGCCCTTCTGGACATATCCTTGTCCCTAAACACAAGGTTTGCAATCACTATACTTCCTATGTGAATGCACACAACCGCTACGGTCATAATGAGCAAATTAATAAGCATTTCGCTGTTAAATTTGCAGTTTTGAAAGGATGAAATAATTATGCAGGGAGTTGCAAGGTAAAGGACAAGGTTAGTCATACCCTTTACCGCATTATCACTGATTAACTTCGCCTTTTTTGAGGCAAAGCCTGCCCCGATAAGTATGAACAGGATAACCACCTGCTGACCCACAGTTAAGAAATCAGATAACATCACAGCACCTCCAAGGATGCAAAAAACATCTCGTATGCATCATCCCAACCGTCAATGGCACAAACACCGCCACCGTTAACAGAACGGAGTTTGCTGTCGTTCATAACCTGACCGCAGGCAAAAAGCTCGCCAAGGTAAATCTCGTACCCCAGTGACTGACAAGTGTCGCAAAAAGCCTTCATAGGGTCTTTGTTTTGCCTTGTTTTCAGTAGTTTTTCCCTCAATTCTTCATTTTGACGGGAGTCTTCAAGTAACTGTCTTAATTTTTCTTCCACTATTCTCATCTCCATAATAATACCATAAGCACTGTACCATAAACAGGACTTATATATTTTCTGTTTTCTATTTAAACTCTATTATATCCTCGTAAAAAACAAAGTCAACAATAAAACAAGTTTAACTGCCAAATTAAGGCTATTTTTTTGTTGTAATTGCATAATATATTTTGATTAATCTGTGCAAGATGATAATTTTTTCGGCGAAAAAGAGGAAAAACAGGGCTTATTTTTTGTCACTTTGACTAACCCCATTTTTTTACTAAGCAACAAATATGTGTATTCTTCCGAATTTTTCTATAATAAATTGACTTAGGTTGCCAAAAAACTTATAATTCTATGTAGGGCAGAGAACTGCCGTAATTTTTGAAAGAAGGTTTTTTTCTAATGGCAACTACTAAAAAAGAGACAGCCGCAAAGAAAACAGAAACAAAGACAACTGCGGCAAAAGCAACCGAAGCAAAGGCAGCTACTGCTACTACTAAGGAAGAAGCTGCTCCTGCAAAGAAGACAACAAAGGCAGCAGAAAAGAAAACAACTGCTAAGAAGACAACAGCTAAGACTCCTGTAAAGAAGACTACAACTAAAAAGACTCCTTCCAAGAAGGCTGTTAAGGCTCCAAAGGTTACTGTATTTGTTGAATACAACGGCAAGCAGGTTCCTCTTGAAGAAGTTATCAACAATGTTAAGATTGTTAACGGTAAGGACGCACAGGAATATACAATTTATCTTAAGCCAGAGGATCAGAAGGCATACTTCACTGCTGACGGCGAAGAAAAGGAAATGGATGTATACTTCTGCTAATTTCTTGCAGAGAACAATTTAATTTCACTGTTAAATCCATCTGATACTCAGGTGGATTTTTTGTTTATAGATTCATATAATTTATTTTGAATAATTATGGAAATATTTAAAATAGATTTAATTGACATTTTTGTTGTGTTGGGTGTAAAATAACCTTTAGGGTTTAATTTATACCCAATATTTTTGTAATCGAGGTGAAATCATTGGATGCCGGAGGCAATTTAGGCTCTGTTCCCGGAGAAAGTATGGGAGAAATCGGTGATAATAGAGTATCCACTGATTTCTATTTTGACAAACTAAAGGTTTTTCTCCTTTAGTCCTTTAATACACCCTCATCTTATCCGGGGATAATCTTCTGCCAAATACTATGTTTGGCGACAAAACACAAAGAAAGGAAGATTCCCGTGGAAACAAATGTTATTTCTCTTCAAGAGACTATAAAAAATCTTTTGAAAAATAAGAAGTATGCTACTTTGCGTGACATACTCACCACAATGAATCCTGTGGATATTGCAGCAATTTTTGAAGAAATCCAAAACGAAAAAATGCCTGTGCTTTACAGACTTCTTCCCAAGGATACTGCTGCTGACGCCTTTGTTGAAATGGATGAAGAAACACAGGAATTTCTCATTCACTCCCTAAGCGACACCGAGCTTAAGGAAGTTTTGGACGATATGTTCCTTGATGATGTTGTTGATATGATTGAAGAAATGCCTGCCAATGTGGTAAAGCGTATTCTTCGCCAAAGCACACCTGAGGACAGAAAGCAAATTAATATGTTGCTGAAATTTCCGGAGGATTCAGCCGGTTCAATTATGACAACCGAGCTTGTTATTCTTCGACCCGATATGACAGCCGAGGAGGCAATCAAGCGAATCAGACGAACTGGTGTTGACAAAGAAACCATTTACACCTGCTATGTTGCCGACAATCTAAGCAAGCTTAGAGGTATAATCACCATCAAGGATTTGCTCCTTGCCGAGGACGACACCAAGGTGTGCGATATGATGGACACCAATGTAATTTCCGTAACCACCCTGACCGACCAGGAAGAGGTTGCCGAAATTATTAAAAAGTACGACTTCCTGGCACTTCCCGTTGTTGACCAGGAAAACCGTCTTGTTGGTATTGTTACAATCGACGACGCTGTTGATGTTATGCAGGAAGAGGCAACTGAGGATATTCAGAAGATGGCGGCTATCACACCAAATACCGACACTCCATACCTGAAAATCGGTATTTTCGATACATGGAAAAGCCGTATTCCTTGGCTTTTGCTACTTATGATTTCCGCAACCTTTACCGGAATGATAATCAGCTCCTTTGAAAGTGCTTTGGCATCCTCTGTTGTGCTGACAGCATTTATACCTATGCTGATGGACACAGGAGGTAACACAGGCAGTCAGTCCTCTGTTACAATTATCCGTGCTTTGTCCCTTAACGAAATTCAGTTTAAGGATATTCTAAAGGTAATATGGAAAGAAATCCGGGTTGCCTGCCTTTGCGGTGTTGCACTTTCCGCTGTGGCTTTCCTTAAAATTATGCTTGTTGACAGACTTCTTTTGGGAAATGTGGCTGTTACTGTACCTGTTGCAATAATTGTTTGCCTAACCCTTGCAATAACCGTTGTTGTGGCAAAGATAATCGGCTGTTGCTTGCCTATGTTTGCAAACAAATTGGGCTTTGACCCTGCGGTAATGGCGTCACCGTTCATTACAACCATTGTTGACGCAGTAAGCCTTGCAGTTTACTTTATGATTGCGACAAATATTTTAGGGTTGTAGTTAAAGAACGAAAAAAATTACGGCACCGCTGATTGCGGTGCCATTTTGATTGGGTTACTTAAGAATAATTTTGACAAAAGAAAAATGACCACCCTATTGGATGGACACTTCTAAATGTTGGCATCTTCCTATTTTCCCGGGCCGTCACCAGCCAAGTATCTTCGGCACTACTGAGCTTAACTTCTGTGTTCGGGATGGGAACAGGTGGACCCTCAGCGTCATCAACACCAACTTATTCAGTTCGTTGTTCTCTCAAACAACAATATGAATTATACCACCCTATTTCAAAAAAATCAACCCTTTTTTCAAAATTTTCTTAAATTTTTTTATTTTTCTTTTTTTACGCTATATATTTGACTACAAAACACAAAAGGAGTAAAATATTGTATAAGTTTATGAGTGCAAAAGCAACTAAGTTTAAAATGAAATAAGGGAATAAAATGAACAAAACAAAAAAAGCCTCGCTTTTACTATCCTCACTATCCATTTACAAGGGAATATTGACAAGGAGTGTTCCAAAGGCTCTTTACAGGTTAATCTTGTCAATAGATAAAAGTCCTGAGGACTTTCTAAATGCATACGGAGATTTTTACCGACTGCTG
This sequence comes from Ruminococcus sp., assembly GCA_022779485.1. Lineage (GTDB taxonomy): Bacteria > Bacillota > Clostridia > Oscillospirales > Acutalibacteraceae > Ruminococcoides. Next base: position 42,581 of record JALFTC010000032.1, read on the forward strand.
TGTGACAGACACTGTTCAAGTCGTTTGAGCTACAATCTGACAGAAGCGGCGTTGTTTGACGAAAACTATTTCACCAAGACAGCAACCGCCAACAGGGTTGAAAAGATGTCACAGGAAGAAAAACAGGCTGTTATAAGGGATATTAAGGCAATACTTTTCGCCTCCCAAATTACCCCTGAGGATATTATTAACGACTACAAATATAAAGATGAAATAGAGGACATTGTTTCTACACTTCCAAGGTGGACCTGTGGAGAGCCGGCATATGAATTTATGGGCTTTGACGGTAATCTTGACAGTATAAGCAAATTCCACCGAATTAACGGATGCGGTATGTTTGCAAGGTACAAGTCATTTGTATGGCGTGAGGGTGGTATTCAACCAATCATCAATGCCGACCCTGTTCGCATTTCAGATTTAGTTGACTACGAATTTCAGCGTAATCAGGTTATCGAAAACACCCAAGCCTTTATAGAGGGAAAACAGGCAAACAACTGCCTGCTTTACGGTGATATGGGCACAGGCAAAAGCACAACCGTCAAGGCTGTTGTTAACGAATACAGAAATGACGGTCTGCGTATTGTTGAAATGCCAAAGGAAAGACTTATGGAATTTCCTCTCCTTGTTGACACAATAGCCTCTGTACCGATGAAATTCATAATTTTTATTGACGACCTGTCTTTCCAAAGGCAGGACGAGTGCTACACAAGCCTTAAGGCTGTTTTGGAGGGCGGAGTTGCCTCTCTTCCTCACAATGCACTAATATATGCCACAAGCAACCGCCGTCACCTTGTTAAAGAAAACTTCGAGGACAGGGATTGCACTGAAGTTAACCGCCGTGACAATATGCAGGAAACCCTTTCACTTTCGGACAGATTCGGTCTTTCCATAGGCTACTTTGTTCCCGACAAAAAGAAATTCCTCCACATTGTGGATGAGCTTGCAAAATCCAACGGAATAACACTTGACGAAGAAACACTCCACCTTGAGGCGGAGAAGTTTGCTACCCAAAGGGCAACACGCTCGCCAAGGACTGCACAGCAATTTATTAAATCATTACTGTAAAACAAGAGGTATGAGATGAGGATATTCAAAATTACTATTTGCACACTGCTTATTTTTTCTTTGCTGTTTTCCACAGTGGGATGTACAGACAGCGACGGCGACTATCCTGTTACGATAGGAAACACAACCTTTGACGAAAGTCCCGAAAAGGTTGCAGTTGTCAGCCCTAATGTGGCGGATATTATTGACTGCATAGGCTACAACACCAAGGTTGCACTTGTCAGCGACCAAGTTCTTACCGAAAGCTACAAGAATACCGAAAAGTGCGGAAACAACATTGACCCCGATGTTGACAAAATTATAAAAAGCGGAGCAACCGTTGTTATGGCTGACGACAATGTTTCGGACGGCACAATTAAAAAGCTTGAAGAATCGGATATTAAGGTTGTTCAGTTCCACTACGGAAACACAAAAGAAGATGTTAAGACCACATACACATCGGTGGGTTCAATACTTAATGGTAAAGAGGGCAAGAAAAAAGCTGAAAATGCTTGTAACACCCTATTTAATTATCTTGACACTTACTATCAAGAGGCAAAGAAGAAAAACAGCCAAAAGTTCCTGATGTATGTCAGCGGAACAGGACCTCTTGCTACTGTTATTGAAGAAAGCTGGTACAACACTATCCTGGGTTACAGTGGCACAAAGGTTATAAGAGGGTCCCTTAACAATCCTACTGTTTCAGTAGGTGAAATTGCTGAGTGGAACCCCGACTTCCTTATCTACGACAAAAACACCTACAACAGCCTAAAAAACCGTTCTGCCCTTAAAAAATGCAAATTTTTAGCTAAGGGCGGAAATCTAAGACTTGACAAGGACTACCTAAAGCTACAAGGCACAACAGCTGTTGAAAATATAAGAAAAATCATCTCTCTGTACGACAAGGACGCTGTGGAAAAGGCAGACCAAATCATCAAAAACAGAGGAACCGAAACAACAGTAAATACAACTACATCAACCACAGCAGTCAAAACCTCCGCAACAGGCAAAACCACATCTACTGTTGCCACCTCTGTGGCAGATAATTCAAAATCCGAAAAAACCTCATCAACAGCCCAAAGTACAACCACTGCAACTAAGGCAACTTCTACAACAACACCGCAAACAAAATATGAATTGCAGTCAAAGTACAATGTAAGCTTCACCGAGTCCGCCATAGACTCTATGAAAAAGGATAAGGAGAACAAGTACATCAAGGCAATGCAACAAAGGCTTTCCCACCTTGGCTACATAGATGAACACTATATTACAGGCTATCTCGGCGACCTGACCATAGCCGCCATCAAAAAATTCCAAAAGGCAAACGAACTTGATGAAGACGGAAAGGTAAATTCAAAGCTCCTTGAAAAACTATTCTCAAAGGATGCAAAAAAATATAGTTAAACACAAAGACAGCGTACCACACATATGATACGCTGTCTTTTGCTATATTCAGTTATCTTATCAATCCAAAATCCCCTTGACCTCGGGGATAAATTCTATGCTCCTTTTTAAAATTCCCTGCATATATGCAATGGCTGTTCCGTAGTTTGTGAATGGTACTCCCTGTTCTACGGTGTGGTTCATTCTGTACTGCATTTCCCTTTCGTTGAGCATACAACCTCCGCAGTGGATTACCAAGCTGTAATTTGACAAATCCTCGGGATATTCTGTTCCGCTTACAAGGGTAATATCCAAATTTTTGTTTGTATATTCACTGAGCCACCTTGGGATTTTTACACTTCCTATGTCCTCGCATTGGCGGTGGTGGGTGCATCCCTCGGCAATCAACACCTTGTCGCCGTCTTTTAGCCTTGAAATCTCTTTTGCACCTATTACCGCTGTTTCAAGAAAGCCCTTAAACCTTGCCATTAAAATTGAAAATGATGTGAGGTATATGTCCTGTGGCGTTCCGTTGTTTGCCTTTTCAAAAGCCTGACTGTCGGTGACAACCACTCGGGGCTTTTTGTTTAGGTTATTTATTGTTTCCTTGATTTCATTCTCTTTGCAAACAACAACTGTTCCGTCACTGTCAAGAACATCACGAATCACCTGTTGCTGTGGGAGTATCAGTCTGCCCTTAGGGGCTGAAGAATCAATAGGTATAACAAGCAGAACAATATCTCCCGAATTAAGTAAATCGCCGATTATTTTCTTGTCTATCACCTTGTTCGCAGTAAGTCCTGCAACCATTTCCCTTAGGCTGTTTATGCCCGTTTTATTTAAAGCACTTACTGAAATCTCATTTTTCTTTAGGTCTTTATTGTGAGTTGTTTCAGATAAGTCATCCTTGTTGTATGCCACAACATAGGGAATATTTCTCTCCTTAAACAGGGAAATAAGCTCATTGTCGAAGTCTGTCAATCCCTGTGTTGAGTCCACCACCAAAACTGCAACATCAATTTTTCTGAGCACCTGTTTTGTCTTTTCTACTCTAAGGTCGCCAAGCTCGCCCTTGTCGTCAATTCCCGGTGTATCAATAATCATTACAGGTCCCATTGGCAAAAGCTCCATAGCCTTGTAAACAGGATCTGTGGTTGTACCCAAAACATTGGAAACAACAGCCAAATTTTGATTTGTAAAAGCATTTACCACAGAGCTTTTTCCCACATTTCTCCTGCCGAAAAAGCCGATATGTACCCTGTGGGATTTTGGTGATGAATTCATATTTACCTCCTGTCACACTACACTATACGGAAACCGATTAAAATCTGAAATCTCTTTTTCCTTGCTCTATTTTTTCAAGATTTTCCTCACAAATATCCCTTACCTTTTCCTTTGGAATATTTTTAAGCTCGTCCTCAATCAGCTTTTCGCCGATTTTTCTCGTTTCTTCACTGGCGTAGTCAATAAGGTATTCCTTAAGGGTCATTAAAGCGTTTGGGTGACAGCAGTTTTGAATTTGTCCTGCCTTGCACAGTGACATAAACCTGTCCCCTGTTCTTCCCTCTCTATAACAAGCGGTGCAGAATGAGGGAATATATCCACCCTCCATCAGCCACCTTACAACCTCATCAAGTGTTCTGTTGTCGGAAACATCAAACTGTTCCGTGTCGTGTGGTCTTTCCTCCTGGGTATATCCTCCAACAGAGGTTCTTGACGCACCTGAAATTTGAGAAACACCAAGTCCTATTACCTTTTCCCTTACCTGCTGACTTTCCCTTGTGGAGATTATCATACCTGTGTAAGGCACAGCAATTCTAATCAATGCACAAATTTTTGCAAAGGTGTCATCGTCTATGCCGTTGTCAAAGGCGCTTGGGTCAATGTCGTCTGCCCTTTTTATTCTCGGTACGGAAATTGTGTGAGGTCCAACACCGTAAACTGCCTCTAAATGCTCTGCGTGCATCAAAAGTCCGGCAAACTCGTATTTGTACAGTTCAAGTCCAAACAGCACACCCAGTCCAACATCATCTATGCCACCCTGCATTGCCCTGTCCATAGCCTCGGTATGGTAGTTATAGTTATGCTTGGGTCCTGTTGGGTGGAGCTTTTCGTAGCTTTCCTTGTGATATGTTTCCTGAAACAGGATGTATGTTCCGATTCCCGCATCCTTAAGCTTTCTGTAATTTTCCACAGTTGTGGCGGCAATATTCACATTCACTCTGCGTATATTACCGTTTTTGTGCTTAACGGAATATATGGTTTTTATGCACTCCAATATATATTCAATGGGATTGTTAACAGGATCCTCACCTGCCTCAATGGCAAGTCTTTTGTGACCCATATCCTGAAGTGCAACAACCTCGTTTTTCACTTCCTCCTGAGTCAGCTTTTTCCTTGCTATGTGCTTGTTTTTCATATGATAAGGACAGTAAACACAGCCGTTTACACAGTAGTTAGAAAGATAAAGAGGTGCAAACATTACTATTCTGTTGCCGTAAAAATCCTTCTTAATCTGCCTTGCAAGGTCATACATCTGCCCTATTTTTTCTTTGTTTTCACAGGCAAGCAGAACTGACGCCTCCCTGTGGGTAAGGCCTTTTCTCTTTTCCGCTTTGCTCAAAATTTCGTCAATCAGATTAAGATTGTCCTTGTTTTTCTCTGCATATTCAAGGGTATCTAAAATCTCCTGATGATTTATAAATTCTTCAGCTTTTTCCGATTTTGGATTGTATTCAAACATTTTCTGCTCCTAACAAAAATAGCACACCATAGGGTGTGCCATTAATATTCTTGTTTTACTATGGTGTAATATAACCAATAGTATGGTACCACCCAATTTCACGCACCGTTGCAGTGAAATCAATTGTCTTACAGGTTGATTATATCACTATTGTGTGAGTAAAACAAGGATAATTTTTAGCATGTTTCAGGTTCACCGTACTCCTCGCCAAACAGCTCCGCTGTCACGCTTTTCATAACCTGTGGGTCAAGGGGCTTATCACGAAAATCAGTGTCAACCTCTGCAATTTCGTTTACAACCTCAATTCCCTCAATTACCTTGCCAAATGCAGCATACTGACCGTCAAGGTGAGGACTTGTTTTGTGCATAACAAAGAACTGACTTCCTGCTGAATCAGGCATCATTGAACGAGCCATTGACAGCACTCCCTCTGTGTGCTTAAGGTCGTTTTTAAAGCCGTTTGCAGAAAATTCTCCCTTAATGCTGTAACCGGGGCCTCCCATACCTGTACCCTCAGGACATCCGCCCTGAATCATAAAACCGTAAATAACTCTGTGGAATGTAAGTCCGTTATAGTAACCCTTGTTTACAAGGCTCAAAAAGTTTTTCACAGTATTTGGAGCAATCTCCGGATACAGCTCTGCCTTAAAAATTTTTCCGTTTTCCATTTCAAATGTAACTACCGGATTTTTCATCATTCATTCTCCTTTTTAATAATATTTTAGAATTTATTATATAACTTCATAAATCAAATAACCGAAATAAACGGCGTACATAACAAGCATTATTGCTCCCCCAAGTCGGGAAAGCCTTTTGTTCTTTACTGTAAACAGCCACAAGGTCACAGCCGCACCAATCATTACAATGCTGTCAAATATAAACTCACTTCCAAAGCTAAGGGGGTAAATTGTGGATGCCATACCTAAAACAAAGAGCAGGTTAAAAATGTTACTTCCCACAATATTACCTATTGCGATGTCATTTTTACCCTTTTTAGAGGCAATCACCGATGTCACAAGCTCAGGCAAGGATGTACCGAAGGCAACTATTGTAAGTCCGATAATATCCTCACTGATACTGCACATTTGTGCAAGCTTTGTTGCGGCGTCAACTGACAAATTTGCACCGAATACAACAGCGCCGCCACCTAAAACGCTGACGAGGGAAGTCAGGGGAATATTAATCTTCTTTTTCTCCTCTTTAACCTCACCGTTAAGCTTGTTTTGTTTCATCTCTTTCTTTGCAGACAGGAAGAGATACACCATAAACAAAACCAAAAGCAAAAGCAAAATCACACCGCAAATACGGTTAAGGGATTTAAAAATTAATCCCAAAGCTAAAAATACGGCGGAAATTCCTATGGTAAAGGGAATCTCATATCGAACAGTATTCCTCTTAACCACCATTGGGGACACCACAGCGGAAATACCCAAAATCAGCCATATATTCATTATGTTACTGCCCACTACATTTCCCACTGCGACTCCGCCGGCATGGTCAATTGATGCGGTGATGCTGACAGCCGCCTCAGGGGCAGATGTGCCAAATGCAACTATGGTAAGTCCTATGATGATTTGAGGTATGCCAAAGTGGGAGGCAATATTGCTCACCCCGTCAACAAAAAAGTCTGCACCCTTAACAAGAAGTACAAAGCCTACTGCCAAAAGCAGCAGTTGTAAAAGAATATCAATTACCAATTACTTCACATCCTTATTGGATAATTTAAACACTAATTAAACACTGAATATATTAACAACAAATGCTCCTTTAGTCAAGGAAAGCACATAAAACATTTTTAATTAAATCACCTTTTTTTCAAAAACATTTCACTTTTCACCTTTATAATATTAGTAAAATACGAAAGATAAAACATAAACAGTTTTATTATTTGTTTTGATTTTCATTTTTTCTTCCTGAAAAAGCCTCCTTTGCGGGGCTTTTTTAATTTTATATTATTGCAATGAATAATCTTTCGTTGTATAATTAACCTATTATGAAAAGAAAAAAATTATTCTTAAAAGGGGCTATATTTTTAGTCCTTTGTTTAATCGGTACAACCTTCACCTCTTGTCAAAGCAAAACCGAAAATAGTGATTTTGACGGCCTTGAGGTGAGCTATATTGATGTTGGGCAGGGCGATAGCATTTTTATAAGGTGCAACGGCGAATCTATGTTAATTGATGCGGGAGAAAACGATGAGGGCCATATTGTTACAGATTATATAAAGTCCTGCGGAACTGAAAAGCTGAAATATGCTGTGGGAACTCACCCTCACTCCGACCATATCGGCGGTATGGACACAGTTATGGAGGAAATTCCTGCCCACACCTTTATCTGTCCCGAAATTGATTACGACACAAAAACATGGAATGATGTTTTGGATGTTGTAAAAGAGAACGACACAGAGATAATCTACGCACAAAGGGGCAATTCCTACTCCTTAGGGGATGCCACATTCACCATACTTTCTCCGGACAAAAGGGGTATTTACAGCGACCTTAATAACTATTCAGTTGTGATAAAAGCGGAGTACGGAAGTTCATCATTCCTTTTCACAGGGGATGCCGAAAATATTGTTGAGGATGAGATGATAGAAAACGGCTGTAACCTAAGGGCAGATGTGCTAAAGGTTGGACATCACGGAAGTGATAGCAGTACCACTGACAATTTTCTCAAAAAGGTAAATCCTGACTTCGCAGTAATAAGCTGTGGCAAAGACAACAAGTACAATCATCCTCACAAGGAAACTGTGGATAAACTAAACAGCTTTGGTGTTACTGTTTACAGAACAGATGAAGAAGGTACAATAGTGGCACAAAGTGACGGAAAATCTATTACCTTTGGAGAAAACAGTGACACAAAGAGAACTGTCATAAAAACAGAAACCGGTACGAAAAGCCCTACAACCTCACAAAACAGCGAAACTACTCAAACCGAAAAGGAAACAGAAAACAAGGAAATAGTATATGTTGGAAACAAAAACAGCAAAAAATTCCACAAGGAGAACTGCGAGTCTGTTTTTGCAATGAATGAGAAAAACAAAGAGTATTTGCACGGCAGAAAAGACGCCCTTGTTAAGGGTTACTCACCCTGCAATAACTGTAATCCGTAAATCCGACATAAGTCTATTATTAATTAGGATAAGTAGGTGCTTTGTATGATTAGAGAATTACTTAAAGAAAAATCAGTATGGGAAAAGCTGATGGCAACGGATAAACCCATTATACTCTACGGTATGGGTGACGGTGCCGACCGTGTTCTCAAGGAATTTTCTGTACTCAACATCAGCATTTCCGGAGTTATGGCGTCAGACGGTTTTGTTCGTGGTCAGGTTTTTCACGGTTTCACCGTACAAACCCTTGAACAGGTGAAAGAGGAGTTTAATGACTTTATAATCTTAATCACCTTTGGCACAAACAAACCCGATGTCATTGACAGAATAAAGGAATTAAATGAGGAGTACACCGTTCTTGTACCAAGCGTTCCCGTAGCAGGAGAAAGGATTTTCAACCGTGGCTACCTTATGCGAAACGGTACGGAAATTATGGAATCCTACAACCTTATGGAGGACGAAGAGTCCAAAGAGGTTTTTAGGAATATGTGCTATTTTCAGTACACAGGCGAACTAAAATACCTCTTTGCAATGGAAAGCAGTAAGGATGATGCCTACAAAATTCTCAACCTTACTTCAGAGGAAAACTACCTTGACCTTGGTGCATACAGAGGTGACACCATTGAGGAATTTTTGAAGTACACCTGCAATCAGTACAAATCCATAACCGCCCTTGAGCCTGACCCCAAAACATACAAAAAGCTTGTTGAGGCAATAGGCGATATGCCAAACACAAGACTTCTTGAAAAGGGAATATGGAACTTTGACACAGAGATTAATTTTGAAACAGGCAAAGGCAGGGGAAGTGTTATCAACAACAAAGAGGGTGTTTTGACCCCTGTTACCTGCATTGACACCCTTGCAAAGGAAACTCCATTTACCTACATCAAAATGGATATTGAGGGTGTGGAATTTGTAGTTTTATACGGAGGATATGAGTATCTTCGCAGTAACAAGCCAAAGTTGAATGTGGCCTGTTACCATCGTTGTTGCGATATTTACCGTCTGCCCAATATGCTGAAAAGGGTAAACCCCGACTACAAAATCTATATGCGTCATCACCCCTGTATTCCAAGCTGGGAAACAAACCTTTATTGCATATAAAATTTTATACAAGCCATAAAACAACCCCACAGGAAACTGCAAAGGCAATATCCTGTGGGGTATTTTGTGTAAATTAGTTTATCTCAAACATAAGGTAAGCAAAGGCATATTCGGTTGTCATATCATAAAGTGGAATCACACCACCCTTTATCAGATTATCCGTTGATGAATACACTCCCGACTTTGAGGAAAGTCCCTGTAAATACAGTTTAATTCCCTTGCTTTTACACCTTTCTGCAAGTACTTTTACCGAATTTTCATTGGCTGTTCCGCTGTGGTATCCCACCAAAAGAACAGACTTAACATCATTCGGAAAATGAATATTACTGTAATCTGCAAATGGATATTCCTTAATAATCATCACTTTGTTTTTGAATTTTATATTAGCAAAATCCACATCGGGGTACCTACCTGAACACTTTCCCAAGGTGAATTTGTCGTTAAAACAGTTTGCCTCCATTACGGAGTTTGCAGGGTAAACCTCGTCAAAAACTGTCCAGACGCCTATCTTATTTTCCTTTACAATATCAACAGCTTTTTCAAAGTTAGAAATACCGTTACTTTCAGGGTCAGAAAGCACTTTGTTTGCACCTGTCAGCACTACGGGAATTTTAAAATCCTTGCAGAAGATAGAAACCATTGCAGATGTGTATGAAAGTGTGTCGCTTCCGTGGGTTATGATTATTCCGCTGTACCCTGTTATATCCTTTTTTAACTCCTGCAAAAGCATATTCCAATGACAAGTGCAGATATTTTCGGAAAGAATTGAGTAGGGATAAACCTTTGTAAACTCAATATTACTTTTTGATTTTCCTTGCCAAAAGGCAACTACATCCTTATTCTTTTCGTTGCTGATAACACCGTATTTTTCTTCACTTCCAACTGTACCGCCGGTCATAATCACCTTAATTTTCACAAAATCACCCCAAAAAAACAGCCGCCTGTTTCCAGACGGCTTTATTGTTTATATGTTTAGCTGTTTACTACCTGAGTGATAACCTTTTTGATATTTGTTTCGGTAAGTCCGAAAATCTCAAGGAGTTCCCAAGCAGGGCCTGAATAACCAAAGCGGTCATTCACACCGATTCTTGTAACAGGAACAGGGCAGTACTGAGAAGTAACCTCACAAACAGCGTCGGCAAGACCGCCGATAACATTGTGCTCCTCAACAGTAATGATTTTGCCTGTTTCCTGAGCCGCCTTAATAATAATATCTTTGTCAATAGGCTTGATAGTATGAATATTAATTAACCTTGCGTTAATTCCTTCTTTTTCCAAAGCCTCAACAGCCTTTTTAGCCTCGTTAACTACAAGACCTGTTGCAATGACAGTAACATCATCACCCTCGTGAAGTGTGATGCCCTTGCCAAGCTCAAACTCATATGTTTCAGGGTCGTTAAAGGAGTCAATGGCAAGTCTGCCAAGTCTTATATATACAGGTCCCTTATGCTCAAGAGCCGCCTTTGTAGCAGCCTTCATTTCCCAGTGGTCAGCAGGGTTGATTACAACCATATTAGGGATAGTCCTCATAACGCCGATGTCCTCAAGGCACTGGTGAGTAGCACCGTCTTCACCTGTTGAGATGCCTGCGTGTGAACCTGCAATCTTAACATTAAGGTTAGGATAAGCAACGGAGTTTCTGATTTGCTCAAAGGCTCTGCCTGTTGCAAACATTGCAAAGGATGCTGCCACAGGCTTTTTGCCTGCTGCCGCAAGACCGGCTGCAACGCCAATCATATTGCCCTCTGCAATTCCGCAGTTAATAAATCTTTCCGGATATTCCTTTTGGAAAATGCTTGTCTTTGTAGCCGCTGAAAGGTCAGCGTCAAGAACTACTATATCTTCATCAGTTTTAGCAAGCTCACAAAGAGCCTCGCCAAAGCTTTCTCTGGTTGCCTTAGTAACTTTCTCTGCCACGATTAACCCTCCAGTTCTGCAAGCTTAGCTTCAAGCTCAGCCATAGCTATCTTATATTCTTCGTCATTGGTTGCCTTTCCGTGCCAGCCAACCTGATTTTCCATAAAGCTTACGCCCTTACCCTTAACAGTCTGCATCAAAATCGCAGTAGGCATACCCTTTGTCTGTCTTGCGTTTGCAAAAGCCTTGTCAAGCTCCTCAAAGGAATGACCGTCAACCTTTAGCACATTAAATCCAAAGGAACGGAATTTGTCGTCCAAAGGCTCAATTCCGCCAACCTCAGCAACTGTACCGTCAATCTGAAGTCCGTTTTGGTCAACAATAACTACAAGGTTGTCAAGGTTGTTGTGACTTGCAAACATTGCAGCCTCCCAAACCTGACCTTCCTCACATTCACCGTCGCCAAGTACGGTATATACACGATAGTCCTTATTATCCATTTTTGCAGCCTTAGCCATACCGCAGGCAGTTGATACACCCTGACCCAAGGAACCTGTGCTCATATCTATGCCGGGAGTACCCTTCATATCGGGGTGGCCCTGAAGCATTGCCCCCACATGGCGAAGTGTCTTAAGTTCTTCCCAGTCAAAGAAACCCTTAAGTGCAAGTATTGCATAAAGGGAAGGTGCACAGTGACCCTTAGAAAGGACAAATCTGTCCCTGTCTGCCCAGTCCGGATTTTCAGGGTCAACATTCATTTCCTTAAAGTAAAGGTAAGTGAATACATCTGCCGCAGAAAGTGAACCGCCGGGATGACCTGACTTTGCGTTATAGGTACCGATAACAGCTCCCATTCTCGCCTTGGTTGCATTAATTTGTAACTGCTTAATTTCGCTAATCTCCATTGTTTAGCCTCCAGTTTTGTGCAAAATAATACTTTTATTATTTGCAATTATCCATAATATTGCTTGATAAGAATAACACAAAACCCTGTTGCGAATATTCTAAAAAAGCAATATAATCGTCATTTTTCGGTTTTTTCCTTATTTTCCCTGTTTTATCCCCTATATTTCCCCAGTATCTCGCTTAAAATACTGTGAGCTACTTCTTTTTTTGACATTATCGGCAGGGATTTTTCTTCATCCTCTGTGATAATTGTCACCACATTTGTGTCAGTTCCAAACCCTGCGCCCTGTGTTTTCAGGTTGTTGGCAACTATCATATCCATATTTTTCTTTGTCAGCTTTTTTCGTGAGTTTTCCAGCATATTTTCTGTTTCCATAGAAAATCCGCAGATAAATTGTCCCTTTCTTTTATGTTCACCAAGGTAGCCGATAATATCCTCTGTCCTTTTAAGTTTAATTTCACTCATTCCGTTATCAGACTTTTTGATTTTCTCTTTTGCAGTAGTAACAGGTGTAAAATCTGCAACAGCCGCCGATTTTACCACAATATCTGCATTATCAAAGTTTTCCTTAACTGCAAGGAACATATCCTTTGCCGACAACACCTCTATTGTGTTCACAAAAGGCAATTTTTGCAAATTGGTTTTTCCGCTGATAAGTGTTACCTCTGCCCCTCTTTGCATTGCGTCATATGCAACAGCGTATCCCATTTTTCCTGTGGAATGATTGGTGATGTATCTCACAGGGTCAATCTGCTCCTGTGTTGCACCGGCAGTAACAAGCACCTTGAGTCCCTTCATATCCTTTTCGTATTTACATTCTTTTTCGATGTACTCAAAGAGGATTTCAGGTGACGGCATTTTTCCTTTGCCAACAGCACCACAGGCAAGTCTGCCCTCGTCTGCCTCTACAATTTCATAGCCGAATCTTGCAAGCTTGTCCATATTTTCCCGAACAATAGGATTTTCATACATATTTGTGTTCATAGCAGGAACAATTATTTTTTTGCATTTACAAGCCATAATTGTAGTGGTAAGCATATCGTCTGCTATGCCACAGGCGATTTTTCCGATAACATTGGCTGTACAGGGGGCTATCATAAAGCAGTCTGCCTTATCTGCAAGACTGATGTGTTCAATTTCAAAGCTGTGACTTCTGTCAAAGGTATCAGTTATACATCTTCTGCCTGTAAGAGCCTCAAAGGTGTTGGGAGTGATGAATTTTCCGGCATTTTCCGTCATAATAACATCCACCGTATAACCCGCCTTAACAAGCATAGAAACAAGGTTCGGTGTTTTGTAGGCTGCAATTCCTCCGGTAACGCCGATTACAACATTTTTACCTTTCATAATAATTCCTCCTGTCACACAACTAAACAACTATTATGATTATACCAAATAGGCAAAAAAAATCAATAAAAAACCCTTTTCCCTTGATTTCCTTAGTAAATTAATGCATAATTATATTGTATGTCTGTATTCACAGACAATTTATACAAATAAAAGAGGGCAACATATGTTACTGGCTATAGATATAGGAAACACAAACATTGTAATGGGCGTTATAGAGAACGACAAAATCATCTTTACAGGCAGACTTGCCACCGACAAGGTAAAAACTGCGGATGAATACGCATTGCAGTTTAACGGTATGATGGAGCTTCACAATGTGGAAAAATCGGAAATTGAGGGCGTTAT
>JALFTC010000006.1 GCA_022779485.1 Ruminococcus sp.
CCTGTTGGCTTTGTTTCAATAGTTTCAGGTTTATCCTCAGGCATAGTTTCAGGCTTAGTAGTTTCAGCAGGAGTACTGCTTGGTTGCTTTGGAACAGTTGTAAAAGGAACCTTACTATTTGTAGTAGGAGGAATAACAGTAGTATTATTTGGTGTAGAGTTGTTACCCTTTGGAGTTTCCTCGCTGTTTGCAGTAATCAAGCCCTTGTCACTCTTGACAGCAGGAGCATTTGTCTGCTGAACTCTAATCTTTGCGTCAATAGAAATTGTGCTGTCGCTTGTGAAAAGCAAAGGAGAAAGGTCATAGCAACAGTATTCAAAGAGGTAGTAGGACTTACCACCGCCAACTGTTACGCCAAGCTTTTGAATGTCGGTTGACTTTGTAAAGCTGGTGCCTGTCTTTTGTATGCCTGATGCTGTATCCGGCTTGAATTTTGCCATATATCCGCTTAACTTATTACCTGACTTAGTAAAGCTTTTAACCGCATTTGATATATCGGTAACTCTTACGAAAAAACTATCGGTTACTTCATTGGTAGTGCCTGTAAAATTAGCACAGTTAAAACCAAGGCTAAGGTAGGAGTTTAGGTTAATTGTACCTGTGTTATCAACCTCAATAAATCTGTATCCTACTGTACCTGCTGACCAGTTTGTATCGCCGGAAATTGCATTGTCAACAGCAACATCATTGCCTTGGGTTGTGCCTGTTGTAAGGAGTGATCCATCTTCGTAATACACATTTACGGTTGCACCAAACTCACCCATTCGGATAACTGTGTTTAGATAGTCTATCTTTGACGTGAGCCATGAAAATGTGAAAGCTGTACACAAGATTAAAGCCATAGCACTAAGTACCACAGTTGAAAGGAAACTTCTCTTATTCAGTTTTGTCTTCAGAGTTTCCGTCTTTCTTGACGGATTCTTCAAATTCTCTTGTAACATTATACTGAACCTTTCTTTTGACTAATCTAAACAGTATTATAAATTCATTACTAAATGCAAGTAAAATTATTAACAATACTGCAACAAGACCGTATGGTGTGATAAAAAAGCTATATAGAACACCGATAATCGGTACTTCAAATGCCATTTTTCCTAAAATCTGCCCCTCATAAACTATAGGGTCAATCTCATGGTTTGCATCACCCTTGGTAGTAAAAAGGAATTGTCCATTAACTTCCTGTATATCTTCTATCCTGTGGGTAATCACCTTGCCGGCATAACTACCCTCCATACCGTTATATGTGATGATGTCACCGATTTGAAGTGATTTTACATCCACCTTTTTCGTCAATATAACATCACCCACAGCCAGCTCAGGTTCCATACTCGGGGAGCTGACACGGTATACCGAATATCCAAAAATTGTGGTATTTCCACCGGTAACTCTCTGCACAAAGAAAAATATTACCGTAAGCACCATTATAGCCAAAAACACAAAACTAAGGGCGCTGAGTATTTTTCTGACAATCTTCATATTTCTTATACCTGATAAATACACAGATTGCCAAGTGTTATATTAGATAACTCTGTCGCCTGAGATGATAAGGAAATATACCATTCGATAGTAGTACCATTCTTATCATCACTATCAGCTGGGACAGATACATTCTCAATTACTGTGACAGTTTGTGTTCCTGCCGAAACACCAGTCTCTGAATTTAAAGGAGATACAGTTCCAATGCGAATGTTATCAGGAAATGTACTATTTTCAAGTTTAACAGTAACCTTTGCATCCTTTGGTGACAGATTACTTTTACTGGCTATATTATACACAATGGTTTTAAAATGAATTTTCTTACCAGGCTGAAGGGTAGTGTTTATTGTACCTAATGAACCCGATGAACTATTTCTGCTCAATTCAGTATAGGTCAGTCCTTCATCTGAAGAATAAGATGTCTTAGCATCAATATAATTCATTTTTTCATTCAGACTCATAGTCCTGTTAAAACCCATACTGTTTGCCTCGGCACTACCTGACCTGTCAAACCAAGAGTATGTCATTACAATCAGTGAAACAATGCACAGTGATGCAACGAGACATCTGTAAATTATTGACTTTTTATTCATATTGCATCACCTGCTTTCTCTAACTATTATCAAGACTAAGTTGAATTACACCGTCTTTAAAGCCTGTTGATTTATATTTTGTATTATCTCCAATTGTTTCTGAGCCGGAGCTGTTCCAAGTGCTGCCACCATCAGGATTCCTTCTGTTTAGAACAAAAGAAGTATATCCTGTTGGTATAGGACACTCATAAATATGATTAGTTGAGTTTATACAAACCATTCTTGCTTCGATAGGAGTTCCATCGGTTTTACTAAATTCAACTGTAAAATACGGATTCGCATTATTGCCCCATACATTGTTTACATCAATTTTCAAAACCTTATCACCCCAGTAGCCTGAGCCGGAATAGGTTGCAGGAACGGGTGTGATTGTTATTGTTCCATCTGAAGCAAGTACTTGACAACTATAATGCTTTGTTGTTACATTATCTTCATCTTCACCTGCTACACTGTATGAGCCATTAAGACCACTCGGAACAAAGCAACTTGCTTTCAGCTTGTATTCGCTCTCTACATTAATAGTGGTGGTAAGGGTAAAGGTAGTGCCTTGTGTCAAATACATTTCAAATGGACTTGAGGCATCTTGAAGATTGGTAGTATCTTCGCCAATTTCTAACGAAAGTCCATCAAGATTTCCCCAGTTGATTGTAATCATGTATAGTTTGTCAAACTTTGCTAATATCGTAGTATCTGCAGTTACATTTTCATATGTATAACTTGCTGACGGACTTAATTGAGCACTACTAAGGTAAAAACCCATAAACTTATAGGTATTTTCTGTAGCACTTGCAGTAAGAACTACATTTGAACCGTATTCCACGGAAACACTTGACACTGTACTTGATTCAGTACTTGATGCAGGTTTTACTGTAGCGGATACATTGTCACCAGTTATCGCATCTCCGGTTCTGAAATCAACACATTTGACTACAACCTTAGGATTATCAGATATATATACCTTTACAGTCTTGTTAGCAACTACAGATGTAATATTATGTGTCCATTCACCAGATTTGGGAGAATATGTATAACCTGTTAATTCCACATTGCTGATATAATATCCTGAAGCAGGAGTAACAGAAAGTGACGCTGTGTCATTATATTCAATCAGACTGGAGCTTTGCTCAACTCCGCCGATTGTAACAGTTGCCTTGTCTGTTGTGATTTCGCCGTTGTAATAAACCTCAACAGACACCTTCGGGTTATCCTTAACTGTAATTACAATGCTGACATCTTCTGTTAAGTTGGTGAACTTGTGAGTCCATTCACCTTTTGCAACATTGTAGGGGTAGCTTCCCCGTGGTTCAATGTTATAGATATAATAACCATCTGCCGGTTTAACTTTTAATGTTGAACTTCCATTATATTCAATCTGTCCGTCGCCGGTAACAGTTGCCTTGCCGGGATCCTTCACGCCGTTATACATAATTGTAACGGAAATTGTAGGATTTGCCGCATACTTTGCCTTTAATTTTACATCGCTGGCTGTATCATATACGCTTTCTGAGGTGATTAGCTCTTCATCCAGATACCAGCCAATAAATGAGGAATTGTCTTTTTTAGGTGTTGGAAGATCGCCATAAGTACTGTTGTAAGCAACCTTTTTGGAAGTTGGAGTTACACTTCCCCCATCAGGGTCAAAGGTAACGGTGTATTCAATGGGTTCATAAGTACCATAGAAAGTCATGTCACCGGTTGAACCGCTTGGAATTGTAGTTGTTAAAGAACCTGTTGTACTTCCAATGTGCCAACCGCTGAATTTATATCCATCCTTGGGTGCCGGAGAAGGAAGTGTTCTTTCGGCTTCAGTTGACTCAATGGTGTAAGTTTTTGGATTTAATGTATTATCTACTTTACTATTAATATGATATGTAATATTATATGTTATTGGTTTAAATGTTGCTTTTACTGTAACATTCTGAGCCGGCATAGTAAAGCTATCTGTAAATGCTGTGTCGTTAAAGGTTAAGGTGTCAAGCTCATAGCCCTCATTAGGAGTAATCTTAAGGTCTGAAACTGAAACAGTAGCGTTAGCCAATGCTTCTGTTGGACCGGAAACAGTACCTTTATCGTTATGAGTGTATGTGATACTATAATTTGTTGGTGTTGTATATTCATACCACAGTTTGTAGTTAGAAGAATCGGTTGTATCAAGCCAGATTACTACATCCTTTTTGGTTGTGGCAGTAGTATCTAAAAACTTTAGGAGTCGGGATTCTTCTGTATTTGTATCATTTGCTCTGTATGTAAGGGTAAATTTGTTATCCTTTGTATTATTGTGGAAAGTATGACCGGAGTTACTACTACCGCCATACCAGACACCTTCATTGCCGTTACCGGTATGGATGTAGAAGAATTGATCTTTGTCACCATATGTTTCATTAATTGTTCCTGACAGTTCAGCTACAGTCTTACCAGTTTCATACTTATAACGTCCATCACTAACCTTAGTAAAAGGCATATCTAAATATTTATAATCCCATTTATGTTCATTAAATCTACCTGTAATGTAATAGGTGACTACGTCAGATACTACAACATTAACAGTTGTTTCCACCGATTTATATCCATCGCAGGTTGCAACAACCTTAAAGGTGTAGGTACCTGCTACGGTTGGAGTAAATACAACTGATGCAGAAGGATCGCTTGTTGTTACCACTGATGTATCACTGCCAAATGAGCCACCAAGTCCGGTTGTTTCTGTGAATGTGTATGTAACATCACCGGCAGAGCTATGTTTATTCTGAAGTTCTGCTGTCAATGTGAAGGAAGTGTTCTTCTCAACAGCTTCCGGTACTGATGTAAGATTTACGCTGTCGGCAAGGTTAGGTGTAAGGTTTACAACACTAAAAGTATCAGTATCTGCAAGAACATAGATGTTACCGTCATAGAGAACAGTCAAAAGCTTATATCCTGTACCCACAGGAAGTGCTGATGTGTCCACCTTACCGTCAGTAAGAGAAACTTCTGTGTAATTAGTTCCATCATAAAGATAGTATTTGAAACGATTAGTTAAGCCCAAACTGGAAATACCGGGACCGGGCTGTGTTGAAGTGCTTACAGAAAGTTTTCCTCCAACATTAACTGTGTCATGAATAGTGGTGGTTGCAGTCTTGGTTGAGCCTGCGTCATAGGAATAAAGATAGTTTTTATCATTAAAATCAAGTTGTGCAAAGGCTGAATCATCTTTTTTATCACGAACAATATATGTACCGCCGGCTTCTATCGACCCTTTAAGACCGGATGCCCAGTGACCTTGATAATATTGAATATCTGTTGATAAGGTTGCGACACCGAATATATGTTCTACATCAATATTATGTGTTATTGAAAGGGAAACTGTTGCTTTAGCACTGCCAGTGTTATTATTAGACATAAAATAGTAATTAGTTTGTTTCCATTCAGATTTCTCACCGCCGTAAACCATTACCTTTTCGCCTTTAAGTACAGACAACAAGTTTTCGTCTGTAACTACAGGGTCGGGGTCAGGGTCAACCGGGTCGCTACCTGAATAGGTTGACCAAGATGTAGTATCCAAATCATAACAATTCATTCCACTTGTGATTGCTACATCGTTTTGGGTGATTTTATTGTTTTGGTCACTCTTAAATAAAACATAATTAAAATCATATGTTTTATCTCCGATAAGAGTATATGAATAATAATACTTTCCATCAATAGAACCCATGCTTGTCATTTGAGGGGAGGAAGTCCAATCGGTATAATTATAGTTAGTATTATTAGAATCCCTGTACCATATATGAGCATAAACTGTTGAGTATTCGGTGGCACTACGGAAATAAATTGTATCTCCAACTTTTATACCAGTTGAAAGTAACTCTACACTCGCCCCGCTTGCTATTAAATCTTTTGTCTTTGCAGGGGTGGTGTTTGTGGTGGTGTTTATGTCTTCAAGGAGTGATGTTGTATCGGTAATGGTTAAATTACTGCCAAGGGTCTTTGCTCCTGCCGAGAAATTGGCACAGCACAGCATAGCTAATGCCAAAACTAAAGCAGTAGCTGTACTGATATACCTTGTGCAATTTTCAGCAAATGACTTTTTCATAATAACCTCTTATTCTGCATCCTTTGTGTAATCTGTAATGGTATAGTAAACTTCTGTTTCACTGGTTCTGCCATCTGCATACCAGGTGTATGTATGGGTTTCACTCGTTCCCTGCTTTGAAAATTCAAAATCAACACGGGTAACATTTGATATGTCACTAATAACAGCAGTTTTCTTAATACAGTTATTGTCGTCATATAAATATAACAACGGTTTATCCTCTGCGCCGATGATTGGATTGTTATTACTATCATAGGCTGTATATGTACCGTTATCACAATCTGACATAAACTGCTCAACTGTTCCGTCATAAATGTAGATATACTTATTGGATGTATCATACCAGTTTGTATTTATCTGAAAATTAACATTAAGACCGGTATTTGACGCAATAAGTGGATCATCGGAAGTATCTTCGCCTTCAAGCCAGATTGTTATCTCTACTTTAGCAGTTCTATTTCCACCCAATGTAAAAATCGGGCTTGCTTCACTTACACATTCAGAAAAAGCCTTTGGGTCTACTGTTGTTTTTGTAGTTGTGCTATTTGCAGGGGAATACTCAGCACCTGAATTTGAGAAAATTGTTGTTTCTGTAGAACTGCCTATTGTTCTCTTAATTGCCATTCTTAATGAATTTGCAACAGCTGTTTCTTTACCGCCATATACAGATTTTATAAATTGCGAATCAAAGAAAAACTTTGTATCTTGGCTACAGGTTGATGTAATATTAATATCAAAAGCAATATAGCTTACGCCTCTGTAATTTTTGTCAAGTTTAATGTATGAATCACCTTTTTTGTAATAGAAATTTTCACCATCTGCTGAAGAAACCTGAGACAGCTTTATTCCATCTACGAAATCAGCATACTCGTTTAATGAAATATACTTACTGCCAATATCCTTACCCACACTTAAATTATGAAGATACTTATCATAATTCTCAGGGTTTCTTTTGATATTCCCTTCGTTAAGATTGAGATTCATATCTGTACTTTGTTCAATCCAGCTGTAGGTTGTAACTCCGCCGACAACTACCACAAGGATAAGTGCTACAACGGTGAGGATAATATTAAATTTTCTGCCCTTTGGTGAAAGTGGCTTTTTCTCTCTCCTATCCATTATAGCACCTCCTTTTAGAATAATTTTAATTTACGGAAGATCGGAATCTTCACTTGAAATTATATTTATATGTGGCTTATAACTGCTTGAACCGGTTGGGTTGTTTTTCATATTATTCTTAAAATTGTTTCCTTGTACAGTTTTATTGCTATCATAATAGAACTGGTCATACTGGTCGTTGTCTACCAAATTAATATTAGGTGTTTTTTTGGAATCATCAATATTAAAAACAATCATTTCGTACTGACCGGGAACATCATGGTAGAATATCTCCTGCCCGATATCATCTTTTAACTTATTACCATTTCCGTCATCAGTGGCAGTAACCTCTGTTCCTTGCCACTTTGCTTCTTGGACAACATTATTACCAGTACCAGTAAAACAATAGGCATACATTTTACCTTTCCATCCCATTGTGCTACTATGACTTGGATATGTAAAGTACACTCTTCTCTTATCAAAGGAATCAACAATAGATACCTTTGAAATAGTTGAAATTTCTGCACCTGCCGTATTATTAAGCCTTGTTGCCCAATCGTTGCTCCAGTCGGTACTTGATGAGTTTGAACCTGCCATACGGCAATAGGAGAGATTATCATAGCCTGTTGGTAAAACATATGCATAATATGTTTTGTTCAAAGATGACATTTCCCACTTTGCAAGGCTAATCCACTTTTTATTATCAGTATCAGGGGTATATAAATATGCTGAATAGCTTACATCTCTGTATTTATCAGCAATATCATAAATTTTGCCGTTACCTAAGTAATACAAACCGGTGCCCCAATAGCTGGTTAAGCTGTTATTTGTATTAGCAAAGTAATTAGATGTTGTAACATTAGCCTGCCAACCGTTGCCGAATGATACCAAATCACCCGGTTGACTATTTGTACCAAGCTGATAAGGAACAATACCGGCATCGGTTACTGTTATATCATCTGTGGTTTTGAAAACACTTGTATTATACAGCCTTTCATTAGTCTTTTCATTATACATTCTGTATCTAAGATTTGCAGTCAAAGACTTTCCATACTGTTTATATGAAAGTTTCATATTCAAATATGGAATGTTTTTTGCAGTTGACGCCATATTATTTCTGGTATATGCGTACATACCTACTTGGTCTGTACAGTCATATGAGAACTGGTCAAACATCTTGATTTCTGCAAAATTATCTGCAGTAAAATTGCCCCAAAGTCCGGCTGAATAATTATTCAAATCAGCTGGGTAGTAATATGTAGTAGTGCCAACAGTCTTAGTGCCCTCGGCAAAATCGCCAAGAATATTGTACTGTCTGCTAAGACCTTTTTTCCTTTGTTCCGGTGTGCCTGTACTATTCAATTCAGCAGCACCGGGGATTTCCAACGGTCCCCAGTAGTCCCATTTTGTCGAAGCAGATGTTTTTGAATATCTTCTAATATAAATCCTCGTGTAGCTCTGAGGAATTGTTGCTGTCCAAGTCTTTCCGTCAGAATCTAACTTAAGTTGGTAATAATCAAGCTCAGAAAGTGACTTATCCAAGGAATAGTTTTCAGCATTAATTACAAACAAATTAGCTGTTTCGCTTGGGCTATCGCCGTTCTTAATCCAGTTATCTACTGTTCTGTCAACAACTGTAAGATTATTTGTGTAATCCATTTTTGTTGTAAGTGTTAATGATATGTTTATATCATTTTTATCTACAATATTATTAGTAAAATCACCGCTTGCTCCTTCAAGCCATACGGAAACTGTGACTTTTTTAGTTTCTCCGCTTTTGATAACAAAAATTGCATTTCCTTCAGAATAGGTATAGTTGCTCAGCGCATTAACATACTGTGGTGAAACATTTGCTTCACCTGCATCATTCTTAATGGAAGAAACTGCGTTAGTGCTGCTATTATCATAGCCTTTTAAAACTGTATTACTGAATATTGTAGGAGTACCGCCATCATGACTGTCTATTGATACTCTTACATATTCTGAACCTGTTCCGCTAATTGATGAAAGACCTGAAAGGTAAACATTTGTAGGTTCGCTTACCTCTGTTCTTAAAGAAAAGCTAAGCTGCAATATTCTCTTATTAGTACCCTTATCGGATTTACCATCATAGATATCGGATGCATTGGCTCTTCTAAACCTGAGTTCACCAGTCTTAACACCGTCACCAGCAGTTTGTTCATTAAAACTATCATCAGGAACAAAGAAATCCCTGCCGTTTGCAGACGACACTTCTCTTAGGTCAAATCCTTTGATACCAATGGTGTTGCTGTCGGAATCCTCCCATTGAGCGTCAAGCCCTGTGTCGAGATTCAGTGACATTTCATTCGTCTGAACTGTGTCAACATTGCTACTATCAACCCATGAATATGTTGCAACAACTAAGAGGCACACAATCAAGACAAGGGAAGTAACCGAAAGTATTACACTTGTACTTTTCCTTTCAAGCATACTTTTTCTCTTATCCAATTTTGCACCTCCTCTTTATTTCTAATTTTTACTTGCCGTTACTAATTCCAACAAACTGGAACTTTGAACTGAATTTGCCACCGACAAATTCTTTTCTTGCCTCAGCATCACAACCATCAATCCAAATTGTTAAATCAACCTGTGTTGTGTAGTATTTGTCATTGGGATTAGCCTTGGTAGTTGTGCCGATTTTTCCGTACTTTGGTGACGCATCATCAATTGATGAAAGTTTATTTGTTCCTACAATATAGTTGCCACCTTCAATCTGATGAGTACTATTAAGTTCATTCTTTACATATTTGCCATCTGAACCTTGTGTATAATACCAATGAGTATCAGGTGAAGGAACATATTCTGGATATGCGTGAGTTGATGATAATGGACCTAAGCTCTTATAATACGCATCATTCTTTTCTTCGGTAGGTCCTTCGATTGCAACCTTTTTATTCTCAGTATTAATATTACAGAAAATATCAGGTCTTGGAACCCACAGCAACTTTGTAGTTGGATTATCAGGATTAGTGATTGTATCAATAAAAGCAGCCCTAGCTGCACCAACAACGCAGTCCTTGGAATAATACTTACCGCTAGCATCCGGCTCCGACACCAATCTGTATTCTTCTTTTTCAGCATCTGATGGGGTCGTTGTCCAAACCAAAGGTTTTGCAGCAGTATCAGAATTTGGTTTAATTTCTGAAATACCCTTAAAATAAGAACTATTTGTCAGATAAATATCAACCGGAATAGTTGAACGGAAATATAGAGTTTTATGAATATAGTCTACATTTTCAGCTAAGCTTTTTTTGGGCCACTCAGCATTAACATCCGGTCTTTTTATCGTGTCATTATCCATGTGTTTCTCAAGTACAGGATACTTGAAGTTAGTTGGCACACCATCACCGGTAAGTTCCAATGTAAGGGCTGAGGTAGAATAATCTACTCCTCTTACCATTGTTATGTCATTTTTAAATGTTTGATTGTCAAGACTGACCTCCAATGAAAGACCGGCGGAAAACTGAATCTGTTCTGTATCAACATTATCTGCAAGATTTCTGAAAAACCATGCATATGTTGTAATAGCAAGTAACGCAACAATTAAAATAACATTAACTACTAAAAGGAGGGTTTTCTTTGTGCTTTTAGATATGAAATTTGGTTCTTTAATATCTTTCATAATTTCCTCCTTTTATTCTTGTTCTACTGCAAAGAAATGCAGGTCAACATTCATCCAACCACCCTGGAGTGGCGTCTGGGCTTCTCTGTCATAGCCTTCGCCCCAGATACGAACAGTTATTTCCTCACTTACAAAAAACCCTTCACTATCCTTTTTACCGCCAATAGATACTATGAAATTAGGATAATCTTTCATATCAACTGTTGGTTTATATTCCGTTGGAATATTTTTCAAATTACTGGACAAAATATAATTATCTAAGGGACTCTTTGCTGTATTCTTTTCATTGGTTGGATCAACCGTTCTGCAATAATACTTTTCAGCAACAGATTTCGGATCGGTATTTGGTGTACGAATTCCCCATCTACCGGATACTTCATATTCTTCCCCTTTTTGCTTATATATATGATATGTATAGGTAGAATCAGGTTCTGAAGCGGTAACAAAATTTGTTCCGTTATAATTTACAAAATAGTTTCCTTCAAGGGTAAATAACATAATACCCTTTAAGTTTTGCGCTACTCCGTTGATTTTATATTTATTGACAGCATAAAACTGAGTTCCACTTTTACTATCAGTCGTTAAGTTACCAGACGAATCAACCTTTAAATATTGACCATTGGTTATATCCTGCTTTAAGGTGAATGCTCCGGCAGTATTAACAGAGTCAACGATCCAATAATCCTCGGTGGTTCCCGCGGGGGGGTCGTCAACCGCTACACCTGTGCTCGGTGAGCTTGAACTAATGGCACTGTTACCTGAACTATTTGAAGCTGAAAACACAAGTTTATCCCCTTCTGTTACATAATACTTGCCGTCATTATTGACATCAACATCATATGTTGGGTTTGTACCACTATTTGGTCCACTCACAATCTTTGAGATAGCACTATCTCTGTTGTTATTGGTTCCACCTGATTTTACATTTGTAAAAGAAATCTGGATTGTGCCACCGGGATTATTTTCCCTTGTGTCAAAAAACATCGTTTCAAAGTAACTATATGTGATATTGTCTGTTGCGTGTGTAAAGTTGTAGTTTGAAGCATAATTACCTGAATTATTATTTGCACAAGTTTGGAATGAAATCATACCTATATCTGTGTTGTATTGTGTATTACCACCACTTGAACCATACAGAAGAACTTGATTTCTCGCTACACTCTGTGAAGAATTGTTTTCGTAAGTATCCCAAATCAACGCTGAATTTCTTGTGAAAATCATAGGAATATTAGAGTTGTAGGAACCCGCCGGAACATTAATGTTTACATAATATGCATAAACATCATTACCATATTGATCTTTTTCAGGCAACTTAACCTGATAAAGCGGAATACCGCCATTTGGTTTATTTTTATTATCATCTACAATTTTCTTCATATCTAAAGTTGTATCATTTTGTGTAGACAAGGTAACCGTATAACCACCGTTTGTCGTATCTTCAACATAATCCGAATGATTTATCCATAAATAATATCCGGAACGAGTACCGCCTTTATATGCTGCTTCGCCACTTGAGCCACCACTCTTGATTACAGTAGAATCAACATCGCTACTTAATATTTCATCATAACTATATCTGGTTGCCGTAGAATTACCAACATGGTTAAGTTCAATATCGTCATTGGGAATCCAGAGATTATGCAGATTAAGAGCTGATGTATTTCCGCTTGTAACAGTGTTTAAAAAAGCAATTCTTGCTGTTGCAGAAATGAAATTTCTTGAAAAATTCGTAGTAGTATTGAGATTCTTTTGACTATCTTCGCTTTGCGTATCAAAGTCATTACTATCAGGAGTCACCTTGCTCTTGTTAGTAAGGAAAACATTACATTTTTTATCATTTCTAAAACGGAGCTTATACTCAATGTATTTTTCTTTTTCATGAGTAACAAGATTTTTATCTTCTGTTACATCTTTCCAATGAATACTTTTACCATTGCTTGCATATTCTTTTTCAAGTGCATCCATATCAAGCTTGTCGTAATAATTTTCTGCTACCTTTATAAAGTTTGGTTCAAAGAACTGAAGACCGTTACCGCTGATTAACGGTAAAGGCTCTGAAGAAGTAAAAGCGGAATGATAAGTCTGTTGATATGCATAAGGCGTCCAGCTATTTGAATGGACTGTATTTCCATTATCATCAATATCAACACTATGATCGGTAATAGCAACCTGAAGTCCATTATCGGCAGTTGCCTTGATTGTTAAACCGCTTGCATTAGCCTCAGTCTTTGAAGTAAACCAAGCAAGGACGCATAAAATTAGGATTACAAATATTACCACAGAAAGAGCAATGTACTTGACCATAAGTTTATGGTTAGACTTTTCCATCTCTTCATTTAAGAACTTCTTTTCTTCTGCCATTTGTAATCCTCCTTTCATTAATCCTTATCTTCTATTTCTTCAATAGCCTTTGGATTTTGTTTGATTTTCTTTTTCATTTTGGCTA
Organism: Ruminococcus sp.; assembly: GCA_022779485.1. GTDB lineage: Bacteria > Bacillota > Clostridia > Oscillospirales > Acutalibacteraceae > Ruminococcoides. Next base: position 13,323 of record JALFTC010000006.1, read on the forward strand.
TGAAATCCTTGGTTTTTTGCTTTTCAGCTTTAACCTTTTGAGCCTCACGCTCTTTGATTTCTTTCACCTTTTGATTATACTCTTTTTCAAGCTTTCTTTCAAGTTCTTTCAGCTTTTGGTTAAACTTCTTTTCCTCTTCGGAATAAGCCTTATCCTTTAGTTTTGTTACCTTGGCAATTTCGCTGTCGTGACGCTTTCTCTCCTTTGCAAGTGAATCGGCTGTGTCACGGTGGAGCTTTTCAAGCTCTTTTGCGTGGCTATCGTTAACCTTGCGAAGCTCTTTCTCCTGGTCATCCTTGAGAACTTCAATCTTTGCGTCAAACAGTCTTTGCTGTTTTTCGTTGACCTTATTAAGGGCTTCTTTATCATTTTCAAAGGACTTTTGCTGTTTATCAAGTGCCTTTTGATGTTCATCATCTTTAGCACTCATCTTCCTTTGGAAGTCCTTATTCATAGAATCAATTTTATTTAAATTTTCAGTATTGATTCTGTCAATTTCTGTCTTGTGAGCACTCTGTAAGCCCTGAACCTCTTGGTCATGCTTGGTGTTGATTATGTTGACCTCTGCGGTGTGCTTATCGTTGATGCTCTTGATTTCGTTTTTATGATTGAGAGCCATTGTGTCAATCTCATTTTTGTGATTGGCATTAATGGTTGCAACCTCTTGTGCGTGTTCTTTGCGTTCGGTTTCAATCTGATTGTTTAACCCTGCAATCTCTGAATTTAAGTTTGCAATCTCCTGCTTTTGGTTTGCGATAATTGCATCTCTTTCGGCAATATCTTCTTTTAACTTTTCGATAACACCATTGAGTCTTGCAATCTCGTCCTTTAGGGAGGCAATCTCTGCACGAAGCTGTTGCTCAAGTTCAAGTAGTCGCTTGATTTCGGCTCTTGCCTGTTCAAGCTCTTCTGTTAGTCTTGCAACCTCTGCTTTCAGCTCTTCAATTTCTCTCTTCTGCTCCTCAATAATTGCAAGGAGTCTTTCAATTTCTTCTTGGAGCTCCTTAATCCTATCCTCAAGAGCCATAATTTTCTGCTTGAGGGCTTCAATCTCATCGTAAGCGGCATTCAGCTTATTGGTAAGCTCAACAATCTGCTGTTCACGGAGCTGAAGGGTCATATTTAGCTGTGCAACTGTTGCTTTCAGTTTGTGAATCTCGGCTTCTCTTTCACGAACCTCTTTTATTCTAAGGTTCATTTCCTCCTCACGAATGGCTCTGACTTTCTGTTCAAAAGCCTTTCGCATTTCAGCGTCGGGGTCAGCAGCCCTTCGAGTTTCCTCGGCTACTTCCTCCAGATACTTTTCGTGAAGTGCCTGTTTTAAGCCCGGATTTTGAGAAATATCCATTACAAAACGGTTATAGCTCATCAATCCGTAGATTTCATCCTTGATTTCCTTGTTCATTTCACCGGTAAATTCATTCTTTTCAACAACGAAACCCGGTTTTTGATATTTTTCAAGGAAAGTCCAAAGCTGAACAGCCTCTTTAAAGTTTGGGTTTTTCTTTAGGAGGTTAGTCATTGTGAGAGGAGAACGAACTTCCTCACAACCTTTAAGCTCCTGCATAAGCTGAGAATTTAGTATGCCCTGTGTAATCTGACGAATTCTTGCAACTCGGGCGAAGTCGGAAAGATTTTCAATATCGTCATCCACATCAAATTTGTCAACCTCGTGATTTTCGTCACGAAAGTCAAAGCTGAATTCAATTTTTTGTCCGTGATAGTCAATGTCACGGTGCATATGAGTTTCGTAGATGGAGTCCTCAGGAGTTTCCTTTAGCTTTGCGAAACGGGAGGAAATAAATCTGGAGATATTGTTAAGCAGGGTGTGGAGCATCCTGTTTTCATATATATTAAAGGTATCTTCTCGTCTGACATTCAGGAGTTTGTCAGGTACAACATCACCGTGGTCGTCAATTTTTGCAATATAGTTTGCGTGGGACGCAAGGTGCTTTACTGTGTCGGGACTAACCTTTTTTATCTTCTGAACATTAACAATTTCTTCTTCTGTCTTAATGGTACGGCGCATTTCGTCAACGGCGTTTTGAATGTATGGCAAAGCATATTCAATGGCTTCAACCCAGTCCATATCAATATATCTGGAGTAGGTTTCACCGCTATGTACATCTTCGCCGTTGTCGGCTCTGGACATTCCATCCTTGTAGTAGTTAAAGGTGTAATCGTCCTTTAGGGTTTCGTGCATTTCGTAATATGCACGGTAAAGTTTATTCAGTTTTTTGCCCATGGAATACACCTCATTTTTAAATTAATTATAAAGAAATATATAAAGATAAACGCAATAACGCCACCTCCCCAAAAGGGGAGGTGAATATTATTAAACCATTTTTTGCAGTCTTCTCAGATATGCCTTACTTTCGCCCATATTCTCGGCACCGTAAAGGTGATCCATATAGGCAACAAGACCGTCAATTTCATCCCTGATGTATGAAAGGTTAAGGGATTCAAACTTTCTGAAGATTTTTCTTGCAAGTACATAGTCAAGACCGTCAATTTCTTCGCCACCGCAAGCAACATAGCAAGGTGTGAAGGACTGAATCTGACGCATAATACGGTTACCGAAAGCTATTCTGAAGTGCTCGATAACATAATCGTCAAGGAGGTTAAGCTTGTCAAGCAAATCCTTGGAAACAGGAGACTGTTTCTTAGCATTTTCAAAGAGCTGTTCAAAGTAACGGTAATTCATTACAACCGGCTCGGTATCAGGAGCTGTAAACGGAGTTCCCTTGCTGTCGATATCAATAGGCATAGCACGGTCGTAAACCTTATCGGCAATAGCGAATGTGGAGTCGTCGTTGTTGGCTGTGCCCAGGTACCACATATTTGGCGGTAGCTTAAAGTTACCCTGTTCAAAGTGCTTTGGATCGTCAGGCCATACATTTGGAACCATAGAGATTACCCACTCATCCTTATCAGGCATTTCAAGGATGGAGAGCATTTCAGCGAAGTAATACTCAACACGGGCGATGTTCATTTCGTCCAAAACAACTAAGTAGATATTTTCGTTATATGTAGCCTCGTACATAGCACGGAGAAGCTCGGTTTCGTTAAATCTCTTTGTAAATTCATTGAAGTAACCGAACAACTCTGTTCTATCTCTCCAAGATGGCTGAACAGGTGTGATAACTGAGTCATTGCATACAAACTTACCAAAGGCACGGGCAAGAGAAGTTTTACCTGTACCGGAGATACCTTGTAGGATGATAAGACGGTTACTACCGAATGACGCTACAAAGTAACGGATAAGCTTGATGTCATAGTAAAGACCAAGTCTTGAACAAGCAAAGTTGCGGAATCTGTCGCAGAACTGCTCAAGTGTTATTGTCATATCATATACAGGTGGCTGATAGTCTGCCCAAACCTCGTCGATATGGCACAGCTTGTAGAAACGCTGTGTTGTTTCTTCCTCTTCGCCATTGTTGAGTGCATCCATCTCTTCACCGGTAAGCTCGGAAATTTCGTTAGGATTAAGACCGATTTGAGAAACCTTCATAGAAAGGATTTTGTCCTTTTCAAGGTTGAGTCGCATAACCTCTTTTGTAAGGTGGTTAACCTCGGCAACCAAATCGCCTGTGTCCTTAACTTTCCTTCTGTAACGGAAAAACTTTTTTAGGGACAGAATAACAAATATTACAATGAATACGAGGACAGCCGCAAGAACAAGCATAGCAAAAATTGCAATTACCCACTCAAGACCTCCAAGCTCTGATGTGTAGTCGCTAATGATATTGCCGTATGCAGGGAAATTGAACATACCCGCAATACCCTTTCCAATTCCTACGAAAATGCTCCACAATGATGCGAAGAATTGTCCAAGGAATTCATATAAAAACTTAAATATTGTATCCATAAGGATCTACTCCCTCTTCTGTTCTTAAAAAAGTTTTTGCATTGTTTTCTCTCGTCTTATGAGAGATAGATTAATTATATATGGCATATAACTGTCGGTTTAATTCCTACTGCTATCCTTTCAGATTCGACCGTCGCTTTGCTCACTCAGAATAACAAGGGAGGTGTTTTGCTCCCTCAGAATGGCTGTAGGAGAATTGCTTTACAATAAATCTTCCTACCGTTGCTGACCCGATAGAAAGATTTATTGAGTTTTCATAAGCATTTGCCTAACCATAATCATTACTTCCTTTGGCTTGGCGTTAGAATAATTCTGCTATTGCAGGGAATTATTCTTCTTTTTCGTCATTATCCGGCTTGTCGGAATTTTCATTTGCCTTTTGACTTGCCAGATATTCTTCAATAGCTTTTTGCTTTTGTGCCTCTGTCAGCTCGGCAGACTGAGCAGCCTCAGTTGCGGCGACAAGGGCTTTCTCTTTGGTATAAGCTACGATGTTCATAATTACTCGGATAAGCTCATAGATGAAGAACAAAATCATTGGAAGAACAATTACAAAGAAGAATCCCCAGAAAGACTTGAGGAAATCATATACATTACCAACGCCTTCAAGTCGGGTTCCTTCATAATCATCAGTCTTATAAATACCGACAATCTTATTACCAGCTATCCATCCATCTGATTTGATATCGGAGATTTCATTATTATCACCCTTGGTAAGATAATAAGTTTTTCCGTACTGTTCTTTAGTCTTGACTATCCTATGGCATTTTACCATCAGATACTCCTGACCATTATCACCTGTGTATGTACTCTGGAAAAAAACAATATCTCCCTTTTTATATTCAACCTCTTCATTTATAGTCTTACCAATAACTAAATCACCTTTGTACATTACAGGCTCCATAGACGGGGACTGTATTGCATTTAAAGTATAACCAAAAACATTAGGAGTCCCCGTGTCCTGAGATGTTAATGATAATGTCAATATTACTGCCGATACAAGTAGTATCATAATAATAATTATATCAATAATAATATTCATTATTTTTTTTAAAATCTTCATCGCACGGGGGTCTCCATTTCAGTTTAATCTAATCTTACTTATCTTACAAATCTAAGATTATGCACCTGCTGGTAATGATTCTACTAAAGCAAAGTCTAATGTCAGGTCTGTAATAAGGTCTTCAGCATTTGCTATTCTTGAATAACAATCGCTATCTTCACCATCAAGGTAAACATATACTCTAACAACATTAGTACCAGCTGCATTAGCATTTCCAAGGCTTATATAATCAGCCTTTGTAGCACCAAGATCAGCAGCTGCTGCGAGCTGTGTGTATGCAGCAGATGATACACCGTAAGTTGTTGTTGTAGAGTTTACATATTTATTACCTACAGCATCAATACCAAATGTATGAGGTGCGCCATCAACGCCTACTACAACTACACGAAGAGCGTTCTTAACAGCTGAAGCATTTGATGCATTCCATGTAATATCAACACCTGTGAGAGCCATTTCAGCAGTTGCAGCACCACCGGTTACTTTACAGTAAATGTTTTCACCGTAAACAGCACCAGTTTTTCTTGTAGTTGTGAGCCAACCGCCCTTTGAAGCATCTCCAAGATCCTTAGCTGTGTTAGCATCAGGTTTGTCATCAGATTTAGCCTCGATAGTCTTAACATTTGTACCGAAAGTAGCATCTCCATAGTTGAATGATGCAGGGCTAAGCTGGAATCCATCAGGGTTAGTCTTTATTGCTCTATCTACTATAGTAGCATCAAGAATTGTATCATGGGAGAAGTCACCATTCTGTGCTTTTTCTGATTCAGAAAGGATAACAAGACCACTACCAGAAACTGTTCTCATTTTAAGACCTGCTGCTGATGCTGTTGGATCTGCAACGAACCATGCATATGTTGCTGTTCCGAGGGCGATCATTGCTACCAGCAGCATTGCTACTGAAGAGATGAGAGCTCTCTTTCTTGTGTATAAACGTGTTTTCATAGAGAAATTCCTCCTTAATAATTTTTTACCCCAAAACACCAAAGGGGTTGTTTTTCTGTATTCCAATGTTCTACCCTACTTCATTCCGCTCAGCAAACAGAACTTTTCAGAGGAACACTTTGGACTGGATTGGCTCCCTTGCGACAAGGGAGAATGGAAAATTAATTTGTTGGATAGATGTACTAAAGGCAAAGTGCCATATGGAGAACACTTTTTCACTCCCCATTCGCCTTTGGCGACAGCCACCTAATCCGATGGAGCCTAATTTGGTGAACCCCTTTTCCTATCCAATTAAACCTCTTCGTCCTCTACGGAGAAGGTCATTGACATTTTCATATGACCGCCCAGGATTTCGTTTACACATTCGGGGTCGTTGCCCTCTACCCACATTAGGATTGTGTATTTGTCAACATCTCCGGGTTTGAAATCCTCGGACTTTGTTGTCATAATTTCTTTGCCGTTTATCCATGGCTCTGATTTTATAGATTTAGGAATAAACTTGCTGTCGTCTTCGGGCTCGTTGCTGTTGTGCTGTTTTTTGGCATAAACTGTTGGTTCACCGTTTTTGAAAACTAAAACTCTGACAGCCTCGTCCATACTCTTGGCAGCACCGTTATTTACCAGGGTTGCGTTGTAGTCAACTGATTCGTTGCCCACATTTTTGCAATAGAAGGTGTATGCAAGATAATTATCTCCGGCTGAGTCTGTGCCTGCAACAGCCTTTTTGTCATTGTTGCTGTCGCCGTTGTGACTTCCGCCGTCAATTGTTTTATCTTCCTTATTTGTGTAGTTATCAAGATAACTGATGTCGCCGTCCATAGACATATTGTCTGTGAGCCAAGCATATGTAATGTTTGTAACACCGTCCACAGAGTCACCGGAAAGGATTGTTTCGGGGTCTTTGAAATCCGAAGTTTCGCTAAGGATAATACCCTTTTGCTCGGCAAGCCTATCAACATCAATTACAAGGTCACCGGCTCTTGTCCACCAGAACATCAATATCCACAATATAAATAGGAATGCTATAAGGAGCATTGTGAGCCAAAACAGAAGTCTTTTTCTTCTTTTTGTTTTGTCAAGGACAGCCGCATCTCTGGCTTGACCAAAGTCACCGTAGGACGACTCCTTTGCAGTTTCTTTAGCGCCTTTTTCGGTAAGCCTGCTAAGGTCACGAGGAGTAAAATCCTGATTATTATTTTTTTTAGACAAGGTTTATCTCCTCCCTTAGAGTAACCAAAATTTTAACTATACTATAATGAGTTATATACTGATTATTAACTTATTTGACCGTTACCGCCAAATGTAAGGGCAGCCTCCATTGTAGCCTCCTGAATGTTGTTGATACATTCAGGGTCTTCACCCTCAAACCAAACTCTTACTGTTACCTTTTGAGGTTCAAGCTGTTTAAGGTCGCAGATTTTGTTTGCATCACTGTAAACCATTGGCTTTGACAAATCAAATGTGGTTTGGTTTGCAACTGCTGTGCCTTTGTTTGGCTCCCAAATTACTGTTTTGCCGGCTTCGTTGGTAAAGCTGAAACGAACAGCCCTGACAACATTTGCCTTGCCGCCTGTTTCCGTAGTGCTTACATTAGTACCGCCGATGTTACCATCCTCGGAGGTTGTGAGGTGAACAGGCAAGTCCTTTGTGGCTATAAGGTAAAGGTCAAACTCAAGAAATGTGTTCTTGTTTCTTTCCTTTTCTGTTCCGCCCTGACTGTAAAACCTCTGTCCGTTTGATGTTGTAACAGGGTCAAGCACCTGGTCGTTCATTGTGGTATTGAAACGGTCTGTCAGCTCTTTGTCAATCATTCTTGATGTAACTGTCTTGACATAGGCGTCAAAGTTACTTCCGTGATTTTCTGTGCTGATACGAAGGTCCGGTGCTGTGCCGATTTTCATCTCCAGCTTTTCAACATTGGCAAGGGTACTTATTGTAAACCAAGCAAATGTAACAAGTACAAGGCACATAAAAGAAATGAAAAGCAAAACCCAACTTGTTTTTCTCCTAACTCGAGCATTAACCTGCTCCAAAATCTCCGCTTCCCTTTGAGCCTCTCTAAGCTCCATAGAGATTTTTTCCTCTTCATTGTACATATTAATCACCGCCTTCAGGCAAACCGCCGTTAATTAAAGGTATAATTTGTCTATTAACAAAAGTATTATAGCTCAACTAAAAAATTTTTTCAATAAAATTTAATTTATTCTACTTTTTCAATAGTCAAAGTTATACAAATTTATGCAATTCCATAAAAAATTAAAAATTTCAATAGTTAATACAACCAAAAATTAACTTATTTTTTAGTAAATATAACTACCATAATTTAACTGTTTGTGTTTTCTCACAAAAAACTGCGACAGACTTTGTAATGATAAATTAAAATTGTTACCAAAGTATGAACAAAATATTATAAAAACAAAAATATAATGAAATTTTGTCGAAAAAACTATTTTAATTTGATATGGGTATATGGTATAATGTAGGTGTTAATTTTCATTTATTTATCTATTAATGGGAAATGGTTTGTAAATTATGAAAAAGAAAAGAAAAAAGACAAAGGCGAAAACAATTATTGTGACAGTAATGCTGATGATAGTTACCGTGATTTGCGTACTTTGGGCGGGACTTACTGTTTGCGGAATTAATGTAATAGACAAGGCAAAGGATTTGCTGAATTTAAAACCAAGTGCTGAAAGTGTTGAATTTGACAAAAACAAGGTGACACTGGGGGTTGGTCAAGTGTCGGATTTGGATATTATTTTGCACCCCTCTGACACAAAAAGCACCTACACACTATCATCCTCCGACAAATCTGTTATAAATATCAATGATAATAAGGCTGAGGCTGTATCAGACGGAGAATGTACTGTGAAGGTTAAAACAGATAATAACCTTACTGATTACTGTGATGTTAGGGTAATTCCTGCACCTACAAAGATTAGTGTACCTAAAAATTTAAAAGTATCTCTAAATGAGGACTACACATTTACTCCTAATGCTAAGGATGAATACCCGGAAAGCTTCTTCTCCTTTAGCAGTAGTGACGAAAATGTTGTAAAGGTTGAAAAAAGCGGTAAACTGACAGCTAACAATACAGGGGATTGTGTTGTAACCGTTACATCATACAACGGACTCAGCGAAAAATGTAATGTTAGTGTATTTAGGGAGCCAACTTCCCTTTCATTTATAGATAATGACATTATTGTTCCTCAGGACGGCACTTTCCTGCTTGAACCTCAGTTTAACGAGGGTGAAGGTACATCATCAATTACCTACACAACAACTGACAAGAAAATTGCAAAGGTCAGCAAAACAGGTGTTGTTACCGGTGTTACCGCAGGACATGCTGTTATCACCTGCACATTGCCTAACAAGGTTTCTGCAAAATGTAATGTTACTGTTGAAAACAAGTTTGCCCGTATTCGTTCAAACCTTGACCCGTCAAAGCCAATGGTAGCCCTTACATTTGATGACGGTCCAAACGGCAACAGTACATTATCTATACTGAAAACCCTAAAGCAATATAACGCAAGGGCAACATTCTTTGTGGTTGGAAGTCAGGTTACCTCTTACCCTGAGGTTTTGAAAACTACATATGATTACGGAAACGAAATCGGAAATCACTCTTGGGACCACAAATATGCCGATAGTATCGGATATAACGAACAAAAAGAGGAAGTGCTGAAAAACGACAAGGCAATTAATGATGTGCTTGGAGTTTATCCAACTGTTTTTCGCTGTCCCGGTGGAATTTCCGGCAAATACTATGAAAAATGCAGAATGCCTTTGATTTACTGGTCCATAGACACCTTGGACTGGGAAACAAAAAATGCAAAGTCAACCTTTAATGCTATTAAAAAAGTATTTAAAAAGGGAGAAACACTTGACGGTGATGTTGTGCTTATGCACGATATACAGAATTCCACTCCTGATGCAGTAAAAGACATTTGCAAATACCTAAGCAAAAAGGGTTATCAGATGGTTACCATTTCGGAGATGGCATACTACAAGGGGTATAAGCTTGAGGGTGGAAAAGCCTACTACGAATTTTACGACAAAAACACAACAGAATAGTATAAAAACAGGGAGCCTCAAATGAAGCTCCCTTAATTTTTTGGAATTTTTTTAACATATTTAAAACACAAATTTAGTAACATCAATTTCCTCAATATGAGGTATTTCCCTGTCAATATCTGCCTTCATCAAATTATCATAAACACGCTTGTTAAGGCTTTTGTAGGTGGCAATTTCTTCGTCTGTAAGGTCGCCGGCCATTTGAAAAATAAGGCTGAAAAGCATTTTCTTTTCCTTAACTAATATTTCATCAGACTCTTCCCTGTCGATAAAAATACGCAGAACTCTCCTGTCCTTTGAATCAACAGCAGTGGTAACATATCCGTTTTTACGCAGGGTTTCAACTTCTCTGGAAACAAGACCCTTGCTAACCTCGATTGACTCGGCAATTTCGCTTACGGTATTGCGGTCGGGATAGTAACGGAGTGAATCCAAAATCTGCAAACCGCAAACACTGATATGGTCATCATCGATTGCCGATTTGCTAAACCGCCTGTAAGCATGGAGTGTTGACTTGACTAAACGCATCATCTCGACGCCGGCTTCGTGTAAAAACTTATCATCCATAATAATTCTCTCTTTCAAATTAATTTAGAGACATTCGCAAAACAGTGATAGATATTGTAACATTTACTTGTTTCAATGTCAATCATTAAGTAATAAAAATGTGACTTTTTATAACAATTGATGTTCCGATTTGTGGAAAATTTACGAAAGAATTTGAAAATATAAATTATAAGAAAAAGAGACAAGCAAGAAAAATGCTTGTCTCTTTTGGCGCGCTGGAAGGGACTCGAACCCCCGACCTTTTGGTTCGTAGCCAAACACTCTATCCAGCTGAGCTACCAGCGCATATTTGGCGGTCTTTTTCGACCGCCATAAAATAATAACACATTATTTTGAAAAAATCAACCCTTATCCGATAAAGAAATGTAAAAAAGCTTGATAAGCCATATAAACATCCAGCTTACTTACAATTTCAAAGGGTGCGTGCATTGAAAGAACAGGTACACCAAGGTCAACTACATCAACATTCATATTGGCAACATACTTTGCAATAGTACCGCCACCGCCAAGGTCAACTCTTCCCAGCTCGCCAACCTGCCATATGATTTTGTTGCTTTCAAGCATTCTTCTGATTTCACCCATATACTCGGCAGATGCATCACTTGTACTGCTCTTTCCTCTTGCACCTGTATATTTGGAAATTACAACACCCTCGTTAATGTAGGAGCTGTTCTTTGGCTCAAAACAGCTTTCGTATGTTGGGTCAACTGCTGCGTTGACATCGGCAGAAAGACACTTACTCTTTGAAAGCACTCTGTAACCCTCAAGTCCCTCTGACTTTGCAAGGTCGTAGATGAAGTATCTGAGGAAATCACTCTGCATACCTGTGTTACCGTCGGAGCCTGTTTCTTCCTTATCCGCAAGGTATGTGATACAGGTTTTTTCAGGCACACCTGAGTCGATAATCGCCATAAGTGCCGGATATGCACAAACTCTGTCGTCGTGTCCGTAGGAGCCTATCATACTTCTGTCAAAGCCCACATCCCTTGCCTTGAACGCAGGAACAAGTGTTAACTCGGCTGACAAAAAGTCATTTTCGGTAAAGCCGTATTTGTCGTAAATCAGTTTCATTGTGTTCAGCCTTACCTGTTCGCCTTCCTCGTCAGCATACGGACGACTTCCGATTAGGCAATTTAAATCTTCGCCTGTAAATGCCTCGCCCAAGGTTTTCTTTGCCTGTTCCTGTCCAAGATGTGGGAGAATATCTGTAATGCAGAAACAAGGGTCGTTGTCCTCGTCACCAATGGCTATATCAACATATGTTCCGTCAGCCTTGCAAACTCTGCCGTGAAGTGCAAGTGGGATTGTTGTCCACTGATATTTTTTGATACCGCCGTAATAGTGGGTTTTAAGCAAAGCCATACTGTTCTTCTCGTAAAGTGGGTTTGGCTTTAAATCAATTCTTGGTGAGTCTATGTGGGCGATAGAAAGCATAACGCCTTGGCTTGCACCGAATTTTCCAATAACAGCAAGACCAACCGCTTTATCTCTGTTTACGATATAAACTCTGTCGCCGGGGTTATATCTTACATCCGGGTTATACTCCACAAATCCGTTTTCCTTTGCCATAGCCACAGCCTCGGCAACTGCCTCTCGCTCTGTTCTTGATTTGTTGAGGAAATCCTTGTAAGGCTCGCAGAATTCATCAGCCCTATCCAATTCTTCCTTGCTTACAAAGTGAATTTTTTTCTTTGGGGACATTAGGATTTTTTCCTGAAGTTCCTTTGAATTTTCATTTGACATAATAATCCGTTCCTTTCTGTTTCAACTATATTTCTAACTATATTTATTAACCATACAAATCAATATAAGCGTTTTTGGCGTCCTCAACCTTTTTCACATAATTTTCCGTTTCGGGATATAAAATCACATCAAGGTTTTTTCCGTCTTTACTGCAAGCGGGGTCGCTGAGCCAATTATCTACCGTACCAAAGCCTGCATTGTATGCCGCCAAAGCGGTTTTCTCTATATTGTCATATTTATCAAGTAGATAGCTTAAAAAATATGTTCCAAACTTTATATTCACCTCGGGATTGTAGAGGGCAGAATCATCATATTCTGTGGAATCATCGGGGATATTGTTTTGGAGAAAATCAAAACATTCCGAGGTTATCTGCATAAGACCCATTGCACCTGCACCCGACACATCATCAGCGTTAAAGTGGCTTTCTGTCCTAATTACTGCATACACCAAATTTTCATCCACACCATAGTTTTCGCTGTACTTTTCCACATACTCCGAATATTTTTTTGGATATTGGATTTTTCTGATATCGTCCACCCTGTCGTGGATAAAGCCCTTGGAAAACAGCTGAACAGCACCGAAAATTACACCTCCCACAATAGCCACAACAAGGATAAAAGCAATAATTCTGCCTAAACAGCCTTTGCTTTTTTTCTGTTGCTGATTTACCTTTTGTTGGGAATGTACGGCTTTTTCTCGGTTTTTTACTCTATTATACTTTTTAATTTTACCGGAATCAAATTTGTGTCCTCTGTTAACTGACATTACAACTCCCCGTTAATTAAGCGTATAATCTCGTTTTCAAGCTCTCTTTGTTCGCCGTTGTTGTACAAGACAAGGTCTGCCCTGTCTGTATAGTAATCATCACTATGCTGTGCGTTAATTCTCCTCATAGCCTCTTTATGGGTGAGGTTATCCCTTTTGATAATTCTCTCAATCCTTTTTTCAAGGCTTGAAATAACTGCAACTGTTTTTTTGCAGTATTTTTCGCCACCGCTTTCAAACAGCACCGGTGCGTCTAATATAAATTTATCGCAACCCTTGTTTGAATATTCCTCAATTTCAAGAAGTGCCTTTTCATATATATAGGGGTGGGTAATTGAATTTAGGATTTCTGTCTTTCCCCTTGTTTCAAACGCCCTTTTTGCAAGTAGCTTTCTGTTGAGAGTACCGTCATCATTGATTACATCTTCACCAAAGGCTTTTGCAATTCTCTTTAGCAGAGGACTGCCCTTTTCAACAGCTTTCCTTGCGATTTTGTCGGTGTCAACTATGTGATAGCCGTTTTTCTCAAACACCCTTGCAACTGTGGATTTCCCTGCTCCTGTGGGTCCGGTAAGACCTACAACATATGCATCTGCGTTGATTATCCTAAAGGCTGACGCACGAATAAGCCTGTTGTAAACTGCAAGTGAAACACCCTCAACCCTTGGCAATGGGGCAAATACCTTTTTAATGTTTTCATTCTTGTCAATCTGCCTTAGCACATCAAAAATTTTATGCGCGTGGGAAAAGTAGTCATTCCTTGAGCCTATTGGATAGGTTACGCTGTTTATCCTTGATTTATCCTCGTCAAAGCACACTACCGCAGTTGTGCTGTCACTAACTCTGTTTACAAACTTCACAAACTCCCTGCCCTTAACAAGGTAAACCTGTGCCGAGGGGGCATAGTGCTTGTACTTCATTCCGGGGGATGAGGCAACCTCATTCTCCTTTAACTTATCCAAAACAGCGTCGTCTATCTCAACCTTACCCAAAACACTTTCAAGCTGTTCAACAGTCACTCCGCCGGGACGGAGAAGTCTTGGGGGATTTGTCGCCAGTGTGACAACTGTGCTTTCAACTCCTACTGCACATTCGCCACCGTCAATTATGGCGTCGGCCCTACCCATAAGGTCATTTACGCAGTGCTGAAATTTTGTAGGACTTGGCTTTCCCGAAATATTTGCAGAGGGTGCGGCAAGGGGTTTTCCCGAAAGTTCTATAAGCTTTTGTGCCACCTTGTGGGAGGGACATCTCACCGCAACAGTGGAAAGTCCTGCAGAAACCTCATCAGGGATACAGTCACCCTTTGGGAGAATGATTGTGAGAGGGCCGGGCCAAAACTTTTCCGCCAAAGCCTTTGCATCCTTAGTAAATTCCTTGTAAAGGTGTAAATCCTCTGCCATTTTTACTGAAGAAACATGGACAATAAGTGGGTTATCCATAGGTCTGCCCTTAGCCTTAAAGATTTTCCTTACCGCATTGCCGTCAAGGGCATTTGCCGCCAAGCCATAGACTGTTTCTGTTGGCATAGCAACAATACCGCCGTCCCTGATAATTTGAGATGCAGTGGTAATATCTTCTGTTGTATCCCTCAAGAGTTTTGTTTCCATTTACTTTTTATCCATACTTTCCTTTAGTTTTTCTGCCCTGTCATATGCAATCAGAGCGTCAATCACTTCGTCAAGGTTTCCGTTTAAAATATCGTCCAGCTTATACAGTGTAAGACCGATTCTGTGGTCGGTAACTCTGGACTGTGGGAAATTATAGGTTCTGATTTTTTCACTTCTGTCACCTGAGCCTACCTGACTTTTTCTGTTTTCGGAGATTTCCGCATTCTGCTTATCCTGTTCAATCTTCAGAAGTCTTGACTTCAGCACCTTCATAGCCTTGTCTTTATTTTTGTACTGACTTCTTTCGTCCTGACATTCAACCACCATACCTGTGGGAATATGGGTAATTCTTATGGCGGAGGAGGTTTTGTTGATGTGCTGACCGCCTGCACCTGATGAACGGAAGGTGTCTATCTGCAAATCGTTGGGGTTAATGTCAACCTCAACATCGTCAGCCTCGGGAAGAACAGCCACAGTTACAGCGGAGGTATGCACTCTGCCTGATGACTCAGTTTCGGGAACACGCTGAACACGGTGAGTTCCGCTTTCGTATTTCAGCTTGCTGTATGCACCGTCACCGTTAACCATAAAGGAAATTTCCTTGTATCCCCCAAGACCGGTTTCATTTGCGGATAAAACCTCGGTTTTAAACCCCTTTTTATCGGCATACATAGAGTACATTCTGAACAAATCCCCTGCAAAAAGTGAGCTTTCCTCCCCTCCTGTACCGCCACGGATTTCAACAATAACATTTCTTTCGTCATTTGGGTCCTTTGGCAAAAGGAGAATTTTCAGTTCTTCCTCAATCTTTGGCAAGGTTTCCTTTGCCTCGTCCATTTCCAATTGAGCAAGCTCACGAAGTTCATCGTCATTTTCACTTTTAAGGATTTCAAGGCTGTCCTCTACGGTCTGTTGTGCCTGCTTATACTCACGGTACTTTAGCACAATAGGCTCAATGGACTTAATCTCCTTCATAGTTTCGTTAAATTTTGTAGCGTCACCTGCAACAGACGGGTCATACAGTCTGTTGTTCAGTTCGTCGTATCTTTTGCTGAAAATTTCAATCTTATCAAACATATTATTCCCTGATTATCTTCTTAATATTTTTTTCGGCTTTACTGCGAGGAATCATTACCTCTCTGCCACATTTGTCACACTTAATTTTAAAATCCATACCAATTCTTGTAACGGTAAAGATTTTGTTTCCGCAAGGATGAGTTTTTTTCATCTCAATTTTGTCATTGACTCTTACATCCATAACACTGCTCCTTACACATATTTTCATATGATTATAACACACTGCAAGATATATATCAAGAAAACCATTGCGTCTTTTGACATTTTGTGATAGAATGACTTAAGGTGAATAATATGGAACATAAAATTACTACAAATTATAACAAAGAAACACTTGTTGACTTTAAGAGATTTACCCTCACAAAAAAGTCATTTATTAAGCCATGGCTACTGTATATTATGTGCATCGGAGTAGTTGTTTTGGCATTTGTATATAACAGACGGTTTGAGCTGAATTTTACCACTGTTATCTACCCCTCCATTGCAATAATCGGTGTGCTTGTTATCACATTCCTTTACTACATCCGCCCGCAGAGGGAGGCTGAGGACGCAGAGGAATTTTCGGCTGAATATATCTTCGGTGACAGATTTATTACTGTTGGCGAGGACGAAATTCCTTACAGCGACCTTTACTGCATTTATGAGGACAAGTCTTACTTTTACTTTTATGTAAACGAATGCGATGGTTTCTTAATTGACAAGGATGACATTGACTTTGATATGGGTGAATTTTTAAAGGGCAAGGATATAAAACCAAAGCAGTTAAAGCTGATGAAAAACAAGTCTAAAGAAGAAAAAGCAGAATAAAATTTCAGTCCGTAAGCAATTACGGACTTTGTTTTTATGAAAGCAGTAGTGCATATAGTGACATTAACAGGTGTTATGATATTTTGGCATCACAAAGGCTCCCTCGGATGAGGTATTCCCTTGCTAAGGGAATACCCGTCTGGTGGAGGCTATGTGTTTTATTGAGAAAGGATAAAAATGAAGATAAAGGTATGCGGACTTACGACAAAAAAAGAAGCAGAATTTTTAAACGAAAACAAGGTTGACCTTGCAGGAATGGTGATGTTTTTCCCAAAGAGCAAAAGGAATATTACCCCTGACAAAGCAAAGGAAATCATATCGGCACTGGACAAAAGGATAAAAAAGGTTGCAGTTGTGGTTTCTCCAAGTTATGAAGAAATCAAAATTATCGAAAGCCTTGACTTTGACTATGTTCAAATTCACGGAGAATTAAGCGAGGAACTGGAAAGTAAAATAAATCTGCCTATCCTAAAGGCATTTAACATAAAGGATATGAGCCTTTACAAAAGGTACAGAACATCACAAAAGGTTGTCGGCTATGTATTTGACGCACAGGAGCCGGGCAGCGGAAAGGTCTTTGATTGGAGTCTTGTGAAAACTCTGCCAAAGGACGACAAAATCCTTATCCTTGCCGGAGGACTAAATCCGGAAAATGTGGCTAAGGCAATAGAATACATACAACCTGACGGAGTGGATGTGTCCTCTGGTGTGGAGTACAGCGACATACCCGGCAAAGACCCTGAAAAGATTAAAAGATTTGTGGAAAATGCAAGGAAATGTTATACAAAATAATCATAAAATTGTTGGCAAATGCGACAAATAATTAGCATATACTTTGTTAAAAATGCAAATTGAAAAAATTTCTCTTAATAATTACAATAAAAGAAGAAGGAGTGATTTTATTAAAAAACTTATTTCAACACTACTTATATTCTGTATGCTGTTAACGGCAATACCTTTTACTTGCTATGCAGAAGAAACCAATAATACAGAGGAAACCTATACATTTGAGTATACAAAACTGACATTAGACCATAAAACTGATACCTTATATGTTGGAGTTACAGCCGGAAGTAAAAGCATTAGCGGAAGATACTTCTACCACGATCACGATGATTATCATGTTTACGACGAGGAAACCAAAGAATGGATTCACGATTACGATAAATATAAAAAAATGGATGAGATGATGTCACAGGCGAAAAAAGTTGTAATTGATGAAGGTATAACTTGTATTTCAAGGGACTTTTTTCATGACTTGCCTAATTTGAAAGAGGTTGTTCTTCCCAGCAGTCTTAAAGAAATAGGGAAATTTGCCTTTTGGAACTGTCCTAAGCTAATGAGCGTATATGGAAAAAATGTAAATAAAATCGGTGCAGGAGCTTTTGCAAAATGCACATCCATTGAATATGTTGAATTTCCTGTGTTAGAAAGTCTTTACTATGAGAAATTGGAGAATATTTATGATGACCAAACAGTCGATGAGTGCTATTGGGCATACCCAACCCGAGATGAATATGTTGGTATTTTTCAGGAATGTTCTTCACTTATGGATGTAAATATCCCCAATCTAAGGAAAATCGGTGCAAAAACCTTTTACAAATGCACCAATCTTATTTCAGTAAATGATAACCGTTTGGATAATGTAAGCACCGTGGGTCGCTCAGCCTTTTATGGATGTAAGGATTTAGAAACAATTTCATTATCTTCAATTACTTCATTATCCAGCGGATATGACTTTTTGGCTGACACCAAATGCGAAGGTGTTTTAGGAAATTGCACCTCCCTTAAAAGCGTAAACATTCCTAATATCAGCTACATTGGTAACGGTTGCTTTTACGGTTGCACCAATCTTAAAAAAATAAACAGCAATAACAACCTTGGCTATCTTTACGAGCTTGGTGCTTATGCCTTTGCCGGTTGTAAAAGTCTTGAAACAATCACCATTAAAACAGGTAAGCTGAAAAGCGGAAAATGGTACACATTTAAAAAGGATGCCAAGTGGAAAGAGTATAGTAATGCCACAGCGGGACAAGGATTGGAGTTGATGTCTTTTGATCATTGGTTGTTAGTAGACAGATACAAAACAGCCAAAACAAATTACTGCGGTGTGTTTGAAAACTGCACAAATCTTAAAACTGTAAATCTTTATAATACAACCGACATTGGCTCAAGGGCATTTTTAAATTGCAAAAATCTGCAAAATGTAAGTATTTCTAAGGCAACAAACATCGGTACAAATAGCTTTTTAAACTGCAAAAAGCTAAAGAAGATAAACCTTGCTAATACTAAAAAAATCGAATCACAGGCATTTGCAAATTGTAGCAATCTGCAAAGTGTAAATATTCCAAAGGTTAAAGATATTGGGGTAAAAAGCTTTATTAGCTGCACAAAACTCTCCACAGTAAAAACAGGAAATAACGGCAAAAGCATTGGTAATTACGCATTTTACAAGTGCAGTTCTTTAAAAACATTTACTATTCCAAAACAGGTAACACAAATTGGAGTACGGTCTTTTGCAAAGTGCAGTAAGCTGAAAACTATTAATTTCAGGACAACCGCATTTAATACAATCGGACTTGACGCTTTTAAGCTAATTAACAAAACTCCCACATTTAACTTACCAAAATCCAAGGTAAAAACTTACAAAAAACTAATAAAACCAAACGCCCCGTCAAAGGCAAGGTTTGTGGGAAAATATTAATAAAATTTAGGCATAAAAACCAGCCTGTCACTACTGTGGCAGGCTGGTTTTTTATGGGTTATTCTTCAACAATATATTCCCTGATTTTTCGGAAGATTTCTTCGTTTACGAATGCCTCTATCAGAAGTCCGCTTTCAACATATTCTTCACTTAACAGGGTGCAGTTTTCCCTAATTTCGGCGCATATACCCAATTTGTCAAAGGGCAGAAGTGCCTTTACCTTTTTTACCCTGACAGGGAGATTGTCCTCTATTGCGTACAGCAGTTCATCAATTCCTATGCCCTTTTTGGCTGATATTCTCACACCGTTGCCAACCTGTGGTATCAACACATCTCCGTCCACAAGGTCGCACTTGTTCAGCACCGGAATAATAGGTGTGTCCTCACAGCCAAGGCTCTCCAGAAGTTCCCTTGTCACCTTTAGGTGGAGGGACGCCTCCTCACTGCTGACATCGCACACATTCAGAATAATATCAGCCTCAGCCGCCTCTTCAAGGGTTGAACGGAAAGCCTCCACAAGGTGGTGAGGAAGTCGCCTTACAAGTCCAACGGTGTCTATCAGCATAACGGTAACTCCGTTTGGCAGTTTTAATGCTCTTGAAGTGGGGTCAAGGGTTGCAAACAGCTTGTTTTCAGCCAACACACCTGCGTCTGTAAGGTAATTCATCAAAGTGCTTTTGCCGGCATTTGTGTAGCCAACAAGGGCAACGGTTATCACATTGTCCTTTTTTCGCCTTTTCCGTAGCTGTGTTCTGTGATGTTCCACATTTTTCAGCTGTTCCTTTAATGTTTCCATTCTTCTTCTGATGTGTCGGCGGTCGGTTTCAAGCTTTGTTTCGCCCGGTCCTCTTGTTCCGATACCACCACCCAGTCGGCTCAGGGCTGTTCCCATACCTGTCAGCCTTGGCATCATATACTTTAACTGAGCAAGCTCAACCTGTAGCTTACCCTCCTTGCTCTTTGCCCGCATTGCAAAAATGTCAAGGATAAGCATTGTGCGGTCGATTACCCTAACGCCTGTTCTCTCCTCAATATTTCTAATTTGGGTTGGGGAAAGCTCGCAGTCAAATATGAGCAAATCAATTTCCTGACTTTCACAAAAATCGCTGATTTCCTTTAGCTTACCCTCCCCTACATATGTGGCGGTTTCGGGACGGGAAAGATTTTGCATAACAGTAGCAACTGTTTCGGCTCCTGCCGTTTTTGCAAGTTCCACAAGCTCCAAAATTGAGGAATCCGCATCATATTCCCCGGTATTTACACTGACAAGGACTGCCCTTGTCACCTTTTCTTCATTACTTTTTAGCTCCATAATATCACTCTTTCAATAAAAACTATAATGTGAATTTTCTCTTTCAGGCAAAACTCCAAGCTCCCAATTTATCATGACCAGCTTATCGAGGAATCCCCAGCCTTTACCGCTCGTCTTGTCAGAGAAACCATACTTTCATATAACCTATTAATATCGCTTTATGCACTACTGCTGTCCTTTTAGATTCTTTGGTTGCTACGCTCCCTCAGAATGACAGGGTGAGGAGAGCGCCCCACAATGATAGGGTGAGAGGTGTACTCTCCATAATGACTTGGGACGAGTATTGGTGACAATCAAAAAAACGGATTATTTATTAATCGTAATAATTTGTTAATAAATTTGATAATACACTTTAAATTATTAGATAATTGTAGTATAATATATATTAAATATTTTGTAAACTGAAAAAAATAGTTGATTTATTGTTTACAGAAGTTTCAAAGAGGTCATAAAAATGGACAAACAATTTGATGTAATTATTGTTGGAACAGGCGTTGCGGGTCTTTACGGGGCATTAAAATACCCTGAAGATATTTCTGTGCTTTTGTTAAGCAAAAAGGAGCTTAACCTGAGCAACAGCAGTTTTGCACAGGGCGGTGTTGCCGCTGTGCTGGACAAAAGCAACGATAACTACAAGCTACACATCGCCGACACACTTATTGCAGGTAAATATAAAAATAATCTTTCCGCTGTTGAAAAGCTGGTTACCGAGGGACCTGAGGATGTACTTGACCTAAAGGATTTAGGTGTTGACTTTGACAGGGACAAGTTCGGCAGACTACTTGCCACACTGGAGGGAGGTCACAGCCGAAACAGAATTGTTCACCACAAGGACTCAACAGGCAAAGAAATGGTTGAAAAGCTACTTGTTGCTGTTTCCAAAAGGCCAAACATCACCCTGATGGACAATGCACTTGTGTATTCATTAGATAAATCCGAACACGGCTTTTATGTGGGTGTTCTTAAAGGCGGAGAAAACCTTGTCTTTGGCTGTTCCTACTGCGTACTTGCCACAGGCGGTATAGGCAGAGTGTACCAGTACACCACAAACTCCGCCATTGCAACAGGCGACGGAATTACCTTTGCTCACCTTTTGGGAGCAAAAATCAAACACCTTTCAAGGGTACAGTTCCACCCAACAGCATTTGACAGCAAAAGCGACCGTGAAAGATTTTTGATTTCCGAGGCTGTCCGTGGCGAGGGTGCAGTTCTGCTTAACTGCAACGGAGAAAGGTTTATGTTTAATTACGATTCTCGTGGAGAGCTTGCCCCAAGGGATGTGGTTTCCAATGCAATTATGCTGGAGGAAAAGAGAACAGGCAGCAGTAACTTCTATCTTGACATAACCCACAAGCCTGCCGATTTTCTTGTTGAAAGATTCCCAATGATTTACAACAAGTGCCTTGAAAAGGGCATTGACATAACTAAGGACAGAATCCCTATTTATCCTTGTCAGCACTACCTTATGGGCGGTATTAATGTTGACTTGGACGCAAGAACCTCTGTTGACAGGCTGTATGCCTGTGGCGAATGCTCCCACACAGGTGTTCACGGTGCAAACCGTCTTGCAAGTAATTCACTCCTTGAGGCACTTGTATTTTCAAGGCGAGCCGCACAGGACATTACCCACCGTATCCAAAATGGTGGCAGAAAGCCACTTGGCACAGAACCGCCAAAGCAGGAGGTTTCAGGCAAGGAGTTGCCTAAGGGTATCCGCACAAAAATCAGAGAAATTATGCAAAAGACATATTTTGTCATTCCCGACCTGGAAAATGTTGACTCTGCATACAAAGAGGTTGACAGAGTTTTGTCGGACTTAATCACCACAAAATATGAAATAAATATAGACTATGTTGAGGCTTTAAGCCTTGCAACAGTTGCAGGAATTATTCTTGAAGAAATCAAGGAGGGTATTAACCTATGATGCTAAACCAGTTTTATGTTGACGACCTTATTAAGTCGGCACTTAAAGAGGACATCAACTATATTGACATTACAACAGACAACCTTATTCCACAGGAGCAGGAGGGTGAGGCAAATTTCCTTGCCAAGGCTGAGGGTGTTCTTTGCGGAATTGATGTTGCAATAAGGGTTTTTACCCTGATTCAGCCGGACTTTCAGTATGAAATCTTTATAAATGACGGTGAATATGTTAAGAAGGGCGACATAATCGCAACTGTAAAGGGCAAAACAAGGACAATTTTAAAGGGCGAAAGAACAGCCCTTAATCTCCTCCAGCATATGAGCGGTATAGCAACAATGACTAACAGGATTGTTAAAATTGTTGAGGGTACAAATGCCTCTATTGCCGACACAAGAAAGACTCTTCCGGGACTTAGACCAATTCAGAAGTACGCAGTTACAGTTGGGGGCGGAAAAAACCACCGCTACAACCTAAGCGACGCCGCAATGCTGAAGGACAACCATATTGACGCAGGTGGCGGAATTACAGGAGCTGTGAAAAAGCTAAGGAGCAAGCTGGGTCATATGGCTAAGGTTGAGCTTGAAGTTAGAAACCTTGATGAGCTGAAAGAGGCACTTTCCGTTGATGTTGATGTAATTATGCTGGACAATATGGACAACGAAACAATGAAAAAGGCTGTGGAAATCACAAACGGCAAGGCACTCCTTGAGGCATCCGGCGGAATCACCGAGGAAACAATAAGAGGTGTGGCTGAAACAGGTGTGGACATTATCTCAATCGGCGCCCTCACCCACTCTGTAAAAGCATTTGATATTTCCCTGAAAATCGTAAAATAATTGTAACAGATGTCACAGATATTATATATGAAAGCTAATGACAGGACACCACCTGCATTAGCTTTTCTCTTTTCCAAAATAAAAATGTTGAAGATTGTAGAATTTTGTGTTAAATTAGAGATATAAGGTAAGGACGGAGTGATATTATGGCAAAAAATGAAAATGATATTTTTGACCACAAAAGTTCAAAGTCATATACCGGCTCTAAGGGTAACGGACAAGCGGATATAGAATCTGAAATTGACAAAATCCTTGCCGAGGCAAGACAGGAAAAGAAAGCACAGAAGGACTTTTTTACAGAGGAAAAGTTATCCTCAACAGAGAGCGACCTGACTAATTACCGAGAAAGCCAAAAGAATAAAACTCACAGAGAATCCTCTGAAAACACAAGAAAAAAAAGACCTCACAAAGAGCCTGTAACCCAAAAGGACAGGAAAAAACACAGTGAGCCTCAAGCAAAAAGAGAGGAAAAGAAAAACAGTAAGGGTAAAGGGCTGATTATCACCGTTGCCATACTTGCTGTTTTGGCGGCTGTTGCTGTTGGAATTTATACCTACCTAAGCGGAAATACAAACCCATTTTATCCGCAAAAAGGCAATGAAGAAACCATCACAACTACCATACCAATTCACGAAACCTTGGCGGTTGTAATGGTGTCGGGAAATGAAATTTCCTACAACGGAGAGGTTTTGACCTCAACAGATGAACTGGAGTCAAGGCTTAACAAGGAAGAAAGCCTTACCCTTTCCCTAATTAACAACAATGCTCAAGCAGAAACCTACAACGCTGTTGCAACTGTGCTAAACAAATTCGGGGGAAGTTATGAACTTATGAACAAGGAAAACACCAATCCGTCCATTGACACAGGTACATCGTCAACTATTGCCTCCTCCCCATCTGCCGAGGATGAAACAGAGGTTTCTTCATCAGCACAGGAAGTAGTTGAAAATCAGCAATAAAAAGATAAATCGACATAATATTCTGTGTATAATTACCGGTTGACAATATACATCAGTATGTGATATAATAATCCAGCAAATTAAATAATGCCACTTATCAAGAGCGACTGAGGGACAGGCCCTGTGAAGTCCGGCAACCTGCATATGCAAGGTGCCAAATCCTGCGGTATAACCGAAAGATGAGTTTTTCACACCGTCTTTCGACGGTGTTTTTTATTTGGCAAAATTTCTTATGATAATTCAGAAAGGGAGAATAATTATGGCTAAGCATTTATTTACATCAGAGTCAGTAACAGAGGGACATCCTGACAAGGTTTGCGACCAAATCAGCGACGCTATTCTTGACGCTATTTTTGAAAAGGACAATATGGCTCATGTAGCCTGTGAAACAACAGCTGTTGCAGGCATTGTTAACATTATGGGTGAAATCAGTACAACTGCAGATGTTGACTACGAGTCAGTTGCAAGAAATGTAATAAACAGCATAGGTTACGACAGAGATGAGCTTTTGTTCAACGGTCACAACTGCACAATTAATAATATGATTACCACACAATCTCCCGACATTGCTATGGGGGTTAACGAAAGCTACGAGCTTAAAGACGGCGAAAATGACGAGCTTAACCAGTTCGGCGCAGGGGATCAGGGTATGATGTTTGGCTATGCCTGTGACGAAACAGAGGAGCTAATGCCACTTACAATTTCACTATCCCACAAGCTGGCAAAAAAACTTACCGAGGTGCGTAAGAACGGTACACTAAAGTATCTTCGCCCTGACGGAAAAACTCAGGTTACAGCCCTCTATGAGGACGACAAGGTTGTTTCCATTGATACGGTTGTAATCAGCACACAGCACGACGAGGATGTTTCCCTTGCTCAAATCAGAAACGACCTTATAGAATATGTAATAAAGCCTGTTATTCCGGCAGAGCTTATCAGTGACGACACAAGAATTCTTGTTAACCCAACAGGCAGATTTGTTATCGGCGGACCTGCCGGTGACTCAGGACTTACAGGCAGAAAGATTATTGTTGACACCTACGGCGGATACGGCCGTCACGGTGGCGGTGCTTTCTCCGGTAAGGACCCAACAAAGGTTGACAGAAGTGCCGCATACTACGCAAGATATATTGCAAAGAATGTTGTTGCATCAGGTCTTGCCACAAAGTGCGAGGTACAGCTTGCATATGCAATAGGTGTTGCAAAGCCTGTTTCCGTTATGGTTGACACCTTTGGAACAGGAAAATACACAAATGAAGAAATCGCAAAGGCTGTCAAGAAGGTATTTGACTGCCGACCTGCCGCCATTATAAGGGAACTTAACCTGAGAAACATAAAGTTCCTCCCAACTGCATCCTACGGCCATATGGGAAGAACCGACCTTGAAGTTAAATGGGAAGAAACCGACAAGGTGGACGCACTTTTAAAGGCTGTTGAAGGTTAATATTCAATTTAAAATTTTTCAAAACAAAGGAGTTGTAAAAACCAACAGCTCCTTTTTGCTTTACTTTATTTGTAATAAAACATATATATTTACATACAATATTATTACAATAGAACGCTAATTGCGTTTTATTCGCTTGACATTAGCCTTTAACAGTTGTATTATGTAACTAAAGGAGTGATTTATATGGCTACAAAAGTATCAAATGTAAGTTTTAGAATTGACAGCGATTTAAAGGCACAGGCTGACGCACTGTTTTCCCAGCTTGGAATGAATATGACAACTGCTTTTAACATTTTTTTAAGGCAGTCTGTGAGAGAGGGTTGTATTCCCTTTGAAATCACACTTAACACCCCAAATTCCGAAACAGTCGCCGCCCTTATTGAGGCACAACAGCTTATGAATAATCCTGATACCAAGAAATATGATATTGAAGATGCCTTAAAGGAGTTAAAAAAATGAGCCTTCAGGTTATTTGGACAACAAAGTTCAAAAAAGATTATAAACTTGCCATTAAGCGTGGTTATCCTATTGAGCTTTTAGACAACGCCATACGACTGCTTGCTAAAAACGGTTCGTTGCCGGAAAGCTACAACGACCACTCTTTGAGTGGAAACTGGAAAGGCTTTAGGGAATGTCACATAGAGCCGGATTGGCTACTTGTGTATTCCATTCAAAACAATGTTCTTACACTCACTCTCGCAAGGACAGGAACTCACAGCGATTTATTTAAAAAGTAATTTCAAAAAAGGTTGCAGAAAAAACTGCAACCTTTTTCCTTTATCTCTTAAATTTTAATTACTGCAATTAAAATTGCGAAGTAGTGGAATGTGCTTCCAAGCACTGTGAATATGTGCCATACAGGGTGGAAATATTTTACCTTTTTAATTGCGTAAAATATTATACCCAAGGTGTAAATCACTCCCCCAAGCAACAGGAATAATGCCGACAGGAATGGCACCTTTGCAATTAGGGGTTTTATGGCAAAAATGATAACCCAGCCTGTTGCCACATAGCAGATAAGGGATGGAATTTTTGCCTTTTCCAGATTGATGGAATTCATTGTGATTCCCACTATCGCCGAAAGCCACACTATGCCAAACAACACCCATCCCGTAACACCACCCAGGATATACAGGGTGATTGGAGTGTATGTTCCTGCTATCAAAAGGAAAATTGTGTTGTGATCCATTATTTGAAAGAACTTTTTTACCTTTTCATTTGTAAAGGAATGGTAAAGCGTGGACATTGTGTATAGTATAATAAGCGAGCCACCGTAAATTGCAGAGCTTACCACCGCCCATGCATTTGCATATATTACAGAACAAACAAGGAGAACTACCGTACCTGCTATTGACAGACAAGCTCCCACACCGTGACTCACAGAGGAGAAAATTTCTTCTCCCAAGGTGTATTTTCTTTTTTTCATAATATTCTCTTCCGTTTTCTCCATTTTCCATTATATTATGAATGAAACACTTGATTTTTTCAAGGCATACCACTATGCAAATTTAGCTGTTTTTCCATAGTGATATGCCACTTTTGCATAAGAAAAAAGTGTTATCTTTATCTCTTTTTGTCTTTAGAAAGTATTTTCCTATAAGACAGCCTCCACCAGACGGGGGAGGTGGCACGGCTTTAGCCGTGACGGAAGGAGGGAAAAAGTGTTCTCTTTATCTCTCTTTGTCTTTAGAAAGAAAGTATGATTATATGTTCTGACTTAAACTTTATCATCTAAAGACAAAGAAAGATATATTGACTACTTTTTCACTCCCTCAGTCACGCAAGCGTGACAGCTCCCTCATCCGATGGAGCCTTTGTTATATCAGAATAACAGGGTGTGAATACCGCCCTTAGGTTAAGTCATCAGCTTTTATCCCACCTTGTCAAACTGTGAATTGTACAGTTCTGCGTAGTAACCGCCCTTTGCAAGGAGTTCCTCGTGGTTACCCTGCTCAACAATATCTCCGTCCTTCATAAACAGTATCAGGTCGGCGTCCTTAATTGTGGAAAGCCTGTGGGCGATGATAAAGCTGGTGCGTCCCTTCATTAGGTTATCCATAGCCTTTTGAATTCTAATCTCTGTTCTTGTATCAACCGAGGAGGTTGCCTCGTCAAGTATAAGGATTTTAGGGTCTGCAAGGATTGTTCTTGCAATGGTAAGGAGCTGTTTTTGTCCTTGGCTCACATTGGACGCTTCCTCGTTAAGCTCCATATTGTAACCGTCTGGGAGGTGCTTTACAAATCCGTGAACATGGGCAGCCTTTGCAGCCTCTTTCACTTCCTCGTCAGTTGCGTCAAGTCTGCCGTACCTTATGTTCTCCATAATACTTCCTGTAAACAGCCAAGTGTCCTGGAGCACCATACCGTAAAGCTCCCTAAGCTCTCGCCTGTCAAAGTCCTTAATGTCATATCCGTCAACAAGAATATGACCTCCGTTAAGGTCGTAGAATCTCATAAGGAGCTTTACCATAGTGGTTTTACCTGCACCTGTGGGCCCTACAATGGCGATTTTCTGACCCTGCTTAATTTTTGCGGAGAAGTCGTGGATAATGATTTTATCATCGTTGTAACCAAATTTAACATGGTCAAAGGTCACATCTCCTGTAATATCCTCAACGGTGATATTCTGTCCGTTTGGCTTTTTGCAGTGATTTTCCGCTTTCTGTGACTCCTCTTCCTCGTCAAGAAATTCAAAGATTCTTTCGGCAGAGGCTGACATCTGTTGCATCATATTGCTCACCTGTGCAAGCTGTTGAATTGGCTGTGTAAACTGTCTTACATACTGAATAAAGGACTGAATGTCACCAACGGTAATTGTGTTTTGAATTGCGAGGTAACCGCCTAAAATAGCTATTCCTACATAGGCAATATTGCCCACGCCCTGCATAATGGGTCCCATCAAACCTGATATAAACTGACTTTTCCAAGCTGACTTGTACAGCATATCGTTGGTTTTTTCAAATTCCTCTTTGTTCTTTTCAACATTGTTGAACACCTGAACAATGTTAACTCCACCAACAGTTTCCTCAACTTGACCGTTGACATGGCCAAGGTAGTCCTGCTGTGCACGGAAGTGCTTTTGAGAAAACTTGAACACAATGGATATAAAAATCAATGAAATAGGCAGGATAAACAGGGCGATAAGCGTCATCATCCAGTTGATGCTGAACATCATATAAAGCACACCGATAATGGTGGAGATTGATGTCACCATTTGAGTTGCAACCTGATTAAGGCTTGTGCAAAGTGTGTCAACATCGTTTGAAATGATAGAAAGAGTTTCACCTGTCTGTCTGCGGTCAAAGTAGTTCATTGGCAACAGATTGATTTTGCTTGAAATATCTTTTCTTAATCTGTAACCAACCTTTTGTGTTACGGTGCTCATCAAAAAGTTCTGCACAAAACCAAAGATACTACTTGCCACATATATGCACAAAAGTCCCACAAGTATGCCTGCAATTTTGCCAAAGTCAATTCCCGAGCCACCTGTGTATTTGCTCATAATACCGTTGTAAAGTTCTGTGGTTGCATTACCCAGAATTTTAGGTCCTATAACATTGAATACTGTACTTCCTATTGCGAAGATTACAACAATAGCAATAGCGATTTTGTATCTGCCGATGTATTTCATCAGCTTTTTAATTGAGCCTTTGAAGTCCTTAGCCTTTTCTCCGGTTGCCTTCTGTTTCATTGGTCCTCCGGGGCCGTGTCCCATAGCCATTACTGCAACTCCTCCTTTGAAAGCTGACTCTCTGCAATGTCACGGTAAACATCACAGTTCTCCATTAATTCTTTGTGGGTACCCTTACCCACCAGCTCACCGCCGTCAAGAACCAGTATCTGGTCTGCATTGATAACGGTGCTGATTCTCTGTGCAACAATAATTACTGCACTGTCCTTAGTATTTTCGCTTAGTGCCTTTCTCACTGCAACATCTGTCTTAAAGTCAAGGGCAGAAAAGCTGTCGTCAAAGATAAGGATTTCCGGCTCGTTGGCTATTGCCCTTGCAATGGAAAGCCTTTGTCTTTGTCCGCCTGAAACATTTGTACCGCCCTGACTTATTTTTGTGTCGTATTTCTTGGGCTTTTCCTCAATAAAATCCTTTGCCTGTGCAATTTCGGCGGCTCTTATAACCTTTTCCATAGGCATATTTTCGTCTGCAAAAGCGATGTTACTTTTAATTGTACCGGAGAACAGCACACCCTTTTGGGGAACATATCCGATTTTACCTCTCAAATCCTCAAGTGTAACCGACTTAATATCCTGTCCGTCAACCTTGATACAACCCTCAGTTACATCATAAAACCTTGGGATAAGGTTTACAAGGGTACTTTTACCGCTACCTGTTGAGCCGATTATGGCTGTGGTTTTGCCGGGACGGGCTGTAAAGGAAATATCCTTTAAAACAGCCTCATTTGCGCCCGGATATGCAAAAGTTACATTGTCAAACTCAACAACGCCCTTTTCATTTTCATTGAACTTCTCCGGGTTTTCCGGATTCTTTATTGATATTTCTGTGTCGTAAATTTCACCTAATCTCTTTGCAGAAACAAAAGCCCTTGGGAGCATAATACTTGCCATACAAATCATAAGGAAAGCCATAATAATCTGCATAGTGTACTGTATGAACGCCATAATGTCACCCACCTGCATACCGCCGGCATCTATTTCGTTTGAGCCTACCCACACAATCAGCACCGACGCACCGTTCATAACGAACATCATAAAGGGCATCATAAATGCCATTACACGGTTTACAAAAAGGTTGGTCTTTGTAAGGTTTTTGTTTGCTGTGTCAAAGCGGTCAAGCTCGTACTCCTCACGACTGAATGCCCTGATAACAGGAATACCTGAAATAATCTCACGGGAAACAAGGTTTAGTCTGTCAACAAGCTTTTGAAGAATAGTGAACTTTGGCATTGCAACAGTCATAAGGATGATTACCAGCGCCAAAATAATGCCAACAACAAGGGCGATTATCCACACCATACCGGCACCCATCTCCGTTACCTTGAAAAGTGCGCCGATTCCCAAAATTGGTGCGTAGATAATCATTCTCATCATCATAATGAGAACCATCTGTATCTGCTGAATGTCGTTTGTACATCTTGTGATAAGGGAGGCATTGCTGAATTTTCCCTGCTCTGTTGCAGAGAACTGAATAATCTGGGAATATGCGTGACTTCTGATGTCCTTTGAGAACCTTGCGCCTACAATGGATGAAAGGAGAGAAATTATAGCCATACACAATGAAATTGCGCCGGCATATCCAAGCATTGTAAGTCCGGCATAGAAAAGATAGGACAAAACAATATTGCCTGTATCAACTCCGGCCTCCTCCATCAGGTCTTTGGTATATTGCACCACAACCTGTTTTACGGTGTCGTCACCCAGTTTGTCAAAGCCCTCCAGCTGTTTGTTCATAAGGTCTGTAATTTCCGACCTTGTATCCTCCGAGAACAGAGGAAGTATTTGGAAAAGGTCGGTTTCACTATCCTTATTCCGGGTAAGATACATAAACTTACCTTGATTTTCAGGCGTCATATCCATAACGCCCTGTTCCATAATTTTGTTAAACTCACCCATATCAATTTCACCGCTGACGGAGTCATCCTCAATTTCTCCATTTTGCGACTTTTCCAACATATAGGTTATGAGCATTGGCTTTTCAAGGGTTTTGGCAAGGCGGTCGCTGTCCTTTTCACTAAGGTTATCCTTAAGTACAACAATGTCCTTATCCTTGTAGGTATCACTCTTGTAGCAGGAGGAAACAAAATCACCCTCCTCCTTGCTCATAAACAGCTTAATTTTCTCCATTTCTTCCTTTGGAGCCTTTTCGGGTGTAACGCAGTCGATACCCGCCTGCTGAATACCCACATTTACAATATTGCTCATATAAGCAGGAAGAGATAAATCACAGTAAGCCTGTATTACAAGTAAAATAACCACAAATATCATAGGCAGAATAGCAGGCTTAAAATGCTTTAGAAATTTTTTCAAATCCATTTCTCCTCTCTTTATTTACTCTAAATACGATTTTAACATCAATTAAAAATATGAGCAATACACATTTGGGTTTTATTGTGTAAATACAGATTATTTCAGCACTTTCAATAGTTTTGCAGGAACTATAACCGAAATAATTTGATGAATATTTTTTTGACTTTCACATAGTTTTCATATTGTTTTTCCTTTATTTTCAAAATGGATTTTTTGCCTTTCCCCTTACTCCGCCACTCTCACCACCCTTTATAGTTTATTTACAACGAAAACAAAATAAAATAGAAATTATTATTAATTTTACATATAAAATTCCAATAAAGAACAAAATATATTTCTATTTGTGTTATTCTTCTTGATAGGTATAAATATCACAGGAGGTACTACTATGAAACCATTTGTTACAGATACAGTAAAATATATCGGCTGTGATGACAAAACTCTTGATTTGTTTGAAAGCCAGTATATTATCCCTAACGGAATTGCATACAACTCCTATGTCATTCTTGACGATGAAATTGCAATTATGGACACCGTTGACAAGAGGAAAACCGACGAGTGGCTTGGCAA
Source organism: Ruminococcus sp. (assembly GCA_022779485.1). Taxonomy (GTDB): domain Bacteria; phylum Bacillota; class Clostridia; order Oscillospirales; family Acutalibacteraceae; genus Ruminococcoides. The sequence goes on from JALFTC010000006.1 coordinate 45,592, forward strand.
TTTGGAGGAGGCTCTTGAGGGCAGAAAGCCTACTTACCTTGTTATTCACCATATGGAGCCTGACCACGCCGGTTCAGTTCAGGCTTGTATGGAAAAATACCCCGACATCACCCTTGTGGGCAACAAGAAGATTTTTGAATTTTTAAAGCAGTTCACAGGCATTGATGTGATGGACAAGGGATTCATTATGAGCGAGGGAAATATCCTTAACCTTGGCAACCACGAGCTAAAATTCTTTATGGCACCTATGGTACATTGGCCTGAGGTTATGGTTTCCTACGACAGCAAGGACAAGATTCTCTTCTCCGCTGACGGCTTTGGAAAGTTCGGCGCACTTGACTGTGACGAGGACTGGGCTTGTGAAGCAAGAAGATACTACTTTAACATCGTAGGCAAGTACGGCGCACAGGTACAGGCTCTCCTTAAAAAAGCGTCAACACTTGACATTGAAATCATCTGTCCTACCCACGGACCAATCCTAAAGGAAAACTTAGGCTACTACCTTGACCTTTACAACACCTGGTCATCCTACAAGCCTGAGTCCGACGGAATTTTCGTTGCATACTGCTCAATTCACGGAAACACAGCAAATGCCATTATGGAATTTGAGAAAATTTTGAAGAGTAAGACAGACAAAAAGGTTGTTCTCACCGACCTTGCAAGGTGCGACCTTGCTGAGGCTGTGGAGGATGCGTTCCGTTACAGCACAATGGTTGTTGCCGCCCCTTCCTATGACGCAGGTGTTTTCCCAATTATGAACGACTTTTTGCACCACCTAAAGGCAAAGGCATACCAAAACCGCAAGGTTGGTATCATTGAAAACGGTACTTGGGCACCAAGTGCAGGCAAAGTTATGACTGAATACCTCACATCTATGAAGGATATTGAAATCTGCCCAACTATGGTTTCAATTCGTTCTTCTGCTAATGAGGATACATACAAGGCTATGGATCACCTTGCAGACGAGCTTCTCACAGAGCATATCTTTGAGAAAGAGTCTATGTTCAGCGTAGGCTACGGTTTGTATGTCCTCACAACAAAGGACGGTACCAAGGACAACGGTTGCATAATCAACACAGTTCAGCAGGTTACCTCCGAGCCTAACAGAATTTCGGTAACTGTAAACAAGCAAAACTACTCCACATCTATTATAAGCAAGACAGGTGTGTTCAACATTTCTATCCTTACAGAGGAAACACCTTTCTCACTTTTCCAGAACTTCGGATTCCAAAGCGGAAAGGATGTTGACAAATTCAAGGACTACACAAATGTTAAGCGTGGAGCAAACGGTGTGAGATACCTTGAGGAATACACAAACACATACCTTTCAGGCAAGGTTGTACAGCAGATTGACCTTGGCAGTCACATTATGTTTATTGCCGATGTAACTGACGGCGTAAAGCTTTCTGACAAGCCCACAGTTACATACGACTATTACCAGAAGAACATTAAGCCAAAGGCAAAAAAGCCAGCGGAATCCACAGGTGCGGTATGGGTTTGCAAGATTTGCGGTTGGACATATGACGAGTCAAAGGGAATGCCTGAAAAGGGTATTCCGGCAGGAACAAAATTTGAGGATTTACCTGACGACTTCTTCTGCCCACTGTGCAAACATCCAAAGTCAGATTTTGAAAAGATGTAATTTTTGAAATAAATTGAAAAAGCAACTGCCCCAAGGGAATAAACCCTTGGGGCAATGTTTCTATGGTTATATTATCTCCCCAAGTATTTCAAGGGCTTTGGGGAGGTTTGTTTTGTCAAAGCCTGAATAATTCACTATCATATAGTGCTGTGGTGCATCATCATTACTCCTGTAATACCGGCTCAAAAACCTTGCGCCTATTCCCCTTTTCCTCAGCTCCTGAATAATTTTCCCGTCTGTTTTATTTGTGTTGATTTTCACAAGGAAGTGAAGTCCCGAGGTATTTTCAACAAGGCTGATTTTATCCCTGATTTTACTTTGTTCAAAGATTTCCATAACCTCTTTTTTAAGCAGTGAATAGTGCTTTTTCATCCTTGTAATGTGGCGTTCAAAGTAACCCTCACTTATAAATGATGCAAGGGTATATTGCTCAAAACTGGGCACTGTGCAGGAGAGGAAATTCAGCTTTTTCTGATACTTTTCCAAAAGATGGGGTGGCAAAATAAGGTAGCTTATTCTCATTGAGGGGGCAATGGTCTTGCTAAAGGTGTTAAGGTACAGCACCCTTTCGTTTTTGTCAGTTCCAAACAGGGTGTTCATGGCCTTAATACTGCCAAATTCGCTGTCGTAATCGTCCTCAATAATGTAGCCGTCATTTTCGTCTGCCCAGTTAAGAATTTCGTTTCGCCTGTCAACAGGCATTACAATACCTGTTGGGTAGTGGTGGCTTGGACTGATATGCACAACTGATGCATTGCTGTTAAGAAGTCCCTCTATGCTAAGACCCTTGCCATCCACATCCACATATTCAGTCTTAACACCGTTCATATCGTATATCTTGGAAATCTTGTTATAGCCCGGGTTTTCCACAGCATAAACCTTGTTTTTCCCTACAAGCTGAATAATAAGGGAATAAAGATACTCTGTTCCCGCACCGATAATAATCTGCCTTGGGTCAACACTCATACCGCTGTGGTGATAAAGGTATTTGCTCACAGCCTCACGCAAAACCTCTGCACCGTTGTAGGGGATTGGTGCAAGTAGCTCACCCTCGTAATCAAGTAGCACCTTTCTCATAAGGCGACTCCAAACAGAAAAAGGAAAGGCATTACTGCTTACGCTGTTTCCGCTAAAGTCAAAGTCGGGAGCTTTTTCTCCTGTTGGCAAGGTGATTTCGCTGTGGAAGGACTGCTTTTGAGTTTTTATCGGCACAACAAAATATCCGCTTTTCGGCTTTGTATAAACATATCCCTCGGACACCAAAAGCTCATATGCACTCATAACAGTAACTACACTTATGCCAAGGTGATTTGCAAGACTTCGCTTTGAGGGTAGTTTTTCCTTTGGTGAAAGCTCCCCTGACAAAATGTCATTCTTAATTCTGCTGTAAATATATCGGTATGCAGGGGTGTTTCCCCTTTTTTCCATATCATATGTAAGCATATTATTCTCCAATCATTTTTCAACTGGTATTATTTTTTGTGATTATTTTGGTTATTTTAATAACACCAATTTTTATTATAATTAAATTCGACAGAAAATCAAGGGAAAAGATTTCCTGTTCACCGGTGTTAATAATTAATTTTATCATACTGTTTTAGGGGGATAATATGAAAACCAACAAAAATATATTTAACCTTGTACTTGCCGCATTATTTGCAGCACTCATATTTGTACTTACAAAATTTGTAAGCGTTCCAACAGCAATAGGCTATATTCATCCCGGGGACGCAGCAATTTATCTTGCAGCCTCTTTACTGCCAACACCTTATGCAATGGCTGCCGCAGGACTGGGCGGTGCTCTTGCAGACCTTGTAGGAGGTTACTTCCCTTTTATACCAATAACATTTGTTGTTAAGGTTTTGCTTGCACTTTGCTTTACAAGTAAAAAGGAAAATATGATTAATGTAAGAAATATTATTGCAGCAGTAGTTTGCTGTGGAATTACTGTATTCGGCTACTTCTCATTCGAGATTTTCTACTACGGCACAGGCGCATTCGGCTCAATGCTTCCAAACCTTTTCCAAGGAGTAATAAGCGGTGTTCTGTTTGTAATAATCGGCTTTGCTTTTGACAAGGCAAAAATCAAAAACAGACTGGTAGCGTATAACTGATATTTATGAAACAGAAGAGAATTCTTTGCATTAACGACATATCATCAATGGGCAAATGCTCCCTTTCCGTGGCGTTGCCAATAATATCAAGCTTGGGAATCGAGGCAGTAGTTTTACCTACTGCCCTTCTGTCTGCTCATACGGTTTTTAGTGGCTACACCTTTTCTGACCAAACAGAGGAAATGAAGAAGATACTAAACCACTTTGACAGTATGGGTGAAAAGTTTGACTGCATTTACACAGGGTACTTAGGAAGTGTAAAGCAGGTTGACATTGTGTCTGACTTTATAGACAATCACCCTGAAAGCATAGTAATCACCGACCCTGTTATGGGTGACAACGGAAAGTTGTACAGCGGTTTCGGCTGTGACTATCCATCAGCCGTTGAAAAACTTTGCAAAAGGTCGGACATCATTCTGCCAAACCTTACAGAGGCTTGTCTTTTGACAAAAACGCCTTATATTGCAAAAAATATAGATAGTGATTACCTTGCAAAAGTTATGGACGGACTTTCCAAAATAAGTAAAAAGTCTGTTGTAACAGGGGTTAAAGAGGGTAAGGATATTTCTGTGTATATTGGTGAGGGAAAGGGAAAATACTGCCTTTCGTCAAAAAGTCCTTTGATTGACCGTCAGTTCCACGGAACAGGTGACACCTTTGCAAGTGCCTTTGCAGGTTTTTTCACCTTGGGATTAAGCCTTGAACAAAGTGCAAAAAATGCAACAGAGTTCACCCAAATGTGCATTGAACACACAAATAATGACAAGGATTCACAGTGGTACGGACTTCGTTTTGAGGAATGTCTGCACCACTTGTACGATATGAAAAGGGATGCGTCAAATAATTGATGCATCCTTTTCTTTATACAAATTATCTTTCTTTTTATAGTCCTTGTTAATTAGTATTTCTTGTGTTATAATGATTTTTAAGCTATGTAAAACACAAAAGAGGAACATTATGAAGAAAAAACAGAGAATTGTAATTAAGGTGGGTACATCCACCCTGACATACGACAACTGTAAGCTAAACATAAGGCGACTTGAAAAGCTGTGCAAGGTTATTGCAGATTTGCAAAATCAGGGAAATGAGATGGTGCTTGTTTCCTCAGGTGCACTTGCTGTGGGTATGGGAAAATTAGGCATTAAAAACCGCCCCGAAATGACCAACAAAAAGCAGGCTTTGTCTGCTGTTGGTCAATGTGAGCTTATGTTTATGTACGACAAATTCTTTGACCAGTACAACAATGTAATGGCTCAAATACTTCTCACAAAATATGCAGTTGAAACCGAAGAGAAGAAAGAAACAATCCACAACGCCTTTATGTCACTTATCGATATGGGAATAATCCCTGTTGTAAACGAAAACGACTCCGTTGCCACAGACGAACTTGAAGGCAACAAAATCGGCGATAACGACCAGCTTTCTGCCATTGTTGCAACCCTAATTGACGCCGACAAGCTGATTATCCTAACTGACATTGACGGGCTTTACAACAAAAATCCTGCTGAATATGATGATGCAAAGAAGATAAGCACAGTTGAGCTTATCACAGACGAAATCAGAGAAATGGCAGGTGGCAGAGGAAGTAACAGAGGCACAGGCGGTATGGCTACAAAGATTTTGGCGGCAGAGATAGCCACAAGTGCCGGAATTGATGTGCAGATAATTTCCGGTGAAGACCCCGAAACAATATATGACATTTTTGACGGAAAGCCTGTGGGAACTGTGTTTTTAGGAAGCACTGATTAAATCATTTGCACAGATTGTGCAGTCAGATTTTTTGTCAGGTTGTACAAACAAACCGCAGGAATGCTGACGCATTGCGAGGATTTTTTGGACAATATGGCGGAAAATATGCAAACAAGATGTGTGAAGTGATTTATTCAGTGATTCCTTAGGAAAGGAGCAGGACGATGACTGTAATTGAAGAAATGGGCGCAAAGGCAAAAAAGGCATCAAGGGTGCTGTCCGTTGCAGGAAGTAAAAAGGACAAGGCTCTTATTGCCATTGCAGATGCTTTGGAAGAAAATGCAGAAGAAATTATAAAGGCTAATAATATAGATGTTGAAAAGGGCAAGGGAAACGGACTCACCCCAAGCCTTATTGACCGCCTGACCTTAGGCAAGGACAGAATCAAGGGTATGGCTGATGGAGTTCGCAAGGTTGCCTCTCTCCCCGACCCTGTGGGAAATGTTATAAGCGGTAACAAGCTCCCAAACGGACTTACTGTAACAAGGGTTAAGGTACCTTTGGGTGTTATCGGAATTATCTTTGAGGCTCGTCCAAATGTAACCGCAGACGCTGCATCACTTTGCCTGAAGTCAGGCAACGCAGTAATTCTCAGAGGTGGCAAGGAGGCTATTAACTCCAATAAGGCTATTTCAGAGATTATGCGAAACGCTATTGACAAAGCCGGACTGCCTATGGACAGTATTCAGCTTATCACAGACACCTCAAGGGAGTCTGCAACAGAGCTTATGCAGTTAAGTGATTACCTTGATGTGCTTATCCCAAGGGGCGGTGCAGGACTAATCAGGGCTGTTGTAGAAAACAGCAAGGTGCCTGTAATTGAAACAGGTGTGGGCAACTGCCATGTGTATGTTGACAAGTACGCAGACATTGAAATGGCAGCTGAAATTATTTACAACGCAAAAACAAGCAGGCCGTCCGTTTGCAATGCCATAGAAACAATACTTGTTCACAAGGATATTGCAAAGGACGCCCTGCCTTTGATAAAGGAAAAATTAGATAACAAAAATGTGCAGATTAGAGGCTGTGCAGAAACCAAAAAAATTCTTGGGGACTCTGTTGTAGATGCCGAAGAAAGCGACTACTACACAGAATTCCTTGACTATATTCTCGCCTGCAAGGTGGTATCAAATCTGGACGAGGCTATTAACCACATTGCAAAGTACTCCAGCGGTCACAGTGAATGTATTGTCACAAGTGATTATTCAAGGGCAAAACGCTTTACAAATGAGGTGGACAGTGCCGCAGTTTATGTAAATGCATCCACACGCTTTACCGACGGAGGAGAATTCGGACTTGGCGCCGAGATAGGCATTTCCACCCAAAAGCTCCACGCAAGAGGACCTATGGGTATAAACGAGCTTACTTCCTCAAAGTTTATTATTGAGGGTGACGGGCAGATACGCACATAATTATAAGTAAGAGGTAAGAGTGAATAGTGATGAGGTTAATATTTTTTAAGTAAGAGGTAATAGTGGATAGTGATTAGGTTTGTGCTTTTTGTTACAGACTGCATATCTCCTACCCCACAAGCAGATATATAAGTGCCATCATAAGCATTGGGTCGGCGTTTTCGTCGTATAGAAAGAAAATCATTAACAGGATAAAGGTTGTTTCCTTATCCTTTAGCAAAAAGTCAAAAATATCCTTGCCACCTTCCTTTTCACCGTTTTCCAAAGGTTCAAAGGGGATTTCCTCTTCCTTTGGTATATGCTCCGCTTTTGGTGTTTGCTCCTTATTAGGTGTATGCTCCTCTTTTGGAAGATTTCTTTCCTTTGGAGTTGGCTTTTTTGGTGGTGAGGGCATTTCTTCTTTTTTCTTATGTACATTTGAGCTTGAGTAGAAAGCACTACGCATTTTTTCTGCTCTGCGGAGTGCTTCCCTTTCCATATCGTCCAATTCTCTCTACTCCTAAAATAATCCAAGATTTTTGATATTTGGCAGTAGTCTGATAATCACCAGCATTTTTTTGATTTTCTTAAGCTTCTCCTGTCTTTCTGCCGAAAGGAAGGGTGCCATAGCGTCCAGAAGTCTGGTAGTGTCGTCCTCACGGTTTACCGAGGTGAATATGGGCGCCAGCTTTCCTATGATGCTTGGGTCAACCCCCCCAAGTTCGCCAAAGGGGTTACTTTGCTTTGGTGGTTCAGCCTTTTTGGGCGGTGGCGAAGTGTTGTCGGTGTTTAGACCCATCATTTTGCCTAAATTTTGAATTTCCCTCATTTTTTCCGGGTCAGACATTATCTCGTTAATTTTAGAAGTTAAATCGTCCATTTATCCCATCAGCTTTTTGATGATTGCCTGAGCCTGAGGTGAATTTAGGATTTTTTCACTTTGCTCCGGATTATCAAGGATTTTTTGGAGTCTTTTTGCCTGACCGCTACTCATTTTACTCACTACGGAATCAAGATTTCCCTTTTCCAGATTAGCCCTAAGTTGTTCCGGAGTAGTATTCAGCCTTTCACTAAGGCCGTTTAAAAGATTATTAATTTCACTGTTGTTTATCATTATCTATTTCCTTTCTCTGTGCTATTAATATGTTATGCAGGGAAATCCTATTTATGAAGAGGTAATTATGAAAATACTTGTTTTTTCCGACACCCACGGTGACTTCACCCGTATGCAAAAGGCAATTATGTCCCATTCTGACGCAGAAGTTGTCATTCATTGCGGTGACGGCGAAAGAGATGTAGAATATATGAGAAGGAGTTTTCCAAACAAAGCCTTTTTCAATGTTTGCGGAAACTGCGACTGGGGTAGCTCACTTGAACCCACACTTGAAATCATCCTTGAGGGCAAAAGAATTTTTGCAACCCACGGTCACCTTTACGGTGCAAAAATGGGGCTTAACAGGCTGATTTACGCAGCAAAGGAAAAAAATGCAGACATTTTGCTTTACGGACACACTCACATTTCTATGAATGAATATGATGACGGTATGTACATCATTAACCCCGGCTCCTGTCACGGCTACGGTGCAACCTACTGTTTGCTTGATATTACAGAAAAGGGTGTTCTTGCCAGCATAGTAAAAGCATAATAAAGGTGATATTGTGAATTTCGGCAATGAAAATTTCAGCGAAAAAATTAAATATCAGCTTTCTTCCCTTAGCCACAGCAATAGACTTCCCCACGCAATAATTGTTGCAGGGGGAAACAGGGATAGTCGTCAAAATGTTGCAGAGTTTCTGTGTAAATATGCTGTTTGCTCAGGTGAAAACAAACCCTGTTTTACCTGTAAAAACTGCGTTAAGGCTGAAAGCCACTCACACCCCGACATAACGGTTGTCAAGGGTAGTGACGATACAAAAGCAAAAATATATAATAAAAAAATTATTGACAACATTATTCGTGACACCGCAATAATACCCAATGAGGCTGACAGCAAGGTTTTTCTCTTTTATGATGTTGACGAGAAATTACCTGTAATTTCTCAAAATGCCCTGCTAAAAACCTTGGAGGAACCGCCGTCAGGTGTGATTTTTGTTATGACCTGCAAGGATGCAAGTCTAATGCTTGACACTATAATTTCACGAAGTACACTTATTAACATTCCAAATGACGAGGTTTTTTTGGAAAACGGAGTTGCTTTAAGTGAAGAAATCGCACTATCCCTTTTGGATGTTAACGAATACACTCTTTTAAAGGCAACCTATAAGCTGAACAAAAGGGATATTTTCCTTGAAACAATGCCACCCCTAAGGATGATTATAAGGGATACACTTGTACTTCTATCAGGTGGAAAGCCTGTCACCCAAAGTGAGGCACCAAAAAAATTACAGAGAAAACTTACAAGGGAAAAAACACTTTCCCTGTTAGATACAATAGAAAAGGCACAGCGTATGGCAAAGGGAAACGGAAACATAAACCTGCTTTCCACTTGGCTGTGTACTGAACTCAGGAGGATAACATGGCAAAAGTAATTGGAGTTAGATTTAAAGAGGTTGGAAAGATTTATTATTTTGACCCTGATAATTATGATTTTCATCAAGGCGACAGAGTAATTGTAGAAACTTCCCGTGGTGTGGAATGCGGAACAGTTGCCCTTGCAAACAAAGAGGTTGACGAGGAAAAAATTGTTCACCCGCTGAAAAAGGTTCTCCGACAAGCTACAAAAAAGGACCTTGAACACCTTGAAGAGAATAAGGCTCGTGAAAAAGAGGCTATGAAAATTTGTGAGGAAAAAATCCGTAATCACAATTTGGATATGAAGCTGGTTGATGTTGAATACACCTTTGACAACAGCAAAATCCTCTTTTACTTCACCTCAGACGGCAGAGTAGACTTTAGACAGCTTGTAAAGGATTTGGCAACTGTTTTCAGAACAAGGATTGAGCTTAGACAAATCGGCGTAAGGGACGAGGCAAAGATGCTTGGCGGTCTTGGAATGTGTGGCAGACCATTTTGCTGTAACGGATTTTTAGGGGAATTTCAGCCTGTGTCCATAAAAATGGCAAAGGAACAGGGACTTTCCCTCTCCCCTGTGAAAATCAGCGGTACCTGTGGCAGGCTTATGTGCTGTTTAAAATACGAGCAGGAGGCATACAGCGACCTTCTAAAGCATACTCCTAAGGTGGGAACAAATGTCAGAACTCCTGAGGGCAAGGGTACTGTTGTTGAAACAGCTCTTCTGACAGGCAAGGTAAAGGTAAAGCTGGACTCTGCCCCCGAAGAGGCAATTCCCCAAACCTTTACACTAAAACAAATCAGACCTGTTCGTGAACGAATCCCAAACAAGAATCGTCACGATGAAAAACCGGTCCGTGAAAGTCAAAATAAACAGGAAAACGGCGAAAAAACTGAAAAATAATAACAAAAGCAAAAATCCGTTGATTTTTTGATACTGTTATGGTAGAATAAAGTCAGTTTAATAAGGAGGTGTTCTTCATGGCATATGCTATTTCTGATGAATGCATCAGCTGTGGTGCTTGTGCTGACGGTTGTCCTGTTGGTGCTATTTCCGAGGGCGACGGCAAGTATGTAATTAACGCTGATGAATGCATTGACTGCGGTGCTTGTGCAGACACATGCCCTGTAGGTGCTCCTGCAGAAGCATAATTTAATTTTTGAGTGAAACAGCAAGGTGTTTGCCTTGCTGTTTTTCATTTATTGTAGTATAATTGCTCTGGTTTATTTTAATGTTAGGAGGGATAATGTGCTAAAGGAAAACGAACACCTTGAACCATTGGGTAAAAACATAAAAATAATTGTAAGTGATATTCACCACTTTTCCACAGATACAATACTTTTAAGTAACTTTGCGTCCCCTAAGAAAAGTCGCAGAGCGATTGACCTTGGCACAGGTTGTGGCACTATCCCCCTTTTGATGAAAAAGGAAAACAAAAATCTTGAAATAACCGCTGTGGATATTCAAAGCGACGCCTGTTCAATGTTGGAAAGAAGCATCGAACTGAACAAGCTTGACAACATCAAGGTTATAAACAGCGATTTAAAGGAGCTAAAGGGCAAGGTGAATTTTGGTTACTTTGACCTTGTGGTGTGCAACCCTCCCTACAAGGAGAACGGAACAGGCATACATAACCCAAACAGTGGGAAAAAAACTGCCCGACACGAGGTTATGTGTACCCTTGAAGATATAATCAGGGTAAGCTCCTCACTACTGAACTTCGGTGGCAGACTTTGTATGTGTCAGCGTAGTGAAAGGCTTTGTGACCTTATAACCCTGATGAGAAAATACAACCTTGAACCAAAAAGGCTCCGACTTGTTCAGCAAAGGCTAAACAAAGCACCAAAGTTAGTGCTTATTGAGGGTCGCAGAGGGGGAAAGCCGGGATTTATGACCACAGAGCCAACCCTGATGATAGAGGGTGAAAAGGGTGATTTTTCACCGGAAATGCTGGAAATTTACGGAGATTACAAGGGAAATACTGATTAAATCAGCATTTCCCAAAGGAGTAGAATATGAGCGTCTTATATGTTGTGGGAACTCCCATAGGAAACCTCAGCGACTTTTCACCCAGGGCGGTGGAAACACTAAAAAGTGTTGACTTCATTGCCGCCGAGGACACCAGAGTTACCCTAAAACTTTTAAACCACTTTGGAATAAAAAAAGAAATGATAAGTTACTTTGAGCACAACAAGCTTCAGCGTGGTGAAATTATCACCCAAAGAATTCTTGACGGTGAAACCTGTGCCATAGTAACTGACGCCGGTATGCCCTGCATAAGCGACCCCGGCGAGCTACTGATTATGCAATGTGAGGAAAAGGGCATAAACACCGTTGTTATCCCCGGCCCCACAGCCTTTGCATCTGCCCTTGCAATTTCCGGACTGCCAACAGGCAGATTTGCCTTTGAGGGCTTTTTAAGTGTTAACAAGAAAAGCCGAAAGGAACACCTGGAAAGCCTTTTAAATGAAGAAAGGACAATGCTGTTTTACGAAGCACCTCACAAGCTGAAAAACACCCTAAAGGACTTTGCAGACTACTTTCCAAACAGAAGGCTGTCCATAGTAAGGGAGATTACAAAGGTTCACGAGGAGGTAATTCGCACCACCACCGACAGGGCATACAGGGACTTCGGAGAAACAGGACTAAAGGGAGAAATTGTCCTTGTACTTGAAGGCAAGACTAAAGAAGAAAATGAAGAGAGTTACACCCTAAGTCAGGCTGTTGAAATGGCAAAGGAACTAATCAAAAAGGGTAAAAAGGCAACAGAGGCAAGTAAGGAAATAGCAACCCTCACAGGATTTAAGAAAAATGAAATTTACAAGGAGCTTTTATGACATATCAACAATCATTAGAAAAAATACACAGCCTGCTCCACCTTGGCTCACGCCCGGGCTTGGACAGAATGTTAAAACTGCTTGACAAAATAGGCAACCCCCAAAACAAGTGCAAATTCGTTCATATTGCAGGTACAAACGGCAAAGGCTCTGTATCTCAAATGATAAGCTCTGTACTGACAGAGGCTAAGCTTAAAACAGGTCTTTTCATCTCCCCCTACATCACAGATTTCAGGGAGAGGATACAGATTAACGGACAGATGATACCGAAAGAGAGCCTTGCAGACGCTGTTGAATACCTTTTTCCATTTGTAGAGGAAATGGCTGAAACGGGAGATGTAATCACAGAATTTGAATTTGTAAATGCAGTTGCCTTTTACTACTACGCAAAGGAAAACTGCGACATTGTTGTGCTGGAAACAGGTATGGGAGGACTACTGGACTGCACCAACACAATTCCCTCCCCACTATGCTCCGTAATAACTCCCATAGCACTTGACCACACCGCTGTGTTAGGGGATACTATAGAAAAGATAACTTTTCAAAAGTGCGGAATTATCAAGGAAAAGTCATTTACTGTAATCGGAAAGCAAACCGACAACGCTATTGAAAGGCAAATTGTAAAGTACTGCGTAGAGCATAAAAACATCTATCATTTTGCAGAGGACTGCAAATTCAAGGTGATTTCTTCCACCATTGAGGGTACAACGGTGAAATACAAAGGCAGAAAGCTAAACCTTCATCTTGCAGGACTTCATCAAATTGAAAACCTGAGAACAGCACTAAAGACCATTGAAGTGCTTACTGACGAATATTTTTACCCTATCACAAAAGATGACATTGAATACGGAATTGCTAAGGCGAAAAACCCTGCAAGGTTTGAGTTACTAAGCAAATCCCCAAGGGTTATACTTGACGGTGCTCACAACCCAAACGGTATGGAGTCCTTCGGGAAAAGCGTTGAGGAATACACAAGTGGCAAAAGGGTGCTTATCATGGGTATGCTTAGGGATAAAGACATAAGCCACAGCATTGATTTTATCAAGGGTAAATTCCAAACAGTAATCACCCTTACCGTTGACAATCCTCGCTCAATCACAGGTGAAGAATTAGCCCATATTTGTCGTGACAAATTCCCAAATGTCATCACCGCCGATTCACCAATAGATGCCGTTGATATTGCACTTGACCTTGCCAAAAAAGAGGACTGCACAATTATGATTTGCGGTTCACTTTACCTTGCCGGAGAAATCAGACCAATACTTATTGATAGGCTGTGTGAATAAAAACACTCCACAGCACAAATAAATCAAAAAAAATAATTTCATTACAACAGAATAATACAAAATTTTTGACTCATACTATATATGATAATAGTATGAGTTTTTTATTACTTTTTTTATTACATAGAAAAGGAAGTTCAATATGTTAAACACATCTTACCAGGACAATGTGCTAACCGTCTTTTTAAGCGGAGAAATTGACCAGCACACCAGCAAAAATTTAAGGCCGGAAATAGACTCCCAAACCGAAGCTCTCCGACCCCACACACTTTGCCTTGATTTTTCCAATGTAAAATTTATGGACAGTAGCGGAATAGGGCTGATTATGGGCAGATTTCGCCAAATGTCACTTTTGGGCGGAAGTCTGAAAATTACCAACTTGCCTATGAACATCAAAAGGGTTGTTCAACTGGCAGGAATACAAACTTTGGGGGTAATCAAATGAACATAGTTAATTCAATGGAGCTGAAAATCCCCTCAAAAAGTATAAACGAAAGCTTTGCCCGTTCTGTAATTTCCGCTTTTCTTCTCCAGCTTGACCCCACAATAAGCGAGCTTTCCGACATAAAAACTGCTGTGTCCGAAGCGGTTACAAACTGCATTGTACACGGTTACCGTGACACAGGGGGAATGATTTACATAAAGGGCGAAATTGCAGAGGACAACACAATTATCATAAAAATTCGTGATAAGGGAAAGGGAATTCCCGACATAAAAAAGGCTATGGAACCTCTGTTTACAACAGGAGGAGAAGAAAGAGCCGGTCTTGGATTTGCTGTTATGGAAAGCTTTATGGACAAGGTTAAGGTGAGTTCAAAAGAGGACAAAGGCACCACAGTAACATTGTACAAAAAGTTAATTCGTGCAAAATATGAAAAGCCGTAACGAAATCATTGAGGAAAACCTTGGTCTTGTCCACTCCTGCTGTAAAAAATTCAAGGGCAAGGGCATTGATTACGACGACCTTTATATGGCGGGGTGCGAGGGGCTAATTAAGGCCGTGGACAGGTTTGACAGCAGTCTTGGTTACAAGCTAAGCACCTACGCCGTTCCCGTAATTCTTGGGGAAATTAAGCGACTTTTCAGGGAGGGCGGTACTGTAAAGGTGAGCCGAAGTCTTAAGGAATTGTACCTGAAAATCACTAACCTGACCGACCTTGAAAAGGATTTAACCATACCCGAAATTGCAAAAAAGTTAAACACCGAGCCGGAAAAAATAGCCGAGGCACTTTCTGCCGGTCAGATTCCTCTTTCCTTAACAGGTGAAGAAAATGAAAGCATCGACCTTACGGTAAACTCCTGTGAGGAGGAATACACAGAAAAAATCTCCTTAAAAAAGGCTTTGGAGGACTTGAGTGAACAGGACAACAAGTTGATTCAGCTTAGGTACTACAAGCATATGACGCAAACCCAGACAGGAAAAACACTAAATATGACACAGGTACAGGTGAGCCGACAGGAGAAAAAAATCCTGCAAAAAATACGGGCAAAAATGCTGTGCTGAGTATAAAAACACCGTGGAAACTACTCTCCACGGTGTTTTGTCGTTTATCAAATTTTCTTTACTGTTCCTCTTTCGGCTCCACAGTTGGGGGCAAAAAGGGGTACAGCTCCTCGTAATTTTCCACCGCATCATCTAAATTTGTTTCGGTGGGGATAAGACCTGTGCAATCGTATGACGAACAGGTGCTGAACTCTAAATCCATATCAGGCTCTTCAATTTTATTATTTTTCTTATCCATAACACCCTCCGCCTATATTATTTGGCAAAGGGTAATAATAATACTTAGTAAGTTTTTACTCTATAAGGCAGACGCTGTGGGCGGAAATGCCCTCTTTTCGTCCTGTAAAGCCAAGATACTCCTCTGTTGTTGCCTTAACGCTAACACAGTCAACATCTATGTTACAGGCAGATGCAATGTTCTCCCTCATTTTCACAATGTAGTCCTTTAGCTTTGGTGACTGGGCAATAACTGTTGAGTCGATATTCACAATCTTGTAGCCATTTTCATCAAGAACCCTTACAACCTCTTTCAGTAGTGCAAGGCTGTCTGCTCCCTTGTACCTTTCATCAGTATCGGGAAACAGCTTTCCAATGTCACCAAGGGCAGACGCACCAAGCAGACTGTCCATTATTGCGTGGAGAAGTACATCAGCGTCACTGTGACCTAATAGTCCCACAGTGTGGGGTATTTCCACACCGCCTAAAATCAGCTTTCTCCCCTCAACAAGCTTATGCACATCATAACCGTGTCCTACTCGCAATTAACTCCCCTACTTTCCAAAATACTTTTGGCTACCAAAATATCGTCCTGTGTTGTCAGCTTTATGTTGGTGTAAAGTCCGTCTACCACAGTGACCTTTTCTCCGCAGTACTCAAACAATTTACAGTCGTCGGTAAAGTCAACTGCATCACTCTCTGCCATTGCAAGGAATTTGAGATACTTTTCCTTGTTAAAAACTTGTGGTGTCTGTATTGCCCTAAGCGTACTTCTGTCGGGAGTGTCCTTTATGGTGTTGTCGCTGTTTACCACCTTAATTGTGTCCTTAACAGGCACACCAAGGGCAGAGGCACCTGTTAATATTCCTGACAAAACCACCTTTTCAATCTCTTCTGTGGTTATAAGGCACCTTGCTCCGTCGTGGACTGCAATATGGGTAGCCTTTTGTGAGGTTTGATTAATACCGTTTTTCACACTTACGGACCTTGTTTCTCCGCCGTTTGTGATAGCGGTGACCTTTGAAAAATTGTACTGTGCCACAATGCTTTGAAACTCCATTTTGTCACACTCTCTGCACACGATTACAACCTCGTTTACAGAAAGAGCATTTTCAAAGGCTGAAAGTGTGTAGAAAATTGCCGGTCTGTTAAGGAGTTCTATAAACTGCTTTGACTTTTCCAGTCCCATTCGTGTACTGTTACCTGCACAGACTAAAACGGCAGAAACATAGGTTTCTTTATTTCCTTTTTCCTTTTCAAGCCTTTCCTTTTCACAGGGATTTAAGTGCTTGTTCAATATCCTGGATAATGTCGTCACTGTTCTCAATTCCTACTGATAATCTAATCATATTGGGCTCGACACCGCAGTCCTTTAGCTGTGTGTCGGTCATCTGGCGGTGGGTTGTGCTTGCAGGGTGGAGAACGCAGGTTCTTGCATCTGCAACATGGGTAACAATCTTTGCAAGGGAAAGAGCTTCCATAAATTTAGATGCCTCTTCTCTGCCACCCTTAACACCAAAGGAGATAACTCCGCAAGTACCGTTAGGCATCATCTTTTTAGCCAAGTCATAGTACTTGCTTGACTTTAGTCCGGGGTAGTTTACCCACTCTACCTTTTCGGACTTTTCAAGGAATTCTGCCACCTTTTGTGCATTTGCACAGTGTCGCTCCATTCTTAAAGCCAAGGTTTCAAGTCCTAAATTAAGGAGAAAGGCATTCATCGGGGCAGCCTGTGAGCCAAAGTCCCTCATAAGGTGAACTCTTGCCTTTGCAATATATGCACACTTGCCAAAGTGGTCGGTATATACAACACCGTGGTATGTTTCGTCAGGCTGTGTCAGCATTGGGAATTTTCCGTTGTTCCAGTCAAAGTTACCGCTGTCAACAACAACACCACCAAGTGCTACTGCGTGTCCGTCCATATATTTTGATGTGGAGTGAACTACAATGTCAGCACCCCATTCAAATGGGCGAAGGTTGATTGGAGTTGCAAAGGTGTTGTCAACAATAAGGGGTACACCGTGTGAATGTGCAACTTTTGCAAAAAGCTCAATGTCGGAAACATCAAGGCTTGGGTTTGTAACAGCCTCGATAAAACAAGCCTTTGTGTTGTCCTTAAAGGCAACGGAAATTTCCTCTTCTGTGCTGTCAGGTTTGATAAATGTAAAATCAATTCCCAAGTCCCTTAATGTTTTGTTAAACAGGTTAAATGTACCGCCGTAAACAGCAGATGAGCATACAATATGGTCACCTGCCTTTGCAATATTTGTAACTGAAAATGTGGATGCAGCCTGACCGGAGGAGGTAAGCATTGCGCCAACACCGCCCTCAAGGTCGGCAATCTTCTTTTCTACCGAATCAAGGGTTGGGTTTGCAAGTCTTGTGTAGAAGAAACCGTCCTCTTCAAGGTCAAAAAGCTTTCCCATAGTTTCGGCACTGTCGTAGCTGTATGTTGTGCTTTGTACAATCGGAAGCACCCTTGGCTCACCATTTGAGGGATTATATCCCGACTGAACACATTTTGTATCAATTTTCATAAATCATTCTCCTTTAGTAAAAAAATCCTTTTATCCATTCCAAACCGTAGTCAACACCCCAGATAACACCGCAGAAAACAAGTATCAGTAGAATTGCGGATACAATTCTGACAAAAGTCCTCTTACTTTGGGACATCTCCATAAAATCCTCGGCGTCCTTGTCAAAAACTGACTTTTTGCTCTCAATATCATTTAGCTCTTCCTCTGTAAGAGGGGCAACATCATTTTCGTCAATAACACCTATTCCCACACATATATCATATGCCTTATCATAGGCTTGATACGGAACAAGGATAACAACATCGGACAAATCTCCACCTGTTACAGCCTCGCTTGAAACACTCTTTTTTCTGCGAGCCTCTGTGCAGGGAATTCCTGCGTCCTCCAATGCGCCGTGAACACGCATTCGGTCAACTCCCGAAACCTCGCAAACTCCAACTGGAGTATTTTTGTCAACGATTGTTTTCAGAGTTTTTCCGCATATACTGCATCTTTCTTGACTATCGTTGTGAATTTTCTTACATTTTTGACAAATTTTCATACTATCATTCATTCCTTAAATTGATAAAAATATCTTATCATAGGAATGTGTAAAAATCAAGTGGTGCAAAATTATGGTATAACCTATGAAACAACACATTAAAAAAGGCATTTCAAAACCGTTACTGTCTGAAATTGCCCTTGATTTATATTTTTTAGTTTTTAATAACCCCTTGATTTAAGGTCGTTTACGAGGTGAACATAAAATTCTCTTACATCAAAGCCGGATATATTTTCCCTGTTAAGGTCAATCATATCTCCGTGGGAAATTCCTCTTTTTCCGGGTGATTTCAGCAATGTAAAATTTTCGCTCCAAGGAAAGGACTTTGTTGACACCAGACCGTCATTTTCACCGTCAAAGTGCTTTACAAGGTGGTAGGAAAAGTTTAGTGGAAATTTACCACCTGTTGCGTGTTTCAGCACAGAGCCGACACTTTGGCAGTAAACTCCCTTTGGCGGTTCATAAGGTGCAAGGCTTTGGTTAATTTTTTCAACTCCGTTGGCGGTCAAGTCCACAACTGATGCCATAAAATCGGGGGTGGTGTCACCTAATTTTTTAAGTGCAGAATTGTAGGTTTTTGCAATTCTGTTTTGCATAGCAACAGGGATTTTAGTAAGGAGATAATCGGCAAATTCACATCCCCTGTGTGGTGTGTTAATTGTTGTAAGGGATGCAACCTTGTCACTTATATTGCACTTTGCCAAAGCATAGCGAATGTCAAGACCGCCCTTTGAATGGGCGATTATATTCACCTTTTGGCAACCTGTTTCCCTGACAATTTGGTTTATCCTGTTTGCAAGTTCAAAACCGCTGTCCTTGACGGAAAGTGCAGACTGGTGGTTTCCGTAGTAAACCGTTGCACCGTTTTTTGTCAGTTCATCGGGAATTCTGCCCCAGTAGTTAAGGTGCTTAAAATCCCGAAAAAATACACCGTGTACAAGAAGTACAGGATATTTTGTCTTACAAATTTCTTCCCCTTTTCGCCTTTCGTTCAGCAGATATTTTTCCTCTTCAAACCTTACTTCCTCTGATGTTATCCTGATGATTTTGTACAGGGCAAAAAGATGAGCAATGGGAATCCATCCGCACAAAAGCCCAATCACCCTGTATTTTATCCCAAGCTGTATTGATGTTGTGTAAACACAGATGATACCGTTCCAAAAAATCACGCTTAAAGACAAAATGCAAATCAGAAGATTTATAAGGTAATCTGCCCAATGGTTTGGTACAAGTCTTACAAGCTGAACAATCTGGTAAATAACCGACACAAAACAGGCAAAGGAAAATGTTATTAAACAGTCCTTTCCGTGACAGCAAAGCTTCAGCCTTGCAGTGTGAACATTACTAAATAAAAATGGGAGAATGTTCACAAGGATAAAGGAAATTACAGCAGACACCGCCAAAACCACACTTCCTGTACCCTTAATCAGCAGAAATGAGTTAGATGAGAAAAGACAGAGAAGTATGTACAATATGTTTTTCAGAAACTGAATTGTGCTAAAATTACCCTTTGTATTATCCATATTAATACGCCGCCAAAAGTGGGTTTATTTCGTGACCCTTTTTGTTTTCAACCTTTTTAATATACTGTATAGCCTGTGTAATACCTTTTATTACACAGGTGTCAGGCTCATCTGCAATGGTGATTTTTAAATTCCTGATGTAGTCGCCCACAAGTTCTTTGAGTCCACCGATTTTGCTAAGTCCGCCTGTGAAAACAATTCCGTTATTTAACAGGTCGCCGTTAAGCTCAGGTGGAGTGTTTTCAAGAACATCAACAATTCCCCTGATTATTTCCAGCATAGTGTTCTGATAGATTGGCACAAGCTCACTTTTACTGACCTCTATCGCCTTTGGCAGTCCTCTTGTCAGCTCAATACCCTTCATCACAAAGGTTTTGTCCTCGCCTACCATTTTTACAAAGCCTATTTCCTTTTTGCATTGCTCCGCCATTTGCAGACCTATTGCAAGCTTGTACTTGTTCTTCATATATTTAATTATATTCTTGTCCATTTCGTTTCCGGCTTTCCTAAGTGAAATACCGGAGCTTACTCCCCCAAGGGAAAGGACAGCAATGTCACTTGTACCGCCCCCAAGGTCGGCAACCAGCTTGCCCTCACCGGATAGTATGTCAAGTCCTGCTCCCAGTGCGGCAGCCTTTGCAGACTCTATGAGATAGACAGTCCTTACCCCGTAGGAACTTATTGCGTTTACTATTGCCCTTTTTTCAACCTCGGTAATTCCTCCCGGAACTGCTGTGATTACTCGGGGCATAGAGATTTTTTTCTTTCCGATTTTTCCTATAAAAATTCGCACCATATTTTCCACAAGCTCTGACGCAGAAATTGCACCGTCAGCCATTGGAAAGGTTGCCTCAACCCTCTTTGGAGTTTTGCCAAGGGTTTTGTATGCTCCCTCACCCACAGCAATTATGGAGTTGGTGTATGTATCGTAAGTTATTACGGAAGGTTCATCAATAATTATACCGTCACTTTGTGTTGCTATCCTTGTGTTGCAAGTGCCGATGTCAATAGCAATATTCATAATTTGACCTCCATTTTACCTTTTTCTGTAATATTATAGTCATTATATTCCAATAAAAAATTCTTTTCAAGTGTATAGTACCTTACAGAATGTGCAACAGGCAACGCACTTTGCACCGCCATTTCTTATGACCTTGCTACATTCTCCAAGGGTGCATCCTGTGGTGATTATATCATCTACAACTAAAACATTCTTGTTCTTTACCAATTTCCTGTCAATCAACCTGTATGCGTTCTTTACATTTTTTATTCTGTACTTTGCCTTTAGTGTGTGCTGAATTTCGTTGTCCTTGTGTTTTTCAAGGACTTCAACATATGGGATATTCAAAAGGGCTGAAAGCTCCTTACCAATAAGCTGTGACTGGTTGTAGCCACGCAGTCTTTGTCTTTTCCTGTGTAGGGGAACGCTTGTAATAATGTCAAAGGTGATGTCCCGGTAGTAATCCCTAATATCACTTTCCATAAGCATAGCAAACTGTTTACTTCTCCTTGGCTTATTGTTAAATTTAAATCCTTTTATGGCTGACTTGTAAACTCCGTCATAGGGAAAGGATGAAACACACCTGTATCCTCCACGGGCAAAGTTTTCAATGTATGTAGAGGGCAACTTGTCCTTGCAGTCAGGACAGCATTGTTCATTGATTTTAATAACTCTTTTGCAAAAGGGACACCTTGCAGGAAAGAAGAATTTTCTTATTAATTTTGCTATTTTCATATGATGTTGTCCTTTAGCAAAAGATGCTTTAGTCCGCAATATCTTCCGTTTCGTTTATTGCTGGTTGTCATTTTGGAGATTATGTTTTTGTCGCCAACCATAATAAGTAGCTTTTTCGCCCTTGTTACCCCTGTGTAAAGGAGATTGCGGTAGCAAAGCATTGGAGGAGTGTTAAACAGAGGGATAATAACAGCGGTGAATTCGTTGCCCTGACTTTTGTGGATAGTTGTGGCATAGCTAAGCTCAATATCCTGTGCAGAGTCAAAGTCGTAAACAGCGGTTTTGTCATCAAACCTAATTTTTATCCTTTGGTCTTTCTTTTGTATGTCCTCAATTATGCCGATGTCACCGTTAAAAATTCCCGCACCCTGTTCTCCGTTGTCCCTTGTGTACAGAATGTCATAGTTGTTCTTGTACTGCATCACCTTGTCACCGACACGGAGAATTTTTCTGCCGAACTTTATCTCCTTTTTGTCATCGGTGTGAGGGTTGACGGCATTTTGCAGTTTTTCGTTTAATTCAGTCACACCCAAAACTCCCTTTTTGCTTGGGCAAAGGATTTGTATGTCCTCATATGGTGAATAGTTGTAGCTTTTTACAAGTCGCCTTGCAAAAAGATCTGTCACAAGGTTAGCACCCTCAAGGGCACTATTTGTGGGCAAAAAGAAAAAGTCGCTGTCACGGTGGGAAATATCAGGCAGTTCACCCTTTACAATCCTGTGGGCATTGGTGACAATAAGGCTTTCCATTGACTGACGGAAAATCTCGTTTAGCTCCACATAGGGTAAAATATCCGACTCAATAAGGTTACTGAGTACATTTCCCGGACCCACAGATGGCAACTGGTTGCTGTCGCCCACAAGGATAAGCCTTGTGCCAAAGGGCAAAGCCTCCATAAGACTTGCAAAAAGAAGTGAGTCCACCATAGAAACCTCGTCCACCACAAGGGCATCGCATTTCAAGAGATTTTTTTCATTCCTTTTGAAAACAGGTCTGTCCTCTTTGTCGTAGGCAACCTCAAGGAGTCGATGAATTGTTTTTGCCTCTTTACCCGTCAGTTCCTCCATTCTTTGGGAGGCTCTGCCTGTGGGGGCTGTGAGAAGTACCTTTTGACCGTTAAGCTCAAGTATTTTGATTATGGCATTAAGGGTGGTGGTTTTGCCTGTTCCCGGACCGCCTGTCAAAATCAAAAATCCCTTTTCCATAGCAGATTTTATTGCCTCTTTTTGCTTTTCGGCATACTCTATGTTATCTTCATTTTCTATCTTTTCAATAAGACTGTCAGTATTTTTAAATTTTTCCGCCGGAAAGCTTTGCATCATCTTAATTCTGCCTGCTATAAAGCTTTCTGCCCTGTACATTTCAGGGAGGAAAATAAACTTTTTTTCGTCAAAAACCTCACGCATAAGGGAGGCATCAGATATCATATCATTTAAAGAGGCTTGTACCAAGTCCTGTTCCACATTCAGAAAGCCTGATGTTGTCTGCACCAATCTTTCCTCAGGCAAACAGGTGTGACCGTTCAGCTTGTTGTGGTTAAGGATATGTACAATACCCGCCCTGATTCTGAACTCATCATCAACCTGTCTGCCCTGCTTAACTGCAATCAAATCCGCTACTTCAAATGCCACCCTAATTCCGCTGTCACATAGGGAATATGGATTTTCCTTTATGTAGTCAAGGCTTTTGTTTCCGTAAACATTGTATATCTTCACCGCTGTGTTGGGGGTTATGTTAAACTCGCTAAGGTACAGCATAAGCTCCCTAACTCCAATATTTTCCTGAAGTTGTTTTGAAAAATCCTGTGCCTTCGCCTCAGAAATACCACGGAGCTTTGCCACACGACCTGGCTCCTCCGTCATAACCTTTAGTGTGTTTTCGCCAAATGCTTTTACCAGAGTTGTGGCTGTGGCAACGCCAATCCCCTTAACAGCACCCGAAGAAAGATACTTTAGGATGCCGTGGACTGATGTGGGAATTGTCAGTTCAAAGGTTTCTGTGCAAAATTGCAAACCGTAGCTTGGGTGGCTTTTGTAGTTGCCGAAAAGCCTTGCCTCCATTCCAGCCTCTAAGGAGGGCATTATCCCTGTGGCGGTGACAAGCTCACCCTTCACATCAATTTCAAGCACTGTGTAGCCGTTGTTTTCGTTTCTGTAAATTATATCTTCAACTGTCCCGGTAATCTGTAATAACTCGTTATTTGTCATATGGTAATTATATCATTGTTGGTATGCTTTTACAATAAATTCAGTATTTTTTCCCTGTCCTTTTTTTCTAAAATTTCTATATATTCGTATCCGCAGGTCATTGCTTTTATACCCTTTAGTGTTTCATCGTTTACTCCGTCTGTCACAATGACAATCTTTTGTGGTCGAAGTGTTCCCATCCACTTTGCCTTTTCCATTGCACTTCTTATTATCATCTCATAATCGCTGTCGCTATTTATTGGAGTGATAAGCAGTGTTGAACATTCGTTTTTTACCGACATCAAATGATAAATAAAGTAGCTTACTATTTCTATTATTCCTATAAGAGATAGGAATATCATAATAAAGTAAATAACTGCCACAAAATCACCTCGGTATATTTTATTCAAGGGTATAAATTTTGCTAAGGAGATACTGAATATTTTAACCTGTGTTCGCCAATAATAATTAGGACACAAGCAAAAGCAAGGTGTCAAATAATTTTGAGGTGATAAAAATGGACAAGAATCATAAGAACAGTTCTATCAGATGTACAGTTACTTCCTGCGAAAATCACAACGCAACAGAGAACTACTGTGCTTTGGACTCCATTATGGTAGGCACACACGAGCCTAACCCAAGCCAGTGCCGGTGTGTTGACTGTGAAAGCTTTGTGGCAAAGGCAAAGTGTCACAACTGCTAAAGAATACTAAGGCTAAATTAGTATAAGAGGGCGGACAAGGTGCTGTTTTGTTTTAAGAAATTACACTTACAAAACAGCACACTTTATTGCCCTTTACATATAATGGTGGTATAAGAGATAAAATAAATTAAGGAAACACTGATTAAATCATTTGCACATATTGTGCTGTCAGATTTTTTGTCGGTATGTTCAAAAAACCGCAGGAATACTGGCGTATTGTGAGGATTTTTTGGGCATAACGGCAGAAAATATGCGTACAAGATGTGTAAAGTGATTTATTCAGTGTTTCCTAAAATCAAAAGGTGCTTTCTATGAAAAGTTTTGACAAGACTTTCGGGGTGCTTGGCGGTGACAAACGCAATTACTACCTTGCCAAGGCTCTAAAGGATGACGGCTACAAGGTGCGTCTGTGGGGCTTTGACAAGCTGGGTACAATGGACTGTGAAATCGCGTCTGCCCTTGACAGCGACATAATAATTCTCCCTGTGATACCCTTTAGTGATGATGAAAATGTTGTTTCTCCCTATTCAAACAGTAATCTTAACCTAAAGGAATATGAGGACGCACTAAAGGATAAAATCATATTTACAGGCATTAAGGACAAATTTTTATCCGCTTTTCCCGACATGGAAAACAGGGTTTCCTCTTACAGCGACAGGGAAGAATTTGCGGTGAAAAATGCAGTTCCCACAGCGGAGGGCGCTATTGAACAGGCTTTAATGCACAGCGACATAACCATAAACGGAAGTAAGGTACTTGTTTGCGGTTACGGAAGAATCGGCAAGGTGCTTTCGGAAATGCTCCGTGGTATGGGCGCTGATGTGACAGTTTCAGCCAGAAAGCAAAGCGACCTTGCTTGGATAAAGCTCAACGGTTTTGCAGGGATAAAAACAGGAGATTTTACAGAGATAAACAGCTACAACTTTATCTTTAACACAATCCCCTCCCTTATTCTAAGGGAAGATGTACTAAGGGAGCTAAGTAAGGACACTTTGATTATTGACCTTGCCTCACTTCCCGGTGGAGTAGATTTTGCCTGTGCTGAAAAGTGTGGCATTAAGGCTATTCACGCACTGTCTTTGCCGGGAAAAATCGCACCAAAATCTGCCGGAGAGATAATAGAAAGCACAATTCTTAATATACTCAAGGAGGATGACGGGTGAAAAAGCTTGCCGTCGGATATGCTCTGTCGGCTTCCTTTTGTACCTTTAGTAAATCCATAGCACAGCTTAAAAAACTGGTGGAGGAGGGGTATGACATTATCCCAATAATGTCCACCAATGCCAGCACTAAAGATACCAGATTCGGAACAGCAGAGTCATTCATTGCGGAAGTGGAAAACATCACCAACAAAAAAATTATAAGGACAATAGAAGATGCAGAACCCATAGGTCCAAAGAAAATATGCGATGTGCTTGTGGTTGCCCCCTGCACAGGCAATACCTTGGGAAAAATTGCAAACGGTATCACCGACACCCCTGTTACTATGGCGGTGAAAAGCCACCTGAGAATACAACGACCGGTGCTTTTGTCCATAGCCACCAACGACGGTTTGGGTGCCTCGGCGGTCAATATCGGAAAATTGCTCAACACAAAAAATATATATTTTGTTCCAATGTCACAGGATGATTGCATAAAAAAGCCGAATTCTCTGGTAAGCGACTTCACCCTGATTCCTCGGTGTGTAACCCTTGCGTATGAGAATAAGCAGTATCAGCCTGTGTTCATATAAAATAAGTGCCTCTGAAATTCAAATTCAGGGGCACTTTGGACTTTTGTTTTGCTAAACCAAAAAAACAGGTACAGTCTTGTGCGGACTGTACCTGATGATTTCTATATCATTTTGTTATTTTGCATAGTCAGAAACTCGTGATTCACGGATAATATTAACCTTAATCTGACCGGGATATTCAAGCTCCTGCTCAATCTTCTGACAAATTTCTCTTGCCAAAGGAATCATTCTTTCGTCGTTAACATGCTCAGGCTTAACCATAACACGGATTTCACGACCTGCCTGAATAGCAAAACAGCTGTCAACACCTGAGAAGCTTTTGCCCACTTCTTCAAGCTTTTGCAAACGCTTGATGTAGTTTTCAAGGTTTTCACGCCTTGCGCCCGGTCTTGCGGCAGAAATTGCGTCAGCCGCCTGAACAATACAGGCAACCACTGTCTTTGCCTCAACATCACCGTGGTGAGCGTGAATAGCGTGAATAACTGCGTCGCTTTCCTTGTACTTTCTTGCAACATCAACGCCCAGCTGAATATGTGAACCCTCCATCTCGTGGTCAAGTGCCTTACCAATATCGTGGAGAAGTCCTGCCCTCTTTGCAACTGTTGGGTTAAGTCCCAACTCGGAAGCAATCATTCCGGCAATAAAGGAAACCTCAACGGAATGTTTAAGTACATTCTGACCGTAGGAGGTTCTGTACTTTAATCTACCTAACAATTTAACAAGTTCAGGGTGAATGTTGTTTACACCGGCTTCAAGGACTGTTTTTTCGCCCTCTGCCTTAATTGTGGACTCAACCTCTCTTCTTGCCTTTTCCACTGTTTCTTCAATTCTTGCAGGGTGGATACGACCGTCTGCAATAAGTTTTTCCAGAGCAACTCTGGCAATCTCTCTCCTAACAGGCTCGAAAGAAGAAAGTGTGATAGCCTCAGGTGTATCGTCAATGATAAGGTCAACACCTGTAAGTGTTTCGATTGTGCGGATATTTCTACCCTCTCTACCGATAATGCGTCCCTTCATATCGTCATTGGGAAGGGCAACAACAGAAACTGTTGCCTCTGCAACCTGGTCTGCTGCCATACGCTGAATTGCAAGTGAAATAATGTTCCTTGCTCTCTTGTCTGATTCTTCCTTAAGCTTTTCCTCATACTCAAGGATTTTTACAGCCTTTTCGTGGTCAAGCTCACTGTCAAGCTGTTGCAGCAAATAATCCTTTGCCTGATCTGCTGTGTAGCCTGAAATTCTTTCCAGCATTTCAAACTGGCTTTTCTTGACTTGCTCTACCTCTTCCAGCTTTTCTTCAACCTCTTTTTGCTTTTTCTGAAAGCTGTATTCTTTCTTTTCAAGGTTGTCCATTTTTCTGTCAAGGGTTTCTTCTTTTTGCTGAATTCGTCTTTCCTGACGCTGTATTTCTTTTCTGCGGCTGGAAATTTCTTTTTCGTTTTCGTTTCTCAAGCGATGAAGTTCATCCTTGCCCTCAAGCAAGAACTCCTTTTTCTTAGCCTCTGCTGACTTGACTGCCTCGGTAATTATGCGATTAGCCTCGGTTTCTGCAGAACCGATAGCCTTTTCTGCCACCTGCTTTCTTCTCTGAATACCAAAAACAGTACCCACGCCGAAAGCAACGCCAAAGGCAACCACAATCAGCGCAATTGCTAACCATAGCTCCATACGAAATGACACCTCCTCGTTGTTGTTTCTTAATTTCAAATTCATCAAAACAATCGACCGGTGCCGTTAAAGACAGATATTCAATTTTACAAACTATAATAAAGGCATAAGCCCTGACAAAAATAAATCATTTAAGCCCGAAAAACGGGAAGTATTTTAGTTTGTGTATAACATCATCAATTATGGTGAAAAATACTAAATGATTATCCATATATAACGGCTCAAAATGAGTCAATTAAATTTACAAAATGGGCAAAATTCCCATAAATACGCAAAACCCACTTGCGTACAATAACATTCTAATAGAAAATTGATAAGTTGTCAAGTGATTTTCACTACAATAATTTCTATAAAGAATTATAATTTGTTTTATATGTGAAAAACTATACAGAATTAGACATTCTTTTTTATTAAAAATATTTCATATCATAAAATTTTCTCAAAACTTGCGTTAAATTTCCCCAAGAGTATTGAAAAATTTACGATATTGTAATATTATATAATTACCTTAAAAATTAGGAGGAATTGAAAATGGCAATTAAAGTTGCAATTAACGGTTTTGGCCGTATTGGTCGTCTTGCATTCAGACAGATGTTTGGTGCAGAGGGTTATGAAGTAGTGGCAATTAACGATCTTACAGATCCTGCTATGCTTGCACACCTTTTAAAGTATGATTCTGCACAGGGTAAGTATGCTCTTGCTGATAAGGTTGAGGCTAAGGAATCTTCTATCGTTGTTGACGGTAAGGAAATCACAATCTACGCTAAGCCAAACGCTGCTGAGCTTCCATGGGGCGAAATCGGCGTTGATGTAGTTCTTGAGTGCACAGGTTTCTACACATCTAAGGCTAAGGCACAGGCTCACATCGATGCAGGTGCTAAGAAGGTAGTTATCTCTGCTCCTGCAGGCAACGACCTTCCAACAGTTGTATATTCAGTAAATGAGAATATTCTTACAAAGGACGACACAATCATTTCTGCTGCTTCCTGTACAACAAACTGCTTAGCTCCTATGGCTAAGGCTCTTAACGACCTTGCTCCAATCCAGAGCGGTATTATGAGCACAATCCACGCTTACACAGGCGACCAGATGATTCTTGACGGTCCTCACAGAAAGGGCGACCTGAGAAGAGCAAGAGCCGGCGCTGTTAACATTGTACCTAACTCAACAGGTGCTGCAAAGGCTATCGGTCTTGTTATCCCAGAGCTTAACGGCAAGCTCATCGGTTCTGCACAGAGAGTTCCTGTTCCAACAGGTTCTACAACAATCCTTACATCTGTTGTTAAGGGTAAGGTAACAGTTGATGAAGTTAACGCTGCTATGAAGGCTGCTGCTTCCGAGTCTTACGGTTACAACACAGATCCAATCGTTTCTTCCGACATCGTTGGTATGACTTACGGTTCACTCTTCGATGCTACACAGACAATGTGCACATATATGGAAGACACAGACACAACTCAGGTTCAGACTGTTTCTTGGTATGACAACGAGAACTCTTACACATCACAGATGGTAAGAACAATTAAGTATTTCGCAGAGTTATAATTTATATCTAAAGTATAAATATTTGGTGAATACTGCTCCACCGATTTTTTCGGTGGAGTTTTTTTGTACATAAAAACTTAAGTGATGATTATTTAAAAATCCGATTGCCAAAAAACTAATCTTCAAATTTCCATACTTTATTTTTTGCCAAATATATAGTATAATTATCTTAAGAGTTTTAGGGGGAGTTTTATGAACTATACACAGGAATATTTCCTTTATATCTTAAAATGCTTTTACAGCGGTAAAAAGTGTAAAGAACCCTCAGAGGATGTTGACAAGGATTTACTTTGCCGATTGTCTGAAATACATAATGTTGAGGGAATTGTTTTTTCAAAAATTAAAGACCTTAGTTTTATGAAAAACACAGAAGCCTACGAAACTCTTAAAACCAATTTCTTCTCCCTGACAATGCTGAATATTCAGATGGAGCAAAATCTGAATTACCTTTTGAAGCTGTTTAATCAAAACCATATTGAGCATATTCTCTTCAAGGGGAGCATAGTCAGCAAGGCTTATCCCTCCAAAGAACTTAGGACTATGGGTGACTATGATGTGTTAATACACAAAGAGAACTTTGATGAAGTGGACAAGATCCTGCGTGAAAACGGCTTTGAATACTTTGACGAGGGTAGTGAAGCATATACGAAGGATTACTACTACAACAAAACACTGTTTGAAATTCACCTAAATCTTTCAAACAAAAATCCAAAGATACACAGCGGAAATTCTTTGGACTTTTTCAGCAACGCTTTCAGCCATACTGTAAAAATTAATGACTGCACATTCACCCTTGACCCCACATATCATATGATGTTTTTAGTTTGTCACCTTGAAAAGCACTTTGAGCAAAACGGATGCGGTATCAGGATGTTTTTGGATTTGCCATTTTTCTTTGAGAAAAATCCCATTAATATTGAAAAGCTTGAAAAATGGGTTGGCGAATTGAAATTAACAGATTTCACAACAGGTATCTTCCACATTTGCAACAGGATTTTCGCCTCTAAGCTCCCCCAATTTACAAAATTTGAAATTGACAATGAGCTTCTTGATTATACACTTGAAAAGATTTTGAACGGAGGAACCTTTGGTCACATTGGAAAGTCCGACGCACAAAAAATAATGATGATGCAGGCAAAAAATCACTATGACTCCAACAAATTATCGGGAAAAATCAAAGGATTTTTCCGCTGGGCATTTCCACCCAGGGAATATATGGTTGCAGTAGAAATGTGGGATATGGACAAGCCTGTTATATTGTTGCCTGTTTATTACATAAAGCGATTCTACCGCACTTACAGAAAAAAAGGCGGTCTGGGAAATTGGCTTTACGAAATGAAAAACAGCAATGTTGATTACAACGCAATTAAAATTATTGATAAATTCGGAATAAATAAATAACTTACTGCCTAAAAAATTTAGCAAATACTTCCCCACCGTTTTTTCGGTGGGTTTTTTATTTTCTAAAAAGGCTGTGGACATCAAATTGATGTTTCACAGCCTTTTCTTTCATAATATATTTTTGTAAAATTATTCCTCTTCGGGATATGTAAGTCCCCACTCTCTGCGGATTTTAGTCATAATATCCATTACATCTCTTGTATAATTGAGGAATACACCGGAATCGTCACCGTTAATTGCCCTTTCCATATCCTCCATCTCGTACCTGAGAGCCTGTGCGTTATCACCGCTTTTAATAACCTCTGTATGACCGTCCTCTGTGTAGTTTATCCTTGCTTCCCACGCCCTTGGGTATTCCATAATCTCAATGTATCCCTTTTCGCAGGAAACCATACCTCTCTTGGGTTGCTTGGAGTGTAGTGTAAGGGCAACGGTTGCCATCTGCTGACTATCATTTTCAAGGAGAATTGTAGCCTGTTCATCAACTCCTGTTGGAGCAAATTTTACACAGGTTGAGAACTTCTCAGGCTTTTGTTCCATAAACCATCTTACGAAAGACAAAGCATACACTCCAATATCAAGCATTGCACCGCCTGCAAGGTTTTTGTTAAAGAAACGATTATTCATATCGTATTCCTTAAAGCTACCAAAGTTCATTGTGATAACATTCACCTTGCCAAGAGCACCGGATTCAAGGATTTCTCTTAACTTGCGGTAGATTGGCATATGGAATATTGTCATAGCCTCACAAAGCACAAGATTGTTCTTTTGGGCAAGGGAAACTGCCTCTTCCAATTCATCACTGTTAAGAGTAATTGATTTTTCAGCAAGAATATGCTTGCCGTTTTCAAGACCCTTGCGGATGTAATTGATGTGGGTATTGTGAGGAGTTGTTATGTAGATAACATCCACCATAGGGTCATCAAACATAAGGTCAATACTGTCGTAAATCTTCTTTATACCGTACTTCTCGGCAAAAGCAACAGCCTTTGAGTGAGTTCTGTTTGCAACAGCATAAATTTCCTTGCCTGAATTTGTAAGGGCGGTTGCCATCTCGTTAGCAACAACTCCTGTACCTAAAATAGCCCAATTTATTGCTTTCATAACATACTCCTCCGCTAAAAATCATTTTATTAATCTTTAGTTAAGGAAATACTGATTAAATCATTTGCACAGATTGTACAGTCAGATTTTTTGTCGGTATGTTCAAAAAACCGCAGTAATACTGGCGTATGACCAGGATTTTTTGGGCATACCGGCAGAAAATATGCGTACAAGATGTGTAAAGTGATTTATTCAGTGTTTCCTTAATTATCCCCATGCAGTCCTAAGCTACGACCTCCGTCAACACAGAGATTCTGTCCTGTGATAAAATCAGCCTCATTACTTGCCAAAAAAGCAACAGCAGACGCAATATCCTCGGAGCATCCGACCTTGTTCATAAAATTGGATTTAAGTAGATAGGGCAACTGATTTTCGCTAAATTGTCCACGCTGGATAAAGCCCGGAGAAACACAATTCACATTAACACCCATAGGACAAACTTTTGTACACTGAAAACAACTAATGCACTTAATTTCATCAATTTGAGGATAATCAAACCCCTCTTCATCCTCAACCATTGATATGGCAGACTTAGGACAAATCGCATAGCAAGCTGTACAGCCACAGCATTCTTCTTTTCTCTCGTATAAAACCGGGATTGTTTTTTTTGTTTTTATTTCTTTTGTGTATTCCATTATTTTACCTCATTATACCGGATGGCTTGTATACCAATAAACCTAAGTTACTTTTTAAAATTAAACGGCATACCGTAATCATCATTACTTTTTGAATGTGAAAAGGATACCGTAATTGGCATTGGAGTTTTTTAGCCCCTCCAAATTTTCTTGATGGTGCGTTTTATTTTCCGCACTACTTTTCTCAGCAGCAAAAACTTAATATCTGCTGCATATTTCTTTTCCATTTTTTCAAACGGCATCTTCTCTAAATCTTTAAAGAATGTATCTCTTTTCTGAGGACGAGCAACGGAAGAATACTCGGAAGGATTTCCTTTTACTCCTTCCTCATAGCTAACTTCCTTCCACTTCAATTCATTCTTTATGATATTAAACAGTTCCTGTCCTTTTTCAGTTCTGGTAATTACAAGACTTGTTCCTCTGCCATCATGCATATCCGGAGCAACATTTTCTATTCCCCAAAAATCTGCAATAGTCATATCAGACTTTTTATATTGTTTTGCATGACATTCATAACACGCCGGACGAAGGCAGTAGTTTCGTAGGAACATACGCATAAAGGAGTCCGTATCTTTGGAAATATATAGTTGGTTTTCTTTCATACCAAAATCAATCCAGCTGTCATCCTTGCAACGGAAATTTACGCTCTCCAGCTTACCATACTTCTTTTCTTGAAAATAAACATACTCTCTCCATAGTTTTGGAGATGGAGTGCCATGGCAAATAATGTCAAGAAGAAAAAGATTTTGATATTTTTTTCCAAGGAACAAGGACAGACCATTGATCTGGCATCCGGTTCCGGAAAATAGGACTTTTCTCCCCTCTTCCAAGTCCTTTTTAACTTGTTTGAAAGAATCTCCCACCTTTGCCTGGAAATACTTAGATCCACGCAAAGGAGTAATATCCCCCTCTACTCTAATCATTTCTGCACCATAGCAGTCATCTGTCATAGCAACACCATAGACTACATCAAATTTATCTGCTAAAGCAGAAAAGATACCGCCTGATGAAGAATTTTCTCTGATTTCGTTATTGTTATATATTGCTGCATATGTTTTCATATCAGTCCATCCCCAGTTTAACTAATACTTTGTTTAATTTCCCTTTTGTCATTTTATCTAATAGTTTTATACAGCCCTTAAACTCCTTTTTCTTCCTAAATGCTACCAAATAGATAATGTTTGGAACAATAACACAAACTATACCTCTAACAATTAATGTAACAAATATTGATAAGTTGATAAAACTACATATAAATCCGCATACAAAACAACTTATAGCAACAATTATTACATAGAAAAACAATGTCTTGATATATCCCAAAAGTTGCTTTCTTTCAAATACAACCGTAAACAAATTATGTATAAGCCAAGGCATTCCAACAAACACCGTAGACAATACAGTGGATAACATAACACCGTAAATTCCCCAAAACTGTACCATAATCAAGTTCATTACAAGGTTTGTAAGTGCAGTAACAAGTGGACGCCATCTGTCTTCGTGCCACATTCCTGCAGCATCCTTATATGTATTGATAAGTTGATTGATTTCATACACAAAGTAATATATGCAAAAGCAAATAACGACAGAAAAACTCAGCATAAGGTCTTTTCCTACCCATAATTCCATAAAGGGCTGGTACAAACATAAAAAACAACAAGTACAAATTCCTGAAACCCAAGAAATGAGCATTGTGAATTTCTTAAAGTCTAAGTAATTTTTCTCTTTTGTTTCAACAATTATGCT
This sequence comes from Ruminococcus sp., assembly GCA_022779485.1. Classification (GTDB taxonomy): domain Bacteria; phylum Bacillota; class Clostridia; order Oscillospirales; family Acutalibacteraceae; genus Ruminococcoides. The sequence goes on from JALFTC010000006.1 coordinate 79,897, forward strand.
ATTACCAATCCCTGCTGTACAGGATTGAAAAATAACTGTCATCAAACCAATTACTGCCGTCATAAGAAAATAATAATTCTGATATACAGCCAAAACAGTAAGTCCCAAAAAGGCTGAAATAACAATTGTATCAGCATAATTTACAATTATAAAACCAAGCTTTGCCGTAAACAGATCTCTAATTCTGCCGTTAATTTTCTTTACCTCTTCTTTAGGGAGTTTTCCCTTCGGGTCATACTGTGGGTACATTTTCTTAGATATAACAGCTGTAGCAATATTCCCTATTGCCTGAGTAAGCAAAATAGCAATTACATAATAGTAGTAATTATGAAAAATAAATAATGCACCGATTTGCAAAGCATACTTTACAGTATCCGTAGCGATAGTAACCTTGCTGGCAACATCATTACGCTGATAACCCTGTAAGATACTGTTTCTATATGCAAACAACCAGTATGTAAGCACCGTAGCTCCTAAGTTGAGCAGATAGAGAACATACACATTAATGTCGGACGGTATATCACCCTCAATCAAATTGGGTATGAAAGGAACAATCAGTACTCCTCCAACCAATACGACTGCACCGATTATGCGATAATACCACTTGTACAAATTGATAAGTGCACATATCGTTTTATGATCATCCTCGGCAATTGGTTTGTACATACTGAACACCATTGCACTGCCAACTCCCAGTTCAGCCAGATTAAGGACTTGCAAAATTGAAGTAAACAAACTGTTTAGACCAAGATACTGAACACCGAGGCAGTAAATCATAGCCGTCCTCATCAAAAACGGCAACAATATCTGATACAATTTTAGTGCTGTACCGAAAATCACATTTCGCTTTGCATTTTTTGTTCGTTCAATTTTCATATTTTCACTCCAAGTGCTTTATTCAAAAAGAGCTTAACTTTTTCCTGTTCACCGCATAGTACTTTTTTCCCTTTAGAATAATCGTGCTCAAACACATCATTTGAAAGACCGCTGTCCACATATTTGCGTTTAAGCTCCATTTTCTCAAGAAGTGTATCTATGCGTGACATCATCTTATCGCCACCGTTTTCACGAGAATAAACCAAAAAAGGTTTTTCAAAAATGAATGAAAATACACAAGCGTGGAAAGAATCTGTCAAAATCAAAGAGGCATTGGAAATCAGATAGATAAAGTTTGCAGGGTCTGAAACAAACACATCCGGCTGAGTTTCATCCATAAGATTATATATCTCATATCCTTGATTTCTGTACTTTTCTATATCCGCATTAACCCTGTCACTTCGTCCACCCAAAAAATAAGTAAGAATATATTTTTTTTCACAGTCAACTTTTTCAGGCTTTTCCGCAATCTCCAACCAATCCTTAGCACTTAGCATTAATGTTGGATCAATGAGAACCTCCGCATTCTTGCCGGTAAGCTCATTAACAATTCCTGCGGCTGCAGATTCTCTAACCGATATATGCTTCAGCCTTTTCAGGTTTTTGGCTATGCGTTCTCTTTGGGTGGTTATTTCGTCAATACCAAAGCTTGCACACCAACTAATTCTCTTTCTTTTAGGAACAAATGGTAAAAACGACCAGTCCATAGCTTGTTTAATCGTCGGATTCCACACCTGGTCGCTGCCAACAAAATAGCGTCTGTATCTTCCTGCTTTGCTCACCGGAAAACGAGAAATGTATCTTACAAACTGTGGCGGAATGTATTTATATGAAAATTCTTTAAAAGAGTCATATCGTTTCTTTTCAATGGGAGGAAGTGAAGAAACATAATTAGGATTCTCCTGAAACAGATTCCAATCAAAAATTACCTTTTTCTTAATCTTTTTTTCTAATATCGTTTTAAGACTGGAATAATTTACAATCAAATTATCAACACTGTATCCCATATTCTGTAACAAATGTACAGTAGCATAATTTTGCAACCTGTTTCCATAATTACCCAAGTCGTATATGGTCAAAATTGCTATCTTTTTTTTATTTGATTTATTGTTCTCATTTTTTCTGACAACATTATTTTCCATATTGACACCTCACTTTTTTACACATTTTTTCAAGGAATAAACTAATGAAAACGGCGTCCAAAAATGTGATATACAAAATATTTTGATTTTATTTTGTTTATTATTTTTTTCTAACTTCTTAGAATGATAGTAGCATTTTTCTGACAGCTTAATCGCCCTGATAATATCCTTCTTCCATTCCTTATATTTTTTCTTATCTCCTTTCTTTTTATTAATTTGAGATGAATTCAGTAAGAAGAACAGCTCCATCGCCTTTGACGCCAATGAAATCATATAATCCTCGTATAACATACTGTCTATGTCCTTGCTGATTTCTGCACACAGCTCCATGGCAGTCAGTACGGAATGGCGTCTTTCCGAGTAATCCTGTCTTAATAAGCCAAGTGAACCTTGTTCATAGAAATACAACTTCTCGCTTGTTCCCACGGCTTTTTCAGAAACAACAAAGTACTCCAGTACAAATAAAGTATCCTCTCCGGAGGCAATATCCTCACGGAATTTCAAATCATTTTTCCGAATTATATCGGTTTTGAACATATTGCACCATACAGTCCAGCTACATCCGCAATCCGAGAAATTTTTACTTGTAATATTATAGAAATCCGGAACGGGTTTCATATTTTTTTCTTCCCATACGCATCTGCAATGGGTCAAATCTGCTTTTTCCGTTTCCATCAGTTGTACTAACTTAGAACAATATTCCGGATAAACATAGTCATCGGAATCAACAAATGTGATATATTCACCTGTTGCCTTCTGTATGCCTAAGTTTCTAGCCACGCTAACCCCTGCATTTGATTTATGGATAACACGAATACGGGAGTCTTTCTCTGCCCATTCATCACACATCTGAGGACAATTATCTGTTGAGCCATCATCTATCAAAACAACCTCAATATCACGGTATGTCTGATTTACAATACTCTCTATACATCTATCCAAGTATTCTGAAACATTATACACCGGAACAATAATGCTAACCAATGCTCTTTTTTTGCTATCCATTATTCATCCTCCTACAAAAATCACACACTCTTCCTCAATATTCTTTCTAACGACTTCTTTGTTCTTAGTAAAAAAGTAACTATGAAAGGCAACCGAATATATATTTTGACAATCATATTCTTAATATTATTTTTCTTTAGTACTTCTTTACAATTACTTGTATATTCTTTGACAATTAAGTATGCTTTTTTTCTATCTTCCTTTGATGATTTTGAAGCTGAACAAATAAGCATAAATAAATTTTTATCAATATTAATTATACATTCGTTTTGAAATTGCGGGTAAGATGTTCTGCATAGATTTAATATATATTGATTTAGTGTTAAAATATCTACTGCCTGTTGAATCCCTTTGGGGTTGTTCATAGCACCGTTGGGATTATCTCTATAAAAATATCCCGCATAATTTAGCAAAACTACTTTCTTAACTTTTTGGAACACCTCCGTTACATAATAGGTGTCTTCAGCATATTTCATATTACGAAACTTTATACCTTTTAGGAGTTCAGTACGATATAATTTCCCCCATGTACAATAAGCATAGCGTTTTTTATTAAAAAATGCCTCAACTAATGTAGCCTTATCTTCAATAATTTCATTTTCTGAAATATATAAATTTACAACTCCTTCATCTATTGAGTTGCAACACACTACATCCGCCCCTGTTTCCTGAATACTCTCATACAATTTTTCAATATAGTCACTTTTAATACTGTCATCAGCATCAATAAAAGTTACATATTTACCACTCGATTTCTTATATCCTATTTCTCTTGTTTTTGAAACACCGCTGTTTTCATAGGAATATACCTTTATTCGTTTATCAATTTTCTCATAGTCCTCACATATTTTCAATGAAGAATCTGTTGAACCGTCATTCACCAAAATTAATTCTATCTCTTTGTATGTCTGACCTATTACACTCTCAATACATTCTGCAATATAATCTTCACAATTATAAATAGGTACTATAATGCTTACTAAACCGTCAACCATATAAAACGATTACCTCCATTTATTTTCTGTGTTAAGTCACACCCAGTAATTTCAGCAATGATTATTCTTTAGTCTTTTTACTGTCCATACTTTGTTTTTCTCAACTGAAAGTGCAAAGATAACAGCCAAAGCACCAAAGAAAAATTGATTAAGTGTTATCTCAACAGACGCTAATATTGCCAGTGCGTATAAAAAAGCTAAAACTGAATTTCCGGCACTTGATTTTTTCAAGGTCTTTCTGCCACAGTATAATACTGTGAGAATGAATATTAATAAAAGTGTTGTTCCAATAACCCCGATTTGCAAGACCCAATCTGCAAGTCCATTTTGTGTATTGGCATATCCATAATTGCCCATAGAAATTTCATATGAACTTCCGTAACCATATCCTGTCCATAATTTGTTTAGCAAAACCATTGGCAAAGCAATATAAATGTTAGTTCTACCTGTAAGCGTTAAGCTTCTGTCTAACACATCAACAACAAATTTTTGTACAAGTGAATTGTTTAGCACCGCCTCGTACAGAAAGACAAATGAACAGCTAAGTAATAACACACCGATATAGGCAAAAGGATTTTTAAAAAATCTTGGAAATTTTGATATTAAGAAATTAAAAATAAATAATAAAAACATTCCTATTACGCCTGTATTACAATCAACATATACACCAATAATGATTGAAAGTATTGCAAAAAAAACAAGTGCAAAATGAAATTTTTGCCTTATCATTTCACCCTGTTTGTACCTTACAAATAACAAGGCTATAAGGAGTATATGCAAATAAACTACTTGGAACTTTGTTCCGTTTAAGTAATATCCGTCAACTTCACCTATGACAAACACCAATACATCGGTAATGACAGTCAAAAGCAAAGAAATATAGTAGAATATTTTTATTACTTTTTTTATATTCCCTTTTTTAGCCTCATACTCCATCACAAAGAAACATTCTATCAACGAAATAGAAAATAATATTGATGTTAAAAAGGTATCTCGGGATGTTATAAAACTTCTATTTGTGTACGAAGCAAAAACAGTAGCAGCCACAAACAATAACAAGAAAATATTTACATAAAGATAGTCTTTGTTCAAGAAATATTTATACTTTGGAAACAGATACACTGCAATTACTGCAATAGCAACATACTTAAAGGTTGAATACATATTAAAATACGGCATACTTGTGTAGAACAAAAAATACAGCAAACATAAAATTACGCTATCAATGGATATTTTTAAACTTTTCTTCATATATACTTCGTCCTTAGTTCTTATACTAACTTATTTCTTGAATATTTCCTTAATTTTGCGTCTAACCTTTTTCTTGTAAACATCAACCCAGTAAAAATACGAAAATGAAGCGGAATATGAGCGAAATTCTTTCTTAGATTTCGGCAGTCCGGCTACATTAATAAATCTATCCGGCAAAATTTCAATTACAGAATCCATACTCTTAATTTTATTCCTCATTTTTCTCATTTGAAGATGAATGTACAGAAACTCGGTTTTTTCTAAGGTGTTTCCATTTAGATGAACCCGTAAAATCTTGCCATTGTCCCAATAATATCTTGCCTTTTTGTATTCTTCTTTCACATAGTTATGTACTTTTTCATCATAATACGCTCTGACAAACTTTCCATGGTGAATTGAGGGATTCATACTCATATCCTCTTGACAGACCTTTGCCCCATCCTGAAGAAAAATAGAGTGAACATTATCATTTCCATTGTAGTCCTCATCAAAGGTAAAAATCTTGTCCGTGGTATATGCTTCCTTATATAAAAGTCTGTTATTATATGGCTTCATAAAGCGACGGTTGTTATCGGGATTATTTCTATATATAGTTAAATGACCCGCAGCAAATAATTTGTCGTAATCCCCTGCAAGCAAAGGAGTTAACATCCTCTCCAAATCACCAAAGACCACATCACAGTCGCAGTGACCCCAGTATTCATATTCACTTATATATTCTTCAAATAAAAATCCATATGCAGGCTTATAATCACAAAATTTGTAAGGGGTATTTAAACACACATCAAAGCCAAATTTATCGCAGGCAATTTTGTTAATTTCCGCAAAACTGAGATTAATTATCTTAACATTGTCCGGGTAAGAACTATCTCTCTTATTGTCAGTAAAAATAATCCAATCGTAGCTTGGATTTAGGGAACAAGACTTCAAAAACAGCGAAAAATAATTATTAAAATCACCATAGTAAGGTATAATAAAAACACACTTTTTATCAGTTTCTTTCATAAACAAATCTCCTTATAGTAATTGAAATTCTTTCTATAACTTCCAGCTAAGCAACAGGTAACAAATTCTGTAATGCTTATTTCTCAAGCACCAGAAAAGCATCTTTCTGTTCAGCCCCACATTATCCTTTTTGTTGCTTTTTAAAACAGCCTGCAGCACATCATCGTCACCGATATACTTAATTCTCTTTATTGCAGACTTCTTGTCCTTGCCTGCTGCTACCTCCTGCTTTAATGCTGCTATTGTATTGGACAAATATGGGTGTGAAATCCTGTGTTTTATATCATCACCGTAGCCTAAGCTTTCAGCCAACTTAACGCTTTCGTTGTAGAATATTTTTATCTTCTCGTATCTATCCTCTCTGTAAGTTCTTGTTAAGGAAGTTTCGTTTTCGCAATAACAATAGAGAGCCTCCGGAAGTACAACTACCCTGTTAACATATTTGTAGAAGCTAAGGAGGGAATATACATCTTCAGAAATAATCTTTCTTTCTGACACAAACTCCCAGTTTGCGTCTTTTATTGTTTTCAATGAATAAACAGTTGACCATGCGTTCATTCTCAGCTTTGAATCTCTGCCACTGACAGGGTCGGGAGCAATTAATATAGGCAAAAACTCTTCCAAAACTTCGTCACCGCTATATACATATTTATCCACATCAGGGACCAGCCTGCCGGACTCGTTACCGTTTCTGTCGATATTTTTACGCCCAAAACAAACTACATCGGCATCTTCTTTTTTCAGTGCATTATAGCACTTTTCCAAAGCGTCAAAATCAACATAATCATCACTGTCAAAAAAGCAGATATATTCTCCTGTTGCATTTTCAATACCGGTGTTGCGAGCCATACCAAGACCGGCGTTCTTTTTATGTATAACCTTGATACGGCTGTCCTTTTTTGCCCATTCATCACACATTGACGGGCAGTTGTCGGTTGCACCGTCATCAACTAAAATAATTTCAAGGTTTTTATATGTTTGGTTAACAATTCTGTCTAAACATCTGTCTAAGTATTTCTCAACATTATAAATTGGCAAAACAACGGTGATGACATCTTTCTGCATTGAAATCTCCTCCAAGTCTTTTAATAAACCATTCCGCTACTTAACATTCTATCCAAACAAAACATCGTAATAAGTGCCTTTTATTTTTGTCTTTTCTTCGTCAAATTTATATGTAATCTTATGGAAAGGCGTCTGTGCCTTAACTGACTGCCAAATATTTTCATCATATTGCTCAAACAGCCTAAGGAGCAGAATATGCGGTGTGGCATTGTCTCTCGGCACAATATTCAGCCAATCCTTTGGATAATATTCAAGGGCAATAGCCATAAAGTCGTGTAGGAGAAAATAGTCAATCATATCCTTGTTATTCTTCCAGTATTCATAACAAAGGTGCCTTACAGCCATCAACAGCTTGTTGTTGCTCTTTGCACTTATAAACCAACTTGAATTAATGTGGCTGTGACCGTCCCTGCCCGGCTTTAGGCACTGGAAGAAAAACAAGTCCGAATTAAAGAAATAATCAGGAATGTTCTCTTGCTTTTCGGAGCAAAATACAGTAGCGTCAATCCATGTTCCGCCGTACTTAATCAGCAGCTCCAAACGAAGTAAATCTGTCATATGGGTATGGGTGATTTGTCCGTTTTTCCACTTATCCATAATGTACTCGGGAAACTGAACATAATCCGTAATGTTGTCCTCTGTAATTAAGATGATTTCCTTGTTGGTAAGGTTATCCTTGAGGGACTTGTAGCACCTCTTAACAAGTTTAGGAGCATTTTCCATACCCTGAAACCAGCATACCCACACCTTGTCACTGCTTTCGTGAGGTAAAGCTTCATCATATGTTTTGTCAAAATCAATAAGTCTGTTTATGTACTTCTTTTTCAGCTTATTCTTTGCCTTTAGATGAGTTGAAAGACGCAATATTTCCAAAGCTGTTCTACTTTTTCCCAGTAAAACAAATTCTCCTACGGCGGTGAGCAACGCTCCGCTTTTTCTATATTGCTTTATTAACTTCTTACCGCCTTGTTTTGCAAAGGTTGACTTTAAATTACTCATTGGTTTTCCCCATTCTAATTAATCTATAACATCTCTGTCTTTTACTTTTCTTGCAGGAATACCTGCCCACACTTCATTGTCGCCAGTAGAACAGGTAAGCACGGCATTGGCTCCGATTATTGTATTCTCGCCCACAATAAGTTTGTCTTTCTTGCCGATTATGCGAGCACCGGTGCACAAAATTGCACCTTTCTTAAGGTGTACCCCACCCCATGAATCTTTGCTTCTTGGTTTCCAAATGTCACTGCGACCCACAGTGACATTTGACATAATCATACAATTATCTTCTATCACCGTGTCAGTGTGAATTACTGTTCCCAAACCGCCGTGTTTAAAATTAACATTTTTCCGACTTTCACACCTAAACCAAGGTCTAAACCACTGGTAACAAGCAACAACTTACTGTAAAGCTTTTTGATTTTCTTGTTCTTTGCTTTTGCAAATTTTGCCACAGTCTTGTTTACAAAATCCATAATTATTCACCGTAAATCCAATGCTTTCCGTCCAGGCTGATATATTCAGTATAATCTTTTTCCAAATCCACAAAGTTGCCGTGAACAGGGTATTGATCCTTGGTTTCCTGACTTGGCATCTCCATCCATTTGTCACCAAATCTTGCCACCAGATACTCCTCAACATTTTCAAATACAGGAAGTTCAGTATCTTCAAAGGGAACATACCTTGGCTTACTTCCAAGGTAGCTACGCAGGAAAGATGTTCTTCTAAACCTTGCCCTACCAAAGTAATGTCCTACCAACTCTGTATTTTTTCCCTCGTAGCGATGCACATACTTGATGAGCAAAGGTCGGGTTAATGGATTGACAACAATTTTAGAAAGGAACAAAGCAACCCTCTTTGCTAAACTTTCATTTGGAAAACCTGAAAGTGCAAGTGCATTAACCCTTAACAGCTGGGCGGCAATGTACTGGAATTTTCTTGCCATATCTTTTTTTGGTGCAGAGTAAAGACACATAATATCCACAAACACAGTATGGTGCTGTTTCATATTGAACTTAAACTCATCACTAACCATAGTAGTTCCTGTTAGGCAAACTCTGCTTAAAAACAAAGGCCATTCCTTTGTATTCTCCTTTTGAAGAAAATACTTTTGAAAACGCTTGTCCGTGGGAGCTTTTTCTTCAAACAATTTCAAGAATTTATTATAATTGTCAACTGTCATAAAAATATCAAGGTCGTCATCCCATGGGATAAATCCTTTGTGACGCATTGCACCCAATGCCGAACCACCCATAAGGTAATACTCAATATTATTTTCACGACAGAAAATATCTATATCTTTAATAATGGAGAGAATACAACTTTGTATCTCCTTTAATGTATAGTCCTTCTTCATATGTTCTCCTCCCGGGTTTATTTATTTTCCGGATGCTCGTCTAATATATCCTTGATAACTCCTGTAAGCTGAGTGCTTGATATACCGTCGGTATGCTGAAGATAAACTATCTCCACACCTACAGGGGCAAATTCTTCTTCAAAACGATTCCACTGAGGAGTTCCTTTCCAGTCGGAGCCAACAAACATTTTGTCAAAATGATATTTTTCCCAAGCGCCGAATTTATTTTTGTCATTTTGAGGCACCACTTCATCAACATATTTGATAGCCTCTACAATGGCTTTTCTTTCATCATATGGAATAACAGGTGTTTTGTTCTTTTCCTGTTGCACCAACTCATCGGTACTTACACCTACAATAAGATAATCACATTTTGCTTTTGCGTTGCGTAACACATTAAGATGTCCTATGTGAAACATATCATAAACACCTGTTGTATAGCCTATTATTTTCTTATCGCCCATTAGTCCACACTCCCCTATTTATTTCAAAAACACTTCTGCATACCTGTCGCAGATATACTGCCAGCTGTACGCATCCTTAATCCTCTTTTTAGCTTTTTCACCCATAGTGATAATTTCGTCATCACTCATAAGGTCTGCCTTATCTATTAGACCGGCAAGGTTGCCCTCATTTTTGTTCCAGTAAATTGCAGAACCTTGCGCTACCTCTTTGTTAAAGCCCACATCCAAAAGGAGATTAAGGTCTGTGCTGCCCAACGCTTCCAGCAGACTTGGGTTTGTTCCCCCAACCTCGTGACCGTGAAAATATCCGTAGGCATTTTCACGAATTTTCATCAACAGCTCCTGGTCATATACTGTACCAACAAATTTAATTCTGCTGTCGCTTTTAAAGTGAAGTTTATTTTCAAGCTCCTCAAGGAATTTATCGTTTACATTTGTGATAATGGCAAAGTCCTTTTTGCTGTTACTCTTCATAAATTCCTTTATCATTGTTTCGTAGTTGTTCTCCGGAACAAATCTGCCCACAACAAGGTAATATTCTTTAGGAGATAAACCCTTTTCCTTATACCAACCCAGCAATTTGGGGTCGTCATCAGCAAGGTTACTTTTTCTTGTTTCTGCACCGTAGGCGATAAAGGTTGTCTTTGGGTTTTGTCCCTTTATGCCCTTGCCGTCGTAGCACTTATGTATGTATTTTTCAATATTTACAGAGTCGCATATGTCAAGGTCAGACCACTTAACCATCATCTGCTCGCTGATTTTCCAGTATTTTCTGATTGGTGCAGACCACTTTGCCCTCATCCACTCGTGTCCGTCAGGATTAAGATAAACCTTTCCACCAAGCTTGTGAATTTTCTTGTAGAAATGCTTTGCAAACGGTCCGATACGACAAGCCATAATATAAACAATAGGATGGGGAAGCTTCTGCTCTCTGATAATTCTGCAACATTCTTTCAGTGCAGCTATATCGTAGTAAATTGCCTGTGCCGGCCCCAGCTTCTGCGGAATATGAATGCTAAAACAATGCGCATTGTGGTATATAAACTCACGGTCAGAAATAATCTCTGCACCTTCCGTATTATTTGGATCCATACAGCCATCACCGTTTGCTTTACACGCCACATGATATTTAATTCTCTCATTATTCTGATGGTATTCAGTCAGCTTGTTGATGAATGTTTCATATCCACCATAGGTGCCAAGACTTTTTGCTCCCACCAAAAATACGTGTTGTACTTCATTACTTTGCACTGAACCGTTCCCCTTAAAACTTAAAAGTATCTTTAATTCCAAGCCACTTCTGATCTTTATCGCTTAGATTGAGTGCCACACCATCTACACTATATCTTTCAGCACTTGCTGAACCTTTATATGTACCCTCAACCTTCGGCCACCGGATGCCTATTTCAGGATCATTCCAAGCCAGACCGCCTTCATCATTTGCGTGGTAGAAATCATCGCACTTATAACAAAACTCTGCGATTTCACTCAAAACAAGAAATCCGTGTGCAAAGCCTCTGGGAATGAGGAACTGCTTTTTGTTTTCTTCTGTAAGCTCAATACCGTACCATTTTCCGTATGTATCGCTGCCGGAACGCAGGTCAACAGCTACATCAAATACAGAGCCTTTAATAACTCTTACCAATTTTGTCTGTGGAAAATTCTTCTGAAAATGAAGGCCACGAAGCACACCCTTCACGCTCATTGACTGGTTATCCTGAACGAAATTGATGTTTATTCCGTTTTCTTCCATATCACGCTGACTGTAGGTTTCCATAAAATATCCACGATTATCTCCGTGAACAGCAGGTGTTATTACACACAAACCTTCTATGCCGCCTACGTTCTTTTCTACACTAATCTGTCCCATTTTATCTTTCTCCTTAAAGCTGAGCTTCTTTCAAATATCTGCTGACAGCGTCCTGCCAAGTCGGAAGTGGTGTAAAACCGTTTTCAATCAGCTTACTTTTATCAAGTCTGCTGTTAAACGGACGTGCAGCCTTGCTAAGTCCATACTCTTGCGTAGTTACAGGTGTTACCTTTGTTTTTAAACCGTACTGACGGTAAAACTCACAGCAGAAATCATACCAGCTGATATATCCGCCCTCGTTTGTAGCGTGATAATAGCCATACTTGTCTGTTTCGCACATATCGACAAGCAGTCTTGCCAAATCGTATGTATAGGTCGGTGTGCCTATCTGGTCATTTACAACACGGACTTCATCGTGCGTTTTTCCGACATTTATCATAGTTTTGATAAAGTTTTTACCATTTGCGCCGAACACCCACGCAATACGGACAATAAAGTATTTTTCAAGTGTATTGCTGACTGCCAGCTCACCCTCTAACTTTGTCTGACCATAGACATTAAGCGGCTTATAGTCCTTGCAATCAGGTTTCCAAGGCTCTGTTCCCTGTCCGTCAAACACATAGTCGCTAGAAAGATATAGCATTTTACAGTCAATCTCTTTGCAAGCATCAGCCATATTTTGTGTTCCGCCAACATTAACGGCACGAACCTTCTCTACTTTGTCATCATCCTCTGCCATATCCACCGCCGTCCATGCCGCACAGTGAATTACAGCGTCAGGTTTAATATCTTTTATTATCTTTTCAACTGCATCTTTATCTGTAATATCAAGTGCAACATAAGGTGCAGTTGTTACGGCTGAACCGTCTGACACACCGCTGTAAGCCAATTGTATGTCAGAGCCGACGCCCTCATATCCACGCTTTAGCAGCTCGTTCATAACATCGTGTCCAAGCTGACCGTTTACGCCTGTAACAAAAAACTTCATTTTCACACAACCTTATTTTGCATTATATTTCAGATTTTGCTTTATACATTTCTTCATAGTATTTCTGATAATTACCGCTTGTTACATTATTCATCCATTCTTCGTTTTCAAGGTACCAGTCAATAGTCAGAACAATGCCCTTTTCAAACGGTGTTTCAGGATACCAGCCAAGATCATTTTTAATCTTTGTCGGATCTATACCATAACGGCGGTCGTGACCAAGACGGTCTTCAACATGCTTAAGAAGCTCTTCGCTGATGCCGTCATCATTCAGTCTGTCGTGAAGCTGTTCAATAATGGTCTTTACAATAAAGATATTCGGACGCTCGTTGTGTCCGCCGACATTGTAAACCTCACCGATTTTTCCGTCGTTTGCAACCATATCAATAGCCTTACAATGATCCTCAACATACAGCCAGTCACGAATCTGCATACCGTCACCGTAAACAGGAAGCTGCTTGTGGTGCTTTACGTTGTTTATCATCAGAGGAATAAGCTTTTCAGGGAACTGATACGGACCGTAGTTATTTGAACAACGGGTGATGTTAATGGGCATACCGTATGTATCGTGGAACGCCATTACAAAATGGTCGGCACTTGCTTTAGACGAAGAATACGGACTGTGTGGGTTAAGCGGTGTAGTTTCCATAAAGAAACCGTCTGCACCAAGTGCGCCGTAAACCTCATCGGTTGAAACCTGAATATACTTTTTGCCGTCTTTCCACGTCTTTGTTTCTGCGTTATACCACGCTTCCTTTGCTCTCTGAAGCAGATTTACGGTGCCCATTACATTTGTCTGAACAAAAATTTCCGGATTTGCAATAGAGCGGTCTACGTGAGATTCTGCAGCAAAATTTATTACATAGTCAAAGTCGTATTTTTCAAACAAGCCTGCAACAAGCTCCTTGTCACAAATATCTCCTTGAACAAAGATATGACGGGAATCTCCCTCTACACCTTTGAGGTTTTCAAGATTGCCTGCGTAAGTCAGCTTATCCAAGTTGACCAGCAATATATCCTCATACTTCTTCAGCATATAATAAACAAAATTAGAACCGATAAATCCGGCACAACCTGTAATCAAATATTTCTTCATTTTTTCTTCTCCTATTTCTATTTATGTAATTAGTGCAGAACATCAAGATACTTTCCGTCGAGTACATCTTTCAGATACTGACCGTATTGATTCTTTTTAAGCTCCTCATAAACGGCAAGTACATCATCTTTTGTAATCCAGCCGTTAAGATATGCTATTTCTTCCAAGCAAGCGATTTTTCTATGTTGGTGACTTTCAACAGTTTTAACAAAATTAGTTGCTTCTACAAGACTTTCGTGAGTTCCTGTATCAAGCCAAGTAAAGCCTTGACCGAGCAATTCAACATTCAAACTGCCGTCTTCCAGATAGATGCGGTTCAAGTCAGTGATTTCCAGCTCACCACGAGCAGAAGGCTTCAAATTCTTTGCATACTCAACAACACGATTATCATAGAAATAGAGTCCTGTTACACAATAATTGCTTTTTGGCTGTTGTGGCTTTTCTTCAATCGAAATTGCCTTGCCGTTCTTATCAAACTCTACAATGCCAAAACGCTCCGGATCATCTACATAGTAGCCAAATACAGTAGCACCTTTGCCGGACTCTGCATTTTCAACGGCAGCTTTCAAGCGTTTCTTCAAACCGTGACCTGCAAAGATGTTGTCACCTAAGACCATCGCCACAGTGTCATCGCCGATAAAATCAGCGCCAATGATAAATGCCTGTGCAAGTCCGTCAGGAGAAGGCTGAACAGCGTATGTAAGATTTACACCAAACTGATGACCGTCACCCAGCAAATCCTGAAAACGTGGTGTATCCTGTGGCGTGGAAATAATCAAAATTTCCCTTATACCCGCATTCATAAGCACTGACATCGGGTAATAAATCATAGGCTTGTCATAAATCGGAAGCAACTGTTTAGAAGTCACTTTCGTCAATGGGTACAAACGTGTACCTGAACCGCCTGCAAGAATAATCCCTTTCATAAATCTAACCTCCAAGCATCATTTTTGTCATCAACACATTTGTGCATATCTATTTCAAAAAACAGATGATATATAAACTAAACATCTGAATATATCTTCATTTTTGTATCTTTTCGGTATTATAGACTTGTCCAGTCAGTAGATTGCAGAACCTTGCGCTACCTCTCTGTTAAAGCCTACATCCAAAAGTAGATTAAGGTCTGTACTACCCAACGCTTCCAACAAGCTTGGGTTAGTTTCCCCAACCTCGTGACCGTGAAAATATCCATAGGCGTTTTCACGAATTTTCATCAACAGCTCTTGGTCATAAACTGTGCCAACAAATTTAATTCTGCTGTCGCTTTTAAAGTGAAGTTTACTTTCAAGCTCCTCAAGGAATTTATCGTTTACATTTGTGATAATGGCAAAGTCCTTTTTTCTGTTGCTTTTCATAAATTCCTTTATCATTGTTTCGTAGTTGTTCTCGGGTACAAATCTGCCCACAACAAGGTAATACTCTTTTTGTGATAAGCCTTTCTCTTTATACCAATCAAGAAGTTTTGGGTCGTTGTCGCTAAGACTGCTTTTTCTTGTTTCCGCACCGTAAGCAATAAAAGTTGTCTTTGGATTTCGTCCCTTTATACCCTTTCCGTCGTAGCACTTGTGTATGTATTTCTCAATATTTACAGAGTCACATATGTCAAGGTCAGACCACTTCACCATCATCTGTTCGCTGATTTTCCAATATTTTCTGATTGGTGCAGACCGCTTTGCCCTCATCCACTCGTGTCCGTCAGGGTTTAGATAAACCTTTCCCCCAAGCTTGTGAATTTTCTTGTAGAAATGCTTTGCAAACGGTCCGATACGACAAGCCATAATGTAAACTATGGGATTTTTAATATTCTTCTCTTTAATAATTTTACAGCATTGATTTAAGGATGCAATATCGTAGTAGATAGCCTGTGCAGGACCGATGTTTGGTACATTAATTTTAAAGCAATTTGCATTGTGATACACAAACTCTTTGTCAGAGATTATCGTAGCACCATCAACTTTTGTTTCGTCCATATGACCATCGCCGTTAGCCTTGCAGGCAACATAGTACCTAATGCTCTTGTTGTCTGCGTGGTACTCCGTCAGCTTGTTAATAAATGTTTCGTAACCTCCGTATGCACCAAGGCTTTTAGCGCCCACTAAAAACACAGCTTGTACATCATTTTCTTTAGGGTTGTTCGTACTCATTGTTACTCTCTGCCCCATTCTATAAACTAGTTCCTTTACATTGTTTAGTCTGTTTTTACTAATAAAAATCACATTAGAAATAAGCGGTAAAAGTTTCCGCAACTCCAATACAATTGCCCATATTCATACTATTATATATTACCCCATTTATCCCCTTATGTCAACAAAACAAGCCCTTTTACAACCTTTTATAATATGTATTTTTGCCAAATTAATACTATAATGTATAATATAAAAGTACTATTTATGGTATATTTTACTTTATCATTTTCGCAAAAAATGCTTTTTATGTTTAATGTTACAATTATTATGAAATACATTATAAAATTTAAAATCCCAAGATAATAACACCCTTGATTGCAAACAAAATGTCTGAATCAACGGTGTTTTTCATACAAATAGATAGTTCATATTTCAAAAAATTAAAGTATCTTCCTTAGAAGAAGCCATAATCAGTTGCATATTTGGAAGTAAAATTATATAATATTCCCATAGAATATTAGTTTCAATATGGGGTGATTTTTTGTATAGAAAAGTAAAAGCAAAAGCTTTTGAAATTATTGAATCGGGAAAAACTCCTCTGAGTAAAATTATAAACATTACAATAGTAATATTAATCTTCCTAACCCTTATAACAGTAGTAGCAAGCACATTTGACATATCAAAATCCCTGAGAATAATCTTCAGTAAATTTGAGATTTTTTCGACAATAATATTTACTGTTGAATACATATTAAGGGTTTGGACATCCGATTTGCTATACCCCGAATTATCTCCCATAAGAGCAAGGATAAAATACATCTTTTCCTTTATGGCGCTGATTGATTTTATAGCAATTCTGCCCTTTTATCTTCTGTTTTTCATCAAAATCGACCTACAGGCACTACGAACCCTGCGAGCATTAAGGTTGTTAAGAATCATCAAAATCAACAGATATACAACTGCACTGAAAACCATTACACAGGTGTTCAAAAACAAGGCAAATCAGCTTATTTCTTCAATGGTTGTTGTTGGACTTTTGATGATAATAGCATCGGTGCTGATGTACAACTTTGAAAGCGAGGCTCAGCCTGACAAGTTTTCCAACGCATTCGATTCACTGTGGTGGGCAATGTCAGCCCTTACAACTGTGGGATACGGTGATGTTTACCCCATAACCGTTGCAGGTAAAATATTGGGAATTGTCATAGCAATTATCGGAATAGGAATGGTGGCAGTTCCCACAGGTATTATCACTGCAGGATTCTCCGAGGTACTCCACAACAAAAAATATAAAAGCCCAAACATATCAAGCGAGCCAAATGAGGATGAAAAAGACGAAAAAAAGTACTGCCCATACTGTGGGCATAGGATTGATGATTGAAAAACCTATTTAATGAATCTAAATAAAAATAATAAAATATGATATAAAAAAACAGAAAACAAAAAGGAATGAGTCAGGTACAACACCGAACTCATTCCTTAACAACTTAATATTTAATTTTGTCTAAACTTTGGGGTTCACTTCAGTTAAGAGGTGTCCCTGTTTTTTTATAGTTAATTTTCAATTGCTTTTGTTGCGTTTGAAAAATTCGAAATCCTTATGCACCCTGTTGTACATTCTCTTGCGCAAACACCGAAGTCCTCGCAATCGGGACATTTTGAACAGTCGATAACGGCAAGGTTATCTTTAACCTTAATCGCACCCGTCGAGCAGACCTTTTCGCACTTTTTACAGCCAATACAACCGTTTTTGCAAGCCTTGCGTGTGATACCGCCCTTGTCCTTGTTGCTGCACATAACGACAACTCTGTCAATGTCAGCCATAAGGGAAATAAGATGGTTCGGGCAGGTTTTTACGCAGAGTCCGCAGCCAACGCAACGCCTTGAGTCAATGTGAGCAATTCCGTTGTTTATGCAGATTGCGTCGTTGGGACAAACCTTTGCACAGTCGCCCAGACCCATACAACCGTAGGGACATTCGCCCTTTGAGCCGAAAATCAGCTTAGCGGCGGCACAGCTTTCAATTCCGTCATATTCGACCTTGTCCTGAGTGTAGTTACAGTCGCCTGCGCAGTGCACAACGGCAACCTGTTCAACAACATCCTCAAATTCAACACCCAGAATTTCACTCAGCTTTCTTGAAACCGAATCTCCGCCCGGTACGCAGAGGTTTGTAGCTGTGCCCTCGTTTTCTGCAAGTGCCTTTGCGTAGCCGTCACAGCCTGCAAATCCGCAGGCTCCGCAGTTAGCACCCGGCAGGCACTCACGGATTTGGGGGATTTTTTCGTTTTCCTTTACAGCCATAATTTTTGATGCGACTGCAAGCACCACAGCGCAGATTGCACCGATAATCACAACGGGGATAACCGCAGTTAAAATCTCATTCATAGCGCACCAACCTTATGCAAACAGATTTTCCACAACGCCCGAAAAGCCCAGGAAGGAAAGGGAGGTTATGGAAGCCGCAACAAGTGTTATGGGCAGTCCCTGAAATGCCTTTGGAATGTCAGCTCCCTCAAGCTTTGAGCGAACGCCCGAGAACATTACCATTGCAAGGAAGAATCCAAGTCCGCTTCCCAGGGAATTTACCATTGATTCAGCAAATGTATATCCCTCGTCAATGTTGAGGATTGTAACGCCCAGTACAGCGCAGTTTGTGGTAATCAGCGGAAGATACACGCCAAGGGACTTGTGGAGCGAGGGGATGTACTTTTTCAGTATAATCTCAACAAGCTGAACGAGAGATGCAATTACCAGGATAAAGACGATTGTCTGAAGATAACCCAGGTTGTTCGGGTTAAGCAGATACATCTGTATCGGCCACGTAACGGCAGTTGCAATGAGCATTACGAAGATTACCGCAAGGCTCATTCCCGTTGCCTGATTCAGCTTTTTGGAAACGCCCAGGAACGGACAGATTCCCAAAAATCGTGACAATACATAGTTGTTGATGAAAACGGCGGAAAGCATAATTATAATGAATTTTGTCATTTTGCTTCCTCCTTTTCACCGCAGGCGGATTTGTTGCAAACCTGGGCGGACGGACATCCGGCACAGCCAAAGCTCTTTTTGGCGTTTTTACCCCCCGAGATTTTATTTACAATAGCAATTAAAATACCGAATACAAGGAATCCTCCGGGCGCCATTGTCATAATGGAAATGTTGTTTTCTTCAAGAATCGGAATTGAAATTCCCAGCCATGTGCCGTTGCCCAGCACCTCACGGATTGTAGCCATCAAGAACAGTGCAAGGGTAAAGCCTGCACCCATTCCTACAGCGTCAATTGCTGAGTCGATTACCTTGTTTTTGTTTGCGAACATTTCGGCTCTGCCCAGGATTATGCAGTTTACCACAATCAGTGGCAGGAAAATTCCCAGTGCCTCGTCAAGGGCAGGAGCAAACGCCTTGACAAGCATCTGCACCATTGTTACAAAGCCGGCAATAAGCACGATGTAGCAGGGAATACGCACCTTGTCGGGGATAATGTTGCGAAGTGCGGAGATTACCACATTTGAGCAGAGCAGCACGATTGTAGCCGCCGCACCCATTCCCAGCGCACTCATTACATTTGTCGTAACCGCAAGGGTGGGGCAGGTTCCCAGCACAAGCACAAGAACAGGGTTTTCCTTGATGATACCCTTCAAAAGATTCTGTCTTTTGTTCATTTTCCTGCCTCCTTTACCATATCATACGCCTTGAAAGCGTCCTCAATTGCGTTTTTGTATGCATTTGAAGAAATTGTAGCACCTGTTATTGCGTCAACCTCGCTTAAGGTGTCGGCACTCTTTTTGCAGTACTGATTTCTGTAAGGGTCCTCGGCTGTCTTTGAACCAAGACCGCTTGTTTCTGCGTGTGAAAGGGTTTTGCACTGCTCAATTACTCCGTCTGCGTCCATTCCGCATATCAGCTTCATATCTCCGCCGTAGCCCTTTGTCGTCAGCATAAAGACGTAACCTGCGCCGTTTGTTGCAGTATATATCTCGGTTACTCTGTCGGGGAGGTTTCCAATTTCAAGCTTTTCAAAGCCGTCTGCCTCACAAAGCACCTCCGACATAGCCTGCTGGGTCTTTTCCTGCTCGGCTTTTGCGATAATCGGCGAAGTCACCGAATTGATGTAGGCAAGCAGGGCCGTCACCACAAGGCATATGCAGACCAGCACGAGAACGGGTTTTATTATTTCATTAAAACTCTTTTTCATTTTTTGCTACCTCCCACAAGAGGCTTTGGGCGTGTAAGCCTTGAAATGTAGGGCGTAAAGATGTTCATTAGCAGAATAGAGTATGAAACACCCTCGGGAGATGCGCCCCAGAAACGGATTAGTATGGTGATAAGACCGCAACCTACGCCGAAAACTATCTTGCCCCACTTTGTGCAGGGAGTGGTTGCGTAGTCGGTAGCCATAAAGAATGCACCGATGATAAGACCGCCCGACATAAGCTGATACAGCGGAGCTTTGTCGAAAATCAGCGACATAACAAGCACAGTGCCGATAAATGCAACGGGTGTGTGCCATGTAATTACCTTTCTTGCTATCAGGTAAATTCCGCCTGCAAGCAAGGCAATTGTGCAGGTTTCGCCCAAACAGCCGCCACGCACTCCGAGCAGCATATCAAGGTATGAGGGCAATGAGTCAAGCTCGCCCTTTGTTATAAGTGCAAGGGGAGTTGCACTTGACGAAGCGTCGGGGAAGGTCCAAGTTGTCATAGTGCCCGAAAACGCAGTCATCATCACAATTCTTGCGGTGATTGCAGGGTTTGCGAAGTTCTGCCCGATTCCGCCGAAAAGCAGTTTTACAACAACGATTGCAAACACGCTTCCGAAAGCCGCCTGCCACAGCGGAATTGAAACAGGCAGGTTGTAGGCAAGCAGAACGCCGGTGACAACAGCAGAAAGGTCAAAAATTGTGTTTTCCTTTTTGCAAATTTTTTCAAAAATCAATTCGGATAATATGCATACTGCCACACAAACACCGATAACCAGCAGTGAACGCCAGCCGAAAATTATTACCGAGGCAACGCCTGCGGGTAGCAGGGCGATAAGCACATCAAGCATAATTTTCTGCGTGGTCCTGGCTGAATTTATGTGGGGTGAAACGGAGGAAATCAGCTTATTCATTTTTGTCCTCCTTATATTCTCTCAGATATTTGTTAAGCTTTGCCTTTGCAAGCTTGTTGGTCTGGACAATATGCCTCTTTGCCGGGCATACATAAGCACAGCAACCGCATTCCATACACAAATCGGCGCACAGCTTTTTTAGCTCGTCGCACCGGTCGAGCCTGTAAGCCTTTGCAATTTCACGCGGGTCAAGCCTTAACGGACAATGGTTCACACACTCACCGCAGTTTATGCAGGCGGTTGTTTTGGGAGGTCGAGCCTCCTTTTCGTCAAGGGCTATTACGGCATTGGTCATTTTGAGTACGGGAACATCCAGGGAAGAAACGGCAATTCCCATCATCGGTCCGCCGTAGAGCACTTTTTTCGGCTCGCTTTTAAAACCACCGCAGAATTCAAACAACTTTTCAAGAGGAGTGCCGATTGGTGCAATTACATTTTTAGGTTCCTTAACAGCTGAGCCGTCAACGGTAATGCACTTTTCAACAAGGGGCATACCTGTTTCAATATATTCTGCAATCTTTGCAAGGGTGGTGCAGTTCATAACGATTGCTCCCACATCAAGGGGAAGTCCGCCCTTGGGAATCATTCTGCCCGTTGTGTTGTAGACAAGTACCTTTTCACCGCCCTGGGGATAAATTGAGGGCAGTACCTTTACTTCAACATTTTCCTTTGATTTTACAAGCTCCCTCATTTTTTCAATGCAGGGCTTTTTGTTGTTTTCTATACCTATTATAATGCGTTTTTTGCCCATGTACTTGTGGAGCAAGTCAATGCCCTTTGAAATATAGTCAGCCTTGTCCAGCATTGTCCTTGTGTCCGAGGTTATGTACGGCTCGCACTCTGCCGAGTTGATAACGATTGTTTCAACAGCCGACAAATCCTTTACGCCCAGCTTTACAAAGGTAGGAAAGCCTGCACCACCCAGTCCCACGATTCCGCTTTCCTTGACTGCGTTTACAAAGCTCTGAAAATCCGTAACAACGGGTGGCTTTACGCTTTCGCATACTGACTGTTCACCGTCGGTTTCAATTACAACGGCGGCCGTTTTCATTCCACCCGACATTGTTATTTCATCAAGCTTTTTCACCTTGCCCGACACGCTTGAATGTACGGGTGCGCTGATAAAACCATCGGACGAGCCAATAAGCTGACCCACCTTTACAAGTTCTCCTACCCTGACCGTCGGTACGGCAGGCTTGCCGATGTGCATTGACATCGGAATTACCACCGTTTCGGGCAACGGTAGCCTTTGGGATACGCTGTCCGCTGTGTGTTTTCGGTGCGGAACTCTGATACCGCTTAGTTTCATACCCCTATCCTCCATAAAAAATGTTGTTTATACAATATATAATCATTATTTAAAGTTTATTTTTGAAAGCCTTATAAGCACAAGCTGAGCGCAAATGCCTGTAAAAGCTCCTGCGATAATTCCCGACAGAATCAGTACCGGCAGGTAATATGCAATCGCCAATGTTTGCATCATAAGAATTGCCGCCAAAAGCTGACCTATGTTGTGTGTTACGGCACATAAAACGCTTAACACCCACATTTGCTTTAGAGGGAAAAAGCGTTTCAGCAGTATCATCAGCAAAAACGAAAGAAGTCCTCCCGTCAGGCTGTAGATAAACGACACAAGCTGTCCCGTAAATATATTTCCCAGCACGATTCTCAGCGACATTACCGCCATCCCATAGGGTTTGCCCAGTGCATAGAGTGCAAAGAGTGTAAATACATTTGCAAGACCCAGCTTTACTCCGTAAATAGGTGTAAGCGGCGGGATAGCACCCTCAATCACAAACGCAACCAGGGCAAAGGCGGTGAGAATTGCACTTAAAATCAATTTTTTTGTATTCATCCCACTGCTCCTGTTTTTGCGTCAGCACCGTCTGTACTGCTTTCAAATTTTATTACCACCTTGTTGGGCAGACACACAATGGGAGAGGCACTGCTTTTCAGCTCGCCGTGCTCAACGCAAATCTTGTCGGGACAATCGGCTGACTTCATTTCAATGTGTCCGTTTGATACAAGGATTACATTGTCGCCGTATTCCCCCGAAAGGGTGATTTCACGCTGACCAGTGACACTGTTTAAGTCGATTTTTTCAACAAGACTGCCGTTTTGGTAAATTCCCACAACCTTTGACGGTGATGAAACCTTTGAAATAAAAAGCCACACGCCAAGGCAAAGTATAGCCACAACCGAAAATATAATTATCCATATGCGGTTTTTCATACTGAAATCACCTCAAAGTCTTGCTTTGACATAAAGCTGTCATTCAGATTGTCAGTAACGAAAATTTCGCCTTTGTGGGTAATGAAAACCGCTCCAAAAAGCAAGCTGTTTTGGCTGTAAAACTCTTTCGACTTTTCAAGCCCCATAACAAAAAGCGAAGTTGAAAGAGCGTCTGCAAGTGTATCATCTTCCGACACAACAGTGACGGATTTCAATCCGCTGTCAGCGGGATGACCCGTTTTAGTATCTATTATATGATGGTAGATTTGTCCGTTTTCTTCAAAGTAACGCTGGTAGCCACCCGAGGTAACAACTGCTTTGTCGGAAATTTTAAGGGTTCCGATGCTCTTTGAGTTGTCGTCGGGGTTAGTTATTGCAACGCTCCAGCTTTCTCCGTCAGGCTTTGAGCCAACAGCTCGTACATTTCCTCCCAGGGACATAAGCGCAGAGGAAACGCCGTTTTCTTTTAATATTTCAGAGGCTTTCCGGGATGCATAACCCTTTGCGACTGCGCCAAGGTCCAGCGAAGTATTTTCGTCAAGCTTTACTCGGCTGTTTTCTATATTTATATGCGCTGCTCCGACGCCTTTAAGGGCATTTTCAATAGCCTGTTGTGACGGAACCTTGTTTTCAAGTCCCGAATAAAATCCCCATTCACGGATAAGCGGCTCGCAGCTTATGTCAAATGCACCGTCTGTAAGTGTGTAGATTTCCTTTGAACGTGTGATAAGAGTCAGCGTATCTTCCGAAACGGTCATTTCTTTTAACCGGTTGAGCCTATAAATCTCGCTGTTTTCCCTTTGTACGGACAACAGCTTATCAAGTCTGTTGATTTCATTCTGCGCCGCTTTCACCGCACTTTCACTTTTACTGCCGTAGGCGCTAATCGTCATAACCGTATCCATTGCGAAAAATTCGCAGTTGTATTCTGAATCAAAACTGCAACCCGAAGAAAGAATTACGGCGGCAGTCATAATTAAAATGCAGGATTTACGCAGCAGTTTCAAAAAATCAACCCTTATAAACAGTATATAAAATTTATTATACAACAAAATTTCAAAACAGCCAATATTTTTTTAAAAAAAGCTGAATTTTTATAGATTATTCAGCCGGATTTTGCATTAAAAAGGGCACGCACAAACGTGCCCTTGAAGTTAGAAATTGATTTTTAAGCTGAACGATAATTTATTCGAGTGCCTCGACAGGCAAATTTTTAAATTAAAGATATAACAGAATTTTTGGCAAGAAAGAAAAGAACCGCAGTCTTGACACATTGTATCAAAATTACGGTTCTGATTTGTTTTGACTAGGTTATACTACAATTTTAGTACAAAATGCGAAAAAGCCTTGTGTAATCTATGTTTTTCAAATATAATTCTAATCAACATTAAAAACATCAATCAGAGTTTTCATTAGGCTATTTTGTCGCTTTTTCAAGTCTATTATATACATAAAAAAAGCTGAAATTCATACTCCGATTTTTAAAAATGAAACGCTTGTTTTGAAAAATGAAACGGTCAAAAAGTTTTGTGTCAGAATAAAAAATCGGCTCTGAAAACACAATCAAAGACTAACTTTTTTATAACAAAACATCCATATTTTATAATCAATCTGACACTTTACTAATCGGCAAAAATGCCGTAAATACTGATTACAAGCCGTTTTCACGGGCGATAATTGTATCAATTTCAGAGTACTCTTGGGCGGTTATTATATTTGATTTCAGCATACTTTTAATAACAGACATTGATATTCTGTAAGCGACCACCTTATCATATAGTTCCTTCGTCATATTCTGTTCTCCTTGCGTCTTGCATCGGCAAAGCACTTAACGGAACAGTATTTGCTTTTTGCATGGTCACTTTGAAAAACAATACCACAATGTGCGCATATATGACTGTATAATCTTTTAGGTCTGCGGTTATGGGGATGGGCAGACCACCAGGCGTTACGGCATTTGTCCGAGCAGAATTTTTTCTGCCGTTTATGCTTTGTCTGCACAATCGGTTTTCCGCAATGCACACAGTCTTCAAGCGGTGTTACAGTTTTTGCATTCCTCCTATAGAACGACTTAACCGTATTTATTGAAAGTTGCAGTTGATTTGCTATTTCAGAAAAAGTCATTCCATCTGAACGCATCTTTATAATACTTGCTTTCTGTTCCTTATTCATAAAAGACACCTCTGTTTTTTTGATGTGTCTATAGGCAAAAACAATTAATAAAATCCGAAGTCCATAGGCACAATTCTTCTTCAAGAGTATAAGGACAGAAATACCTTTTTGTCCAGACTAAATTACATTATCGAACTATTCATCAAATAGCATCCACGCTATCATAATTCGTCTGCCGTCATTCATTAAAAGCGTCTGTGGTGTGTAAAAGTCAAGACCATAAGCAAGCATTACTGCTTTTCGGTGTTTTTACAAAACGGCAACGGCGTGTTGCCGTTTATTCAGTAAGCGTTATATAAATAAACAACATAGAATTCGGGCGACTGTCTTTGGCAGTCGTTTTTCTTTTTTATATATGAAATTTTTGAAAACTGTTAAAAAATACACTTAGCAAAAAGCATAATATATTAAATACATATTTATATAATTTTCACATAATCAGTAATTTTTATTATATAAATTGCATAAAAAGTTGTGTGTAAATCTATTCAAATCGCCGTTTTATTTATAACTATATAAATTAACGAAAAGTTAATAGAATTTCTGGACATAATGTGATACTATAACTTCGTTATGTTTTTCTAA
Organism: Ruminococcus sp.; assembly: GCA_022779485.1. GTDB lineage: Bacteria > Bacillota > Clostridia > Oscillospirales > Acutalibacteraceae > Ruminococcoides. Next base: position 106,180 of record JALFTC010000006.1, read on the forward strand.
ATAAATACAAAAGTTTTGAAAGGAGTAAAACAAATGAAAACCAAATTAACAGTAAAGCTTATAAGCGTGCTTGTTGCGCTTAGTATGGTAATTTGCTGTATGTCCTTTGCGTTTGTCGATGTATCGGCTGTGACGGTCAATGACAAAGCAACTGGTTCTGCAATAGCAGGCTCTGTTGTTGAAAACGACGGTTTTACTTGGGACAATGCAACAGTTTACTTTATGCTTACTGACCGTTTCAAAAACGGCAACACATCAAACGACCACTCATACGGCAGAACACTCGACAAAGACGGTAAGCCGATTTCCGGCTGGGACACTGCTCCGGGCACATTCCACGGCGGTGACTTTGCAGGTATTACACAGGCTATCGAGGAGGGCTACTTCAACGACCTCGGCGTAAATGCACTGTGGATTTCCGCTCCGTATGAGCAGACTCACGGATACTGCGACTCAGGCAATGGCCACTTTGCGCACTATTCATATCACGGCTATTATGTGCTTGACTATACCGAAACAGACGCAAACTTCGGTACACCCGAGGAGTTTGAAACTTTGGTTGACACTGCTCACGAGCACGGCCTCAGAGTTATCATGGACATAGTTATGAACCACTGCGGCTACAATACAGTAGCTGATATGGAGGAGTATGGTTTCGGTACACTTTTAGAGGGCGCAACTGATTATAAGTATGTCATTGAAAATGTCAGTGATTTCAACGACCATATTGATTACAAAACATCATCTGAAGACTGGGGCAAATGGTGGGGCCCCGACTGGGTAAGAAGCGGTCTTCCGGGATACACCGAGGGCGGCGGCGGTAACTTATTGATGAGTCTCGCCGGCCTGCCTGACTTCAAAACAGAGCAGACAACCCCTGTTTCAATTCCTGAGATCTTAAAGACAAAGTGGACAAAAGAGGGTACATACAACGAAAAAATCGAAAAGTACGGCAGTTCAAATACCGTAACAGGCTATATTACAAGCTGGCTTGCCGAATGGGTAAGAAAATACGGTGTCGACGGCTTCCGCTGTGACACAGCAAAGCATGTTGAGCAAAGCTCGTGGAAACAGCTCAAAACTGCCTGCGTAGATGCACTTGCAGAATGGCGTCAGAACAACCCTGACAAGCCGGGTGCAGACTGGCAGCAGGACTTCTGGATGACAGGCGAGGCTTGGGACAAAGGCGTTGGCTATGATGACTACTATACCCAGGGCGGCTTTGACTCCATGATTAACTTCGAGACCTGGGGCGCAGGCGTGTTTGCAAGTTCAAGAGTTGGCGGTTTGTATCAGCGCTATGCTGATGAAATCAACACAAAGGAAGGCTTCAATGCGCTTTCGTTCATTTCATCACACGATGCGCTTTTAACCCGTGGTGATACAAGCGCAATGATTTACAACGGCTCGGCATTTCTCCTGGCTCCGGGCGGCGTTCAGATTTACTACGGTGACGAATCAAACCGTCCGATGTTTGATGGCTTAAGTTTTGACGGCGCCGGTGGTTCTGGTCACTCACTGCGCAGTGATATGAACTGGGACAGCCTTGACCAAACTGTTCTCGCTCACTGGCAGAAGGTTGGTCAGTTCCGTAACGACCATGTTGCAGTCGGTGGAGGCAGCAACACAATGCTTTCTGCAACAAACGGCGTAGCATTTGCAAGAACATATGACAAGAACGGTGTTTCTGACAAGGTAGCAGCCGTAATCGGTGCTTCTTCAAATGCAGATATAACTCTTGATGTTTCTTCAATATGGAGCGACGGTCAGCAGCTTATGAACACCTATGACCAGTCATCTGCAATAGTTACAGACGGCAAGGTAACATTTAACAGCGGTGAAAATGGAACAATTCTCATTCAGATGCCGGACGGCAAACCTCTTATGAGCGTAAAAGGCGCGGCAAAGTTCAAGGGTACACAGACTGTTACGGTATCACTTGAGGAATGTGACAGCACAACCTGCTCAATCGACGGCGGCAATAAGTTCGTTGTTACAAACGGCACAACCTTTGAAATCGGTAAAACTGCTTACGAGGGCGACACAATCAAAATCACACTCGAGGCAACAAACGAAAAGGGTTCATCAAGAGCGGTTGCATCCTTCTATAAGATGTTTGAGAGCGAACAAGAGCCGACACCAAGCGATCCTGATTCTACAGTTCCTCCTCAGCAAGGAAAGATCTATGTAAAGAGCGACAGCGCACCTTATATTTATGTCTGGACAGGTGACAGCACAGCGCTTTGCGGTTCTTGGCCGGGAACAAAGATGACAGAAAAGAACAGCGACGGCTACTATGTTATGGAGCTTAACACAACAGATACCTACAATGTTGTTCTCAATAACGGCAGCGACGCACAGAAGAGCCGCGACTTCAAAAATCTCAACGGAGATACATATCTTGAAATTCCGTCAGGCAATTACAGTGCGGCAAAGGTTATGGGCGGAAGCGGTGACGATCCGTCTGAAAAGTCAGTTACATTCACAATTAAGCCGTACAGCCCTTCGGCAAGCTATCATCTCTATGTCTGGACTCACGACGATAGCTTGCCGGCAGGCGGATGGCCGGGCATGAAACTTACAGAAAAGGACGCTGACGGTAACTATATATTCACAGTAAACGGCTACGATAAGGTTAGCGCAATCGTTGGTTTGGGCAGCGACAGCAAAAGGACCCAAGATATTACAGGCATTATCGACGGTTCCTGCATTGAAATAACAAACGAGGACTGCACAACCTTTAAGCTCACTAAGCCTGAGATTGTTCTTTCAAAATTCCAGACGCTCAAGAAAGGAGCAAGAGAAGTACTTGCAATGACATCAAGCGACTATACTGCCTCAAGCTGGAACAATGTTTCTGCTGTTATGACAACAGCCAATGAGCTCATCGCACAGGGCGAGGGCGTTGCAGACGAAGCGCTTGTTGAAAGCACACTTGAGTCGCTTATAAATGCAAAATCAGCACTCGTGCTTGCAAATGCAGGTCTTTCATATGCTGTTAAGGGCAAAACTACAATAGCTGGTGTTGCAGTTCAGGACGCAGACATCACTGTAACAGTGAACGGCAAGTCCTACACAACACATTCAGATGAAATCACAGGCGAATTTACTGTTGAGGCAACTGCGCTCACAGCTTCATCTGTAATCAATGTTGATGTTGAGAGAAAGGGTCTGGCGTCAGAAACATATTCATATAATATGTCAAACGGCGATATAACAAGCTATATTCCGCCTACAACAACTCAGACTCAGCCAACAACAACTTCTACAACAGAGCCTACTACAACATCAACACAGCCAACATCATCACAGCCTACATACCAAATGGGCGATGTAAACGGTGACGGTGGTATTGATGTTGCAGACGCAACAATTTTGCAGAAGTTTATCAATTTCAGACCTGTTACAATCCACGAAGAGGTTGCAGATGTAAACGGTGACGGACGAATTGATGTTCGTGACTCAACAGCAATTCAGAAAAAGGTTGCAGATTTAAGCAGTGCGTTAGGATAAAATGATATAAATCTACCTTAATTAAAAGCCCCTTGCTTTAAACGGCAAGGGGCTTTTAGCAGGTAGTGGACTGAATTAATCCGGTCAGAAAGATTCATATAATAACGCATATTTAAAAGTTGGGCAGGAGTTTTCCTTATAAATTTTAATGAAATAATCAAACTGTACGAAAAAATATAGATCAATCGGTGAAATTTATCTATATTGCGGTATAATAAACATAAGAATAAATTTATAAGGAGATGAAAATTATAGAAAAGATTACATTGCAAATTTCAGACTATGTTTCTATCGAAATTGACAACCCAACTGATGTGATGGAAAACTATAGTCAAGAATTTTACACTTACTATGAACACGAATACGAAATTAATTTTGAAGATGGCGAACTCACTAACAATAAATTAAGAGAAGTGGTGTTGGAAAAACATTTTGAAGGTTCAAAAAACACTGACCTACAAGAAGTGCTGATTAAGGCTGCTTTGCTGGATATTTTTTCAAAGGGTTTTTCACGCAGAAGCTGAATCAATCCGTCTGCCAGACACTCCTTCAGAAATTCAGTTGTTTTTGTACCTCGTCCCACTTTGCTACCTCATAATAATGATACTATATATACCGTTAAGTATCAATTAGTCTTACTTGCATCAGCTTTGTAGATGATAAACATATTGACAAGATAGAGATTTCCTGTTAGAATATTGTTTAAAAAATTAATAAAAGTCCGTCAGACTATAATAAGACTATATGGTTTACACTGTTTCTGATATAAACAGCAAATCCGTATAGTCTTTTTTTATGGAGGAATCAAATGAATCAGCAATTTATGAAAGAGAAAAAAATTGTTCCGCTTGTATTACAAATGTCTGTACCTATGATTTTATCTATGGCAGTGAACGCACTTTATAATATTGTAGATAGTTACTTTGTGGCAAAAATCAGTCAAAATGCGATTACAGCTTTGTCTATTGTATTTCCGGTACAAAATATAATCAATGCTATTGCAGTGGGCTTTGGAATTGGCTTGAACGCTATGATAGCATATTCGATAGGTGCAAATGAGGAGAAAAAAGCAAGCCATATCGCATCAACAGGTGTATTTTTGAGTATGATACATGGAATCATACTTACTATAGGCTTTTTCATTGGAATGCCGGCATTTATGCAACATTTTACTAAAGAACAGGAAATTATAAATTTAGGGTTAGAATATGCAAATTGGGTTTTGTTATTTACCGTTATTATTCAGGTTTCTGTCGCTTATGAAAAAATTTTTCAATCGGTAGGCAGAATGAAAGTATCGATGTGCAGTATGATGGTGGGATTTATTGTAAATATTGTATTAGATCCAATTATGATCTTTGGTTTTGGGATGTTTCCTGCAATGGGCATGAAGGGTGCTGCAATTGCAACGGGAATTGGACAGGTATGCACACTAATTGCATATTTATCCTTTTATTTTATGACTCCGATTCCTGCAAAAACCAGCTGGAAATACATACGATTTGAAAAAAATGAACTCAAGCGTGTTTATGGTATCGGCATCCCGGCAACTTTAAATCTGGCATTGCCTTCTGTGCTGATTTCTGCATTAAATACAATTTTAACTGCTTTTGGAGATACCCATATCTTGATTTTAGGAATCTATTATAAGCTACAGACATTTATTTATCTGTCAGCCAATGGAATCATTCAGGGAATCCGACCTTTAATCAGTTATAACTACGGTGCAGGGCAGTGGGAGAGAGTGAAAAAAATTTCGGGAACAGCAGAAGTTTTTATTTTAGGAATTATGTTGTTTGGAACTGCAGTTTGTCAGCTTTTTCCGGAACAGCTGATATCTATCTACTCTGAAGATGCTGCCATTGTGCAATATGGTGTAACTGCATTAACGATCATCAGTCTTGGATTTGCCATATCTTCATTGTCAGTTGTAGCATCGGGAGTGTGTGAAGCTCTTGGAAAGGGACTTCTTTCCTTGATCATTTCCTTAATACGATATATCGTAGTGATTATTCCGGCTTCCATCATTTTCAGTAAGATGTGGGAGGCGAATGGCGTGTATGTAGCATTTGTATTTACAGAATTTACAGCAGCTTTGATTTCAGCATTGCTAATGAAAAAAGTATTAAGAAGAGATAGAATATGAATATCATCAAGAAAATAATCTGGGTTGTAATCGGTTCTGTGATTGCTGCATTTGGAATAGATCTGGCAATCTATGCCGGATTTGGAGGAGCTACTCTGGCTGTTTTATGGCAAGGAGTTTCTTGTGTGTTACATATTACATTGGGACAGGCATCCTTTGTGGTTGCAGTAGGAATGATTGTCTTTTGTCTGTTCTACGATCGCAGCCAGATTTATCTGGGTACTATTTTATATCAAATCATCTATAGTGTATGTACAGATTTGTTTCAGCCGTTGATGCACTACACAGAAAGTAAAATCCTGAATTACTTTATAATGCTGATGGGGATTGTTCTGTTTGCAGTAGGAACAGCCATCTATTCCTATGCTGATTGGGGAAGAGGCTCCTATGAAGCGGTAACATTTGCTTTGGCAAAAAAGCATTCATGGCAGATCAAATATGTGCGTATAGCACTTGATACCATGGTGGTGCTATTCGGTATGTTCTTAGGCGGAAAGTTTGGAATGTGTACTATTTGTACAATACTTCTATCCGGTGTGATGATTCAAAAAACATTGCAATTATTGCATACTATGATAGATAATAAAGCATAATAACCATTATAATTTTCAGTTTGACGCTTTGATGCTTGACAAGTGAATTATAAGTAAGAAGCAAGAGATATTGACCCCGGCACGTTGATATCTCTTTTTCATGAAAGAAAATACTACTCTGTATTTTACCGTAAAATGAAGAGCACCCTAATCTGATGTCCGAATATTTTATAGGGGGTGCAAAGGGGGTGCAACCGCTTCATTGTATCAAAATGGTTGTTACGATGAAAAAAAGAACCGCAATTAAGATACGCTTTGTATCAAAACTGCGGTTCTTATTTGTCAATAGACTTTAAAAAGATGTCACCTCTGACGCGAGAAATTAACTTAAAAAAGAAGAATGCCCCGTACGCAATCTGCGTGTCGAGGCACTCGACTGGTGGAGGTGAGGAGAATCGAACTCCTGTCCGAAGGTTTATTCCCATGGCTTTCTACGAGTGTAGTTTGCATTTTTTATTCCCTTACATCACCGCCTGCAAACAGGCTGTGGTGCTTGGTAGTTCCTACTGTGTGACAAAGGTCGGAACAAGCCTATGTTCACATTTACCACTAAATGATGCCCTTGCCTGAGTCGTGGTGGTCAAAGGCAGGACAAGCTGCCTTAAGCGGCAGCTAATTCAACTTTAGAGTTGTCGTTTGTTTTTAAAATTGCAGGTTAAAAGCGGTCCTGCGCCACTACTCGCTTACCAAGGTTCAAAGCCCCCGTCGAAACCTTTACACCCCCATATATTTACTCTATACATAATATAGAGTATTGTACATATTATCACATTTATTCAATAATGTAAATATGAATTTTTTGGACTAATACTGCTTTTCTTTAAGTGCCCTTTGGATATTCCTCTTGGCGTCACGGTCTGCAATAGTTGCCCTTTTGTCATAGAGCTTTTTGCCCTTGCACAGTCCTACTTGCACTTTCACCTTGCTTCCCTTGAAGTAAAGACTTATGGGTATTAGGGAAAGTCCTTGCTGTTGCAAGGTGCCGAAAAGCTTGTTGATTTCTTTTTTGTGCATCAGCAGTTTTCTCACCCTCATTGGGTCACGGTTAAAGATGTTTCCGTGGTCATAGGGTGAGATGTGCATACCGTTTACAAATATTTCACCGTCTACAATGTTGCACCAGCTATCCTTTAGGTTCACCTTGCCTGCACGAAGTGACTTTACCTCCGTACCGCAAAGCTCAATTCCTGCCTCGTAGCTTTCCAAAACAAAGTAGTCGTGGTGTGCTTTTTTATTTTGTGTAATTGTCTTTGTACTTTCTTTCATAGCTTACACCAATTATCAAGTGTTTCCTTAAAGGTCTGTTCTGCCCTCTAATGCCCTTGCAAGGGTTACCTCGTCGGCATATTCAAGGTCGCCCCCTACAGGAATACCATATGCAAGTCGAGTCACCTTAATGCCAAGTGGCTTTAACAGTCTTGTAAGGTACATTGCTGTTGCCTCACCCTCAACTGTTGGGTTTGTTGCCATTATAACCTCTTCCACCTCTTGATTATTCAGTCGGCTTAGCAGTTCCTTAATCCTAAGCTGGTCAGGGCCTATTCCGTTAAGGGGCGAAATTGCACCGTGGAGAACATGGTATGTTCCGTGGTACTCATGTGTATTTTCCATAGCCATTGCATCCCTTGGTGTTTCCACCACGCAAATTACAGAATGATCACGGCTGTGGCTTGTACAAACAGGGCATTTTTCTTTATCTGTAAAATTACAACAGACTGTGCAGTACTTTATCTTTTCCTTTGCATCAACGATTGCCTTTGCAAATTCCTCTGCCTCTGTTTTTGGCAGATTCAGGACAAAATATGCAAGTCTTTGGGCAGTTTTTGCACCTATTCCCGGAAGTTTTTCAAACTGTTCAATGAGTTTTTGCAGGGGAGCTACATTATATACTCCCATTAAAACATACCCGGAATGTTAAGTCCGCCTGAAATTGCGGAGATTGTATCTTCCTTATCCTTTGCGGCGTTTCTAAGTGCCTCGTTTACAGCACCCATAACAATGTCGCTGAGCATTTCTACATCCTCAGGGTCAACAATTTCGGGGTCGATTTCAAGGGATTTTACTTCCATACCGCCTGTTACAACTGCAGTTACTGCTCCGCCACCTGCTGATGCCTTGTATTCCTTCTGTTCAAGCTCGGCAGTTTTGGTTTCCATTTCTTCCTGCATCTTTTGTGCCTGACGGGCAAGCTGCTGCATATTTCCAATTCCGCCGCCACTATAATTCTTTGGTAATCTTGCTTTCATAGTAATTTCCTCACTTTTCTTTATTATATATATCTTTTATTCTTCTGTAACATCAACACCGCTGTCCTTTAGCTTTTGGGCAAAGGTAGCAAGGGGGTCTGTTTTTTCCTGCTTTTTCTCAGGAGGCTTGTATGGTCCAAGCTTGTATCTCTTACCTGTCATCTCCTGAACTGCATCCCTGATTCTGTCCTTTTGCTCGGGACTTCTTTTGAGAAGATTAAATGGAATGTCTGTCTTGGCGTCAATCAGGAGATAGTCACCGCTGATATATGCCTCTGTGTTGTCAAAGGATGCCGCAATAGGTCGGCTGTATTCCTTTAAATTTTCAACAACCTCCTGCCATCTTAAAAACGGCTCTGCATTGGCATATATTTCCTCAAGGTTAACAGGGCTCCGCTTTGCCGGAATCTTTTCCTGTGCCGGTGCACTGCTATCCTCAATAGTGGGGAAAGGAACACTTGACGGACTATTGACCGGCTCATCATTAATTTGATTTTTAGTTTCTTCCTCTTTCACAGCAAGTCTGCTTCTCATTTCCTCCAGTTTGTTGTGGAGGTCGTTTGCAACAGCTGTGGTTTCAATATTTGGGAATACCGGTGCATTATTTTGCTTTGGTGTTTCTTCTATACTATCCGGAACAGATTTTTCTTCCTTTTTTACTAAATCAGATTTTCCGGTATCTTCCCCATTACTTGTATTATTTGTTTGGGTAGTGTTACTTGCCTTTGAAAAACCTCCCATATTCACAGCCTTTTCCAGCTTGACAAGTCTTGCTGTCAATGCCTCTTGACTCATATCAAGTTCGGGAGAACTAAGCTTTACAATGGCAGTTTCCATCTCCGTTCTGTTGGAGGAGCTTTTACCCATTCTCTCTGCACTGCGCTGGAGAACATCCATAAAATACACAACATCAGCCAATGAAACATAGTCGCACTGACTTTGCGCCTGTTCAAACTCATCATCATTCATAACAAACATTTCACGAGGATTGCGAACAGTTTTGATAAGCATAAAATTCCTAAAGTGGTCAATTAGCTCGGCACAAAGCCTTGCCATATCCTTGCTTTCACTATGGAGCTTGTCTATTATAGAAAGTGCCTTTTGAGCATTTTTGTTTATGCAGGCAGAGGAAAGTGAAAACAGATAATCCTTTTGAGCAAGACCTGCCGCCTGTCGCACCACATCGGCGTCAATATCTCGGCTAATGCATATACACCTGTCCATAATAGACAGGGAATCTCTCATTGCGCCGTCTGCAATTACAGCAGTTAATAGTGCTGCCTCCTTAGTTATTGTCACATTTTCCTGCTGTGCCACATACATAAGTCTTTCAGCAATATCCTCGGGGGCAATTCGGTGGAAATCAAACCTTTGGCATCTTGAAAGAATTGTTTGAGGTAGCTTATGCACCTCGGTTGTTGCAAGGATAAACACAACATGGGCAGGAGGCTCTTCAAGGGTTTTCAGCAGAGCATTAAAGGCAGGTTCGGTAAGCATATGAACCTCATCGATTATATACACTCTGTACTTTCCCTTTGAGGGCGAAAATGCTGATTCCTCAATGAGGACACGAATATCCTCTATGCCACGGTTGCTGGCTGCGTCCATCTCTACAACATCCAGCAGATTACCCTCCTGAAAGTCCACACAATTTTGGCACTTTCCACAGGGCTCTCCGTCGTGACTGTCATGGCAGTTTACAGCCTTGGCTAAAATTTTTGCACAGGTTGTTTTACCTGTTCCCCTTGAGCCTGTAAAAAGATAGGCATGGTTAATCCTGCCGTTCTTAATTTCGTTTTTAAGCGTCTTTGTAACCTGAGGCTGTCCGTATACATCTGAGAATTTTTCGGGACGCCACTTGCGGTAAAGAACCTGATACATAAATTCACCACCCTGCAAATAAAAAATTGCAAACCGTTATACCGCCATAACGGCAGAGATTCATATAAGTGAACGACAGACTTACTACATCGCATCGGAAACACTGCTTAATGCTGCTCGGTTCCCCGCCTGACATAGTTCACAGGCACCAATCGTATAGGGCCTGTCGCTCGCTTATACAAATCTAAAACACAGGTTTGCAATTAGTGTTATTTATTATAACATAGCACACAAGGAAAATCAAGTCGTTTTTTTGTGTTTTCCCCTTGAAATAGAATATCGTTTATTGTATAATGTTCGTATATAAATATGATTACTATTGCACTGATTGAAAAGAAATTTACTTTTTAATTGGTGTTTATATTAGTAACGATTTATTACACCATATAATTTTTAGGAGCATTACAGATATATGATTAGCGGTGCAGACATAATGATAAAGTGCCTTGAAGCCGAGGGCGTTACAACTGTCTTTGGTTATCCGGGTGCGGCAATATGCCCATTTTATGATTCACTATACAAATCCAACATTAAGCATATACTTGTAAGGATGGAGCAGTCTGCCGTCCACGCTGCAAACGGATACAGCAGATGCAGTAACAAGGTTGGCGTTTGCGTTGCAACCTCCGGTCCCGGTGCTACAAATATGATTACCGGTATTGCTACTGCCTATTCCGACAGTATTCCTGTAATTTGCATTACAGGTCAGGTTAAAAGGGAGCTTTTGGGCAGAGATGTTTTTCAGGAGGCTGACATAACAGGCGCCTGTGAACCATTTGTGAAGCACAGCTATCTTGTAAACGACACAAAGGATTTGCCCAGAGTATTCAAAGAGGCTTTTCACATTGCCACAACAGGACGAATGGGACCTGTCCTCATTGATATTCCTCAGGATGTTCAGGAGGAAGAGATTGAGTCCTTTGAGTATCCCGAAAGTGTTGATATTGTAGGTTACAAGCCGAATGTCCGTGGACACAAAATGCAGATTAAAAAGGCTGTTGAGTTAATCAAAAAGGCTGAGCGACCTCTTATCGTTGCAGGTGGCGGTGTGCTTTCTTCGGGAAGCAAGCTCAAGCTTGTTAAATTTGCAGAAACCACAGGTATTCCTGTTATCTCAACCCTTATGGGAATCGGCGTTATGCCAAGTGAGCATATGAGATACCTTGGTATGCTTGGTACTCACGGCAAAAAGTATGCAAACCGTGCATTGCACGAAAGCGATTTGCTCATTGTTTGCGGTGCAAGGCTTGGTGACAGAGCTGTTGCAAGACCTGACCAGGTAAGTCAGACAAGCAAGATTATACATATTGATATTGACCCTGCTGAAATCGGAAAAAATGTAAGGACAACTGTTCCTATTGTTGGCGATATGAAGAATGTTATTGAAAAGTTGATTGAAGAAATCGGCGACTATCATACCCCACACGAATGGTGTGAAACATACAGGGATTGGAAGAAAAATCTGTATAGAACTCCACCTGTTACAGAGGGATTTGTTGAGCCAAGGTCACTTGTTGCAAAGCTTTCCTTTATGATGAAGAGTAAGGGAATTCTTGTGGCGGATGTCGGTCAAAACCAAATTTGGTGCGCCAACAACTTCCGTATCCGTGAGGGCAGATTCCTTACAACAGGCGGTATGGGTACAATGGGTTACAGTGTTCCCGCCGCAATAGGCGCAAAGCTGGCAAGGCCCACAAGGGATGTTGTTGCTGTTTGCGGTGACGGTTCTTTCCAGATGAACCTTACAGAGCTTGGCACAATTATGCAGAACAACATTGACATAAAGATTATTGTTATGAGGAACAACCGTCTTGGTATGGTTAGGGAGCTTCAGACAAAGCAGTACGGCGGAAGATTCAGTGCCACAATTTTAGGCGACCCTGACTTTAAGGAGATTGCAAAGGCATACGGCATAAAGTCTGCCGAAGTCAATTCCAACGAAGAAGCCGAGCGTGTTGCAGAGGAAATGTTCCGTCTAAAGGAGCCTTTCATACTCATTTGCAATGTTTATCCCGATACCCCATCAATATAAAAAGAGTGAATATACTATGAAATATACCTTATCTGTTATTGTTGAAAACCACTCAGGTGTTTTGTCAAAGATTTCAGGACTTTTCTCACGAAGAGCCTTTAACATTGACAGCCTTGCTGTTGGCGTGACAAGCAATCCTGCAATTTCAAGGATTACAATAGTTGCCGACGGTGATGAATATGTGGTTGAACAACTTGAAAAACAACTGAATAAACTCATTCCTGTTATCAAGGTAAAAAGACTTATTGAGGGCGAATACATCAGCCGTGAGCTTTTGCTCATCAAGGTTAGCAGTAACAACAAAAAGCGTGACGAGATTATGCGAATTGCACAGGTTATGTCGGCAAAGGTTGTTGATGTTGCTACAAACACTATTACCCTTGAGTACTCTGAAACACTTGACAGGATTGACACACTTATTGACCTTTTAAAGCCTTTTGGCATCAAGGAAATTGTGCGAACAGGCACAGTTGCCATTGAAAAGGGTCAGGGGGAAGCCTACCACAGTGGCTTTAACGATTAAGCGATTAATTAGCGTTTAAATTAGCATTGTTAGCATTATATTTAATTAGCATTATTTATTAAGCGATTAATTAGCATTATTTTTATGGAAACACTGATTAAATCATTTGCACATATTGCGTAGTCAGATTTTTCGTCAGGTTGGACAAATAAACCGGAGTAATGCTGACGCATTACGAGGATTTTTTGAGCAAGCTGACGGAAAATATGCAAGCAAGATATGTAAATAGTGTTTAGCGGGATTTATTCAGTGTTTCCTTAGATATGCTATTTAACCATACATTTGCCAATTTTAAGGAGGAATATAAAATGGCAGCAAGTATTTTTTATCAATCAGACTGTGACCTTAACCTTCTAAAAGATAAGACAGTTGCTATCATTGGTTATGGTAGCCAGGGTCACGCACACGCACTTAACCTTAAGGACAGCGGTGTAAATGTTATTATCGGTCTTTATGTTGGCTCTAAGAGCTGGAAAAAGGCAGAAGAGCAGGGCTTTGAAGTTTACACAGCTGCTGAAGCTGCAAAGAAAGCTGACATCATTATGATTCTTATCAATGATGAAAAGCAGGCAGCAATGTATAAGAAGGACATTGAGCCAAACCTTGAAGAGGGTAATATGCTTATGTTCGCTCACGGTTTTGCTATTCACTTTGGTCAGATTGTACCACCTGCAAATGTTGATGTTACAATGATTGCACCAAAGGGACCGGGTCACACAGTTCGTTCCGAGTACCAGGAAGGCAAGGGTGTTCCATGTCTTGTAGCTGTTCATCAGGACGCAACAGGTATGGCACAGCAGATGGCACTTGCATATGCAGCAGGTATCGGCGGAAGCCGTGCAGGTGTTCTTGAAACAACCTTTAAGACAGAAACAGAAACTGACCTCTTTGGTGAACAGGCTGTTCTCTGCGGTGGTGTTTGCGCACTTATGCAGTGTGGCTTTGAAACACTTGTTGAGGCAGGCTACGACCCAAGAAACGCTTACTTTGAGTGTATCCACGAGATGAAGCTTATTGTTGACCTTATTTATCAGTCAGGCTTTGCAGGTATGAGATATTCTATCTCCAACACAGCAGAATACGGCGACTACATCACAGGTCCAAAGATTGTTACAGAGGACACAAAGAAGGCTATGAAACAGGTTCTCGCCGATATTCAGAGCGGTGCTTTTGCTAAGGACTTCCTTCTTGATATGTCACCTGCCGGCGGTCAGGCTCACTTTAGAGCTATGCGCAACAATGCCGCTCAGCATCCATCAGAAATTGTTGGTGCAGAAATCAGAAAGCTTTACAGCTGGGATGAAGAGGACAAGCTCATCAACAACTAATCCTATTAAAACTTTATATGTGGGAGTATTCCCCACAATTTTCAAAAAGGCTGTTCCCTTTTGAGACAGCCTTTTTTGGATATATATTACAAATTTTGTACATAATTTGTTAATATTTCACTCGTGGATAATTGTTTTATTAATAAAATAGTTATATAATTGTAGGGGTAAAAAAAGGAGGATATTATGAAAAAAATAATTTCTTTGGTTATGGCAACAGTAATGCTATTAACCGTAATGACAACAGCAATTTCTGTTTCTGCATCAGAAACAGAAACAACAGCAGTCGGTAACTCCGGTACAGTCGGCACAATTAACTGGAGCCTTGACAGCAACGGTACACTTACCCTTTCAGGTAACGGATATATGCCTGAGTTCAGCATCGGCGACGCTCCTTGGACTGGTTATGATGTAAGGAACAGCGTTAAAACTGCCGTTATCGGTGCAGGAATCAAGAGCATTAGTGCTTATGCTTTTTACGAAAACGAAAACTTAAAGACTGTTACATTTTTGGCTAATTCCAAGCTTGAAAAGATAAGTCAATATGCTTTTGAATATTCAGGAATCGAGTCAATAGTTTTGCCAAGTTCACTTAAGACTATCGATAGCTACGCTTTTTATCAAACTGAAAGTCTTACTTCAATTTCAAGTAATGCGTCAGTAACATTAGACCAATATGCTCTCTCTTATTGCAACAATCTTACTAATGTAAACATGCCAAATGCAACATTTGGTACATACACATTTGGTTCTTCTTCTAACTTGCAAACCTTGAGTGCAGGTACTTTAAAGGAATATGCACTTTACCAAATCTCTTCCCTTAAAACCGTAAACTTAACCAACGCAAAGTCCATTGGCAAATATGCTCTTTACGGTTGTAACAACATCAAGACCATTTCTTCAAATGCAACAACAGTTGGTGACAGGGCATTTTACAATTGTTATTCATTACAAACTGTAAATCTGCCAAAAGCAACATCCATAGGCGAATATGCTTTTTATCAACTTCCAAACCTTTCAACAGTAAAGCTTGGCAAGGTACAGACTATTGGACAAGGTACTTTTTATGAATGTAAAAAACTCACAACCGTAACAGGCACAAGCAATCTAAGAACTATCGGCGATTACGCTTTTGACCTTGATACAAAGCTAAAGAATCTTTCCACATCAAGCAGACTCACCTACATTGGCGACTACTCTTTCTCAAACTGTAAATCTCTTACAGGTAGCATCAACACCACCAATGTAACCTATGTGGGCAGATACGCATTTGCAAACTGCTACAACCTTAACTCAACTCTTACATTCAAAAAGGTTAAGACTATTGAGTACGAGGCATTCGTTAACTGCAAAAAAATCAAGTGTAATTCCTTAGGCTCAAAGATTACAATGCTTGGATCTTGTTCTTTCCTTGGTTGTAGTTCGGTAAAATCACTTTACATTCCTTCCTGCTGTAAGGATATTGGACTTGATTCATTAATCAAGAATGTTATCTCCTGTACAGTATCTTCAACAGGATATCTTGATGTAAAGTACAACCGTAACGGTGCAAAAATTGCTATCTACGGTGACAAGGGTAGTGCAGCACAGAATCATGCAAATATCTACAAAAACCGTTTTTACTATGCAGTAAAGAAAATCACTCTCAATAAAACCTCTGCTACCGTTAAGGTGAAGAAAACCACCAAAATTAAGGTAAAGGCTATCACCCCAAAGAACGCAAAGATTAAGAGCGTTACTTTCAGTACATCTAACAAGAAGATTGCAACAGTTTCTTCAAAGGGTGTTGTAAAGGGTGTTAAAAAAGGCACTTGCTATGTTTATGCAAAGGCAAAAGACGGTTCCGGAAAAATGTCTAAGGTAAAGATTATTGTAAAATAATACTAACAAAGCTAATGGCTATGAGAAATTCTCATAGCCATTTTTCTTTGGAATTTATTTCAGTAACCTCATTGAATACAGTATGCAAATCATTGAAAGTCCTGTGTCGCTTAAAACTCCAAGCCACATTGGGGCAATTCCCACCACAGCAAGGGCGATTACAAGGGCTTTTACTGCAAGGGCAAAGGTAATGTTTGCCTTGATTGTTGACATAATCTTTCGTGAGATTTTCACCATAAAAGGAAGTTGTTTAAGTGTGCCGTCAGCAAGGACAGCGTCACTTGCCTCAATGGCGGCGTCACTTCCAAGGCCCATTGCAACTCCGCAGTCAGCCAAGGCAATTACAGGTGCGTCATTTATTCCGTCACCTACAAACACAGTTGATGTATGACACTTCCTAAGCTCCTCCATACGGCTAACCTTTTCATCAGGGAGGAGATTGCTGTACACAGTTGTAATTCCTGCAAGGTCTGCAATATTTTTCGCCTTGTCTTCCCTGTCCCCCGTCAGCATAACAAGCTGATTTGCACCCATACCTTTCAGCCTATCAAGCACTTCTCGGCTTTCCTTTCGGATTGTGTCTGTCACCGTTATTCCACCTTGTAATTTGCCGTTGACGATGAGGAATACAGATGAATTATCCTTTACCTTATCTTTATCATCATTTGTAAGCAATCCAATGCCACCCACAGAAATTTTCTTTCCCTCAATTTCTGCCGACACACCGTGTCCTGCTTTTTCTGTAATATTATCAGCCTTAATCACTGCAACATTACTTTCCTTTGCTTTTGTCTTTATGGCAAGGGCAATAGGGTGAGTGCTGTATTCTTCCGCAGAGGCACAATAGCTGAGGATTTGTTCTTCACTCATATCTCCAAAGGCTGTTACACTACCTACCTTGATTTTTCCTGTTGTAAGTGTGCCTGTTTTATCAAAAACAAAGCAATCCGCCTTTGAAAGTGCCTCAACATACTTTCCGCCCTTTATCATAACTCCCTTTTTACTTGCACCGCCAATACCTGCAAAGTAGGCAAGGGGAACGGAAATTACTATGGCACAAGGGCAGGACGCTACAAGGCACACAAGGGCTCTGTACAGCCAAAGGGAGAAATCACCCAAAATAAGGGTTGGAACAACCGCCACCAAAACCGATATTACTATTACAATAGGAGTATATACCCTTGCAAATCTTGTGATAAATTTTTCCGACTCCCCTTTATTCTTTTGGCTTTCTCCCACAATTTTAAGTATTCGGGATGCCGCAGAGTTTTCTGCTGTCTTGGTGGTGACAACCTTTATGACACCCTCACCGTTTTGCATACCACTCATAACTTCAGTACCCTTAGTACCGTCAACGGGAACACTCTCACCTGTTATGGCAGAGGTGTCTATTGAGGAGTTACCCTGCACAATGGTGCCGTCAACAGGAATTCTCTCGTATGGTCTGACAAGGATTGTGCTGCCTATCTTAACATTTTCGGCAGGTACTTCAACTGCTTTCCCGTTTTCTATGAGAATTGCCTTGTCAGGTCTGATTTGTGCCAAGGTTTCTATGTTCTTTTTTGAACGGCTTACTGCAATATCCTCCAGTAGTTCCCCAAAACAGAATAGTATTGTTACCAAAGCCGCCTCGGTAAATTCTCCAAGGCAAAATGCCGCAATCACTGCAATAGTAAGAAGTGTAGTTTCGTCAAGCTTTAGCCTTATGGCTGACTTTATACCCTTTAGGAATATTTCGTTACCGGCAAGGACAGTTGCCACACCACAGGCTATTCCAATTACAACAGGGCTAAAGTCAACAGTTAAGTGTAAAATAACGCTTAATGCGGTAATCACCGCAGAAACACCAAGGAGAATACCCTTAAGTTTGCTGTGGGGTTCTTCCTCATCATCGCAATAATTATGACTGTGTTCATCATTGCAACAGTGGGAATTTCCCTCACCGTTACAACAGTTATGATGTTCACAGCAATCCCCATTATGACTATGCTTTTCGGTTTTACAATCATCATCGTTGTGGCAGTTTCCGCAACCGCAATGAATACCTGTTACCTTAAAATCTTCCATCACTCATCCTCCAAAATATGCTCAAGTCCCATTTGATAAATCAGCTCTACATGAAGGTCGTCAAGGCTGTAAAAGCTTTGCTTTCCCTGTTTTTCCACCTTAACAATGTGGTTATTGCGAAGAACCTTTAGCTGGTGGCTGATTGCACTTTGCTCCATACCAAGGCAATCTGCAATGCAACAAACCGAAAGACTGTTGTGGCGGAGCATACTGATTATTTTTAGCCTTGTGCTGTCACCAAATACCTTGAAAAAATCTGCAAGTAAAGTCACCTTTTTTTCATCAGGCAAATTCTCCTTTGCCCTAAGCATTTCATCCTTATGTTGGCTGTGGTTTGCACATTTATTTTCCATAGCAAATCCTCCTGACACTACAAATTATATTAATGAATGTATGTACATATGAATAATTGTTCATATGTTATTTTTATTATATTCGCTATTTTTCATTTTGTCAATATATTTCTTAAATTTTTTATCAGTCGCAAATCTCCCTGAAACTTTTATACAAAATAAAAAATACACTCCTATCAAAAGAAGTGTATCATTACTATCTAACCTCGCACAGCACAATGGTGGTGTTATCCACAGCTCCTCGTGCATAAACAAGCTCCATCATATCATTTACGCAGTCCTCAATGTTGTGGGTTTCCACCATAAATGCCTCAATATCCTCTTTGCTAAGCATATCTGTAAGTCCGTCAGAGCATATGAGAAATCTGTCACCCTTGCGTATTTTTAGCGAAACAATGTAAGGGTCAATTTTAAAGTCGTCACGTGGAATCCCCAAGTGCTGAGTCAAGGGTGGCTTTTTAAAAATTGTACCCTCTGCCACATGGTCAACCGAGATTTTTTGAAGGGAATCTCCTCTTAAAAGAAAAATTCTGCTGTCGCCTAAGTTACAGGCATAAACCTCTTTGTTTTCAAAGAACAGCATTGCCGCTGTGGTACCCATATACTGGATACTGTGCCTCTGGGCAAAACGACAAACATTCTTGTTCATAATGTAGCACATATCCACAATGCTCTGTACATCAAAGTCAACAATTGACTTGTAAATGTTGTTAAATGTGGTGGCAGATATAGATGAGGCAACTTCTCCGCAAGCCTCACCGCCCATACCGTCAAATACGCAAAATGCACCCTTAATTTCCTTAAGATTTATTTGACCTGTAATGGTTCTTTCCTGCCCTTCGTTTTCCTGTGGCAGATAATCACCCATACACCAGTAGTTATCTTGATTTTTCTTTCTCACCTTTCCTTTTTTGCAAAGAAAGGCATAACCAATTTTTCTGGACATAGTAATTCTCCGTTCTTACTATACTGTAACACATTTGTAACCTCATTTCAAGGCGATTTTTGCGGTATTTTGCACAAATAGCAGGACTATATATTGTGTAATAGGTAAAATCTCCCATTAAAATAACCAATTTTTTATTTCTTTAGTTGAATTAAACCCCAATATATGGTATCATATAATACCGCACTTGTGGTTGTGTTTTATATTTTTTCAAATATTTCTTGTTATTACAATAATTTTTGTCGAAAACAGAATGCATTTAAAAAGGAGTTGTGAAAAATATGCACAACTCCTTTATTTTATATTGATTTGATATTGGAATAGTCACCGTAATAAATTTTTGTGCCAATTTTTACAAAGGGCATAGTCTTAAAGTAATACTTTTTGCCCTCCTTTAGGTTGACAGTAATGGAATCATTTTTGTTGGAGTTCACAGTTTTCAGTAACTTATATTTTCCGTTTATGCCAGTGCTGTAAAAGATTTTGTAGCCTGTGTTTCCCATACTGTTGTTGACGGAAATTTTTACGGTGCTTTTATTTATTCTCTTAACAGAGGTAATTTTGTTTGTGATAATTTGGGTACGGATTTTTACTGTGTTAGAAATCTCCCCCGTCATTAGCTTGTTATTCTCACCGTAGCAAATTTGCCTTACCTTGTAATAATAGGTCTTGCCTGGGGTTACTTTCATATCATAGTAACTAAGGGCACTTCCATTAACCTTGGCAACCACAGAAAAACTACTTTCACCCATTTCTTTTTTATAAACTACATATTTTTCCGGTGTGTAGTTATTATTCCAAACAACCCTAACAGCATTTGACCTGTTTTGTATTGTCTTTTCTATTTTTGCCTTAACCACACCTGTTTTTGCCCTTCTTTCGTTGGACTGACTACCCACAACATAGGTATTTCCGCTATGTACAACAGGAATAATTTTGTAGTAGTAATTTTTGCCCGGTGTTAAATTTTTATCCTTATAATAATCAACATTTCCCTCTGTTGAGGCTATGTGGGAGAATGTTTTGTTGTCTGTACTGCGGTAAATTCTGTAATACTCTGCATTCTTGGATTTTGACCAGCTTAGCTTTGTTTTGTCAAAGGCAGAACTTCTGCTTGTCAGGTTTTTAGGTGTGGCAAGGTTAGTTGTCACAATTCCCTTTTTGCTGTACAGATAAATGTCTCCTTTTTTGTTGGAGGAAAAGCTGTTTTTGTAAATATTGTTTTTTGAGCCTTCATCAAAGTACATACCGTA
The DNA here is from genome assembly GCA_022779485.1 of Ruminococcus sp. Lineage (GTDB taxonomy): Bacteria > Bacillota > Clostridia > Oscillospirales > Acutalibacteraceae > Ruminococcoides. Next base: position 126,942 of record JALFTC010000006.1, read on the forward strand.
TTTTTTGCTGTTCTTAACAGTATTGTTCTGCACCTTACCTGTTGAGCCAAAGGCATAAATTCCGGAACAGACGGAGTTTGAAACATTGTTTGAACTTACAGAAGAAAAACTTGTATCTCCAAAATAGATACCGTTTGATTTTGCACTGCTAATGCTGTTATTCTTCACATTCTTTAACTTTGAATTGTAAAAATAAAGTCCGTAGTCACTGCTTGAGGTGACATTTCCTTTAACATCTCCGGCTGAGGCATTTGATGTGCCAATGCCTACTATTCCTCCCTTAACAGTGTTTTTTTTAAGACTAAGGGAGGTGGAATCCTTCTTTAGCATAATTCCGTTGCCTGTTTTCGGGGCAACTGTGTTGCTGTTTGTCACAGCATTTTTACTGCTGTAAACATAAATACCACTGCTTGTCGTTCCGGTAATATTGTTACTGTTAACCTTGCAACTGTTTGCACCGTTGTAAAGGTAAATTCCGTTTTGGATATTACCCTTAATTGTGTTGTTATAAATGGTATTATTTTTACAGTCCCCCGAAAACAAAATTCCGGCTTTCATACTTTTTCCGCTGGAGTTTTGTATAGTGTTGTGGCTTACAATATTGCTACCGGAAGTGTCTGTGGAATAAACCGCTGTCACACCTGTGTCTGCCCCGGAAAAATATACCTTGTTTTTCAGCACCTTACAGGAATATGCATGATACATCCTGATAGCTGAATTATTTGACTTTAGTGTATTATTCGTCACAGAAACATTGTAAATGGCGTAGTCGCCGGCAGGAACAGTTCCTGTGACCTCGTCGTATGTCCAGTCAACAGGCTTTGGAATATTCATACCAAAAAGGCGAACACAGCTACCGTCAGTACTAATTGAATTTCCGTCAAGCTGTACATTGTAGTTTTGCAAAGGAGAGGTGAATGTTTCTCCGTTGTACATCAGCTTAAAGTCATTCCTTATAGACCTTACGAGAATTCCGTTGTTGCAGTTATTTATCTCATTGTTATTCACTTTACTGTTTTTCCAGCAAAGGGAAACAACTGCATAGTCGGAAATGTTTGTGAAGGTGTTATTGGTGATGACAATTCCGTCATAATAGCTGTTGTCGTCCAGAATAACAGCGTGGGTGCCTATACCTCTTGTTAAATTTTCAAAGGTGCATTCGGTAACATATATGTCCCTACAAGCAGTGCCGTCATAGCTTTCGTAAAGAGGAAAGCTCTTTGTGTGTAGAGCGTCTATCTGCAAAGCCTCACTGGGGGCGGTTTTTCCGTTCACCTGATACTGGTCCTTAAAGACACAATTTTTAACCGTTACTCCTTTACAAGCGCCAAGCTCAAGACAATGGCTGTTGCAGTTGTTTAAAAAATTAACATTTTCAAAGAGGATATTCCTTGCGTGTCCCATCCTTACAAGATTGCTGGTAGAGGGAGTCATAACCTTGTCCCAACCGTCCAGGGTTCCGTTATATACAGTTATATTAACAAAGCCCTCGTAGCCAAGTGAAACATCCCCTGCCCTACCGCACTTTAATATGCTGGCTTCTCGGCTGTGATAGCGAAGGAGCGTTGAACCGTTCATATCAAAGAATGTGTTGCTGTACATTGAAAGAGTACCGTCAAGCTTAAACACACCGGGAGGTAGCATTACCTTGTACTGCATTTGGGGAGTTGCATTTTCACGAGCCTCGTTAAAAACTGCCTGTATTTTTTCGAAAACCTCTGTGGGCGGTGTATCCTCCGTAATATCAACCATTATTTCAACATAGTTTACATCTGTATTATTTGTATTATCGGGTGATTTGGGAGTGTGGTTGGTGTTGGTATTATCCCCATTATCCGTATTATCGGAAACATCAGTAGCATTGGAAGTATCCGGAATGTTTGTAACTTCCTCTGCACTTGCTGTTATATCCATAACCAAAACTGCTGACAGCAATATTATAATTGTAATAAAAACTGAAATACTTTTCTTTATAATAACCTTCATTTTAACTCCATATAAAAATTTTAACTAAAACATATATTACAATATTAGTTGAAAATACTAATAAAGTCAATTAACAAACTTTTAAATTAATATTTTTTCTTTATTATCAAGGTATATTGTGATTTGTTGACTTAAACAAAGTATAATGGTATAATTATTAGTAAATATATACTATAAATTTTAAGGTGTAATATGAAAGCAAGTGATTATATAGTATCCTTCCTAAAAGACAAGGGTATTAAGGACATTTTTGGGTATCAAGGCACAATGATTGCCCACTTTGTTGACTCTGTGTGCAAAGTTGAGGGCATAGAAAATCATATGTGCTACAACGAGCAGGGCGCTGCCTTTGCCGCTGTGGGACTTGCTAAGGCAACAGGTAAAACCGCAGTTGCCTACTCAACCTCAGGCCCCGGTGCAATAAACCTCTTAAACGGAATTGCAGACGCATACTACGACAGCACCCCTGTATTATTTTTAACAGGACAGCTCAATGAATACGAGTATACAGGAATTACCGAATTGCGTCAGCAGGGCTTTCAGGAAACTGATGTGGTAAGCATTGTAAAGCCTGTGACAAAGTATGCCGTTCACATTAAGGATGTTCAGGACATTAAATATGAGCTTGAAAAGGCTTTTTACTACGCAAACGAGGGCAGAAAAGGACCTGTTGTACTGGATATTCCCATGAATGTACAAAGGGAGGATTTTGACGAAAAAACTGCAAAGTCATTTGTTCCTCCAAAGGAAAGAGTGATAATCAATGCGGAAATGGTTGCATCTCGTGTGATTGACGCCATTGAAAAGGCAAAAAGACCTCTTATCCTGCTTGGTAACGGAATTGTAAAGGACAGCGAATTCCACAGGGATATAATGAAAATTGTGGAAAAGTTGAACATTCCTGTAATCACCAGCCTACCCGGCAGACACCTTTTGTCATATGACCACCCGCTTAATTTTGGATATATCGGTGCGGCTTACGGTCACAGATATGCAAATATTCTTGCTCACAAAAAATGTGATTTAATTGTTTCAATAGCCTGTTCTTTCTGCAAAAGGCAGACAGGTGGCAAAAGCGAAAACTTTGCAAAAAACGCAAAAATTATCCGAATTGACATTGACAGAGACGAGCTTTTGCGCAAGGTTCACAGTGACGAAATTCACTACTGCTGTGACGGAAGTACCATTGCAAAGGCTATGCTAAAGGTTATTAAAAACAAAAATATTGACAAGTCAGACTGGCTTGAGGTTTGCAAAAAGGTTCGTGAGCCTTTGGTTCAGTTTGACAACAATTCACCTGAAAGAGAGCCAAACAGATTTGTTGACGCAATATCCGATTTTGCCGACAAGGACACCGTTGTTTGCTGTGATGTTGGTCAGCACCAGCTTTGGATGGGACAATCCTACAAGGTTACAGGCGGTCAAAGACTTCTGTTTTCAGGCGGTCACGGAGCAATGGGCTTTGCACTTCCGGCGTCTATCGGAGCATATTACGAAAATTACAAGCCAACTATTGCTGTCTGCGGTGACGGTGCTTTCCAGATGAACATTCAGGAACTGCAATGGCTTAAGAGGGAAAACCTACCTGTCACCGTCATTGTCCTTAACAACGAAAGCCTGGGACTTATCCAGCAACAGCAGGACGACTTCTTTGACGGAAATCACTTTGGCTCCACAGCTGAGGGAGGATATGACGCACCTTGCTTTAAGTCGATTGGTGAGGCATACGGCATAAAATCATACAGTGCAAGTACTCTTGAAGAATTTGAAAATATACTGAAAACAGCCGACAAAAATTCCCCTAACCTTATTGAGGTACATTTGGATGTTAAGTCAAAGGCATATCCAAAGACCTACTTTGGTGAGGAGATGTACAACCAAAAGCCCTACATCAATGATGAATTGATGGAAGAAATTTTGGCATACTGATTATCTAAGGAGAAGCTATGAAAAAGGTTATCACTTACGGAACATTCGATTTGTTTCATCAGGGGCATTACAATATTATCAAAAGAGCCAAGGAATACGGCGACTACCTCATTGTAGGAGTTACCTCCGAAAGCTACGATATTGAAAGAGGCAAGCTGTCTGTTCACGACTCATTGCTTACAAGAATTGAAAATGTTAAGAAAACAGGACTTGTTGACGAGGTTATTGTTGAGGAATACCTTGGTCAAAAGACAAGAGATATTATTCAGTACAACATTGACACACTTGTTGTGGGCAGTGACTGGATAGGCAAGTTTGACCACCTTAGGCAGTACTGCAATGTTGTTTACCTTGAAAGGACAAAGAATATTTCCTCCACACAGCTAAGGGAAAAAAGCAACGAAATTTGCAAATTCGGTGTTATTACCGACAACGCTGATGACCTTGGCGTTGTTAAGGAAACAAAGTATGTTTCCGGTATTCATATTGAGAGAGTTTACAGTGACGACATTGCTGTGGCTGAGGAATTTTGCAACAAATACGAGCTTAACTCTTATAGCAACGACTTTGATAAATTTGTGGACGACCTGGGCATTGTTTACATTAAGTCCTCCATTGAAAAGAGATATGACTACATTAAGAAGTGCATAGAAAAGGGACTTCACATCATATGCGATTTTCCTTTCTCCTACGACAACGAAAAGTGTCAGGAGCTAAATCGCCTTGCAAAGGAAAAGAATGTTGCCCTTATGGAAAACATTGTGTCCGTATATCTAAGGGCATTCACACAGTTCCTTTGGATTGCACGATGCGGAGAAGTAGGCAAGGTACTAAGCGTTAACATTGGAATGAGCAGTGACTTCTTCAAGTACGAAAAGACACTTGAGGAGATGTCTGTACTTGCCATTACTGCAGTAATCAAGCTCCTTGGAACTGACGCAAAGTATGTTTCTAAGAACATTATCCCCGGGGATAAGGATGATATGGAATACTGCTCCCTGTTCTTCCGCTATGACAATTCCGTTGCAAGGATTGAGATAGGCAAAAATGTTGACCTACATAACCACCTTACCGTAATCGGCACAAACGGAAGTATTGTGGTTGAGGACGACTGGTGGAACACAGGTTACTTTAAGGTTATGAAAAAGGGTGTTAAAAAGGTTGACAGACGCTCCTTTAACTTTGAGGGAACAGGCTTTAGATACCTTATTCAGGAGCTTCAAATTATGCTCCGTGACAAGAGGTACGAATGTAACCGTCTTACCGACAGTGAGGGCGAGGCTATACTAAAGGTATTTAATCAGCTTGACGACTAAATAAGGACAGCAAGAGGTTATCGCATAATGTGACAACCTCTTTTTTGGTGGTAATATGAATAAGAAAATCAAAAAAACAGCAAAATATTATAAATGGCTAAAATACATTGGAATTTCCTTTTCTTCAATTATGCTGGCTGTATTTCCTTTGTATCTCAGTGACCGCTACTATAACGCCCGCCACGACAAGTTGAATTTGTTTTACTTTTTGGCAGGTGCGCTTATAGTGGCAACTGCTGTTGTCTATATCTTCTTGGACGATAGAAAAAAGGCTGACAAAATCGACAAGGAATTCTTTTTAAAGACCTTCTCCCTTGTGGACTGGGCAATGATTGCCTTTGCTGTAACTGCCATAATCAGCACCTACACCTCGGATTACTTCAGCTCAGCCCTTACAGGAAGTCTTGGGCGAAACAACGGATTGCTTCTGATTTTGGTATACACAGTTACATACTTTATTATGTCAAGAATTTATAGGCAAAATATTATTGTGCCTGTTGCTGTGTGTATTTCTGCCTCTTTGGTTTCACTTTTGGGAATTGTTAACCAATTTTTCTGGGATCCGCTGAATCTTTATGAGGGGCTTTCTTCCTCACAATTACAGAAGTTCATCTCCACCATAGGCAACAGAAATATATTTTCTGCCTACCTTTGCATAATGATTCCCATTATTTTTATGGTATTTATTTACACCAAAAAAAGGTGGATGATGTGTCTTTCGGGTACTTCCCTTGCATTGTGCCTTGGAGGTATGATATGCAGTAACAGCGACAGCAGTATTTTAGGCTTTGGGGCATTTTTGGTATTTGCTTTTATCCTTTTTATCAGAGATTTAGAAAAAATGTCAAGGCTGTTTTTCGGGCTTTTTCTACTAAATGTTTCCTGCAAGCTGATTAGGATTTTCTCCTATATTATGGATGATTACAGTATGAGCTTCGGCTCTATACAACGGTTTTTCATATACGGAAACACATATTTTTTGATTTTCCTTTTTGTAGTAATTTCCGTTGTTTTATACTTTGTGCATTTAAAGCATCCAAATTATTATCTGCCAAAATGTTCAAGTTTAATTGCGATTTCTGTTTTTGCACTTTTATTTATCTGTGTACTTGCTCTTATAATTTATTACTCCCTTTACAACACAAAAGCCCCCTTAAAGGGAGCATTGTCTTACTTTCGATTTAACGACAGCTGGGGCACTCACAGGGGCTTTATGTGGATTCGTGCCTTATACATTTTTGGAGATATGAGTATCCTTAATAAAATCTTCGGCAGTGGTCCTGACACCTTTGTAAAGATGATGGATGTTTTCGGCTACAACAATGAACTAAAGGTATTTAAAAGCGAGGTTACCGACTGCGCCCACAATGTGTATCTCAACTACCTTGTAACCCTTGGTCTTGCCGGTGTAGTTTCCTACATCACAGCCATAGTTTCCTCTGTTGTAAGGGCGGTTAAAAAGGCTTGTAAAAATAAATACGCCGTTACATTTGCCGGCAGTGTGGTTTGCTACGGTATTCAGTCTATTGTAAACATCGACCAACCAATCACCACACCCCTGTTTATACTGATTCTTGCCCTGACTGAAAGCCAGTGTAGGGCAAACAAAGAGGTAGAATAGTGTTGTTATTTAGCAGAAAAATCAATTTCGTAGCATTTACCGTTAGAGAACAAGATGCCGTCTTTTAACTCAATACGAAGTATACAGGTATTCTCATCATCAAAATTATTATGTCCGTTATCAATCCACTGGGAAAATACTGTTTTCATCTTGTCAGCTATAAACTCATTTTCAGGCTTTCCGAAATAGCCTAAATTAATACCTTTCCCGTGTGCTGTAAACCATTCCCCCGATACGGCGACAATGGAATTTTTTTCAATTTGCACCATTTTACTCGACAATCCATATGTCAACACATAGAATGAACCGTCAAGATAAAAGGCGTCCACATTTCTGACATACGGTATGTTATCTACCGCTGTTGCCAATGAAATAATGCTATCCCCACCAAATCGTTCATTCATAATTCTTTCGGTGTCTTTTGATAATTTTTCCATTGTTTTTCTCCTTAAGGGGATTTTGAAATATAGTGTGTTAATTTCTATTGTCAATATTCTTCTTAATCTGGTCAAAGGTAACTCCGTACTTAATGGCTATATCCTTTGCGTAGGAAACACCCTGTGGAGGTGCTATTGTGCATTTAAAACTGCGGTGTCCGTCCTTTACCCCGGTAACAAGGCTTTGCACCTTGCTCTTTGATGAACTGTCGCTGTTATATTCCTCAAGGTGATGTGCCAATTCGTGCATATGGGTATTGAAAATTGCCCTTGTTCCAAGGTAAGCCATTGCCCTGATTACATCCTTGGCGATAAACACACCCTCGGCAACATTGGTTGTGGCAAGACTTTCGTTTAGCAGTAGCAGGGATTTGTCCGTTGCTATGCTGAAAATGTCAGAAAGCCTTTTGCTCTCCTCGCCCAGTCGTCCCAAATCAACAGTTTCGTTTTCGTCAGCGGGAAAATGGGTGAAGATGTTGTCCACAGGAGAGTATTCAAAGCTTTTTGCCGGTACATATATTCCGCATTGAGCAAGGAGGAAACAGTGACCCACAGCCTGGGTAAAGGTTGTCTTTCCACCCCTGTTTGGTCCTGTCATAACAAAAATTCTTTGGTCATCGTTGAAGTCTATGTCGTTGCCGATAATGTCAAATTCTTCTCCATTTGTTCGTTTAATCCCCAACTTAATATTGTAAATATCCCTACCTTTTGTTGTCCTGTCCCCCTTTACGGCACGAGGCTTGCAAACGGTGAGGTTCTTTTCTTTCATCTTATCTATAAGCTCTGCAAACCTTATGTAAAAAATAATCTCCGGCATAAGGGTTACAAGGGAATATCCACTGATGTTTACATACTTTTGCAAGGTTGCCTTGATGCTCTTCACCATCTTTTTCAGAATGTTCGTTACAACCTTTGAAAGGCTTGACGACAACGGGTCGTCACCTGTTGCCGAGCCTGATGTATCTATGTGAACATTTGTGTTTGCAGCAACGGCAACACTGCCAAACTGCATTCTGTGAAGGCTTGGGTTTGCCGGGTGAAGCTTACTGCTTTTCAGCACCTCTTCATCACTGTTAAGTCCCTCTTTGTTGGAGGTAAACTCCATAAAGTTTTTAAGAAGTCCGCTGTTTGTTATTTCAAAACTGTTAAGGGAAATCACACCGGCATTCTTTGGCTTTAGCACATTGTCAAGGTTTACTCCAATAGTGATGGAACGAAGCTTTTGTGCCTTTTCCATAGTTTCGTCAATGTCCTTTTTAAGTAGGTCAAAACCGCCCTCATTGTATATATCTTCAATAGTTTTTTGCAGATTTTTAAGTCCGTCAGACTGAATCGGAGTTTTTGCCAGCATATCCTTAAGCATAGTAATACAAAGCACATAACCGTCAATCTCCCTAAGTCGGTTGATTAACTGCCACAGAGCTGATGCGTCACCGTCCTTGTTGAACTTTTCAAGCTCACGCAAGTCCTCCAACTTTTTTAGCAGGGCAACAAGCCCCTCACGAAGCTGGGGAAAGTTTAGAATATCCTCAAAAACATCTGCCCTGTAATTTATTACATCAATATCACTTGTGACATTTGTCAGGATATTTTTAATGCTGTTTTTCTCGTAAACATCCTTTGTAAGGCTTTCAACAATATAATCAATGGAAAGGTCGTTAATCCCCTGCGGTGTCATTTCACAGGTTTTTTGACTTGAATTTTCGGGGTAAAGTAAACTAATCTGTGCCATTTGATTTCTCCTTAATTTTATAGTACAATGGTATCATACATTACAGCACAATATTAACATAAATTTTTTTAAAAAACAATAAGGATTGAGTAAAATGGACGAACTAATCAAGAGAATTAATGAACTTGCAAAAAAGAAAAAGACCGTTGGTCTTACACCGGCAGAGCTTGAAGAACAGGCACAGCTGAGAAAAAAATACCTTGAAAATTTCAGGGCGGGTTTTAAGCAAAGGCTTGAAAACATTGATGTTGAAACACCTGACGGCAAGGTTAGACCCTTGACTGACTATAAGAAGAAAAAATAAATAGAATACATATAGCAAGAGGCTGCCCGTAAAAGGACAGCCTCTCTGTTATATTCCAATTTAATTAATTAGCAGCCACATCCGCATCCGTTGCCACATCCGCCGCACTCGTTGTTGCCGCAACCGCCGCCACAGCAGCAAAGGATGATGATAACGAGAAGAATAATCCAACAGCAATTTCCGCCGCCGAAACCGTTAAACATATCGTTTTCCTCCTTTCCGTTTACACTACATATTATTAGGAAAGAAAGAATTTGTGTTTAATTTTTAAATAAAATTTACAGTCCTGCTAATCGGTTGATGTTTTCAACATACTTTTCTGCATTTTTATTATACACATTCACCATTTTGTCTGCCTGTTCCTTGATTGCCTCCGGCTTACAAAACAGGGTGTATATTCCCTTGTGGATATAGCAAAAGGGCAACAAAAAGCCGTGTTTGTTAAGTATAGGGTAACGAATACTCATTGCCTTTCTGCCGATGAACCAAGAATCGTAATAAAACTTAACCCTATTGATAAAGGAATGATTTTTTGAAGTTCCCTCACCGCTGAACTTTGACGCTACATAGAAAGGAGTAACCCCATGAGCTCCGCTGATATATACAAATCGAGCTAATTCCTTAAGGCGATTATCCATAGGACTATTGTCAAAGAACACCTGTGAAAGCTCCGTTACAGTTTTTTCAAATGCCTTCAGACCGATTTTTGGGAGTTCATTTTCCACATAGCACATATCAAGGCTAAGTTTATCTTTTAGAATATACATATCAAGGAAATACCTTACACCGACTCCGCCCTTTACAAAGTGCTTGTAGAGATGATAAAGAGTGTATATGTACAAATCCTCATCAGTCATTGCAAATCTGTAAGGACTGTTTTGGCAAGGTATTGCTCTGTCAAATGCTGTGCTGAAATACACCCTTTGCAAGGAGTCCCTTGGTGTTAAGTGGGAGTGAAGTTCAATATGCACCACGCTCTTTGAGTACCCCTTGTGATAGTCGTTATCCCTGTTACTTCCCCCTAAGAAATTGTACCCCAAGCCTTGCAAAACCTTTTCAGCCTTTGAAAAGTCCTTTTGCTTTACAAGAATATCCACATCATTACTTGTGCGGTGATTTTCAACAGGATATAGTTTTTTGATTACAATGCCTTTTAGGGGCATATATGAAACCTTTTCCCTTTCAAAAGCGGAAAAAATCTTTTGGGAAAGTATTTCCTGCTTTGCCTCTGCCACACACATACAGGCATTGGCTTCGCTAAACTTTTTTAGTGTTTCCTTAGGTACAAGGCTAAGGTTTTTCACTTGGGAATACACCATATTCTCAACCTTGTGACTTTTGCAAAATTCAAAGAACTTTTCCCAGTCAATCTCAAAGTTCGGCTTGGGCGGTGTTTCACCTTTAATTAATGATGCGAGGAGCTTTGAAAGATAGCCTCCGTACTGCAAATATAAATCCATATTTATTCCTATGTTTCAAGAATATTTACCCTTTTTGCATTTTCCAAAAAGGTGTCCAAATCAGCTTTGATAACCTGAGCAGGTGCATCATACTTATTCATAAGGTCACTGAGCAGGCTGTTGTAGGAAATGTCACTTTTCAGCTTATTCCAAATATAATAACCGCTGTTGTTAAGTGTAATCATACCTCTGTATTCTTCAAGGGTGTCGTCCAAAGCGACTACAATATACTCTTCTCCAACCTGTCTTACTTCGTAGCCCTCTTTAATTTTCATCTATCTTATCCTTTTGAGAATGGCTTTTGTTGTATTTTACTATGCGAATAAGGTTGATAACATTTGCCACCAAAACAGCAAACAGCAATAGTATAAGCAGAACAGGCATTAATATAAGCTGAGGGGTGTTCATAACACAAAACACAAGCTCTACTATTGATGCGATAAAAGCCACGGATGCCAACACAATGCCTACTATTGAAATTTTTTTGTTCTTTTTCATTTTTTGCCTCCTATTTAGCGAAGATTGTCCGAAAACTATAATATAATATTTATACAAAAATAATATCACACAACAGGCTTATTTGCAACACAAAAGGGACTTCAAAAGAAGTCCCTTAATGGTTGTTTAAATAGTTTTATCTCCAGTTCAGTGTGTCGTTATATACATTGATGTAATCTTGAGCACTTCTGTCCCAAGAATTGTCGCTCATCATTGCACGCCACATAAGCTGATGCCATCCCCAGTCATCATTAATACCTGCAAGTGCTCTCTTAACAGCGTTGCACATATCGGCAATGTCATAGTTCTTAAATGTGAAACCGTTGCCGTAATTATCAGCTGAATCAAAGACAGAGTCCTTAAGTCCGCCAACCTCACGAACAACAGGAATTGTGCCGTAACGAAGGGCAATCATCTGTGACAATCCGCAAGGCTCCTGCTTTGACGGCATCAGGAAGATGTCGGCACCTGAATAAATCTTTCTTGCAAGTTCAGGTACAAAGCCTTTGCAGAAGGATACTCTGCCGGGATAATCCCAAGCAAGCATATTAAAGAAGTCCTCATATTCCTTGTCGCCGGAGCCAAGGATAACAAACTGCATATTCTGAGTATTGAGCAAGTCACGGATACCGCCTCTTACAAGGTCAAGACCCTTGTGACCAACAAGTCTTGTAACCATAGCAACAATAGGTGTGTCCCATCTCTGCTGAAGATTTAATCTCTCCTGAAGTTTCTGCTTACAAATACCCTTGCCCGCCATATTGTCACGGGTGTAGTTTGCATAGATTTGACAGTCTGTTGCAGGGTCGTAGGATGCACAATCAATACCGTTAAGAATACCACACAGCTTCCAGTGATATCTATTTAGTATAGGGTCAAGGCCGTAGGAATACCA
>JALFTC010000024.1 GCA_022779485.1 Ruminococcus sp.
AATAACAGTTATTTATAAAAAATAATCCTTTTTACAGTACTACATATTCATTTTTTCCTCTTACTTTCATATCCGAAAACAACTTTTTCAAATCTTCATTACGCTGTATAGCATTTTTTAACTGAACAACACTAATATTAATATCATTAATTAGTTCTCGTTTTTTAAACTTGTATCCACTTTCCTTGCTGGATAACCACCCTAAAATTCTTTTGTAGTGTGTGTCACCTTTTCTTGATAATGAACTCTCTCGTACAAAAATAGTAGGCTTTGGCAAAACATTAATAGTTGCTTTTGGAAATCTATCCGTAATAATGCTTATTAAATCGGCATAACTTACCGTATCAATTAAGACTGTGTAAGTCACATTATCGTTACAATTTTTATTACGGATTTTTGACCTCAATATTGCTTGTTCTAAATCTCGTGCAAGAGAATACATAACAACAGTTTTTAAGCAATCATCTTGCTGAAAACTACAACCTTTGCAAAAAGAATCTTCTTTTAAGTAATTTCGTAATTTATTCAGAAAGATATTCTGTTCTTGTATGGGCTTTTCTTTCAACCTATATAGGCAATCTCTTCTTGTGGCAAGATACCTCAAAAGATACTGTACTGGCTGTAATCTATTAATTCCGACTTGAACAAAATTAGTCCTCTCTCTGAAATCGTTGCTACCGTCAATGTTGCCAAAGTGTGATAAGCCGTTCGCTATACCGTCAAATTCTTTTTCAAATTTCAAATAAGTAAAAATTACATCAGGACGGATTTGTTTAGAATAATCTTTGATTAGTTCGATATATCGTCGCCTATCCTCTTTGTTTTTAATTGCTATATAACTTTTGTTCGTTTTAAGATTAACAAAATTAATGTTAAGCATAGGATATGCTCTTGAAAAACTCTCCCCAACATTTAAAATCTCAACATTTTTAAGGTTATACCTACAGTCTATTTCGGCTGTCCCGTCAAGGATAAAAACACTTGCATTAAGATTAGTCAACTTATCCATATTGCTAGAAATAATAAATACTCCCTTGTGGTATGGAGTCACTGAATCTGTACTACATCTCAACTTTGAACAAGTGAATAGTCCACCTTCTTCAATGAGGTTTTTTACGGATAAAATGTGATTATAAACTTCTTTTAACTCATTGTTTTTTCTCGAATTAATAAGACTAAAAAATCTATTATCATCTCTACTAATTGAAATTAAGTTGGGTTTATACCACAAATAAACAGTATTTGTCCCAATTTTTTCAAACTCGCAGAAATCTTTTAAAAGTGTTTCCGATAGTGACTTCCATTCTGAAATAACCCACTCTCTTTCTTCATTAATATTTGTGCCATTAAAAACGGTTGGAATTTTATGCAATGCTATGCTAACTTTTTCCAAAGTTTCGTTATCAATAAAAGGAAATCTAAATGTATCAACACTTTCGTCAATTATAATTTTAGTACGGCAACCGCCCCTCCAACTCGATAAATTATTAATTTCTTCTTTTGTTAATGATAGATATCGCTGTGTCGTCATTAACAGTATGGGTTTATTATACTGTTCCGCAAATGCTGTTATTGAGTTACTTTCGGTTATTACCGTTGAAAACAACCTAACCATATGGAAGAAATCACTCTCCCGTCCACCGAAGTACTCATCTAACCGCCTAACTCTGTCGGTGACAATCAATACACCATTTCCGCCGTCATTAAAGTTAAATCCACATTTAACCTCTCCCTCAACATATCTGCATTGGCTCGCAATCTGCCTAATAAGATATTGGATATATGTTGTTTTACCAGTTCCGCACGGTAATGGTACAACCTTAACCCGTTCCTTATCATCACGAGTGTTTATAGTGTTATGCAAAAAGTCAATCACGGTAGAGTTCACCGCTGTGTATTCTTCCTCTTTTGGTGTTTCTGTTTCTGCAACCGCTTGTGGCTGTCTTTCATAGCCTATAGGCTCATCGTAAAAGTCATTCAAAACACTTAAATCTTCCTCTGACGGAATATAGGTGTCGTCTTGCTGTTCTGTAACTATGTTAAAATCAAAAAAATCTTGCATGTATTTTTTTCACTCTCTTTCGTTAATTTCATTAGTTTTAGTATGGAGGTGTCTTTTTCTCTCCATAAAGAACCTGAAAACGGTCGCGAAAAAACGCATAGGCAAGCCGTTTTTAAAGGTTTTTAAAAAGTCATTTCGAGCGAAAATGGTACTTTTTTGTATATTTTTGTTCCGTTTTTGGCTTGGTTGTGCAAAAAAACAAGGGAGTATATTTCTTTAATAGAATATAAATAAGCATAAAAAAAACAGTCACAGCATTACTCTATGCTATGACTGAATGCAAAATATTTATTTAATCATTAGATGTCGTTATGTAACTGACTATAAACATTAATCAACGAGCATAAATACTACATCTAATCCGTTATCTGGGTGGAATGACCAATCCACTTTGTAATGACCTATTGTTTCCGACCGTCTTCCCATCAATGCATTAGTTTGACTCATTTCCGAAATCAAGTAGTCTGGAAAACCTAACTCTGTTGCAATAACCCCTATATCTTCTAAACTAATGTAATCATATTCATTAGTTGAATCAACGGTTATACTTTTATTGTCGTCCGATATAACCGTATTAGGTGAATTACATAAATGATAAGCGGTTTCCATAGTGTCTAGCCTTTTTAAATATTCTAAGCGTTCTTCCTTTTTCTGCCTTTCTGTTTCAGATTCTGCTAATTTCTCTTTTGCATCATTATAATTACCTGCATATTTAAAAGCGAAAACTGCATTCTCATAATCTTCTTTCTGACAATACGCTAAACCCTTTTTATACCAAGTTTCTAAGATTCTATTTTCACTATCACTATAGTCCTTAATACTTTCAAACTTTGCTATAGCCTTATCAAATTCATTTTTATTTAATAAAGCTTCCGCTTCCACATAAATACCATGTGGGATAATATAATACTCATATGTAAGAAAAAATCCAGCACCTAAGAAAATTACTAATACTGAAGTAATTAATGCAATTTTTATCCCTTTTTTCATTTTCTTTCTTTTTTTCTTAAGACTATACCCACAGTGTGGACATTTCTTTGTAGTATCAGATATTTCTTTTGAACATTCAGGACAATTAATAATTGCCATAATAACCCTCCAAAAATCAATTATTTTACAAAGGTATTATATCACAATTTAAACAAAAAATCAATGATTATCGATAAATATTCGTATATTCTAAGCAAAAAAGTTTTTTTACCATAAAACACATCAAAAAATGTAATAATTATATTTCTTATAAAGAATAATAAAAGGAATAAAAAAAGCACACTAACAAAACCGCTGTGTACTCAAAGTTTATATTAATTATTTCTTTTTTGGGTTTACTAATAATGCCAACTTAATTATTTTGCAAGGCTTTTTCGTGATGGTTTACAAGTAAAAAGTAGTAAAATGGTAGTAAATTGAGTATGCACTATATCAATAATCCCATTGGAATGGGGATTTAGAGTATGTACTCAATAATTGCAATCATTTTGTTTCTCCATCTCATAAGTTATGTTTACATTTTAGCACAGTAAAGTATTTTTTGCAACATAATAACGCAATAGATGAGGGTTTGTAGCACATATTTATTTATCTGTGTACAGTGGGATTAACTTGATTTCCAATAATTTTCATCTTATTTAATTGAAAATTTAGTTTAAATATGTTAAAATAAATTGACTATGCAAAAGAGGGTATAAAAATGATTAAGCATTTATTAGCCAGAATTGATATTAATATGAATTCCTTTTCTAAAGGACAGAAAAGGATTGCAAAATATATTGAAGAGCATTACGACAAAGCTGCATATATGACAGCACTAAGACTGGGAGAAACTGTTGGTGTTTCCGAAAGTACAGTTGTTCGTTTTGCTTCCGAGCTTGGTTACGACGGTTATCCTGAACTTCAAAAGGCAATGCAGGAGATGATTAAGGAAAAGCTTACATCGGTTCAGCGTATTGAGGTTACAGAAACACGAATCGGCGACAATGATGTTCTCACTTCTGTGCTAAATCAGGATATTGATAAAATCAGAAGAACTATTGAAGAAATTTCCCACGATGATTTCGACAATGCCATTAAGTCGCTTTCAAGGGCAAAGGAAATTTATGTCTTTGCTGTAAGGTCAACCTCAGCACTTGCCAGCTTTTTAGGTTACTATTTACAGCTTATTTTCGGCAATGTCCATATTATAAATACATCCTCCAAAAGCTCAACCTACGAAAATCTCTTTAGAATATCGGAAGAAGATGTAATGATAGGCATCAGTTTTCCTCGTTACAGCACAACTGCTGTGGAGGCTATGGAATTTGCACAGGAGAGAAAGGCTGATGTAATAGCCATAACCGACAGTATGGCGTCACCCCTTGTTGAGTGTGCCAACCACATTTTAATTGCAAGGAGCGATATGGCGTCTGTTGTTGATTCCCTTGTTGCACCACTTTCCTTAATCAACGCACTTGTTGTTGCCTGTGTTTTGGCCGAAAAGGAAAAGGTAAAGGAAACCTTCCACCAGCTTGAAGAGGTATGGACAAGACAGGGTGTTTACACCAAACGAGAAAAAGAAATTCAACAGGAAATAGAAACCCAAGGGGAAAAGGAAAATGCCTGATGTTATTGTTGTAGGTGGCGGAGCATCGGGAATGATGGCGGCAGGTACAGCCGCATACTACGGTGCAAATGTAACACTTCTTGAAAAGAACAACAGAACAGGCAGAAAAATACTTGTCACAGGCAAGGGAAGATGTAACATTACCAACAACTGCGACAGGGATACTTTTATACAGAATGTACCTACAAATCCCCGTTTTTTATATAGCGCAATAAGCAATTTTGACAGTCAGGATACCATTTCATTTTTTAATGAATTGGGCTTAGAAACAAAAACAGAGCGTGGCAACAGGGTTTTTCCTGTTTCTGACAGGGCTATGGATGTTGCCGATGCACTTTATTCATTTGTCAGGAACAACGGGGTCAAGGTGATTGAGTCAACAGTCAAGTCACTTATTACACAGGATGATAAGGTTGTAGGTGTAGTTGACAGTATTGGCAGAGAATTTTTTGCCGATAGCGTAATCATAGCAACCGGTGGAATGAGCTACCCCGGTACAGGCTCCACAGGTGACGGATATGCACTTGCAAGGTCTGTTGGTCACACCGTTACAAAGCTAAAGCCATCTCTTGTGGGACTTGTTTCAAGTGACAGCTTTTGCAGTGAACTTCAAGGTCTTTCCTTAAAAAATGTGGCACTTACTGCATACGAAAACAACAAGGTTATCTACAAGGATTTTGGAGAAATGGTTTTCACCCACAGGGGTGTGTCAGGACCTGTTGTTTTGTCTGCAAGTGCTCATATGAGAGATTTTGACAAAAAAACATACAGTATTTCCTTTGACCTTAAACCTGCCTTAACGGAGGAAAATTTAGATTTAAGACTTCAAAGAGAATTTACAAATCACAAAAACAATCAAATAAATAATTCCTTGAAAGAATTATTGCCTAAAAAGTTAATTCCTGTTATTCTCAAAAGATGGGGAATAGAGGAAACAAAAAAATGTAATTCTATAACACGAGAAGAACGAAAGGTTTTTCTTGATTTATTAAAAAACTTCACTGTAAATATATCCTCTTTAGGCAGTATCAGCGAGGCTATCATAACATCAGGGGGTATTTCTACCAAAGAAATTAAACCCAAAACTATGGAAAGCAAGCTGATTTCAAACCTCTTCTTCTGTGGAGAAGTAATTGATGTTGACGCCTACACAGGGGGATTTAACTTGCAAATTGCCTTTTCAACAGGCAGACTTGCGGGATATTACAGTGCTATAAAGGAAGGATAAAACTATGTCTATTGCGATTGCTATTGACGGTCCTGCAGGGGCAGGAAAATCATCACTTTCAAAGGAGGTTGCAAGGGAGCTTTCTTTCATCTATGTTGACACAGGAGCTTTGTACAGAACAATCGGTCTTGCCGCCTCACGAAAGGGAATTTCTATGGATGACAAGGATGGGATTGTGTCACTCCTTGACGAAATCGAAGTAAAACTTGCCTTTAACGACGAGGGAACTCAAATTGTTCTGCTTAACGGTGAGGATGTTTCGGGATATATCAGAACTCCACAGGCATCTATGTATGCCTCTGCTGTTTCTGCAATACCTGAGGTCAGGGCATTTTTGCTCGACTTACAGCGTAATATGGCTAAAAACGACAATGTTATTATGGACGGCAGGGATATTGGTACAGTAGTACTTCCTAATGCCAAAATCAAAATTTTCCTTACAGCCTCTGCGGAAAAGAGGGCAATGAGAAGATACAAGGAGAACATTGAAAAGGGAATTGATGTTTCCTACGAAGATGTGCTTAAGGATGTAAACGAAAGAGATTACAACGACAGCCACCGTGCAATAGCTCCATTAAAACCTGCCGAGGACAGCATCACTGTTGACACAAGCGACTATGACTTTGAAGGGTCAAAAAACTTATTACTTAAGGTTATAAGGGAGAGAATGTAATGTCAAAGTCAAAAGGAATGAAGATAAAAGAACATCTGATTTTTTACAAAGTCTGCAAGGTTATTGTTCTTCCCATATTCAAACTAATTTTTCGCTATAAGACCATTAGGGAGTGCGAACTTCCCAAGGACGGCAGTTACATAATAGCCTGTAACCACCTTTCATACACAGACCCTGTGTTTGTCGGGCTTACCCATAAAAGAAGAGCTTTCTTTATGGCAAAGTCAGAGCTTTTCAGAAATCCCTTCTTTGGTGCATTAATCAGAGTTTTGGGTGCATTTCCTGTTACAAGGGGTGCAAATGACGGTAAGGCTATCGCCACAGGTGAGGACTTAATAAACAACGGAAAGGTAATGACAATATTCCTTGAGGGCGGAAGAAGTAAAACAGGAGAGCTTTTACGACCAAGGAGTGGTTGTGCAGTTGTTGCCCGTCAGACAAAAGCACCTGTTGTACCAATGTGCATCACCGTTGTGGGCAAAAGCAAAAGCGTCTTTGCAAAGCGTGTGATTCACATAGGAAAGCCGTTATCTTACGAGGAGCTTGGTTTCAGCAACGACGAGGAGCCATCACCAAGGGAATTTCGTACAGCCTCAAAAATAATTATGAACGAAATTACAAAGTTTAGAGAAATGGACAGAGTGGATAAATGAAAAAAGTAATTTTGGCAAAGTCAGCGGGTTTTTGCTTTGGTGTAAACAGGGCAATCGAAATTGTTAATAAGCTTGTTGACGAAAATAAGTCAGTATGCACACTGGGTCCCATTATTCACAATATGCAGGTGGTACAGGAGCTTAACGAAAAAGGTGTTGTTGCCATTGACTCCATTGATGAAGCAAAACAGGATGACACAGTTGTGATTCGTTCCCACGGAGTTTCCAAACAGGTGATAGACAATATAAAGAAAAAAAATCTAAACTATGTTGATGCCACCTGTCCCTTCGTTGCAAAAATTCACAAAATTGTGAAAGAGGCAAAGGAAGACGAAATTGTAATAATAGCCGGCGACAAGCTACACCCCGAGGTTCAGGGGATAATAGGACATTGTAATGCAAAGTGTTACACTTTTAAGAATTTGGAAGAATTGGCAGAAATATTTAAAATAATTCCCCCAGAGAAAAATAATTTCATAAAAATTGTAGCACAAACAACTTTTGACCTAAAAGAATGGGAAAAAAGTATAAAAAGTTTAAAAAATGTCTATACAAATGCAAAAATTTTTGATACAATATGTAATGCTACGACCTTACGCCAGAAAGAGGCGGCTGAAATTTCAAAATCAGTCGATATGATGTTTGTTATTGGCGATAAACACAGCTCAAACTCTTTTAAGTTATATAGTATCTGCTCTTCAAATTGCAAAAATACCTTTTTTATTGAAACTGCAGAGGAACTACCGGTAAAAGAGATAAGTAAGGCAGATAGTATAGGCGTAACAGCCGGCGCGTCAACACCGGCAAGGATTATTAAGGAGGTTCTGGATAAAATGAGTGAAGTAAACACATCCAGCGTGAATGAAAATGAATTGAGCTTTGAGGAGATGCTTGAAGAATCTCTAAAGAGTATGAATACAAATGAGAGGGTAATGGGCACTGTTATGAGCATAGCCGCCAACGGTGATGTTTCTGTTGATGTTGGCAGAAAACAGGCAGGATATATTCCTAACGACGAAATTTCTTTCGACCCAACAGTAACAGCCAATGATTTGCTAAAAGTTGGCGACGAAGTTGAGCTTCTTATTATGAAGACTAACGACCAGGAAGGCACAATTATGCTTTCCAAAAAGAGAGTAGACGCTCAGAAGAATTGGGAAGAGCTTGAGGCTCTTGCTGAAAGCGACGAAATCTTTACAGGCAAGGTTATCGAGTCTGTCAACGGCGGAGTTATCGTAATGTTCAAGGGTAACCGTATTTTTGTACCTGCTTCCCAAGCAACTCTTACTCGTGATGAGGACGCTTCTGAGTTAGTGGGCAAGGAAGTTCAGTTCAGACTTCTTGAGGTTTCCAAGAAGGGCAGAAGAAAGAGAGCAATCGGCTCAATAAGAGCTGTTCTAAAGGAAAAGAGAGCAGAAGAAAAGGCAAAGTTACTTGAGTCTTTGGCTGTTGGCAATACATATATGGGTACAGTTAAGTCCCTCACAAGCTACGGTGCATTTGTTGACATCGGCGGTGTTTACGGTATGATTCACATCAGTGAGCTTAGCTGGTCAAGAATTAAGCACCCATCAGAGGTTGTTAATGTTGGCGACAAGGTTGCTGTTTACATTAAGGATATCAACGAAGAAACAAAGAAGATTTCTCTTGGTTACAAGAAGGACGAGGACAACCCTTGGTTCATCCTTGAAAACCAGTATCCTGTTGGAACAGTTGCAAAGTGCAAGATTGTCGGTCTTACAACATTCGGTGCATTCGCAAACATTATCCCCGGTATTGACGGTCTTATCCACATCAGCCAAATTTCTAACAAGAGAATTGAAAAGCCTGAGGATGTTCTCGCAGTAGGCGACGAGGTTGAGGCAAAGATTATTGCTATCGACTTTGAAAAGAAGAGAGTTTCACTTTCTATGCGTGCTCTTATCGCTGAAGAAACAGCAGAAGAGGCAGTAGAAGAAACACCTGCTGAGGTTGAAGAAGAAACTGCTGAATAATTAATCTATAAAGATAAAAGGAGGCACCTTTTTTGGTGCCTCTGTTTTATAATAATAGGAATTAGTACAATAATACGAATATATGATAAAAAAATTAATATTTATGAGGTGAATTTATGAATAATGAAATAATTGAACAAACAAGAGAAGTATTTAATGAGGTTATTGAAAAGGCAAACCTGAAAAAGGACGACATCCTTGTAATAGGTTGCTCCACCTCTGAAATTAACGGAAGTCCAATGGGTACCGACAGCAACCTTGATTTAGCCAAGGATGTGTACAGTGCCTTTTACGATACACTAAAGTCAATGGGTGTTTATATGGCTGTTCAGTGCTGTGAACACCTTAACAGAGCATTAGTTGTAGAAAAATCCCTTGCCGATAAACTTGGTCTTGAAAGGGTGAATGTTGTTCCACAGCCAAAGGCAGGTGGTTCATCCGCCACAACTGCATTTAGCCTTTTTGATAACCCTGTAATGGTTGAGCATATAAAGGCTGATGCCGGAATAGATATTGGAGGGGTGCTTATTGGTATGCACCTAAAGGAAACAGCAGTACCTCTGAAAATGACTCACAAAAAAATCGGCAAAGCAATAATAATAGCCGCAAGAACACGACCAAAATTTATTGGTGGAATGAGGGCTGTATATGACGAGAATTTACTTTAGGAGGGGCATATGACACACGAAGAAATACAAAATAATAAAGAAGAATTTATTAGAATTTATAAGGAAAACATATCAAGAGAGGGCAGTGAAGAACTGCTTAAATGGATTGAAAAAACCGACTTTTTCACAGCTCCTGCAAGCAGTAGATTTCACTATGCCTGCGAGGGAGGACTTTGCGCCCACTCTATTTCCGTCTATAAAACCTTAATGGAAAAGCACTTTGACGAAGATTCTGACGATATAGAAAGCTTTACAATATCGGCACTTCTCCACGACCTTTGCAAGGCTGAGTTCTACAAGGTTAGTACCCGTAATGTAAAGAATGAAACAACAGGTCAGTGGGAAAAGGTTCCCTATTTTTCAGTTGAGGACAAATTCCCCTACGGCCACGGTGAAAAGTCAGTATTCCTCATAGAGCGTAAAATGCGACTAAAGCTTGAAGAGGCTATGGCTATCCGCTGGCATATGGGCGGTTTTGACGAGGGCGGTGGATATTCCATCAGCTTGGCATATGACAAATATCCCCTTGCAGTAAAACTTCATCTATCTGACCTTGAATCCACTTATTTAAGGGAAAAAGGCACATCAGATGTTAACAGAAAGTAGTAATTATGGATTTTGAAACAGCAAAGGTTAAAGCAGAACAACTGCGAAAAGAAATAACCTATCATAACAACCTTTATTACAACAAGGATAACCCTGAAATATCAGACTTTGAGTATGACAAGATGCTCAGGGAACTTGAAAATATCGAGGCGGAATATCCATCCCTTGTAACACCTGATTCCCCAACACAAAATGTGGGGGGGAATGCAGGGGAAAAGTTCAGCCCTGTAACTCACACAGTTCAAATGGCAAGTCTGCACGACTCCTTTAGCCACGGTGAACTCCTTGACTTTGACCGCAGAGTGCGTGAATCTGTGGGTGCAACAAAATATGTTGTTGAGCCTAAAATTGACGGTCTTTCCGTTTCCTGTGAATACGAGAATGGAGTATTCGTCAGAGGTTCAACCCGAGGTGACGGTGTAACAGGCGAGGATATTACAGACAATCTCCTAACAATTAAGTCACTACCAAAAAGGCTGAAAAAAGCGCCGGAATTTCTTGAAGTGCGTGGCGAGGTTTATATGTCTGACGAAAATTTCCTTAAACTTGTTAAGTATCAGGAAGAAAACGAGGAAAAAACCTTTAAAAACCCACGAAATGCCGCCGCCGGTTCACTAAGACAAAAGGACTCAAAAATTACCGCACAGAGGAATTTGGATATTTTTATCTTCAATATCCAACAGGTGAGAGGAATTGAGATAAACACCCACAAGGAAGGTCTTGATTACCTTACAGAAATGGGTTTTCCAACTCCGCCGTTTTATAATTTGTACGATAATATCAACGATGCAATAGAGGAAATCGAACACATCAACAATATTCGTGGTACTCTTGGTTTCCCTATTGACGGAGCAGTTGTAAAGGTGAATGATTATTCTCAAAGAGAATTATTAGGCAGTACTGCAAAGTTCCCAAAATGGGCAGAGGCATACAAATATCCTCCCGAGGAAAAGGAAACAAAGCTCCTTGACATTGAAATCAATGTTGGCAGAACTGGGGCATTGACACCTGTTGGTATTTTTCAGCCTGTTAACCTGTCAGGCACAACAGTAAGCAGAGCAGTCCTTCACAATGAGGATTTCATAAAAGAAAAGGACATCAGAATCGGGGACACAGTTGTAATCCGTAAAGCCGGAGAAATTATCCCCGAGGTTGTTTCCCTAAAGTGCCACGGAGAAAATACCGTTCCCTTTGAATTCCCAACAACTTGCCCGTCCTGTGGCAGTACAGTTTCAAGGGACGGTGACGAGTCGGCGATTCGCTGTACTAACACAGAATGTCCTGCACAGCTCCTTAGACATCTTATACACTTTGTCAGCCGTGACGCTATGGATATTGAGGGTCTTGGTCCGTCAGTACTGGAACAGCTTGTAAATTCAGGTTTGGTAAAGTCACCGGTTGACCTTTACAGATTAACTCCGATGGATGTTTTAGGACTGGAAAGGAAAGCAGAAAAATCAGCCCTTAACCTTATTGAGTCAATAGAAAAATCAAAAGGACAGGAGCTTTACAGGCTTATCTTTGCCCTTGGTATTCGTCACATAGGTCAAAAGGCGGCAAAGTTACTGTGTCAGCATCTCCATACCATTGAAAATATTATGAACAGCACCGCAGAGGACTACACCTCAATAGACGGCTTTGGTGATGTTATGGCACAGAGTATTGTAGAATATTTCAGTCACAGCGAAAGCAAAAACCTGATTGCCGAGCTTAAAGAGTGTGGTGTAAAAATGCCACCGGTAGAGGAAAATTCCGATGACGGAAAACTAAAAGGACTTACATTTGTCTTAACCGGCACACTTCCAACTCTAAAAAGAAGTGAGGCATCAAAGCTGATTGAAAATGCCGGAGGAAAAACCTCCTCATCAGTCAGCAAAAAAACAAGTTATGTTGTAGCGGGAGAAGAGGCCGGAAGTAAGCTTACAAAAGCCCAAAGCCTTGGCGTAACAGTAATCACCGAAGAACAGCTCCTTGAAATGCTTAAATAAAAATAAATATCTATATATGACCGTCTTTTGGCGGTCATATTTTTTTGCCTGTTTTCATATCTTTTAGAGAAAGGAATGAAAATTATGGACAAAACTTATGATGTACTAAAGGAAGTAACCTCTGTATTGCCGGAAAGAATTGCACTCATTGTTTTATCTCTGCCAAAGGAGATTAAGGAGGATATTCAGGAAATCCGTCTGCGTATCAATATGCCTGTCACAGTAAGCTGTAACAAACACACCTACTACCTTACGGACAAGTCCTTTACAGCCGATTTGTTCACCAATCTACACTACATAAAGGTGACAAAAAGCGACATTAACGAGTGCTTTTCAAAGGCTTGCACCTACTCCGTATATAACCGCCAAAGTGAAATCTCAAACGGCTTTATCACCATAAACGGCGGTCACAGAATGGGAATTTCAGGCTCGGCTGTGTACGGCAACGGCGAGCTTATCAATGTTAAGGACATTTCTTCCCTTAATATTCGTGTTTCAAGGGAGTTTATCGGCTGTAGCAGAAGCCTTTTAGACCAGCTACAAAACAGCCTTGACAGTATGCTCATCTGCGGTAAACCCTGTTCGGGAAAAACCACTCTAATTCGTGATATTGCCCGTTCACTTTCCATTGACTACGGCAAAAAGGTTTGCGTAATCGACTCCCGAAACGAAATTTCCGCCACCTTTAAGGGTGAACCCAAAAAAGACCTTGGCAATGCCGATGTTTTCACAATGTACAAAAAGTCCGACGGTATAACACAGGCTATCAGGAATATGTCCCCCGACTTTGTAATCTGCGATGAAATTCTGACAACTAAAGAGGTTGAGGCGATTTCTCACGGTATAAACTCAGGTGTAAGCTTTATTGCCACCGTACACTGTTCCTCTGCCAAGGAGCTTGTTAATAAGTCACTTTTTAAGGAAATTCTCAGCCTTAACGCATTTTCAAAGGCTGTTTTGCTTAAAAACAAAAACAACCCTTGTGAGGTTGATTCCATAATTGATATGAAAGAGCTTTTTAAGAAAAATGAGTGTTAAATTATTTGGACTTCTGTTAGTCTTTCTGTTTTTTACACTAATCGGCTTTTATCAGTCCTACAAGCTGACAAGGAGAAGAAACAATTTAGGTGAAATTCTCCTTTTCCTAAACAGGATGGAAACAAATATTCGCTACCGTAACGATGATATTTTTACCCTTGTCTTTGAATGTGCAGAGGATATTCTTGTACCCCTGAAAAATGCTGTTGATATTGAGGGCTACCATAGTGAAATTCAGTCCTTGCCACTTGAAAAGCAGGACAAGGCTCTCCTTACAAAATTTTTCAGCGGTCTTGGTTCAACGGATATTGAGGGGCAGTTAAGCCACATAAAGCTTTACAGAGAATTATTTAATGAGCAGTACGAAAAATCAAAGGAAGACATTATAAAGAAGTCAAAACTATACCGTATGCTTGGGCTGTTTTCAGGTCTTGCCTTCGTGGTAATGTTTATATAAAGGATGATACAATGGATGTAGATATGATTTTTAAAATTGCGGCAATAGGAATTATTGTTGCAGTACTTAATCAGCTATTAATCAGGAGCGGACGGGAGGAACAGGCTCTACTCACCACAATAATGGGACTTATTGTTGCCCTTATGATGATAATTTCCCAAATCAGCACCTTGTTTGACACAATCAAGTCGGTGTTCGGACTATGATGGACATCACCCTTGTCTGCGTAATTTCCGTTGTTTCATTTACTTTTTCCCTCGGTCTAAAAAAATACCACCCATCAATTTCACTAATAATAATCCTGTTTACATCTGTAATGATTCTTCTGTACCTCCTTGACTATTTTGGTGAGGTCACTTCCTACATTAAGGAACTTTTTAACAGCGTAAATATAAAGAGTGAATATATAACATTGCTACTAAAATGCACAGGAATTTGTTTTATCACCGAGTTTACATGTGATGTGTGCAAGGAGTCAGGCTACACATCACTTTCTTCTCAAATTTCCCTTGCCGGCAAGGTAATTACCCTGATTATGGCATTACCCCTTTTTAAAGAGGTTTTGTCAATTTCTCTTTCCTTGGCAGGTGTACAATGAAAAGGATAATAGTACTTATTATCATAATAATTATCCCTATTTTGTCGGTGTACTCGGTTAGTGGCTCAACCTTTTCAGACGCTCTTGAAGAAATCGGTGGCGGTAACCTTTCAAACAGCCTTGACCAAAATTCACAGGATTCACTAAATAACCTTGGCATTGATGAAAAGGACTACAACTCAATAATCAACCTTTCCTTCTCTGACTTTTTTAAGGAGATTATCAGAATTGCAGGGCAGGAGGGTGTTACACCTCTTTCTTCCTCTGCACTTGTAATGTGTATGCTCCTTCTTTATTCAGTCTTTGATAATTTTCGTGACGACCTGAAAAGCCGAAATATGCAAAGCATTTCCGACGCAGTATTTGTCCTTATAATAACACTTTCAATAGTAACCCCTGTTGTATCTGTGGTGAACAGAGCAGTAACTTCAATAGAAAACGCAGGTAGCTTTATGCTGCTGTACATCCCGATTATGGTGGTAGCACTAATCACAAATGGACAAGGTGTAACAGGTGCGTCTTACTACTCCTTTGTTGTTATGGCAGGGGAAGGAATAACTTGGCTTTCTTCCCACCTTATTGCACCACTTTTAAGTGTGTTTTTAGGTGTGTCGGTGACATCCTCTGTATCCTCAGACATCAAGCTTGACGGCATCATCAGAGAACTTTCAAAATTCATCAAGTGGGTAATAGCATTTGTAATGACGGTATTTTCAGGACTTTTAACCTTTAAAACGCTAATAACCACAGCGGCGGATACAGTTTCAACAAGGGCAGTTCGTTTCACCCTGTCGTCCTTTATTCCCATAGTGGGCTCTGCACTATCCGAGGCTTACAAAACCATTCAGGGTAGTATGACTCTCTTAAAAACAGGCTTGGGAGTATTTGTAATAATCAGCGTTGTAATTGTGTTTTTGCCTGTTGTTATCAACTGCCTTTTGTGGATAGTTTCCCTCAACATTTCAAGCGGTGTTGCCGATATGCTGGGTGTAAAAGCCCCCTCATCTGTCCTTAAATGTTGCAGTTCTGTTTTGTCAACACTTCTTGTAATCATTCTTTGTGTAATGGCAATCTATGTCATAAGCACAGCAATAATTTTAACATTGGGGAGTACAAAGTGAGTACAGTAACAAACACCGCAGTTGTCCTTTGTACCTGTGTCATAGCCTGCATATTAATTAAAATGCTTGTACCACAGGGTAGAACACAAAAAACTATGAACATCATAGTAACAGCATTTTTGATTATTGTGATGATTTCCCCAATAAAAAATCTTGTAGCCTCCGGCAATTCCTTTGATATTTCCACACCTGACGAAAGCAAAATTATTGAGGAATACAGCGATAAAGTACTCGCTCAAACACAGGACAATCTGCGAAAATCCCTGTTGTCAGTTTTAGAACAAAACGGTGTAACACCCCGGGATGTTTTTGTAAAACTAAAAACAGACAATGAAAATGGAATAATCATTGATTACATCTACATATACTTAAATGAAAACAGCAGAGTCAAAAGCGGTGACGCAATTAAAATAACAGAAGAAAATTTCAGTATTACCCCGGAGATAGTAGTGAAGTAAATGAAAAAATTATTGGCAAAGCTAAAAAATGACAAAAACCTAATACGTATTATTTATATAATCGGATTGTTGGGAATAGCACTTATTTTTCTTTCAAGTTTTTTCGGAACAGACGGTGACGACTCATCCTATTCAGGTGACATAAGTGAATACCGCTCTGCGGAAGAAACGAGAATTGAAAAAATGGTAGAGTCAATAGAGGGTGTGGGAGATGCCCGTGTTTTAATAACAATGGAAAATTCCGCCGAACAGGTGTACTTAGACAAATCGGTGGTCAAGGAGATTGAGCCTACGGTAAGAGGTGTTATGATAGTCTGCCGAGGGGCCAATAATCCGTCAATTAAGGAAACTGTGCTGGAGTCTGTGACAAAAGCACTTAACATATCTTCCGACAAGGTATGTATAGCAAAACTGAAAGAGGAGTAAGTTATGAAAATTAATAAGAGAAACATAATTGTAGCATCCCTTATAGTGGCACTTAGCGCAGCGGTGTACCTTAACTGGCAGTTTGGGGATTCAAATTCACTTCTGACCTCATCCACAAAAGAATTGGGAGAGGCGGAGTATGTAAATAATGAAATATCAGGGGCAACTCCGTCTGAGGCTACACTTTCAAGCAAGCAGTCAAACTATTTTTCGCAGGCGAGAACAAGCAGGGAAGAATCTCAGGATAAAGTGGTAAATATTGCAAAAGAGGTGCTTGAAAAGTCCGACTCATCAGAAAAAGCTAAAGAAAGCGCAGAGATACAGGCAGAGAAAATCGAAACCTACATTACATATCAGACAAATATTGAAAACCTCCTAAAGGCAAAGGGCTTTTCAGACGCACTGTGTTGCATAACTGAAGAGGGTTGCACAGTTGTTGTGCCAAAGAACGATATGCAGGACGACAGTCCAATGATAATAAAGGATGTTGTCTTTGGTCAGACAGGAATAGACTTTGACAATATTACAATTACGGAGATTTAGCCTTACTCTGTGTTTACATTTTTGCTCCTGTATGGTATAATAATCCTAATATTTTTTAGGTAGGAGATACCATAATGAGCGACAATAAAATTTCAAGATACAAAGAGAGAGAACAGGCATTTTTAATTTGCTTTGAAAAATTGTTCAGCGACGCCTCTATTTCAGAAATTTCTGAATGTGCCGAGGAATCCCGTGACGATAATTACAGCGATTTTGCCCTTGAGTGTGCCAAGGGTGTGGAGGATAATCTGGAGGAAATCGATAAAATTATTTCCCACCACCTTTCAGCAAAGTGGAAGCTTAACAGAATCAGCAAAGTTTCCCTTAGTATTCTCCGCCTTGCAGTATATGAGATGAAGTATGTTGAGGATATTCCCTCAAATGTATCAATAAACGAGGCTGTGGAGCTTAGCAAAAAGTTCTCCGGCGAAGAGGAATACAAGTTTGTAAACGGCATTTTGGGTGCTGTGTCAAGGGACATCTGATGGCTGTTTTTTTAGGTATAGACACCAGCAACTACACCACATCCCTTGCACTATATGATAATGAAAGCAAAAGTGATATTTCCGTAAGAAAGCTTCTCCCTGTAAAAGAGGGTGAGCTTGGTATTCGCCAAAGTGACGCTGTGTTTCACCATAACCGTCAGCTACCTGTACTTTTTCAGGAGCTTATGGATAAGAATAGTGAAATAATAACCGCAATAGGTGTTTCGGAAAAACCACGACCCATAGAGGGCAGTTATATGCCTTGCTTCACTGTTGGTACAGGTTACGCAAGTGTACTGGGTAAGGCACTTTCTGTGCCTGTTTACACCTTTACTCACCAGCACGGTCACATCGTTTCAGCACTTTATTCGGTGGGTAGGCTTGACCTTATGGGCAAACCCTTTATAACCTTTCATATCAGCGGTGGCACAACAGAGGCACTCCTTGTTGACAAGGACTTTAACATTACCCTTGTAGCCAAAACCCTTGACCTTAACGCAGGACAGGCGGTTGACAGGGTTGGTCTTATGCTTGGGTGCAAATTTCCTTGCGGAAAAGAGCTTGAACAAATAGCGCTAAGGTATGACGGTGTTGTTAAGGTTCACCCAACACTAAAGGACGGTAACTGTTGTTTAAGCGGTCTTGAAAACATATGCAAAAATATGCTGAATAAGGGCGAAAGCAAAGAAAAAACTGCGTATTTTTGCCTTAAATTTATAGAAGAAACTCTATACAAAATGGCAATTTCTTTAAAAGAAAAATACGGAAACCTCCCCATTATTTTTGCCGGGGGAGTTATGAGCAATAAAATAATAAGTAAGAGTATGAAATCAAGGCTTGACTGTACTTTTGCAAAGCCTGAGTATTCAACAGATAATGGGGTGGGGATTGCCTGCCTTGCAGAAAAATCGTGGAACAATGCAAACAAATAAGATTTTAACAGTATCACAACTTAATTATTATGTAAAATCAGTCCTTGACAGTGACCCAAGGCTAAACTATGTCTTTTTAACAGGCGAGATTTCAAACCTTACCGACCACTACAAAAGCGGTCACATCTATCTTTCACTAAAGGACAGCAAATCTATTATCAGAAGTGTTATGTTTGCCGGGAATGCCCGTAACCTAAAGTTCAAACCGGCAGAGGGTATGAAGGTTATCTGCCGTGGCAGGGTAACATTGTACGAGGCAACAGGTCAGTATCAGTACTACATTGAGGATATGCAGCCTGACGGTGTGGGAGCACTTTATCAGGCTTATGAACAGCTTAAAAATAAGCTGTCGGCAGAGGGACTTTTTGATGATAGATACAAAAAGCCAATTCCTCGTTTTCCCTCAACCATTGGTGTTGTCACCAGCCCCACAGGTGCGGCTGTTCAGGATATAAAGAATATCTTAACAAGAAGGTATCCCTCGGTCAATATTGTGATGTGTCCTGTTCTTGTACAGGGCGAAAATGCTGTTCCTCAGCTTATTAACGCTGTTGAAAGGCTCAACGAATACAACCTTTGCGACACAATTATCATAGGCAGAGGCGGTGGCTCGATAGAGGATTTATGGGCGTTTAACGATGAAAACCTTGCAAGAACAATTTTTAAAAGTAAAATTCCCGTTATCTCTGCTGTGGGTCACGAAACCGACTTTACAATCTGCGACTTTGTATCGGACTTGCGTGCGCCAACTCCGTCAGCGGCGGCTGAACTTGCCGTACCGGACAAACAGGAGCTTTTCCAGTATTACGACTCACAAAAGCAGTATCTTTCTTCACTAATCGACAGCAGAATCGGTGAATACAGAAGCACACTTTTACAAAGTGCCTCTGAACTGATTGCACTTTCACCTAAGGAAAACTTAAAAAATATTGAAAATGAGCTTACAATAAATACACACAGATTATCTACCTTATCAAATCAGATTTTTGAAAATAAAAAGCAGGAAGTGTCACTTTTGGCATCTCGCCTTGAGTCGCTGAATCCTGTTTCAATTATGAAGAGGGGATACTCTGTTGTAACTAAGGATGATAAAACCGTAACTTCAGTTAAGGAAGTTAAAGAGGGAGATACACTTGCCATAGATGTAACTGATGGCAGGATTATTTCCAGGGTAATGGGTGAATAATATGTCTTTCGTACATCTCCACTTACACACAGAATACAGCTTGCTTGACGGAGCCTGTCGCATAGACAGGCTTGCTTCAGTATGCAAAGAAAAAAATATGAACGCAGTAGCCATTACCGACCACGGTGTAATGTACGGTGTAATTGATTTTTACAGAGCCTGTAAAAAAGAGGGGATAAAGCCCATAATCGGCTGTGAGGTGTATGTTGCCCCAAGGAGCAGGTTTGACAGTACCTTTGACTTGGACAAGGAGTATTACCATATGATTCTCCTTTGCGAAAATAACGAGGGCTACCAAAATTTAATAAAGCTTGTTTCTCTGGGATTTACAGAGGGATTTTACAAAAAACCAAGAGTAGATAGGGAACTGCTGGAAAAATATCACGAAGGGCTTATCTGCCTTTCAGCCTGTCTTGCAGGTGAAATTCCACGAAAAATAGTGAAAAACGATTATGAAGAGGCAAAAAAAACAGCACTTTACTATCAAAACCTATTCGGCAAGGACAACTTTTTCCTTGAACTTCAAAACCACGGAATAAGGGAAGAAGTCCTTGTAGCCGAAAAGCTAAAGACACTTTCACAGGAGATAAATGCTCCAATGGTGGTTACAAATGACTGCCACTATATTGAAAAGTCCGAGAGCAAAATGCACGAAATTCTGCTGTGCATACAGACTAACCACACAATCCACGATGACGACAAAATGGAGTTTCAAACAGAGGAGTTTTATCTTAAAACCGAGGAAGAAATGCGTCAGCTTTTCCCCGACTTGGATGAAGCCTTTGAAAATACTCAAAAAATTGCCGACAGATGTAATGTTGAGTTTGAGTTTGGTGTTCGCAAGCTGCCAAACTTTGATGTTCCAAACAACGAGAACCATTTTGAGTATTTCAAGAGAAATTGCTATGAGGGTCTGTACCGTCACTACGGCGAAAACCCCGACAAAACCATAATAGACAGACTCCGGTACGAGCTTTCCGTCATAAATCATATGGGCTTTGTTGACTATTACCTCATTGTAAACGACTTTGTTCAGTTTGCCAAAAGGAGTGGTATTCCCGTAGGCCCCGGAAGAGGCTCCGGCGCAGGTTCCCTCTGTGCCTATTGTATCGGAATAACAGGCATTGACCCTATTAAGTACGATTTACTATTTGAGCGTTTTCTTAACCCCGAAAGGGTTTCTATGCCCGACTTTGACATAGACTTTTGCAAGGATAGACGACCCGAGGTTATCCAGTATGTTATTGACAAGTACGGAAAGGACAAGGTAGCCCAAATTATCGCCTTTGGTACAATGGCGGCAAGGGGCGCTATTCGTGATGTGGGCAGAGCAATGGGAATTTCCTACGCACTGTGCGACAAGGTTGCAAAGCTTGTTCCCTTTGATATAAATATGACACTTGATAAGGCGCTAAAGCTCAGTCCGGAGCTTAAAGCTATGTATCAAGGTGACAGTCAAATTAAAGAACTTATTGATATGAGCAAGGCTATTGAGGGAATGCCTCGTCACGCAACAATGCATGCCGCCGGTGTTGTTATTACAAAAGACCCTGTTTCCGACTATGTTCCTCTATCCAAAAATGACGACAATGTAGTAACCCAGTTTACTATGACCACCTTAGAGGAGCTTGGTCTTTTAAAAATGGACTTTTTAGGTCTTAGAAACCTTACCGTTATAAGCGATGCTGTTAAAATGATAAACAGGGCAGAGCCTGACTTTAAAATAGAGGATATACCCCTTGATGATAAGGCGGTTTACGATATGATGTCAACAGGTCAGTCCGAGGGTGTTTTCCAGTTTGAAAGTCAGGGTATGAAAAATGTGTTAACCCAGCTAAAGCCGGAATCTTTAGAGGACTTAATCGCCGTAATTTCCCTTTACCGTCCCGGACCTATGGACAGTATTCCAATGTATATCGAAAACCGCCATAACCCACAGAAAGTAACCTACAAGCACCCACTCTTAAAGGATATTCTCAATGTAACCTACGGTTGTATTGTGTATCAGGAACAGGTAATGCAGATTTTCCGCACACTTGCCGGGTACTCCTTGGGAAGAGCTGACATTGTTCGCCGTGCAATGAGCAAGAAAAAGCACAAGGTTATGGAAGAAGAAAGGCAAATCTTCATTAACGGTTATGTCAACGAAAAGGGTGAAGTTGAGGTTGAGGGTTGCCTTAGAAGAGGTGTTGACAAGGCGACAGCAATTTCCATTTACAACGATATGGAAAGTTTTGCGTCCTATGCCTTTAACAAATCCCATGCCGCTTCCTATGCAACAATATCCTACCAAACAGCCTACCTGAAGTGCCACTACCCAAAGTACTATATGGCGGCACTACTTACAAGCGTCCTTGACAACCAAAACAAAATGGCTGTGTATATAGAGGAATGTAACCGCATAGGAATCAAGGTTTTACCTCCAAGCGTAAACTATTCCTCACAGGGTTTTACAGTTGTTGACGACCACATTCGCTTTGGTCTTATGGCTATAAAAAACCTTGGCAAAAATATCATTGACGCAATTGTAGAGGAAAGAAAAAAGTCAAAGTTTAAGTCCTTTTACGATTTTTGTAAGCGACTTTACGGCAAAAATATGAACTCAAGGGGTATTGAAAGCCTTATTAAGTCAGGTGCCCTTGACAATTTGGGGGCAAACAGACGACAAATGCTCTCTGTTTACAAAAACATCCTTGACAACCTTGAATATGACAGACGAAAAAATGTAGAAGGTCAGCTTTCCTTCTTTGATATGGGCGGAAGTGACGGGGAAAATCAAACTGAAAACCAAACAGTTGAAATACCGCTGCTTTCAGAATTTCCTATTTCGGAATTACTCTCAATGGAAAAGGAAATTGCAGGTATGTACCTTAGCGGTCATCCTCTGTATGAGTACGACGCCTACATTAACCTAATCAAAACTGACAAAATCGGTGATATTATTACAAACGACAACGGTTTTTATCGTGACGGACAGCAGATAAGATTGTTTGTTATAATCAATAAGATAAAAAATCAAATCACAAAATCAAACCAAATGATGTCCTTTGTCACCGTTGAAGACAGGTCAGGTTCTATTGAAACCATCATTTTCCCAAAAACCCTTGCAGAATACGGAAATTATATCTATGAGGGGAACATCATTGAGGCTGTGGGTACAGTTAACATCAGGGAAAACGAAGACCCAAAGGTAGTGGTAAATCGAATCAGACCTGCACCGCCAAAGGACAAAATACCAACTAATATTGTTAAGGATAAAACAAGCAATAACAATATAACCAATAAAACAAATCCTGTTGAAAAAATCGGCAACAGGCCGGTTGTAAAGCCGGATAAACTGTACATTAAAATTCCCGACAGAAAGGGAGAAAAGTACAAAAAGGTGAAAAACCTTTTGGAGATTTTTTCAGGCAGTACAATGGTTATGTTCTTTGTAGAGGAGGAAAATAAGCTATATAAAGCTCCAAGACAGCTTTGGGCAGATGTAAATGATGTATTTCTTAGCGAACTACGGTATATTTTAGGAAAAGAAAATGTTGTATTCAGGTAAAATGACAAAAAACACTTGATTATTACAAGGGTTTTGTATTATAATAAACACATACTTTTATAAATAAGTTATCCGGGGGGAATAAAAAATGGCAAAAGATAGGATAGCAGTTTTAACAAGTGGCGGTGACGCACCGGGTATGAATGCTGTTGTAAGAGCGGTTGTTCGTACAGGTATCAACAAGGGATTTGATGTTCTTGGTATCAAAAGAGGTTACCGTGGACTTCTTAAAAAAGATTTTGTAGAAATGGATCTTCGTTCTGTAACTAATATACTCAGCCTTGGCGGTACTATTCTTTACACAGCAAGAAGCCTTGAGTTCCAAAAGCCGGAGGGCATTAAAAAGGCTGCTGAAAATTGCAGAGAGCTTGGCATTAAGGGTATGGTTGTCATTGGCGGCGACGGTTCATTTATGGGTGCAAGGGCACTTTCCGAGCAGGGAGTTCCTTGTATCGGCGTTCCCGGTACAATAGATAACGATATTGCTTGTTCCGAGTACACAGTTGGCTTTGATACAGCTATGAACACAGCAATGGAAATGGTTGATAAAATCCGTGATACTTCCCAGTCCCACGACAGATGCTCTGTTGTTGAGGTTATGGGCAGAAGATGCGGTGATATTGCACTTCAAACAGGTATCAGCTGTGGCGCAACAGCAATCCTTGTTCCTGAGGTTCCATATAACATTGAAAATGATGTTATCTCCAGAATTTTGGAAACAAAGAAGTACGGCAAACAGCACTTTATCGTAGTTGTTGCCGAGGGTGTCGGCGGTTCTGTTGACCTTGCTAAGTATATCGAAAGAAGAACAGGCATTGAGTCCCGTGCTACAATCCTCGGTCATGTTCAGCGTGGCGGTTCACCAACACTGCGTGACAGAGTGGTTGCTTCAAGTATGGGTCACAAGGCTGTTGACCTTCTTGCAGAGGGCAAGTCAAAGCGTGTTGTTGCAATGAAGGACGGCAAGATTGTTGATTACGATATTACCGAGGCTCTTAATATGGAGAGAGTTTTTGACCAGGAACTTTACGAGATTGCAAAGACTATCTCAATGTAATTTACACCTACTCTGCACCTATTATTATTAATATCAAAAGGCACAGTTTATAGCTGTGCCTTTACTTAAAGGAAGTAAAAATATGTCGATTTTTTATCCTGAT
The DNA here is from genome assembly GCA_022779485.1 of Ruminococcus sp. Classification (GTDB taxonomy): domain Bacteria; phylum Bacillota; class Clostridia; order Oscillospirales; family Acutalibacteraceae; genus Ruminococcoides. The sequence goes on from JALFTC010000024.1 coordinate 24,426, forward strand.
GAACTTATAATCTACGGTTTGTCTATTAACTCTTTCATACCCTTTAATGTGCAGGATGATGTTCTTGCCAAGGTGAGGAGAAACTTTTTTGAACACGGAAAACGCCAAAGTGACAAAATTGTCCAAAATATTGGAGAGGTTTCAATAAAATATACATATAATCTTGAGCGTAAAAAACCTATGAAATGGGTTGTTCAAAAGGATAAAAAAACCGTTGAAAAGTCTGTGGTTTCCTCTGTAAATTCCTACGAGATTAGAACCTACAACAATGACGGTGTGGAGATTTGCTCCTACGAATTTACCAATGACCATATTTTCAAAAAGGCAACCTTTGCCCTTGAGGGTGAAACAGTTTTGTTAATGTCAGGTAAGGAAGACGGTGCGCCTGTTCTGTATTACCGCAGTAATTCAGGCAATCACACCTTAAAGCTCCTTGAAATTAACGAGGATAGCACAGTTTTGCAAAGGCTATCGGTGAGCAATCCCTTTATCACAGCAACCGCCTTTACAAACAGAGGTCTTGTGTATTTTGGCACAGAGGAAGAGATAAGCAACATTTTATCCCAGATTGAAAGGATAAAACAAGAAATTGCTCTGGAAAATTCACCAAAGATTTACAATACACAAGAGGAAAGAGAAGGCGGTTTTAACTTTAAGGATAACGACTTTAACCTTAAAAAGAATATGAACGAATCCTTCGATATTGACAAAACAGAATATTTTTCCGAAGAAATTGATGATTCATTGGAAGAGGAATTGACTGAAGAAACAGAAAATTCTTTTGAAGAATTAAATATTCTTGATGAATATGCTGATGATTTAGAAAAAATTGATACTTTTGCCGAAACTGATAATAGTGATAACAGGGAAGAACAAGAGCAAACTAATCAGGAAAAGGAAGAAGAAAATAATTCTAATAAAGAAATAAAAACCGAAAATGAAATTGCAGAAAACACTGTCGACACTTCAAATAATGATGCTTACAGTGAAGAAATTTTGCGTAAGGTGATAAGCGAGATTTTGGCACAAGAGGATGAAAAGGCAAATGTTGGAGGTGACTCTCAAACTGTAAAGGAAGTAGAAAACCTTGAACAGCAACACCTTAATCAGTCAAATGATAGTGCCGACCTTATCATAAACAGTGGTGGAGAGCGTTATCTGTACTACGGTGAGCTAAACGAAAATTCGCTTCGTGACGGCTACGGAAGAACAGAGATGGACAACGGAAAGACTGCCTACGAGGGTAACTACAAGAACAATAAGCGAGATGGTTTTGGCTCTTACTACTACAAGGACGGAGGTCTTTGCTACACCGGAGAATGGAAAAACAACAAGCGTAACGGTTTTGGCTTGGGTGTTCGTTCCTCCGACGGCTCCTATCACGCCGGTGGTTGGATTGATAACAAACCAAACGGTATGGGTGTAAGATTTGACAAATACGGAAACCTTTCCTATGTTTCAAATTTCAAAGACGGAAAAGAAACAGGTCTTTGCGTTGAATTTAGGGAAGACGGAGGAATTTCCATTTTCAAGTGGATTGACGACACAAAGAAAATAATTCAAACTATTTATCCATAATGCTCATAAAATATATTTTTTGTAACAAACTATTACCGTACCGACCGGTACGGTAATTTTTTATGAGGTGATAAAATGAAGAAGATTGTTGTACCGCTTTTCTTGGCGGCTATACTTGCATTTTCACTTGTTGGATGTGGCAAAAATAACAACAATGATAAAAACAGCTCCACAACAGCCACCACAAGCTCAACAACAGAGTCAACCACAGAGTCCACAACAAGCAAAACACAGTCGTCAACATCAGCAACCGACAATAACAACAACGACGGTGCCGTTGATGACACTAACGGAATAATCGGTGATGCAGGGGATGCTGTTGAGGATATCGGCGACGGTATCCAACGAGGAGTCAACGACATCATAGAGTAAGAAAAGCACGGTTTCCCGTGCTTTACATATTTATTTTAAGTTCATTCCTCAGCCTTTTAATAATCTTCTTTTCCAGTCTTGAAATATAGGATTGAGAAATTCCCAACTGGTCAGCAACCTGTTTTTGTGTAAATTCCTTTTTATTGTTCAGTCCAAACCTCATTTCCATAATCAGCTTTTCCCTTGAATTTAATTTGTCCACAGCCTGAAGTAACAGCTTTTTCTCCAGTTCACTTTCAATATCCTTGTTAACAATGTCAGGTTCACTTCCCAAAATATCACTTAACAAAAGTTCGTTTCCGTCCCAGTCTGTGTTTAATGGTTCTTCAATAGAAACCTCATTTTTGGTGTTGGAGGTCTTTCTAAGGTACATCAGTATTTCGTTTTCAATGCACCTGCTGGCATATGTTGCAAGTTTTGTGCATCTGTCGGGAGAAAATGTATTAACAGCCTTAATAAGCCCGATAGTGCCTATGGAAATCAGGTCATCTATGGGAACATTTGAATTTTCAAATTTTTTCGCTATATATACAACAAGCCTTAGATTATGGACAATCAGCTTGTTTTTGCATTTTTCATTCCCCTGATTTATCCCATTATATAAGTCATTTTCTTCCTCTTTGGTAAGTGGAGGAGGCAGTGATTCACTGCTGTTTATGTAAAAAACATCATTCTTTAAAAAAGCCTTTTTTATTTTGTAAATAATCTCTTTAATCATATCATCACTCGCATATACTTTTATAGTTAAATATAGAGTTTACTTCACCCTTTAATATGTCTTTTGTAATGCCAATATACACCTCTCGGCTGATTTTATTGTTATCTATGTAAAGCTCCTGTGGCAAAAATCCCTTTATTATACCTTCACCTCCAAGTGAATTAAAGGGTATGATTCTGTATTTGCCGTCAGGAACAATTATTTTTTCAAGTAGTTTTTCTTCTGCAAGAATAACATCACTTCCGCTGAATGGCTCTTTTATATTACAGCAGGTGTCGTATTTTGATAAAAATTCATATTCCTTTCCGTTATACTTGATTTTGATTTTGTGTATTAAACTTCCCTTATCAAACCTGATTTTGTCAATCAGCCTAAGCAAAAGATAAGCAACAGTTGTCATTATAATCAGTATAAATGGTGAAATATTAAAATATACAATACTGTTGTTAACTGATATAAAGTCACTTTTTACGGCACTCAGCATAAAAAGTATTATACCGCTAAAGCTGGTGGATATAAGGAACAGAACAAATGTCCTTTTTGCAAAAGTCCCAAAATTTTTGTACCCAAATGCAGATAAAATAAAAATTATCGTAACAAAAACCCTTATGACAAAATTGAATAAAAAATTTAAGGAGGGCAATAATATAATCATTGACGAAACACCTCCCAAAAAGGAGGCGACAATCAAACGAAATTGCCTGTAATTTATTTTTAGTATTTTACCTGTAATACTCAGCAAAATGTAGTCAATAATTATATTAGTAAAAACAAGTGTATCAACATATACGGTCATCAACTCACCAAAACTATTATCCCACATAATTACATATTAAATTGTCATATGGTAGGTGAAAAATTTTATGTTATTAGGCTTTATATTAGGTCTTTTTATCGGAGCGTTGTTGGGAATATTTATGATGTGTCTTTTACAGTCAAATCATGACAAACATTAAGATAAAGACTAAACGGCTGTTGCGAATAAATGCAACAGCCGTTTTATTACAAATATTCAGTTGTAACCTAATTTGAATTAAGTCAGATTCCTTTCACCGACGCAAAGTGCCGCACACATACCCTGTCCAACATGAGTACCGATAATAGGACCGATTTTTACAGTGATAACTTCCTTAACAAGAGGGGATAGAAGCTCCTTTAGCTTTTCAGCCTTTTCGGGACACTCTGCGTGAGCAACAAAAATTGTCTGGTTTTCAAGGTCAACACCGTCCCTTTTGATTCTGTCAACAAGAGTAGTGAATACCTTTGCATTTCCTCTAATCTTTGCAACAGCCAACAGTTTTCCCTCGTTATCTACTGAAATTAATGGCTTTATTTGAAGTGCCTTACCAAAGGTTGCTGATAATGCACCGATTCTTCCGCCCTTTTTAAGCTGGTCAAGGTCGTCAACAACAAACCAGTGAACAATTTTCATTTTCATATCTTCAATGTATTTGCAAAGCTCATCAAAGGACGGTGACTCCTCTTGCATTTTTTTACCCGCTAAATATGCAAGGTATCCCTCACCGGCAGACGCACAAAGTGAGTCTATAACAGTGATTTTTCTTTCGGGATATTTTTCCTTGAGTTCTTCTACGGCAATTTTACAGGTGTTGTATGTTCCGCTCATACCGGAGGTAAAGCAAATGTAAATAATATCCTTTCCCTCTTTTAGTACAGGCTCAAAGTGCTCTGCAAAGGTATCAAACTGCACCTGTGCTGTCTTGGCGTCAGCACCGTTCTTAAGTGCTTTGTAAAAGTCCTCCATAGACATTTCACGCTCGTCGAGATAATGCTTGTAGTTTTTGTCGTCAAGGCAGAACTGCATTGGTATAATTTCAATGTCAAGTTCCTTTGCAAGGCTGTCAGTAAGGTCGCAGGTCGAATCACAAAAAAGCTTATAGTTCATTACAACAATCCTCCATATAGTAGTAATATTTATTATTTGCATTCATACTAATATTAACAAAGGATAAATTGAATGTCAACGGAGGCAGGTATGAATTGTAGTTTTTTTGAGTTAAGACGAAAAGAGGTTATAAACCGAGCCAACGGTTGTCGCATAGGTTTTGTGGATGACCTTGAGATTGATACAGAGTGTGCAAGGCTAAAAGCCTTAATCATCTACGGTGGTTTTAGGTGCTTTGGGCTTTTTGGCAGAAAGAACGATTATATAATTCCTTGGAAGAATATTGGGCTTATCGGAGAAGATACAATACTTGTAGATTGGGAAATCCCAACCCCGGCACCGAAAAAATTTTTCGGAGGACACAAACGCAGAAGACATAATTAGGAAAATATCATTACAAAACATAAATTGTGTATTTTGCACACTAAATCACTACATATATTGTGCAAAACTCCGTTGAAAAAAGAAAAATAAAGTAATATAATTATATGAGAATGTTTTTTTACTTAATAACAGAGGAATTATAATGAGTAAATCAGTAAGAACTAAAATTCTAATATTTTTCTTGGTGGCATTCATTGCGTTAACTCCTATGGCTGTTCTGTATCCAAGGGTTACAGCACTTACAGATTACGCCTACGAGGACGAAAAGGGTAATCTTGAAGATCCTGTTTATGATGAATATTCAGGAATGGGTTACGGAAATGCATTTGATATGTTTGGGGAATTAACCACTCCCGAAACAACAGAGCAACTTAACACAACAACAACCCAGTCAGCTACAAAGGAATATCAGGTTGCAGTAAAGAAAAACGAAAGAACTCCCACAGAGCCGGGCTCAAAGGAAGTTATTTCAACCACCAAAAGTATATTTGAGGACGGAACTCTGGACTACAACAGCGTTGGCAAAAACCAAAATATTAAGGGCGAAAAGCTTAGAACCTTGCCAAAGCCCAGTGAAGAGTCAAAGAACAGTCAGCTTTCTAAGGGTTACCTAATTGCAATCAAAAATCCCGACCCAAACTACAAGTATAACGGAAAAGCTGTTGAAATGACAGAAAAGGATTTGGATATTGCCGAAAGGCTTGTAATGGGCGAAGCCGGTACAATGGGATTTTACGGATGTTGTCTTGTTGCACAGGCAATCAGGGATACATACTATTACGGGAACTTTAAGTCCATAAATGCAGTGCGTATAGGCTATGGCTATGACGGAAGTATTAAGCATAAGCCTAATGCTGCTGCCCGTAAGGCTGTAAAGTATATCCTTAAACAGGGGAATTCTGCAATTCAGCACAGAATTCTCTACTTCTACAACCCAAGATTATGCGTAAGCAAATGGCACGAATCAAGGGATTATCTTGTTACATACAAGGATGTACGATTTTTTGATAAATAAATCCATAAAAAATTACAGAAAATCAGGTGTTTTTCTCAATAAAACACTTGATTTTTTTCCTTTTATATGGTAAAATGCAGATTGCATTACGCACGTAGGTGCTAATTGCCATGGTGAGTAAATCTACTTCGGCGATTAAATCAATAACACCTGCGGAGGATTTAACCTTAAGGAGGAACAAAAAATGGCAGTAGTTTCAATGAAACAGCTATTAGAGGCTGGTGTTCACTTTGGTCACCAGACAAGAAGATGGAACCCTAAGATGGCAGAGTACATCTTCACAGAAAGAAACGGTATCTACATTATTGATTTGCAGAAAACCGTAAAGAAGCTTGACGAGGCTTATAACTTCGTTAAGGAAATTTCAACTGAAGGCAAGAGCGTTCTCTTTGTTGGTACAAAGAAGCAGGCTCAGGAGTCAGTTAAGGAAGAGGCTTTAAGAGCAGGTGCTTTCTATGTTAACGCAAGATGGCTCGGCGGTATGATGACAAACTTCACAACAATCAGAAGAAGAGTTGCAAGACTTAAGCAGCTCCGTGCTATGGAAGAAGACGGTACATTCGAGCTTCTCCCAAAGAAGGAAGTTATCAAGCTCAACCTTGAAATTGAAAAGCTCGAAAAGTTCCTTGGCGGTATCAAAGAGATGGAAGAACTCCCGGGATGTCTTTTCATCATTGATCCAAGAAAAGAAAGAATTGCAGTAGCAGAGGCTAAGAAGTTGAATATTCCTATCGTTGCTATTGTTGATACAAACTGTGACCCTGACGAGATTGACTATGTTATCCCCGGTAACGACGACGCTATCCGTGCAGTAAAGCTTATTGCAGGTGCTATGGCTAACGCTGTTATCGAAGGTAGAGAAGGTCAGATGGGTGCTGCTGAAGTTACTGAAGAAGAACCGGCAGAAGAAACAGAAGAATAATTGAATATAACTTTTGAGAGGATGATATAAATGGCATCATTTACAGCTAAAGATGTTAAGGCTTTAAGAGAACAGACCGGTTGCGGTATGATGGACTGCAAAAAGGCACTTGTTGAAGCAGACGGAGATATGGACAAGGCTGTTGACTTTTTAAGAGAACAGGGTCTTGCAAAGCAGGCTAAAAAGGCAAGCAGAATTGCAGCCGAGGGTATGGCTTACGCTATGACTTCCGACGACCTTAAGAAGGGCGTTGTTATCGAAGTTAACGCAGAAACAGACTTTGTTGCAAAGAACGCAGACTTCCAGGCTTTTGTAAAGACTTGTGCACAGACAGTTATGGACAATGCTCCTGCTGATGTAGAGGCACTTCTTGCTTGCAAGGCAAGTGGCAGTGACAAGACTGTTGCAGAGCTTCTTCAGGAGAAGGTTCTCGTTATAGGCGAAAACATTCAGCTTCGTCGTTTCAAGATGATGGAGGGCGCTTGTGTAGCATATGTTCACGCAGGCGGTGTTATCGGTGTTCTTGTTAACTTCGATACAGACCTTGCTGACAAGCCTGAGTTTGTAACATACGGTAAGGATATTGCAATGCAGATTGCAGCTCTTAACACACCTTACCTTAAGGCAGAGGATGTTCCTGCTGATGTTCTTGAGCACGAAAAGGAAATTATGAAGGCTGAGGTTATCAATTCAGGTAAGCCTGAGGCAATCGCAGACAAGATTGTTATGGGTAAGATTGGTAAGTACTACAAGGAGAACTGCCTCCTTGAACAGGCTTTCGTTAAGGAAAACAAGATTTCCGTTCAGCAGTACACAAACAATACTGCTAAAGAGCTTGGCGGTTCTATCGCAATCAAGGAATTTGTTCGTTTTGAAAAGGGCGAAGGTATTGAAAAGCGTCAGGACGATTTTGCAGCAGAAGTTGCAAGTATGACAAAATAATTTACTTTTAAATTATTCAGAGCTATCTCGTAAGAGGTAGCTCTTTTTTGCATAAAAATTTTTAAATTTCTTTTCTATTCCTTTACAAAGTACCACATATAGTGTATTATTAATGTGTATAAAGATATATATTATGGATAGGAGTGTACAAAAATGGATAAGAAATATAAAAGAGTATTGCTTAAGCTTTCAGGCGAATCCCTCGCCGGAGAAGAAAAGAAAGGAATCAATTTTGACATTGTTGAGTCCTTTTGCAATGCTATCAAAAAATGCGTTGACGACGGAGTACAGGTTGCTATCGTTGTAGGCGGAGGTAATTTCTGGCGTGGAAGAAGCTCAGGAAAGATGGATAGAACAAGAGCAGACCATATGGGTATGCTTGCCACAGCAATTAACGCCCTTGGTGTGGGCGATACGCTTGAACAGGCAGGTGTTGATGTTCGTGTTATGACAGCTATCTCTATGCCACAGGTTGCTGAACCATACATCAGAAACAGAGCAGTTCGCCACCTTGAAAAGGGCAGAGTTGTAATCTTCGGTTGCGGAACTGGTAATCCTTTCTTCAGCACAGATACTGCTGCAGCTTTGCGTGCAGTTGAGATTGATGCCGACATTATAATGAAGGCAACTATGGTTGACGGTGTTTACGACAGCGATCCTAAGAAAAATCCTGATGCAAAGCGTTACGACAGAGTATCCTTTGACGAAGTTCTTGCCAAAAATCTTGCAGTTATGGACAGCACAGCAGCTTCTCTTTGTAAGGATAACAATATGCCTATTCTTGTATTCAGCGTTGACGAACCAATGAACATATATAAAGCCGTGTGCGGAGAAAATATCGGCACAGTTTGCGGTTAATTACGGAGGATAATATGAAAAATGTAATTGATAAAACAAAAGAAAAAATGCACAGAAGAATTGAACATCTTGAGTCGGAGTATGCCTCAATCCGTGCAGGCAGAGCCAATCCCGGAGTTCTTGATAAGGTAACCGTTAACTACTACGGAACTCCTACTCCTGTAAATCAGGTTGCCGCTGTTTCTGTTACAGAGGCAAGAACACTTGTTGTTCAGCCTTGGGATGTTTCTCTTTTAAAGGAACTTGAGAGGGCAATTCAGATGTCAGATATAGGCATTAACCCTCAAAATGACGGTAAGGTGCTAAGACTTATCTTCCCACCTCTTACAGAGGAGAGAAGAAAGGACATCGTTAAGGATGTAAACAAAATGGCAGAGGACACAAAGGTACAAATCCGTAATGCCCGCCGTGAAGCTATTGAAAAAATCAAGGCACTTAAAAAGTCCGGAGAAATCACCGAGGACGACCAAAAAGACGGTGAAAAGAAAATTCAGGATATTACAGACAAGTGTGCAAAGGAAGTAGATGCACTGTCAAGTAAAAAGCAAAAGGAAATTATGGCAATCTAAAATGGCTATCTTCAAAAAGAAACAAAATTTATCAATAGACAACATAGTACTTCCAAATCATGTGGGCATAATTATGGACGGTAACGGTCGCTGGGCAAAGAAAAGGGGGTTGCCCAGAAGTGCCGGTCATTCTGCTGGTGCAAAGAATTTCAGGAAAATCATCCGCTATTGCAGTGACATCGGCATTAAGTACCTTACAATGTATGCCTTTTCCACCGAAAACTGGAAGCGTCCAAAAGAAGAAGTAGATGCCCTTATGAAACTTTTCAAGCAGTATCTTGAGGAAGCACTTAGGGACTTTCAGGACGACACAATCAAGCTTAAATTCATTGGTGACATAACAGGTTTTTCTCCTGAAATTCAAAGTCTTATGATTGATGCACAGGAGGGTAGCAAGGACAGGGACGGTATGGTTCTTAACCTTGCTATGAACTATGGCGGTCGTGACGAGCTTGTTATGGCGACAAAGTCTATTGCAGAAAGGGTTAAGTCGGGCGAAATCAAAGTTGAGGATATTGACGAAAAGTTGATTTCAGACAGCATCTACACTGCCGGTCAGCCTGACCCTGACTTAATTATCAGACCCTCCGGTGAATACCGTACATCCAATTTCTTATTGTGGCAGTCTGCATATGCAGAATATGTGATTATGGATAAATTGTGGCCTGATTTTAATTTTGACGATATGAATTACGCTCTCATAGAATACGCAAAACGCAATCGCCGTTTTGGAGGGGTATAGGGGGAAATTATGAAAACAAGAGTTATCACTTCAGCAGTTGGCATACCGGCAATTATTATAGTTTTGTTGCTTAGTCAGTTTATTACACCTTTCATAACAACAGTTATTTTGTCTTTACTTACAGTTCTTATGGTAAGCGAAGTTCTTTTGGCAAAAAAATTGTTAAATGATTTCAGGATAAGCGGAATTTGTCTTGCTTATGCTTTTGCAATGCCAATGGTTTCATTTACAAAGTTTTGGTTCCTTCCATTCTTTGTTTTTTCCGTTGCACTTTTAGCGGTTATGGTATTTTTCCACGAAACCGTTAAGCTTTCAAATATAGCATATTCCTTTTTCACAACTGTTGTAATTTCAACAGGTATTGCGTCAATCACAAATATGATGACTACATATCCTGATTATTGCGCTTTCTATGCCGTTCTTGCAATCGGTATTCCTTGGGTTGCAGATGCAGGTGCATATTTCGCCGGTGTAAAGCTTGGTAAACGGAAATTATGTCCGAAAATCAGTCCCAAAAAGACTGTTGAGGGTGCTATCGGCGGACTTTTAGCCGGAGTGTTGGGCACACTTATTATTGGATTTATATTTGATTTTATATTCGGATATACATATGTAAATTACATTGCCCTTATGATAATCGGATTTATCAATGCACCCCTTTCTATGCTTGGTGACCTTGGTTTTTCAATCATTAAGCGAAATCTTGGCATTAAGGACTACGGCAGCATCATCCCCGGTCACGGCGGAATGCTTGACAGATTTGACAGCGTTGTAATTACTGCTCCTCTTGTTTATATAGTATCCTTGTTCACCATTATAATTCTGTAAGAGGTAATTATGGTTAATACACTTTCAATTCTTGGCTCCACAGGCTCCATCGGTACGCAAGCCTTAGATGTAGCTCGTAAGCTAAACTTAAATATATGCGCCCTTACTGCATATAGTAATATTGATATTTTAGAACAACAGGTAAGAGCGTTTAAACCCGCTCTTGCTGTTGTTTTTTCGCAAGAAAAAGCTGAGGAATTAAAAATTAAAATTGCAGATACAAGCACAAAAGTCCTCTGGGGGATGGATGGTCTTATTGAGGCATCCGTAATTGACAGCGCCGATATGGTGCTAAATTCCCTTGTGGGTATGGTGGGACTTACACCAACCCTAAGTGCAATAAATTCCGGCAAGGATGTTGCCCTTGCCAACAAGGAAACCTTGGTTGCAGGCGGAAGTCTTGTGATGGATGCAGTCAAAAGGAACAATGTTCATATGTACCCTGTTGACAGCGAACATTCCGCTATTTTCCAATGCTTGCAGGGTATGAACAATAAAAAGGAACTGAAAAAACTGATTTTAACAGCCTCAGGCGGACCTTTCTTCGGAAAGACAGAAAACGACCTAAAGGATGTAACAGTTAAAGAGGCGCTAAATCATCCCAACTGGTCAATGGGTGCAAAAATCACCATTGATTCAGCTACTATGATGAACAAAGGGCTTGAAATTATTGAGGCAAGCTGGCTTTTTGATATGCCGGAGGACAAAATTGATGTGGTTGTCCACAGAGAGTCCATTGTCCACAGTATGATTCAGTTTGTGGACAATTCCGTTATTGCACAGCTTGGTTTGCCGGATATGCGTATTCCTATTCAGTACGCAATAACATATCCAAACAGGTTTGAAAGTCCTGTTGATGAGCTGGATTTAACAGAGATTACCAATCTTTCATTTTGCAAGCCTGACTACAAAACTTTTAAGTGCCTCAAATCCTGTAAAGAGGCAATCAATATGGGTGGCAACGCCCCTGCAATAGCAAACGGTGCAAACGAAGTTGCAAACAAGTTTTTCCGTGACGGAAAAATTAAATTTCTTGAAATCGGTGACCTTGTTTACGAGGCACTGCACAATGTGAAGAAGAATGAGATAAAGAGAGTAGAAGATGTTTTAAATGCGGATAAATCTGCAAGACAGTATGTATATGATGCTGTCAAGTAATGGAGGAGATTAATATTACTTCAGTATTAACAACAATAGCCTTAATTGTAATCGGAGTTTTACTTTTTGAACTGATTATCTTTATCCACGAGTTTGGGCACTTTATAACAGCCAAAAAAAGCGGAGTTAAGGTTAACGAATTTTCCCTTGGTATGGGACCAAAGCTTTTTTCCTTTGGAAAAGGCGAAACAAAGTATTCACTTCGTCTGTTTCCAATAGGAGGCTACTGTGCAATGGAGGGTGAGGATGAAGATTCCCCCGAACCCAGAGCCTTTAATAACGCAAAAATTTGGAAAAGGATGATAATAATTATAGCCGGTGCTGTAATGAACATTATCCTTGGACTTCTTTTGATGTTTGTAATTGTGGTACAGCAGGAGTCTTACAGCACCACAACCGTATCCTCATTTCCGTCAACCTCTTATTCAGCCAACAGCGGACTTAAAGCCGGTGATGTGATTAAGGAAATCAACGGTTACGGAATTACCACAAGTATGGATTTCAGCTACCCCATATCCACCGCCGAATTAAAGACAGTTAAGGGTGATACCCTTGAGGTTTACAAAGAGGATTGCTGTAATTATCTGTACAATATGTCTGCAAAAAATGTACAGGAAAATGCAGACAGTATTTCTGACCGAGATATTGATGCACTAAATAAAATCCTTTTAGAAGGGTCAAGGAAAATAAATTCGGCTCAGGATAAAACTACTGCAAATAAAATTTATCAGGAATATTATGTAGAAATCAACAGCCTTTTAGGCATAAAGAACTTTGAAATAGAAGAAATTACGGTAAAGGATACCCGTCAAAGATACACAGCGGATATTTTGGTTGAACGAGCCGGGGAAGAAGTGATGCTTAGTGATGTTCAGTTCTTCACCTACACCACAAAGGACGACAAAGAGCCAAAGGTTTCCCTTGACTTTTATGTTGAACAAATGGATAAAACCGTGGGTTCAGTAATCAGCCAGACATTCAAACAAACTGTATCTACCTGTAAAATGGTATATGCAAGCCTTGGCGGACTTTTAACAGGAAAATTCGGCTTTAAGGATTTATCAGGTCCGGTGGGAATTGCATCAACAGTAACACAGGTTGCTTCAGAAAGCTTGCAAACAGGATTTTTAGATGCAGTCAACAGCATAATTTATGTTATGATGATTATTACCGTCAACTTGGGACTTTTCAATATGTTACCTTTCCCGGCACTTGACGGAGGAAGGTTTGTGTTCCTTTTAATCGAGGCAATACGCAGAAAGCCTGTTCCAAGAAAGGCTGAGGGTGTAGTAAATGCCATTGGAATGGCTCTTCTGATACTCCTCACCATTGTAATTACAGTAAGTGATGTATTTAAGTTAGTAGGGTGATTTTATGTTCAGCAAAAAGCAAGTTAAAGCGGGAAATGTTCTCATAGGCGGAGATTCAAAGGTTTCAATCCAGTCTATGCTTAATATTCCTGCTCACAATATAGAGGAAAGTGTAAAACAGGCTAAACAGCTTGAAAAGGCAGGTTGTGACATTGTAAGGGCGGCAGTTCCTGATATGGAGGCTGTGAAGCTGATTTCTGCACTAAAGGAAAATATTTCAATTCCTGTTGTTGCCGACATTCACTTTGACTACCGTCTTGCCCTGGAGTCAGTTTCAGCCGGTGTGGACAAAATCCGCATTAACCCCGGTAATATTGGTGACGACAGCAGAGTAAAGGCTGTTGCCGATGCCTGTGCAAACAACGGAATACCCATCAGAATCGGTGTAAACTCCGGCTCACTTGAAAAGTCTATCCTTGCAAAGTACGGCAGTCCAACACCTGAGGCTCTTTGCGACAGCGCACTTTACCACGCATCACTACTTGAAAAATTCGATTTTAACGACATAGTTTTGTCAATGAAAAGCTCATCTGTAAAAAATATGGTTGAGGCATACCGACTTGCATCCCTTAGGTGCGACTATCCCTTGCACCTTGGTGTAACCGAGGCAGGAACAGAGAGAATGGGCATAATCAAGTCCTCAGCGGGAATCGGAGCATTGCTTGTTCAGGGCATAGGCGACACAATTCGTGTCAGCCTTACAGCCGACCCTGTTAAGGAAATCTACGCCGCAAAGGACATTCTCAAATCCCTTGATATGTACGACGGCGGTATTCAGTTTGTTTCCTGCCCAACCTGTGGAAGAACAAAAATTGACCTTATTTCACTTGCCAATGAGGCACAGGAACGACTTAAAGACTGCAAAAAGAACATAAAGGTTGCAATTATGGGTTGCGTTGTCAACGGACCCGGTGAAGCAAGGGAAGCAGATATAGGAATTGCAGGGGGAGATAAGGTTGGTCTTATCTTCAAAAAAGGAGAAATCATCTGCAAAGTACCCGAGGAACAGCTCCTTGATAAATTAGTTGAAGAAATAGAGAAACTTTAAGAAAGAAGAATTATGAAATCAGTAAAAGAAATTTTTTCAGATTACATATGTGAGGATTCAGTAAATGAAGATTTGCTGAGTTCTCCCGTTGAAAATATAAGAATTAACAGCAGTAACCGCACCTTATCCTTTACAGTAAGGTGCCAAAAGCTCTTTAACAGTGGTGACTTTAACACACTAAAGGATGAACTTATGAATTCAATCCTTGCACTCAGCGGTGTTGAAATTTCTCCTAAATATTCAAAAGAACTGTTTACTGCTGACTATTTTGGAGAATTACTAATTACTCTAAAATCAAGAATTCCTGCCCTAAACGGTACATTTAAGGATGCCGATATTTCACTAAAGGGAAATAACCTAAAAATCACCATAAAGCATGGTGGTGGAAATATTCTAAAGGCTAAAAAGTTTGACAGAGAACTGATAAATCTTGTAAAAGAGCAGTTTGACCTTGACATAACCGTTACTGTTGACGGTCTTACACAGATGGACGCAGAAAATGAGGAATATATCGAGGAGCAAAAACTTGTTGAACAAACAACAGTAAGGCAGGAGGCAATGGCTGTTGCAAAGACCTATGCCATTGAAGAACAGCGAATTGCAGATAACGCACAGGAGCGTAAGGAAAAGAAAAACGGATTTATTGAAGTTAGGGAGGGTGACTCCCTCTACCCTCAGGTGAACTTGCAGGAGTGCCGTCCCCTTTACGGAAGAACAATCAAAAAATCCCCATCACCAATGAGCGAAATTGCCCCGGATACAGGCAAAATCGTTGTTTGGGGAGATGTATTTAATGTTGAAAAGAAGGTCACAAGGTCAGGTGACAAAAACATCTTCAACATTATGTGCACCGACTACACAGGCTCTGTAAATGTAAAGGTATTTGGAGATATTGCATCTACAAAGGTGCTTGATGATGTTTCCAAGGGTAAAACCATTTTGGCCGAGGGCGATATTGAATTTGACCGATACGCAGGAGAGCTTGTTCTAAATGCCCGTTCCATAGGCTATACAGAAAAAATAGATGTTCTTGACAATGCAGAGGAAAAGCGTGTTGAACTCCATTTGCACACAAATATGTCCGCTATGGATGGTATTTCTTCAGCAAAGGATATAGTAAACAGAGCCTACAAATGGGGACATAAGGCGGTTGCAATAACAGACCACGGTGTGGCTCAGGCTTTCCCCGAGGCTATGAATGCCGCCGAAAAAATCAATAAAGACGAGAACAAAATCAAGGTTATCTACGGCTGTGAGGCTTACTTTGTGGATGACTTTGTTTCAGCCGTTAAGGGTGAGCAGGATGAAAGTCTTGACGGAACATTTCTATGTTTTGATATAGAAACCACCGGACTTTCTGCCAAAAAGGACAAGATTACAGAAATCGGTGCAGTAAAGGTTGAAAACGGTGTTGTAGTAGATACATTTGAAACATTTGTCAACCCCGAGTGTCCAATTCCGTCAAAAATCGTTCAGCTTACAGGTATAAATGACGCAATGGTAAAGGACGCACCTCTTGACGAGGAGGCAGTAAGGAATTTCCTAAAGTTTGTTGACGGTGCAGTTGTTGTTGCCCATAATGCCGACTTTGATACCTCTTTTATCAGAGCAGTATGTGACAGAATGGGTGAGGAATACAACCTTACCTCCATTGACACCGTTGCAATATGTCGTTCAATTCTGCCGGGAATTAAGAATAACAAGCTTGACACAGTGGCAAATTTCCTTCGTCTTGGTGACTTTAACCACCACAGAGCAACAGATGATGCAGAAATTCTTTCACGAATTTTTATCAGCCTTTGTGGCAGACTAAAGGACGACTACGATGTTAAGTCAACCTTAGATATAAATACCCACCTAAACGGTGCCGACCAAAAGAAACTACCCTCTTATCACCAAATAATCCTTGTAAAAAATCAGGTTGGTCTTAAAAATCTGTACAAACTGATTTCCTATGCCCACCTAAAATATTTTTACAGAAAGCCGAGAATACCAAAGTCTGAGCTTATAAAACACAGAGAAGGGCTTATAATCGGCTCAGCTTGTGAGGCAGGACAGCTTTTCCGTGCTATTGTCAGCGGAAAGCCTTGGGCAGAGCTAAAGGATATTGCATCTTTCTACGATTACCTCGAAATTCAGCCACTTGGCAACAATGAATTTATGGTGCGAAACGGGAAAGCCACAAGGGAAGATTTGGAAAAATTTAACCGCACAGTAATCCGCCTTGGCGAAGAGCTTAACATCCCTGTTGTTGCAACCTGCGATGTTCACTTCCTTGACCCTCACGACAAGGATTACAGAAAAATTCTGCAAGCCTCAAAGGGTTATGACGACGCCGACCAACAGGCTCCTCTTTACTTCAGAACTACTAAAGAAATGCTCAGGGAGTTTGACTATTTAGGGGAAAAGAAAGCATACGAAATTGTAGTTGAAAATCCAAACAAAATTGCAGATATGTGCGACTTTGTAAGGCCAATCCCTCCGGGAAATTTCCCACCCTTTATTGAGGGAGCTGAGGAACAGCTAAACACCATTACTTGGGAAAGGACTAAGGAACGCTACGGCGACCCGCTTCCTGAAATAGTGCAAAAAAGGCTTGAAAAGGAGCTTAACTCCATCAACACCTACGGTTTCTCCGTTCTTTATATGACAGCACAAAAGCTTGTTGCAGACAGCGAGGCTCACGGCTATCTTGTTGGTTCAAGAGGTTCTGTCGGCAGTTCCTTTGTTGCAACAATGTCAGGTATTTCCGAGGTTAATCCACTTGCACCTCACTATATATGCAGTAAATGTAAGCACAGCGAATTTATCACAGACGGCAGTTACGGCTCAGGCTTTGACCTGCCACCAAAGAATTGTCCAAACTGCGGTACTCTTATGGATCGTGACGGACACGAAATTCCCTTTGAAACCTTCCTTGGCTTTAAGGGGGACAAGGTTCCTGATATTGACCTTAATTTCAGCGGTGAGTATCAGAGCAAATCCCACAGATACACCGAAGAGCTGTTTGGTCACGACAATGTGTTTAAGGCGGGTACAATCGCAACAGTTGCCGATAAAACCGCCATTGGATATGTAAAAAAATACGAAGAAGAAAAGAATACTATTTACAGTAAAACAGAGGAGCTTAGACTTGCATCAGGCTGTACAGGCATCCGCAGAACAACAGGTCAGCACCCCGGCGGAATGGTTGTTGTACCAAAGGGCATGGAAATTTACGACTTTTGCCCTGTTCAGCATCCTGCTAATGATATGAAGTCCGACAACATTACAACCCACTTCGACTTCCATTCCATACACGATACAATCTGTAAGCTTGATGAGCTGGGACACGATGCGCCAACTGTTTATCACTACCTGGAGGAGTTCACCGGAATCCCTGTTATGGAGGTTTCAATGTCAGACCCGGAGGTGTATTCTCTCTTTACTTCTCCTAAGGCCTTAGGTGTAACAGAGGAGGATATAGGCTGTGCAACAGGCACTTTGAGTTTGCCTGAATGCGGTACAAACTTCACCCGTCAAATGATGATTGACGCAAAGCCAACCTGTTTTGCCGACCTTATGCAGATTGCGGGACTTTCCCACGGTACAGATGTTTGGCTTGGAAACGCACAGGAGCTTATCAAGAACGGAACCTGTACAATTTCCGAGGTTATCGGTACTCGTGACAGCATTATGACAACTCTGATGCACAAAGGTCTTGAGCCGGGTATGGCATTTAAAATTATGGAGATTGTCCGTAAGGGTAACGCAACAAAGCTCCTTACAGATGAACATTTCAAGGCTATGCGTGAACATAATGTTCCCGAGTGGTATATAGACTCCTGTATGAAGATTAAGTATATGTTCCCAAAGGCTCACGCTGCAGCTTATATGATTTCCACCCTAAGATACGGATGGTACAAGGTACACGAGCCACTTGCGTACTATGCCGCTTACTTTACCGTTCGTGGTGAAGACTTTGACGGTGAAACTGTTATGAAGGGCAGAGAAGCCGTCAAGGAAAAAATGAAGAGGATTAAGCAAAAGGGCAACGAGGCATCAGCCAAGGAGCAAACCGAGTTTTCAACACTTGAAATCATCAACGAAATGATGGCAAGAGGCATTGAGTGCTTGCCTGTTGATATATATAAATCAGAAGCGAAAAAATTTGTGATAGAGGACGGCAAATTAAGACTGCCATTTATGTCACTTGCAGGCATAGGTGAGGCAGCGGCAATTTCCCTTGCTAAATGCGGTAAGAAGGAAAAGTACCTGTCCATTGAAGAGCTTACCATAAAAACCAAGGTGTCAAGTGCAGTAATCAACACCCTTCGTTCCGTTGGTTCTCTCAACGATTTGCCTGAAAGCTCACAAATCTCACTATTTTAGGAGGCATATAAATGAACAAGAGATTAAAAAGAGGTTTGATATACATATCCTTTGCAGCACTATTGTACTTTGTAGTAATGTATTTTAATACTGTAGTAAATGTGTGTACATCTGCATTAAGCGTATTAACTCCATTTGTGTACGGATTTATAATTGCCTATATACTAAAGTTTCCATACAATTTCTTTTATGAAAAGGCATATAAAAAAATAGGTTCAAAGCGTCCGGCTCTTTTGGCGGTTAAAAAGCCATTGGCAATAATAACCACATATTTTTTGGGTATTTTGGTTATTGTATTTTTGTTAGTAATAATGATTCCAAGCCTTATTGACAGTTTTGCAGAACTTGCAAGGTCAATTTCCCAGTATGTTCGCTCCTTTGAGGATGCCGTTCAACAATTTGTTGACTGGGCAAATGCAACCCTTGGACTATCTATCTCCTTAGGTGACGGAATGTTCAATATGGTCAACAAATTTGCAGGTATGATTTCAGGAGGAGATATTGGTGAAATAATCAAGAATATTTCCACAACTGTTTTCCCGGAACTTTTCTCAGCAGCCAAGGTTGTTTCCTACGGTGCCTACAACTGGATTATAGGCATTGTTGCTTCTATCTACTTTTTATCTAACAAAGAGGTTATGTGCAGTCAGGTTAGAAGACTCACACAGGCATATGCCCCAAAAAAGTGGCAGGATAAAATTTTTGAGGTTACAAAAATGTCAAATGAGGTTTGTGGTAACTTCATTATGGGCAGAGTTATAGACTCCCTCATTATGGGTGTTCTCTGCTACATTGTCCTTGTTACATTCCGCTTTGACTATGCACTTCTAATTTCTGTATTTGTCGGTGTTACAAATGTTATCCCATTTTTCGGACCATTCCTTGGAGCAATACCAAGCGCCTTTATACTTTTGATGATCGATCCAACAGAATGTTTCTGGTTTGTATTAATAATCATCACTTTACAGCAGATTGACGGTAACATCATCGGACCAAAGATTATCGGTGACAAAATTGGAATTTCCGGCTTTTGGATTTTGTTCAGCATCATTGTAGGCAGTGGACTTTTCGGTGTGTTCGGTATGATTTTGGGAGTGCCTGTTTTCGCAATTATCTACAATCTTCTGGGAAAGGATGTCAACAAAAAACTGCTTAAGACAAAAGAGTATATTTCCAAGGAACCATTAAATAAAGAGGAACAAGGAAATAAAGGTTGACATATTGCATTTAGTGTGTTAACATATTAGCACGCTAAAGTGAGAGGTGTTATATGAGAAAGAATTTATTGATTACACCGGAGGGAACAAAGGACTATTTGTTTGAAGAATGTGTAGCCTCCTGTGATATTCAGTCAAAAATAAAGGATTGCTTTATGTCAAAGGGATATTTTCGAGTGGATACCCCTTGCATAGAGTTTTACGATTTGTTTTCTATGGAGGACTCAGGCTATCCTCAGGAAAATATGTTCAAAACTACTGACAACAAGGGCAGACTCCTTGTAATGCGTCCCGATTCAACCTTACCTATTGCAAGAATGTCAGCTACAAGACTTAAAAACTACGATATGCCACTAAGACTCTTTTACGGTCAGTCTGTTTATCGCAACAACCCAACGCTCCTTGGCAGGAGTAACGAGGTTATGCAGATGGGCATTGAGCTTATCGGAGCAACAGGCAAGAGGGCAGACCTGGAAGTGCTTACAACAGCTATTGACTGCCTTTCTGCAACTGTTGAGGATTACCGTATCGAAATCGGCCACGCAGGTTTTTTCAACGCATTGGTTGAAAAGATGGATGTGGAAAGCGAAACTATCGAGGCAATTCGCTCCAGTATAGAGAGCAAAAATTATTCAAGTCTAAACACAATTCTTGACAAACTGCCACCGTCACCGGAGGTTACTGCAATTCGTAAGTTACCTCGTCTATTCGGCGGTGCAGAGGTTATTGACAAGGCTCTTAAACTTTGCAACGGTACAAAGGCAGAAAATTCCCTTAGGTATCTAAAGGAGCTTTACAAAGATTTGTCAAAGCTTAACCTTGGCGACAAGCTGATTATTGACCTTGGTATTGTGCAAAAGACAAACTATTACAGCGGAATAGTTTTCACTGCTTTTGTAAACGGAATAGGCGACGAGGTTATTTCCGGCGGTAGATATGACAAATTGATGTCTAACTTTGATTTTCCCACAGGTGCGGCAGGCTTTGCGGTAAATATTGACCACCTTGTTGAAATCAATCTTAAGGACAAACGCAAGGATATGGCTCCTGTTCCCGAAACTATTGTTTTTGTAAATGAAGGTTTTGAGATAGAGGGTTTAGAAAAGGTTAAGGAGCTTTCTATTAATGGAGCAAATGCAACCTTCAGCACCTTTGAAACCCTTGAAGAAACAAAGGCATATGCCGAAAAAGTGGGCATAAAGAATATTATTAATATAGGTGGGTAATATGCAGCCATTAAGAATAGCCCTCACAAAGGGAAGGCTTGAAAAGGATACAATTAAATTATTTCAAAAAATCGGTTACGACTGCGACGCAGTTATAAATAAGGGCAGAAAACTGATTTTGCCCATTGGCAACGGAGAAATTGAGGTCGTTTTGGCTAAGGCGGCTGATGTTATTACATATGTAGAAAACGGTGTTTGCGACCTTGGAGTTGTGGGCAAGGATACAATCCTTGAAAACGGACATTGTTTCTACGAACTCCTTGACCTTAGCTTTGGCAGATGTAAGTTTGCACTTGCCACACAAAAGGGCAAGGATATATATTCCGGCTACAAGGCAATTACCATTGCCACAAAGTACCCTAATGTTACAAGAGCATTTTTTGAAGAAAAAAATATGGATGTTAGGGTTATCAAAATTGAAGGTTCTGTTGAGCTTGGTCCATTAATCGGTTTGAGTGACGCAATAGTGGACATTGTTGAAACAGGTTCAACCTTAAAGGAAAACGGTCTTGAGGTGGTTGAGGATGTTTGTCCTATCTCCGCAAGACTAATAGCAAATGTTGCAAGCCTTAAGCTCAGAAAAGCAGAGATTGAAGGTCTTGTAGATTTAATCGGAAAGGAGATTGATGTTTAATGTATGTTATCCCGGCAATCGACATTAAGGACGGCACTTGTGTTCGCCTGCAAAAGGGCGATTATAACACAGCGGAAAAAGTTGCCGAAGACCCATATGTAACTGCAAAATCCTTTAAGGATATGGGTGCAAAGTATTTGCATATGGTTGACCTTGACGGAGCAAAAGATGGGGAAATGAAAAACAAGGAGCTTATTTGCGATGTTGCAAAATCCTCGGGACTCCGTGTTGATGTTGGCGGAGGTATCCGCAGTATGGATGCCATTGAGTACTACCTGACTCACGGTGTAAATCAGGTTGTGCTTGGTTCAGTAGCTGTCAAAAATCCAAAGCTTGTAACCGACGCTGTAAGGAATTTCGGCGACAAAATCATTGTTGGCATTGACGCTTATAAGGGCTATGTAAAAACAGAGGGCTGGATTGACGGAAGTGATATTTACTACACAGAGCTTGCCAAGAGAATGGAGGCTGTTGGTGTAGAAAAGTTTATTTTTACCGACATTAACCGTGACGGTATGCAGACAGGTCCAAACCTTGTCCAGCTTGAGGCACTCAGCAATTCTGTAAGTGCTGATATTATAGCCAGCGGTGGAATTTCCGACATTACAGATATCAGAGATTTAATGTCACTGAGTATTTTCGGTGCGATTTGCGGTAAGTCAATTTATGCCGGAAGTCTTGACTTGAAAAAGGCAATTAAGCTGACAAGGGGCTGATTACAAAATGGATTTGGAAAAATATTTTGTAAAGTCTGACCTTATCCCCGCAGTTGTTCAGGAACATTCCACAGGTGAAGTGCTTATGGTAGCCTGGATGAACCGTGAGTCTATGGCTAAAACCCTTGAAACAGGCTACACTTGGTTTTGGAGCCGTAGCCGACAGGAACTTTGGAACAAGGGTGCAACCTCAGGTCACCTGCAAAAGGTAGTGGAGATTTACTCCGACTGTGACGATGACACACTCCTTGTGAAAGTAGAACAAACAGGAGCCGCCTGCCACACAGGAAACCACAGTTGTTTCTTTAAAAAAATAAAGTGATTTTTTATGCTGCTGCAAATTTTTGCAGCAGTTTTTTTATACACAAAAACGGCACAGCATATGCCGTACCGCATTTGTGTAAAATATTTTGGATTTATATAAAATCTCTTTTCTCCCGGTAAATTAACTTGCGTTTTTCAGTTGAAGTCTTAGCTTGTCGCTAATCATTGCAATAAATTCGCTGTTTGTGGGCTTACCTCTTGAGTTATGGATAGTGTATCCAAAGTAGGAGTTAAGCACATCCACATCACCTCTGTCCCAAGCAACCTCAATAGCGTGTCTGATTGCCCTTTCAACTCTGCTGGAGGTTGTTTCGTATTTTAATGCAACAGATGGGTATAATTCCTTTGTTACTGCGTTGATAATCTCAGGCTTTTCAACTGCCATTAGGATTGAATCCCTAAGGTAATGGTAACCCTTGATGTGTGCAGGAACGCCGATTTGGTGCAGAATTTCTGTCACCTTAACCTCAATGTTAATGTTAGGGAAAACACTGCTTGTCTGTACGGTGTTTTTTGTGCTTAACAGCATTTTGATGTTCTCTGTCAAATCCTTAATATTGTATGGCTTTAGCACAAAGTAGGATGCACCGTTGTTCATGGCTTCCTGTTCAAGCAAAGCGCTCCTAAAGGTAGAAAAAGCAATAAACAGGGGGATATTATTGCTTTCCTGCCTAATGTGACGCATTACGCTGATTCCGTCAAGTCGAGTTAAAAATAGGTCAAACAGTACAACATCAGGGTGTATTTCTCCAATTTTGTTCAGTAGGTCTTCGCCGTCTTTTGCAGAATAATAGATAGAAAAGTTTTTGCTGTTGAGGAAACGGATTGTTTCTTCGTCAAATTCATTTGGTTCTTCTGTAAGAAGTAGTTTGATTTTATTCTCCATGAAAATTCTCCCTTATTTATTTGTTGAGATAATAATACCATATAATGGTAAATATATCAATACCATACATTAATTTTTTTTCAAAAAATATTTTTGTTTTCTCAACAATTACCAAATAAAACTGAATTTTTCCGATAGCAATCTAAATAATTCTACTTTTTCTTACAAAATTCCCAAAATTATTCTCCCTTTTCAATCATAGTTTCTGCCAAAATTCCATATCCCCTAGTGGGGTCGTTTACAAACACATGAGTTATTGCCCCCACAATTTTATCCCCTTGAATTATAGGCGAACCACTCATACCCTGCACAATACCGCCTGTCTTTTCAAGCAGTTCCCTGTCTGTAATCTCAATGACTATATCCTTTTTTCTGTCAAAGTTCAGTATGCCTGTAAGGTGAATATTCACCTCATACATTTTAGGTGTGTCACCCTCAACTGTGGTGTATATATATGCTTGTCCGTTTTCAATATCCTTTTTATCTGCAACCTTGTATTCCTTGTAGTATGTGTCCACCTCTTGAGTGCAAAAAACACCGTATTCCGAGTTTTTGTACGCCTTGCCAATTTCTTTGTCAAGGAAATAACCGTTTAACCCACCGGGCGAACCGCTTTTGCCCTTTTCAATGCTTTCTATAATCGCAGGACAAATATCACCCTCAGCCATAGGAAGAAGTGTTGAGGAATCCTTGTCGCATATGCCGTGACCAAGACAAGCAAAGGTATTACTACCCTTATCGTAATAGGTAATGGTTCCAATTCCGGCACAGCTGTCCTTTATCCATATTCCTGCGGTATATTTTCCATTAACATATTCAGGTGTGATTTTTTCATTAATGATTTCATAATCCCTGTTAATGATGAAATCAAGCTCTTTACCCTTGCTGTTGGCAATAATCTCCTTTACCATGTCGTTAGTTTTAATTTTTTTGCCGTCAATTTCAATGATAATATCATTTTTTCTCAGACCGCCTTTATCGGCAGGGGAATTTTCCCTCACCTTTGTAATCATAGCCCCTTGTGAGTAAAACTTTATTCCAAACGGCTGACCGCCGATTTGGACTGTTTTGTTTTTAATATCCTCGCTGGTGGTAACTGCATTTGATTGATTGACTATTGTATTAAAAAAACCGAAACCACCAACAATAATAATTAGTAATGACAATATTTTTTTCATAAATTCACCTACTTTATGGAAACAGTGATTTATTCAGTGTTTCCTTATATGTCATACTTTTATTTTTGATATTTCTGTGGTATAATTGCCTGGTAAGTAGGTTATATAAATTTTTAATTGGTATCTTTTCATTATTTTTTGTGATAAGTAACTGTAAAATACCATTATTTTTATTATGAATTAAAATTTGGTGCGATATGAATTTGGAAAACAATCTGACAGGACTTTCAACTCAAGAGGTAATACAGCGTGTAAACGCAGGAAAGGTAAATATTGACAATTCAAAGCCTAAGAAAACATTGGGTTCAATTCTTTTTAAAAATATATTTACGCTTTTTAATTTGCTGAATATATCCTTAGCTTTGGCTGTATTTCTTGTCGGCTCCTACAAAAATATGCTGTTTATCGGTGTTGTATTTTTTAATACTATAATAGGAATAGTGCAGGAGATAAGGAGCAAAAGAGCCGTTGACAAGCTATCCATTATCTCCGGCAATACCTCCTGTGTACTTAGAGATAGCTTAAAAGCAAGTATAAATAATGAAGAAATTGTACTTGATGATATTCTTGTCCTTGAAAGAGGAAGTCAGGTGCCTGCCGACTGTACAGTTGTCAGTGGCGAATGTTACGCAAACGAAAGTTTGCTGACAGGAGAAAGTGAGCTTATCCCCAAAAAACAGGGTGACAAGCTAATGTCAGGCAGTTTTGTAAATTCAGGTAGCTGTTATGCAAGGGTTACGGCAGTTGGTGACGATAACTACGCATCAAAGATTAACAATTCTGCAAAGTATTACAAAAAAATTAATTCGGAAATTTTTATAACAATCAAAAAAATTATTAAGGTTGTCACCTTTATTTTAGTTCCTCTTGGAATAGTTCTGTTCCTTAACCATTTTCTTGTACTGAAAGAACCCATAACAGATACTGTTGTCAAGACAGTTGCCGCCTTAATCGGTATGATTCCCGAGGGTCTTGTACTCCTTACAAGTACAGTTCTTGCTGTGTCTGTAATTCGTCTTTCTCAAAAGAAAGTCCTTGTTCAAGATTTGTACTGCATAGAAACCCTTGCAAGAGTAGATGTGCTTTGTCTTGACAAAACAGGCACACTCACCTGTGACGAAATGATTGTTGAGGATGTTTTGCCCTTTGACGGTGTAAGTATGGACAAAACATTGGATGTTCTTTCCGACTTTGCAAACAACAGCACCGACTACAACAGCACAATGAATGCAGTAAGGGAATATATTTCCGGCAGAAACTTTAATAAGGCAGATAGTACAGAGCCTTTTTCGTCAGAAAAAAAGTGTTCTTCTGTAACCTTTGGTGACACAATGATTTTGTGCGGTGCAGGGGAATTTATATTAAATGAAAATGAATCAGAGATTCTTGCACAGGTGAAAGAGTACGAAAGCGATTACAGGGTACTTACATTTATTTTGATAGAGGGCAACACAAGAATCCCTGTTTGTAATGTTTTGCTAAAGGATAAGCTGAGAAGTACAGCAAAAGAAACCTTGGAATACTTCAAAAAGCAGGATGTAAACATTAAAATAATCTCCGGTGACTCTGTAAACACCATTGTGACAATAGCAAAAAATTTTGACATAGAAACCTACGATAAAGCAGTTGATTGCAGTACATTATCAACAGATGAAGAGCTTGAAGATGCCGCCGAAAAATATACTATCTTTGGCAGAGTAACACCACAGCAAAAGGAAAAGATAGTAATGGCACTTCAAAGGAATGGTCATTCAGTTGCTATGACAGGTGACGGTGTAAATGATGTACTTGCCTTAAAAAGAGCAGATTGCTCCGTTGCTATGGCATCTGGAAGTGAAGCGGCAAAGTGTGTTTCCCAAATTGTACTTGCAGACAACGACTTTGCGTCAATGCCTCATATTGTGGCAGAGGGAAGAAGAACAATTCAAAACATTCAAAGAAGTGCGTCTTTATTTTTAGTAAAAAATATTTTTTCAATATTGCTTTCCGTAATAGTAATTTGTTGCGGTGTTGCATATCCATTCCAGTCAATTCAGCTTTCTTTTATCGGTGGTTTAACAATAGGTATACCTTCCTTTATCCTTGCAATGGAGTACAACAACAACCGTATCAAGGGAAACTTTTTCCTTAACATCATAACAGGTGCATTGCCGGCAGGAATTACAATAGCGGTAAATGTAATAATTATGATGCTCTTTGGCAGTTGGCTGGGACTTTCAAACAGCGTTATCGAAACAATATCAGTAATGATTACAGCCTTTACTTTGTTTGCGTTAGTGGTAAAAATTTCTCTGCCATTTAACAAACTGCGATTTACACTTGTATCCTTTATTTTTGTTGCCCTAATAATAGGATTTGTATTTGCAAACAAATTTATAAGTACTGTTATTTTGGATTTATATTCCTTTGTATTAATGCTGATATTCTTTGCTGTTTCACTGTTTGTTTTCTATATCCTCACCAAGATTTGCAATTTTTTCAAAGGTAAAATTATAGCAAAATATTATAGCTGATGAGTAACACCGCCTATTGTGGCGGTGTATTTTTTAAAATACAAAACAAAAAGCACTGCCTTTTCAGACAGTGCATAGAGTATTAATTATTTTGTTTTAATCATTTTTCATTTTTGGGTTTACATGAACCATACAGTGCTTTACATCCTTAAAGTCCTCTTCAATTTTGTCGTGGACATTTTCTGCAATTTCGTGTGCGTCCCAAAGTGTTAAATCTCCGTCAGCACATATTTCAATATCAACATAAATCTTGTTGCTGAAAAGCCTTGTCTTAATATCGTCAAGGTCAAGTACACCGTCAATACTCAAAACGGTTTCTTCCATCTTCTTAATTGTTTCCTCGTCACAGGACTTGTCAACCAGCTTGTCAATGGATTCCTTAAGTATATCAAAGGCAGCCTTCACAATAACAAGACAAATGATAATACTTACAATAGGGTCAAGAATTTTAACGCCCATCATTGCACCGCCGATACCGATAAGACTGGCTACTGAGGACAGTGCGTCACTTCTGTGGTGCCATGCGTCAGCCTTTAGGGACGAAGAATTAATCTTCTTTGCGGCGTGCATAGTGTAGTGGTACATAATCTCCTTGATAGCAATTGAAACTATTGCGGCAATAAGTGCAAGCAGTCCGGGGGTTGCAAGTGAGGAGTAGTCACTTGAGATTATTTTTGTAAGTCCACTGTATCCGATTCCTAAGCTTGTTGCAAAAAGCACAGTTGCAAGTCCCATTGACGCCATACATTCCATTCTTTCGTGACCGTATCTGTGGGATGCGTCAGACTCCCTTGAAGAAATTTTAACACCAATGATTACAATAATTGTGCTGAATACATCAGAAAAAGAGTGAACTGCGTCAGAAACCATAGCACTGGATGCCGCAATAATACCTGCCAAAAGCTTAAATACAGCCAGTACAACATTACCAACAATAGTTACAAATGATACACGGTATGCGATTTTGGCGTTATTCAAAATAACCCCCTCCTTATGTAGATATTGCGATATGCGTATCTATCTATTATACGCTTGAGAAAAAGTTTGTCAATAAATATTTTACAAAAATATCGGCAAGATATTTGCATTGTTATCATTAAAATATTGATATTTTGCCGATAAAGTATTATAATAATCTTAATAGAGAAAGGAGTGTTCTGAGTGGAGTATATTTCCGTAAAAGAGGCATCAAAAAGATGGAATGTATCCGAGAGGACTGTACGAAACTACTGCGCCAATAATAAGATAGACGGTGCGTATATTACAGGCAAAACTTGGAATATTCCGGAAAATGCCACAAAACCCCAAAGAAATAAGAGAAAAATGAATGTCCCTGATACTTTGCTTAAAATACTGCGAAATGAAAAAGCACATAATATTTCCGGTGGAATATATCATAAGGTGCAAATTGAACTTACCTACAATTCCAACCACATTGAGGGCAGTAAACTTTCTCATGACCAAACCCGCTATATTTTTGAAACAAATACTATTGGTTTTGATAATGATGTAATTAATGTTGATGATATTGTAGAAACTTCAAATCACTTCAAGTGTATTGATATGATTATTGATAACGCCAACAGACCTATCAGCGAAAGGTTTATAAAAGAACTTCATTCTATGTTAAAGGGCGGAACTTCCGATAGCCGAAAAAGTTGGTTTGCTGTTGGGGAATACAAGAAAGTACCAAATGAAGTTGGTGGAAAAACTACTGCTTTGCCCGAAGAGGTACACAGTAAAATGAAAAGATTAATTACTTCTTATAATAAAAATAAAGATAAAACCTTTAATGATATTCTAAATTTTCACTATGAATTTGAAACAATACATCCATTTCAGGACGGAAACGGAAGAATCGGCAGACTTATTATGTTCAAGGAATGTTTGCGTAACAATATTGTTCCTTTTATTATTGATGAAAGCTTAAAAATGTATTATTACAGAGGTTTAAAAGAGTGGAAACACGAAAGAGGGTATTTAAGAGATACTTGCCTGTCAGCACAGGACAAATTCAAAAAATATCTTGATTATTTTAGAATTCCTTACAGAGATAACGAAAATTAAAATGATTTTTATGTAAGTTTAAGATAACTACCAATACTATTTAACCGTGAGATGATTAATATGAATTTACCCAAGAATGTTAATACAATTATTTCAATGCTTGAATCAAAAGGCTTTCAGTGCTATGTGGTAGGTGGCTGTGTAAGGGATATGCTTATGGGTATAACCCCAAAGGACTATGACCTTACAACTAACGCAAAGCCTGAAGAAATCCTTGAAATTTTTAGAGAATACAAAACTTTTGACAACGGAATTAAGCACGGTACAGTTTCTGTAATAATAGAGGGTGAAGTGTTTGAAATAACTACATACAGAATAGACGGTGATTACATAGACTGCCGACATCCCGAAAATGTTGAGTTTACTTCTTCACTGAAGGAAGATTTGTCACGGAGAGATTTTACGGTTAATGCAATGGCTTACAATCCAAATGAGGGTTTAATAGATTACTTTGAGGGTAAAAGGGATGTTGAGTACAAGGCTATTCGCTGTGTAGGGGAGGCTGATGTGCGATTTAAGGAGGATGGCCTGAGAATTTTAAGGGCATTAAGGTTTGCCTCTGTCTACAACTTTTCCATAGAGTACAACACTTTTAATGCTATATTAGAAAATAAAAAACTACTGAATAATATTTCTAAAGAGAGAATATCAAATGAATTTACCCAAATTCTCTGCGGTGAATGGTGCGATTATGTTTTAAGACGGTTTAAGGATGTAATTGCCGTAATTATCCCTGAAATAGCATCAATGTTCAATTTTCAACAGAATAACCCTTACCACAATAAAACATTGTGGAAACACACAGTGTCATCTGTAAAGAATATAGAAAGCAATGATGTGTTGAGAATGACAATGCTACTCCACGACATAGGCAAACCGATGTCACAAAAAACTGACAAAAACGGAATATCTGTTTACACCGGTCACGAAAAAATAGGAGAGGCAATTTCAAAGGAAGTCCTTACAAGACTAAAATATCCAAAGGTATTTATTGACACAGTAGCTTTCTTAATAAGAAACCACAATTTAAGAATAAAAGCCGATAAGGTAATAATCAAAAAGATACTGAAAAATATGGGGGAGGATAAATTCAGGCTACTCCTAAAGGTGCAAAAAGCCGATATCCTTGCCCGGTCAAGCTACAAAAGAGAAGAAAAACTTCAAAACCTTAGTGAAATTCACAAGCTGTTTGACGAAATTATCAACAACGGCGAGTGTTACAACCTGCAAACCCTTAATGTAACAGGCTCGGACTTAATCCACAGCGGAATAACAGAGGGAAAAATCATAGGCGAAACCCTTAACCATCTGCTAAACCTTGTGATAGAGGGCAAATGCAGTAACACAAAAGAAGATTTGCTGAAACATATCCAATAAATCATAAAAAACACATAAATATAATAAAATATAAAAAACAAGGCTGTTGCAAAACTAATGCGACAGCCTTGTTGGATTATAGTTACTTAAATTAAATTCTGTTGACCCCTGTTTTCTTAGCGGCTTCAATAACTGCGTTTGCTACTGTTTTGCCGATTCTCTTGTCAAATGCCTCGGGGAGAATGTACTCGGCATTAAGCTCCTCGTCACTGATGAGATTTGCAATGGCAAGGGATGCGGCAACCTTCATTTCCTCATTGATTTCCTTTGCTCTGCAGTCAAGTGCACCTCTGAAAATTCCGGGGAAAGCCAAAACATTGTTAATCTGATTAGGAAAATCACTTCTTCCTGTTCCAACAACAGCGGCACCGGCTGCCTTTGCCTTATCAGGCATAATTTCAGGTGTAGGATTAGCCATAGAGAAGATAATAGGCTCATTAGCCATTGACTTAACCATATCTTCCGATACAATGTTTGGTGCGCTTACTCCGATAAATACATCAGCACCCTTCATAGCGTCAGCAAGAACACCTGTCTTTTTACTTCTGTTAGTTTCCTTTGCAAGCTCTGTGTGTGCCGGATTTAGACTTTCGTCACCCTCACAAATAATGCCGTCCTTGTCGCACATAGTGATGTTCTTAACGCCAATATTCATAAGGTGCTTACAAATTGCAGTTCCGGCTGAGCCTGCACCGTTAATTATAACCTCAATTTCTTCAATCTTCTTGTTTACAACCTTAAGTGCGTTGATAAGTGCGGCTGCAACAATAATTGCAGTACCGTGCTGGTCATCGTGAAAAACAGGAATATCACACTTTTCCTTTAGCTTTTTCTCAATTTCAAAGCACCTTGGCGCTGAAATATCCTCAAGATTAATTCCACCAAAGCTACCGCTGATAAGGTAAACTGTATTTACAAATTCGTCAACATCCTTGCTCCTTACACAAATAGGAAAAGCGTCAACATCTGCAAATTCCTTGAACAAAGCACATTTGCCCTCCATAACAGGCATACCTGCCTCAGGACCAATGTCGCCTAAACCGAGGATTGCAGTGCCGTCTGTTACAACAGCAACAAGGTTGTTTCTCCTTGTAAGCTCAAAGGATTTGTTATAGTCCTTGTTAATTTCAAGGCAAGGCTCTGCAACTCCCGGTGTGTATGCAAGGGACAAATCCTCACTGCTGTTAACCTTTACTCTTGATACAACTTCAATCTTTCCGTTCCATTCATAATGCTTTTTAAGAGACTCTTGTCTAATATCCATTTTATCTTCCTCCTAAACTTCTCCAAATCATCTCAAATCATTATACAACTAATTGCCCATTCATTCAATACCCAAAATAGTTTGACAAAATTAATTTTCTGCATTAAAATAACCTTGCAACCAAATTGGACAGCTGCGGTTAGAAGCGAAAGCGACTATCCGAGGAAAGTCCGAGCTCCACAGAGCAAAAATAACGGCTAACGGCCGCCGGGGGCGACCCCAGGGATAGTGCAACAGAAAATAACCGCCGTATTTTACGGTAAGGATGGAAAGGTGAGGTAAGAGCTCACCGGTGTTATGGAGACATAACAGCCGTGTAAACCCTATTTGGAGCAACACCGTGGAGGGACATATATGCTTGCTCGGCAGTCCTATGGAGGTGGCATTGAGCAAATGTGGTAACACTTTGCCAAGATAGATGGCTGTTCACGACAGAACTCGGCTTATAGATTTGGTTGTGTTTCCTTAAGAACCCTTCGGGGTTCTTTTTATTTTCTTTCAAAGAATAATTTAGTTTTGCTAAACCTTTTTTGCGACAAAAAATATAATTTCTTGACAGAAAATTACAAAATTATTACACTGAAAGACGCTATATGTAATTATTTTTGATAAAAAGTATCAATTTTTTAAATTAAATAACAAAAAGGTCTTGTTTTTTTTCTTTTATCGTATTATAATATGAGCAAGCTGAATTGACTTTAAAGAATTATTTAAAAGAATTTCTTTAAAGAATTTCTTAAAAGAAATATTATATTTTACGGGGAGAATGTTTATGAGACTGAGAAAACAAGAATTAGGGGATAGAAACCTAATTGGAGCAAGAGTAGAATCTGCAAGAAAAAAGAAAGGTATGAAACAAAAGGAGCTTTTGGCACAGCTTCAGGTTAACGGTGTGGATATGAACGCATCGGGACTTTCAAAACTTGAGGGACAGATTAGATATGTAACAGACATTGAGCTTGTTGCGCTTGCAGATATTCTTGAAATTTCTGTTGATTCACTGCTTGGCAGGGATTAATACTAAACGCTGTGTTTAGTAAAAAACTACGGTGACTGGGGTGTCACCGTTTTTTATTGCAAAAAATAATTGAAATTTACCTACCATTTGATATAATTATAATGTAATACTAATTGGAGGATTATTGTAATGAACAAGGTTAACAGTTTTTTTAATAGTATAAAGGACAAGAGGGTTGCTTTTTGCGGACTTGGTGTAAGCAACTTTCCTGTTATGGAGATGTTTGTAAATCACGGTATAGATGTTACAGCCTGTGATAAGAGGGATTTTGATGCACTGGGAGAAAATGCAGACAAGGCAAAAAAACTTGGTGTAAAGCTTTCTTTAGGCGAAAATTACCTTAAAAACCTTGATGTTGACATTGTTTTCAGAACACCGGGTATGAGGTACTATATGGACGAGCTTGTTGATATGCGTAATAGGGGTGTTGTTGTCACTTCAGAAATGGAACTTTTCTTCGAACTTTGCCCCTGCAAAATTATTGCCATTACAGGCTCCGACGGTAAAACCACCACAACCTCAATAATTTCTGAATTTCTAAAGGCACAGGGCAAAAAGGTTTATCTTGGAGGTAACATAGGTCGTCCTCTTTTACCTTTAATTGAGGAGATTAAACCTGATGATTATGCAGTAGTTGAGCTTTCCTCTTTCCAGCTTATCTCTATGAGGACAAGTCCAAGTATTGCAGTTGTTACAAATGTTTCCCCAAATCACCTTGATATGCACAAGGATATGCAGGAATATGTTGACTCCAAAAGGAATGTATTGTTGCATCAAAGTGCCTTTTCAAAAACTGTTTTAAACCTTGATAATGATATTTCAAACTCCTTTTCTGATGATGTAAGGGGATGCCTTGCAAAGTTCAGCAGACAAAGTGCTGTTGATAACGGTGCATTTTTAAGGGATAACAAAATCGTTTATTCCGACTACGGCAAGGAAACCGAGATTATTGACATCAACGATATTTTTATTCCCGGTATGCACAATGTAGAAAACTATATGGCGGCTATATCCGCCGTTTGGGGTATTGTAGATGTTGACACCATAAGACAGGTGGCAAAGACCTTTACAGGTGTTGAGCATAGGGCTGAGTTTGTAAGGGAATTTAACGGTGTTAAGTACTACAACGACTCAATAGCATCAAGCCCAACAAGAACAGCCTCAGGTACACTTTCGCTTTATGACGAAAAGATTATCCTAATTGCCGGAGGTTACGACAAAAACCTTGACTATACCGACCTTGGTGAAATTATCTGTAACAAGGTTAAAGT
>JALFTC010000041.1 GCA_022779485.1 Ruminococcus sp.
ACAGCAGGAGCATTTGTCTGCTGAACTCTAATCTTTGCGTCAATAGAAATTGTGCTGTCGCTTGTGAAAAGCAAAGGAGAAAGGTCATAGCAACAGTATTCAAAGAGGTAGTAGGACTTACCACCGCCAACTGTTACACCAAGCTTTTGAATATCGGTTGACTTTGTAAAGCTGGTGCCTGTCTTTTGAATTCCGGATGCTGTATCCGGCTTAAACTTTTCAATATATCCGCTTAACTTATTACCTGACTTAGTAAAGCTTTTAACCGCATTTGATATATCGGTAACTCTTACGAAAAAGCTATCGGTTACTTCATTGGTAGTGCCGGTAAAGTTTGCACAGTTAAAACCAAGGCTCAGGTAGGAGCTAAGGTTAATTGTACCTGTGTTATCAACCTCAATAAATCTGTACCCAACTGTACCTGCTGACCAGTTTGTATCACCGGAAATTGCATTGTCAACAGCAACATCATCACCTTGGGTTGTGCCTGTTGTAAGGAGTGAGCCGTCTTCGTAATACACATTAACAGTAGCACCAAACTCTCCCATTCGGATAACTGTGTTTAGATAGTCTATCTTTGATGTGAGCCATGAAAATGTGAAAGCTGTACACAAGATTAAAGCCACAGCACTAAGCACTACAGTTGAAAGGAAACTTCTCTTATTCAGTTTTGTCTTCGTTGTCTTTGATTGATTGTTCAAATTCTTTAACAACATTGTCCTGCACCTTTCGCCCGTATATTATAAAATGTAATAATTTCGTTAATAAGATATTTATTTAACATGGATATTCCGTTGGAAGGAAAAGCATAGCCACCGTGGTTTTCTGATATATCTATAATCTATATCTGTAATCGCGTAAGTGACGCTCTATCCCCACAATCTTCCTATCTATCATTATATGATATAATATCACAAATTTCAAGAGTTTCAAATATATTTTTTTAGATAATATTGCACCGAACGCAAAATCCACAGATTATGTATAATTAATTCTGACACAATATAGCAAATGAACAAAAATCAGCCACCATAGACAGCTGATCTTATTTAAATAATTTATTGGCGTCAAGCATAAAAGAAAAGGACACAATTTTGCAATCCTTGTCAAGATTAGCTGTAAAAGTGCAGTTGCTGTTCACATATTGTATCATTTTACCGTCATCCAGGGAAGTAAGGTCAACCTGAGGCTCTCCCCAAGCTTCTTTCATTTTATCTGCAGTGTCATTATACTTGATTTCTGAGGGAAGAATATAGCTTTGGTCGTACTCATTAATATTATATGTACCGATAAAGTAAATCAAAGAATCCTTAACAGAACAGTCTTTTTTACCTGTATTTACAACAGAAACAGTTATCAGCTTATTCTTTGATGTTTTAATATTAAAGCTTTCTATATTCATAGAATCAGCACTTTTGCTGGGCCTGATTGTTTTTTCAAGGACTCCGGAATAGTTTTCGTCAAGTTGAAATCCCATTTTTTCCAAATCCTTATATGTCAGCTTGTCAGTTATTTTTATAAGATTATTGTCAATTAAAATTTCCATACTTGATATGTTGTCTGAAATATCAGGTGTTTTTTCATTATTATTCTTATCCGGAGAACATCCGGCAATTATTATCATTAAAACTGATAGGAAAACAATCAAAACTTTCTTCATAACATACCTCCAAATTCATATACTTATATTCTACACTTTCAGAATATATTTGTAAAGCAAAATAAAAGACTCTCCTGGGAGAGTCTAAAAAAGCAAGTGAAAAGTACCACTTGCTTTTTATATTTTTCCTTATTTATTCGCTGTCCTCGTTGCTGTCGTCCTCTGAAGAAGTTTCTGCATTATTAATAATTGCATCAAACTTGCTTACATCAAAAGGAAGTACAGAGTCGTAATCAATAAGTCCTAAGTTGTCACAGCCGGTAAATGCGTCACTGGAGTAATGCACATCATTGTTTGGCAATACAAGAATTTTCATTTCACTTGCGTTTGCAAATGCATTATTTGCAATTCCAACAACAGGGCAAGAGTAGTTTACTTTATTATCTGTGTCCTTATCTTCCTTTGTATAAACAACGGATGAAAGTACCTTTACAACACCGTCATCAGGAATATCATAGTAGCCTGTAACAATTGCAAGGTAAGCTTTACCCTCACGAGCAAACTTTACTCCGTCATACTCTGTATCATTTTTGATAATTGAGTACACAATTCCGTCCATTTTAACAGTTGACACGCAACTGCCAACAGCACTATCCTTTTTAATAGCCTTTGCCTTTGCGTAGGACTCAAATGCCATTGAATTTGCATAGTTTTCATAGCCAACTTCAGGCACATGAAGAACGGAATCAGCCTTATATGTTACACCACTAAGTTTATATTCTGTCTTAACCTCGCCAAAGGTATTCATTGATGATACAACAGGAGGCTCAATGGTATGGAACACAAAGTTTTCAATGTCTGTATTTTCAAATGCTGTTGAACTTACTGACTTTGCTGTTGCCAAATCAAGAGTCTTTAGTGACACACCGCTAAAGGCATTGTCACAAATTGCAACTGTGTTATTGTCAACAGTAAATTCCTTGTCTGTTTTCTGTGGTAAATACTTAATGAGCATTGTTTTATCAGCAGAGTAAATAACAAGGTCCTTTACACTGTAAGGAGATGTATATGTAACATCATCAACATTATTTTCTTTTTTGATTTCAACGCTCTTAATTGTCTTTATATCCAATGCACTTGCATCTAAGTTAGACACAGTTGCAGGAATTACTACTTTTTCAACTGCTGTGCCTGAGAATACATTTGAGCAAACACCGACAACAACAGCCTTATCAATCTTTGTTGGGATTTCAACGGTCTTTTTTGAGCCGTGGTAAGCCAGTACTTCACAGGTCTTGCCACCGTTAAGAGTGCGAACTTCCCAGTCACCTGTTGGCTTTGTTTCAATAGTTTCAGGTTTATCCTCAGGCATAGTTTCAGGCTTAGTAGTTTCAGCAGGAGTACTGCTTGGTTGCTTTGGAACAGTTGTAAAAGGAACCTTACTATTTGTAGTAGGAGGAATAACAGTA
>JALFTC010000025.1 GCA_022779485.1 Ruminococcus sp.
AAGAACACACAACGATTTTTCAGTACACCGCCGTTTTCATCTGCAACTGAAAGTATTTCACGGTAAAGCTGTTGAATAATCAGCGAAACCATAAAGAAAGTGTTGGGGTTTTCTTCGGGCATTACTATGAATATTGCACACTTTTCATTGCAGAATTTTTCAGCGTCTATCTCCGTATCAAAACACAAAAGCTGTTCCAACTCACTGTCAAGAAATGCATTCAGTCTTGAAAGTGCCGTACTCATAACACTTGACATAGCTTGTTCAGCGGTATTTAGAGCCGCCCCTGCAAACCATTTTGCCTTGTGGTCGTCGGGAAGATAGTCCATTAAAAGCTGAAACTGATTTCTGCCTTTCTTGTTAGTCGGAGCAAGTAACTCCTGAATGATTTTGAATACCGAAACAATATGCCTTTCTTCGGGTTCGCAGAATTCTGAAACAAGCAGAATGGTTGCCGTTAGAAGTCCCTCTGCGGCATCATAAAAGTAAGCGTTCTGTCCGAATGAAGCCGAGTCCATACCTGAAAGAATAATCGTTTTTGAAATAATTTTTGCATACTTTTCTGCTCTTGCCTTGTAAACAAGCTGTTCAGGTTCGGCTTTGTATAAGTCCATATATTTGTTTAC
Organism: Ruminococcus sp.; assembly: GCA_022779485.1. Classification (GTDB taxonomy): domain Bacteria; phylum Bacillota; class Clostridia; order Oscillospirales; family Acutalibacteraceae; genus Ruminococcoides. Next base: position 627 of record JALFTC010000025.1, read on the forward strand.
AAGATGCAGAAGATTATTGCCGTGTGAGCGTGTGGGATTACGCAAATCTATAACAGAAATTTTGTAGCCGTAATATTTTTCTGCAATCGTTCCGTAGTTTCTCACGATGTCACCTTTCGTGTCGGTTGACAAGAATGACATACCTGTAGCGCAAGCGTATTCAATACACGGATAGAGCCAATATGCAGTCTTGCCGACACCGGCCGCACCAATCATCAGAGCATGAACATCTCCTGTATCAACCATTGCTGTTGTGCCATTTTTGCTATTCTTGCAACCGACAACTATACCTTGCTCCGTTGGTCTGCTGTCAGGATTTGTACGCCATTCATCGGGTTGAAAATCAACCTGCTTGTAGGTTCTTTTTATCTCTTTTTTAGTTGCCCAACGAGCCGTTCCGTGCTGACCTTGTCCGACCGTCTTGTTCTTTATGCGGTTGAGAGAATAGTAATTGCCGACCGTAGAAATTATTATGAACAAAGCAAACATTGAGCCTGCGACAATAATCAGAGTTATAATACCTGAGGGCATATTTCTTCAGTCCTTTCATTTTTCAAAATATCTTCGTTCCAGTCTTTATGGGTAGGAATGAGGATTTCATTTCGGATATTCATTGAGTTTAATTTATCGGATATCCGCTTGTTCGCTTTCTGTCCTGCCTCGTCATTGTCAAAACAGAGAAAGACTTTTCTGATGTTATGATTGTCTTTAAGACATTGAAAAAGCACCCTGTCCGAAACGGAACAGGATGCCGCATAGCTGTTTTCTTGCCAATTTTCCTTGTGCATTGAAATGTAGGAAAGCATATCAATAGGAGCTTCAAATAAAAACATCTTGTCGCTTGTACCGTGCCAATGAAAGCTGAACTCCGGCTGACTGCCTGCAACATTTCCTTTGTACTGATTGCTTGTCACCGTTCCTCTCTTGTGTGCGTGGTGAGGTTTACCGCTTGAATCATAGCCAACAAAGACAGCGTTGTGATAGTCAGCCGATTCATAAATCATCTTTCTCCGCACAAAGTCAAAAACTACATCCTTGTCAATGCCACGAGTCAACAGCAGATAAGAAAAAACTCTGTTCATTCTGTCATTCCTCGGCGGCAGTTCAAAAGGTTTATGCTCTTTTACTATGGGCGGTGAGGTTATGATTTGACCTCCACAGTTATTCAAAAGCATTTCTACCGCTTCGGCATAGTCCTTGTTGTAAAATCTGCGGACAAAGTCAATCGCATCACCGCCCTTCTGTTCGTACTGATGATACCAGAGGTGACCTCTGATTGTTACCTTTTGCGAGCCGTCAAGCCATTCGTACTCCGAGCCTGATTTCTTGACTTTCTCACCTTGACCGATTAAAAAATTAGCAAGGTCGGTTCGCCTTGCCTGCTCTCGCTGTTCTTTTGTAAAATGAATGTAGGTTGATATTTTAATCACTTCCTTGAGTATAATATATTTTTTCTTTCTGCTGTAATATCTTATAGTGGGTAGTTCTTCTCTTATCACTGTGACAGGTGGCACCTATCAGCGTTTGGGTGCAGTTATTCCTTGGTGAAAACTTCGTATTAAAAATTTATTCGTATTGATTTTCTTTACCATTGAAGTTTTTTCTTTTTTCTGTGGTATAATTATTTAAACACTTAAACTAATGAGGCGTATTAATGAAAAACGATAAAGAAATCAAACAGCTTTCTGAGGAATTTACAAGTTGTCAGAAAGTACTTATAGCTTTAGGCGATGAAATGCGTCAGCACTTAATGCTGGTAATGATGCTGTCCGGTGAATGTAACGGTCTGCGAGTGGGTGAGATAGCGGCAAAGACAAATTTATCACGCCCTGCGGTTTCTCATCATCTGCAAATATTAAAGGATGCAGGAATTATTAAAATGCGAAGAGAGGCAACCAAAAACTACTATTACTTTGATGCCGATATGATCGCATTTGACAGGCTGATAAATATGCTTGAACACGCAAAAAAGATTATGCTACAACTGCCCGACAGAAGCGGTAATGAATAAATCAGGAGGTATTATAAATGGATTTATATGAAGCAATTAAAAATAGGCACTCCGTAAGGAATTACGAGGATAAACCTTTAGAAACGGAGGCTAAAGAAACTCTGCTTAAAAAGATTTCCCAATACAACAATGAAAGCGGTTTGCATATTCAGCTAATCAGTAATGAACCAAAAGCCTTTGACAGCTTTATGGCTCATTACGGCAAGTTTTCCGGAGTAAACAATTATATAGCTTTGATAGGCAAAAAGGGAAACAGACTGGACGAACTCTGTGGATACTACGGCGAAAAGCTTGTTTTACTTGCTCAACAGCTTGGTCTAAACACCTGTTGGGTTGCTATGACATACAAAAAAATACCGAGTGTGTTTCAAATTGAAGATGGCGAAAAACTCACAATCGTCATAGCTATTGGGTATGGAAAGACTCAAGGTTCAGCACATAAATCAAAAAATATTTCAAGCGTATGCAAAACTACGCAACCATTGCCCGAATGGTTTACAAACGGCGTGGAAGCCGCACTGCTTGCTCCGACTGCAATGAATCAACAGAAATTCACTTTTTCCTTAGACAAAAATAAGGTGACTGCTAAAGCCGGTTTTGGATTTTACAGTAAAATAGACTTGGGGATTGTGAAATGTCATTTTGAAATCGGCGCAGGGAAGGATAATTTTGTCTGGGGATAATAATTTCTCATCAACTTACATTTTCAACCCCTGAGCCTGCTTCTTGTCATTAATCTTCTGCTGTAATTTTTTATCTGTCCGTTGTGCTTTCTGCTTTTCTTCAAAGCGAAGCCTACTTTGGATTATGTTACAGAGGTAGCGCAGGAGATAAAGAGAAGAAACTGCAACAATGTTGCGATTTGTTTTTATGGAATAACGAGGATACAGAACACCTCTGTCTGAATCAAAGACTGATTCGGCAGAGGTGTTTTCTTCATATTCAAAGGGATTTGAAACAGATTCTTCATCTGCATTCTCAATTTTTTCAACTTCATCCTCGGTGAGAGTTAGTTTCATAGCTTCCTTAATTACAGCGTTCTTGATTGACTTGAATTCCTTGTTGTTGACTAAAGGAATCCTGTCAGGAATTTCATCCGTGTAGGTGCGTATTGTATTTTCCTTTTGCTCATTCCAAAGGTCATACAACTTTTTGATTCTGTCATCACTTGCAAGTTCGTCAACAATAGAATCCACAATCGCTTTTACATCAGGTTTAAGATAGCCGTAAACTTTTTTACCTTTTGTTTTTGAAAGCCTGTCGGCAAGCTCCAACAGCTTATGCTGAATTGATGCACTGATATATATTTCAGAGTTGATTTTTGAAACCAAATCCTCTACAATGTCACGAGCCTCGGCACGGAGCTTATCCCTATGCTCGGTTTGCCTTTCATATATGCACAATAAATCTTGCTGAAAAATATCTTTTGCAAATGATGAACGCAGATTTTCAACTCCTTTTTGCGTGAGATAGCCTTCGTTCTCCACGGTTGAATATGCTATCAAATGCACATGAGGGTGGTGCGATTCATTATGAAATGCTGCATACCAACGAAGATTTTCCATTGGTATTTTCAGATTTTTCGCAAGTGCTTCTGTCTGCGTTCGGAGCATATCTCTCCACCGAGCTCCGGTATTAAAGCCAAGCCGTTCTGCATCTTCTCTGCGAATAGAAATTATCGCAGTCCAGATATTTCCCTTGTGCCTGTCGAGTTCTTCAGATACTTTACTCAGCTGAACCTGCACACCGTCATCGGTAAACAGTCCGTGCGAGCCGAATCTTTCAGCACGAGGACGGGTTGCAATGTAATTGGCATATACTTTTCTGCCCGAGATTTCATAAGCATAATCTTCCATAACACGAGAAATGAAATCAGATGCTGAGCCTGCATTCTGCTTTTCAAGGTAATCAGCGTACTCAAACATATCCTTGCTGTCGGGAAAATCTTTTAAGATTTTTTCAATTAGATTCTTCTGCTTTGCCGTTGCAGGAGCAAACTTTTGCGAGCTGTCAATCTTTTCTACACCCTCGCGGGTGGCAATATATTTTGCATAACCGCCTGCACTTACTTTACGATTCGGCTTGAGATATTTAAACTTTGTAACTAACTTTGCCACAAAAAATTATCCTTTCTGCCAATCGTATGCGTCATCAAAGGAAAAAGAACCGTTGAGCCGCTTGACTTCCTTTACGCACTCGCCACGAAGTTTTGTAAGAGTCATCTTGTCAATATCCTGTGACGAGGCAATAATATTCATTGTCATAGCAAGTTCAACCGCCAATTTAAAGATCAGCCTGCTCATTCTGTTGTCGCTCTCGGCAACGATAGACTTCAATGTAGAGGTAACCACATTGGGAAGATACTGGCTGTTGTCGTTTGAGGAAAGGTACCCCACATAAAAAATGATTGCCTTTTCAATAAATTCACTTCGACTGGAGCAGTTATCTTCCTTGTAGATATTCTGAACCATATCGAGTGTTGATTCTTTTATCCAGAGTGCAAACTTCCGCTTTAATTCTTTTCTGTTATCAGTTTCATTCAAGTGCAAAACCTCCTTCATAGTCACAACCCACAGTTGCAACTCCTTTATTTTTGGCATTTTATTCGGCAATTCGGGCAGATAAACCCACAAGTACAACCCCAAGGCTGAAAATTAACCCCTATGAATTTTTAAGGCTGAAAAGTGCGAAAAACAGCATGGCAGTCGGCGTTGCCGTCTGCCGTAAACCGACACGAGGGAGCGACTGCAACCCCGTGTCTTTCTCCTGCTTAAATACCTACCCTTGAAAAACTGCCCGAATTGCCGTAACTTTGATTTTTCACACCTTGCCACAAACCGCCCTGTTTCGATTTTTCTTTGATTTCAGATACTTTCCCGACTTCTCCTTTAAAAGCCGACACAGGGCGAGTGTGGCGAGAATACCGCCGTAATTCTTTACTTAATCACTTTGCCGTTTATCACTTCAAAATTGCACTCGGTATATGACAGTCCGTACTCCTTGACTTCACGGTTCAGAATATTAAACAAAGCCTGCTCAATACTGCGTGAGCTGAGTTTTATTTCATCACTCAAAGTATCATAGCAAATCCATTCTTCACTCTCGGGTGTATCCTTTACAAGAATATCAAAACAGAGGAGCATTTTATCGGGAGTCGGAAATACAACAGCGTTGATTTTTACACAGCCGACTGTGAGTGAAACAAAGAGAGTGTCGTGCTTGTCCTTTGGATTTTCGGAAAGTAATTTCTTGACTTCGTTCACCGACAGATACATTTTGAAAATATACTTATCACCGAGTTGCTTTTTCAATTTCTTTCTCTCGTTCATAAAGCCATACCACCCATTCCCATATTTTCATCTTCATCAGGTGAATCAAACAGATTGTTCTGTTCAAGGTTTTCATAGAATTTCTCCGCACTGTCATTTACGGCTTCGTTTAAAACTTTTAAATCAAAACCACAGTCCTTGTAGCCCTGCGACACAGTATCGTAATAGCTTGCACTGGGCAATCCGAACTGCTGTTGCAGATTCATAATGTAAACCATTGCAATCAGTTCCGAACCGTTATTCAATTTCACAGGCAAGTCCTGCTTGAAGTAGTGGGAGGGATAACCCTCGTAGCGGTCAAGCAGTTTTTCATCTCTCGGCTGAAGCTCCCACAATGCAACGGGAACGGACTTGCCGACGCAAGGTGCGATTGTTGCATAGGAGCAGTGAGGCATCCCCTTAAACTGCAATTCGTAATTTTCGACCACACCAATGCCTAAAAGTTTTGCTGTCGGACAACGGTATTTCATCTGTTTAAGATTGAGGTTACTGCCGTAGGCAATATATAATTTTTTACCCATAATAGATTTCTCTCCTTACATACTCATAACAAAACCCGAGTCCTCATTCTGCTCAGTTGCAGTTTCAGATTCGGGTTCGTTGATATTTATATTTTCGTTTGTATTAATAATTTCGGTGGCTCGCTGTTGTGCAAGCCTTTCCTTTTGCTTTTCAGCCTGTGCAGGCTCCTTCCACGCAATGTTGCCCTCAAGATTTTTCAGCAGATGATGACGAGCTGTCTTGAACTCGTCACCGATTAAGCCAAGTCGGAGCAACCAAGTACGAAAAGTATATTTTTCGTTATCCGATACAGTTTTAGCGTGTCTTGCAGACTTCTGTATCAATGCCTGATGACTGATTGCAATACAAAGCTGAATCGCTGATTTTACCTCGCCTGCGTGTAAGGTGGAATTGAAAAGACGAAATTCAATCGTACCTTTGTAGAACACGCTGTGAAGATTCAGTGCGTGGTAGCGTGTATCATCATAGTGTCGGTAGCTGTAATCCTCGCCGTCATACCACATTGACTTTATCTGCTCCATTGACATCGGCGGACGGTTATTGATTTCATCAAGAAAGCGAGTGTCCATCTTCTGACAGTAATGTTCTCTTGATACATTCACTTTCAAAGCCTTGTAGAGCAAGTCCTCTTTCGCCGCCATAATGTTTACGATATTGCGAAGTGTTTTAGGGGTATGCGGAGCCGCATTAATATGGCAATGCAAACCACAGCTTGAGTTGACTCTCGCTCCTGCACCACGAAGCTTTCTAACTAACTCCTGTATGGTTTCAATATCATCGTAATTGCAAATCGGAGTGACAAATTCAACCGAGTACAGAGAGCTTGCGTTCTGTCCTGAACGGTTTTCACATCTAACGCTTGCGTCACGCATAATCTTCCACATCCTGCCGTCATCATCACGAACAGAATACGCATCATAACAACCGCCTACATGAGTTGCTTCTGTATGAAAATAACCGGCAATCACTTTCGCCGCCGTACTGCGAGTGATTCCGGTCATTTCTATTTCTATTCCGAAGTTTTGATTTTTCATATTCAGTTATCAACTCCGATTTTATCTTTTGGTAAGTCAATGCTTTCCGTTTTTTCTTTTTTCGGCTTTGGCAGTTTTATCTGTGACCCTTTCATATCAATAAACTCTCTGACATTTGCAGGAACATATTTTGCATACAAAGAGTCCACAGATTTTTCAAGCTCTTCCTTGAGATCCAAATCACGCTGTGACATATACAGCCTGATTGCATTCAGCTTTTCATCGTCATACATTATGCTTACGCTTGTTTTCTTCATAAAAAATCACCTCGTCATTTCTTATTGCTTTGATTTACATATTTGATATTCGGTATCTTCAGCCACTTTGTCCATCCTCGCCCCGAGAGCTGAGTTTTGACAACTCCGTATGCTGTGCCCTGCGCTTCGATAACTTCTCCGTTGCCGATATACACTCCGATATGTCCGTCCATCCAAACGGCAAGTCCGGGTGTATCGGGCATATTAGAAATCGGTCCGCTTTCGGTTACATTGCTCCAGATAGAATTTGCTCCGCAGTCGGTAAAACCGTTTGAGCCTGCAACGATTTCTCCGCTGTCAGCGTTGTACCAAGCGTAGGATTTTATCAAGCCAATGCAGTCGCATACTCTCTTGCCGAGCCACTTCTCTCCGACCTGTCGCATTTCACCGCCTGCCTCGTTGTTGCCGGGAAACAGACTTGCCTGTTGGTCAAGGTATTGCTTTGTGCAGACCTGACCGTAACCGCCGTAAACATAACCCCAACCGTTTTTGTATGCGTTCTCGCACCACTTGACAAGGTCAAGATTATTTTTCGTTGTCTTGTCGGAAAAGCCTGCGGTGCTGATTTCAGCACCCTTGATTGACTGCATCATTTTCTGAAACTCGTCATACTTAATCTCCGTTCCGAATTTCTGATTGACAGCTTTTATCAAATTCTCATCAGACTGATTCTTTTTGAAACAGGAAACAAAGTTTTTTACAAAGTCCTTGTCCTCTGATTTATCGGACAAAGAAAACAGATAGATAACTTCTGCCTGTGTGTTATAGTCGGACAACTTTTTATTTTTCAGTTGATTTTCAACCTCTGTCATCGTGTTGTTGATAAGCTGAAGATTTTCCATCTGTACGGCTGAGATGTTTTCTTGTATGGACTTACTCAGCTTGTCGGTGTCAATATCCATACTGCCGTTGAAAACTGATACAACAGCAATAATCGGCATAACCACAATTATGATTATGCCGATTACTATACCGCCTATTGTTTTTATTACCTTTTTATCTGTGAGCAAAGCAACTGCTATTTTCTTCAGTGCCGCACCTATGGTAGCACTCACAAAATCACCTCCGTAACGCAAAAAATCCGATTGAAATTCAATTTGAAAGTCAATCGGATTTTTTAATTTATCAGATACGTTATTTATTCATAATCCTATCATAATCTTCCTGCGGCTTATCAATAGGAGTGAGATTGAACTTTTCAATCAAAATATCAAGCACACCCTTTGAAACAAATGCAGGCAGCGTAGGTCCGAGATAGATATTTTTTATCCCAAGATATAAAAGCGTCAGCAAGATACAAACCGCTTTCTGTTCGTACCACGAAAGAACAAGCGTAAGCGGAAGGTCGTTTACTGTGCAGTCAAAAGCATCTGCAAGAGCCAGTGCGATTTTTATTGCACTGTATGCGTCATTGCACTGTCCGCAGTCGAGTATTCTCGGAATACCCTCGATGTCGCCCAAATCCAAATCGTTAATACGATATTTTCCGCAGGCAAGAGTCAAGATAATCGTATCAGGCGGCGTAAGCTTTGCAAAGTCGGTGTAATAGCTTCTGCTGTAAGACGCTCCGTCACAACCGCCGATAAGGAAGAAATGCCTGATTTTTCCCTGCTTTACAAGGTCAACTATTTTATCGGCATTTGATAGCACCGCATTATGAGCAAAGCCTGTTGTTACCGTGCTGCCGCCGTTCATACCTCTCATTTCTTTATCCTCGTCATAACCGCCGCACTCAATAGCTTTCTCGATAACGGGAGTAAAATCCTTGTCCTCGCCGATATGAACCAGTTCGGGATAGGACACAACAGAAGTTGTGAAAACTCTGTCGCTGTAACTTTCTCTCACGGGCATAAGGCAATTTGTGGTAAACAAAATCGGAGCAGGAATATTGTGAAATTCCGACTGCTGATTCTGCCAGCCCGTACCGAAATTACCCTTGAGATGCGGATATTTTTTCAGTTCGGGATAGCCGTGAGCAGGTAACATTTCGCTGTGTGTATAGATGTTGATTCCCTTGCCCTCTGTTTGCTCAAGCAACAGCTTTAAATCGTGCAAATCGTGACCGCTCACAACAATAAACGGTCCTTTTTCAATAGTGAGAGGAACCTCTGTCGGCACCGGATTTCCGTAGGCGTCCGTATTAGCCTTATCAAGCAAAGCCATACATTTAAAATTGACCTCGCCTGTCTTTAAAACAAGCTCAAGCAATTCATCCGGACTTTTCTTTTCGCCCAGAGCATACAGAGCCTCGTAGAAAAAGCCGCTGACTTCACTGTCGATTTTACCGAGAATAAACGAATGATAAGCATAAGCCGCCATTCCCTTTATCCCGAACAGTATCAGTGATTTCAAGGAACGGATATCCTCGTGTTCGTCCCAGATATTTTCCATATCATAATCTTCAAATTTTTCGCTGTTGATTCTGCCCTTTTCAGTTTCAATTTCGGTCTTTATCTGCTTGATTGTCACATTGTTGAAATTTACATTTGTAAGCGTCGTAAAAAGTCCTTTCATCACAAGCTCATCGGTATGAGCAGTCGGCTTGCCTGATTTTGCCGCCCTTGCAAGTCCGATAAGCGCACCCACAAGCTCGTCCTGATAATTTGCGGTATCGGCTTTTTTACCGCAGACTCCTGCTTTGCCCTCACAGGCTTTATTGTGAGCAGTCTGCTGGCACTGAAAACAAAACATATCCTTCATTTGCTGCCTCCAAAATTTATATAATGCAATTAAATCTCCACTTCAATGGCATCTACCGGACAGCTGTCAGCCGCCTCCTGCACTGATTCCTCTTGTGCTTCGGAAATATCAGAGCTTGCTGTGGCAAATCCTTCGTCTGTCATTGAAAACACCTCCGGACAAATGCTGTTGCACAATCCGCATCCAATGCAATTTTCGTTTACTTTGGATTTCATAAATACGCCTCCCCTATGATAATGAAACCATAAACCGTATTTGAATTTTACATCATCAATTATATTATTTCTCTAATCTTTGTTTTTAACACTTCCAATATTTTCAAAGTATTTTGAGTTTTTCAAAAAATCATCGATAAACAAAAATCCGATTGAAATTCATTTAAGAAAATCAATCGGATTTTTCAAATTTGTACTAAAGAATTCATGTAAATAATTTATCTATTTCCCTTTTTGCTTCAGACATTATCTTATACACATCACTTCCATATATATCAAGCTGTTCTGCCTTTACAAGTAAAACCCCATCTATTCCAAACATCCCCTGTGCCAAAGCTTTGACATAACCATATCCGTAAGTATCATCTGTAATCGTTCCGCCTGCTGTTGTAACATAATACAGTTTTTTCGCTTTGCACATACTTACGGGTATGCCTTCATCTGAATAAGAAAAAGTAAGACCAACAACACAGATGTTTTCAAGATAAGCTTTTACAACTGACGGAAATGATAAATCCCAATAGGGTGCAACTAAAATTATTTCGTCTGCCTTTGCAAACTGCTTGGCATACTTGAAATAAGGATTACTGAAATCTCCTTTTTGACACGATTCATCTCTCATAGAAAGAGTTTTTAAATCCATCGGTAAAATGTTTTCTTCTGAAAGCCGTACATATTCAACATCACAGTTAATTTTCTCTGCAAGATAATCTGCAATTTCTCTGGTTCTTGATTCAGCTCTGACCGCTCCGTCAATATATAAAAGCATTTTTATTGCCCTCTTTTCTGTTTATTACTTGCTTCCATTGTTGCTCTTCCTTTTATTTTCAAATTGAGCTTTGTGTTTTCTGTCAATTCTCGCTGTATTTTCAGAATTCAAACCTCTTGAAATAATTGCCGAGCCAAACCTGTTGCGGAGGTTATCAACCGTCTTATCAATCTTTCTCTCCTTGTCCTTGTTTTTATATGAAGCAGAAAACAAAGACATCTGCTCGGTATCTTCTCTTGTAATGTCAGTCAGAGAAACACCCATAAGACGAAGCGGAGAATGTCCGTCCCACAGTTCATCAAACAAAACCTTTGAAATACTGTATATCTCAGTTGTAATATCCGTAGCAATATCAAGGTGCCTTTGATGAGATTTGTTCCTGAAATCATTTGTTCTGATATTTACGGCAACGCAATAAGCTTTAGCACCGTCATCACGAATACGAAATGCAACACTGTCAGAAATGGAAAGCAGAACCTTGTGTGCCTGTTCTCTTGTTGTGATATTATCCTCAAACGAGGTTTCTACGCTGTAGCCTTTAGCTTTAGGCGGAACATCAAGGACAGGTGATTCGTCAATGCCCTTGGAATAGTAATACAGCTGTTCGCCGAATTTGTTTCCGACAATGGACTGAATGTTTTGAAGGGAAAGCTTTGCTAAATCCCCTATCGTTCTGACATAAGATTTTTCAAGCTTTACTGCTGTATTTTTACCGACAGAAATAAGTTCACTGACAGGCAATGTCCACATTTTCTCGGTAATTTCATTCTCAAACAGAGTATGAACCTTATCGGGCTTTTCAAAGTCGCTTGCCATTTTAGCACACAATTTGTTAGAACCTATGCCGACATTGACCGTAAAGCCAAGCTCACTTTTAATTCTGTCCTTGATTTCATATGCCGTTTTTATCGGTTCGGGATAAATTCTCTCCATACCCGACATATCAAGGAAACATTCATCAATTGAGAATTGCTCGACAACAGGTGTGTAGCTTTTGCAGATTTCAATAAATGCTTTAGAACATTTATCATACAAAGAAAAATCGGGTTCGGCTATTACCAAGTCGGGACATTTTCTCAAAGCCATAGAAATCGGTTCGCCTGTCCTGATATTGTATTTCTTTGCAGGAATGGATTTTGCAAGAACAATGCTCGTTCGCTTTTCGGGATTACCGCCTATGCAGGACGGAATCAAGCGTAAATCGTCTTTGCCCTCACGAACTCTGCGAGCAGCTTCCCACGACAGGAATGCACTATTCACATCAATATGAAAAACAAGCCGTTTCATAAAGTTCCCTTCCTAAAGTTTTTATTTAATCATAACACAAGGATTTTTCATTGTCCACAAAAATTATCGACCGCCTGCGCTGCCGAAAATTTCGGCTTTATATTCAGGAGCCTGAACAAGAAGCAAATACCTTTCGTTTCCGCAACGGTAAAGGCAAGTGCCACGCTCACCGAATTTGATTAAGGCATACTCGTTTGGTTCTACCATTAGCGCTTCTTCAAAGTCCTTCGGATTGATGTTGCCGGGGAAGAACAGGAAATGATGAGTAGGAATTGAAAATAGCGGCTTGGTATATTCCTTGACATTTTGAATCAGGAAATCCTCAATGTTCTGACTGGCTAAAATCACGGCTGAGTCCTTTTTGCGGACACGCTTCATTGCGTTGCGGATATACTCAATGGCGGTGAGGTTAGACAAAAACAAATAAAGCTCGTCTATTGATGCAACGGTGTTTCCCTCACCTAACAACTTGTTAGACATATAGGAAAGGATATTAAACAACATTGCGTCTTTGAGCCTTTTGTTAGTATCGAGCAAACCCTTAACTCCGAAGCACAGGAATTTGTCATCGGTGATATTCGTGTAACCGTTGAAATACTTTGATTCTGAACCGACACACATACTATGAATACCCAAACAAACCTCCTGCAGGATTTCTTCTGTGTAGAGATACTTCCGCTTGTGGTCGTAGGTCATATATTCTTCTTCGCACAAGTCATAAAAGTCAGACATAACAGGAAAGTCAGTAGGCTTTTTTGTGCTGTAATCGGTTGTGTCGGTTATGCCGAATCGTGCGTACAACTTCATAAGTAGAATTTCGATTGTATCAAGCTGTGCGTCCGTGAAATCCTTGTAGGTTCTAAAAAAGTCTTTCAAAAACGCAATGTGCTGTGATAATCGGGTAACACGCTTGAACGGTTCGGGAGTTTTGGAGTCAATTTCTTCATTTGCATTACCCCAATCCTTTGGTTCTAACGGATTGATTTTGTATTTACCTGACATAAAATCAATGTAACAACCGCCGAGGGCTTTTGTCAGATCCTCGTACTCAGACTCGGGGTCGAGGCAAATTATTTTCTTTCCGCTTTCACGAATGTTCGTAAGGATGAGTTTCAATAAATACGATTTGCCCTGACCGCTGTTTCCGAGAATAAGAATGTTACTCGTTGTCTTGTCTTCTGTTCTGCGGTCAAAGTCAACAAGAATATTTGTGCCGTACTTATCTCGCCCGATATACAAGCCGTTAGGGTCGGTTTTACCACTAAAATTAAAAGGAAAAAGATTTGCAACTGAAGAAGCAGGCAGAACACGCTCATATAGACTTCCGAACTGATTACTTCCGATAGGATTTACAGACAAAAAGCCCTCTTTCTGCCTTAGCGTTAATCTATCCACTTCAATCTTGGAACGAGTCAGCTCCATTGCAATATCAGTCTGCAACTCCTTTAATTTCTGTTTGCTTTTCGCCTTTAGTTCGATGAACACGGAGCAATGCAATAAAGCCTCTTTGTTCTTCCTCAGATTTGCCATCAGGGTAACAACATCCTGCAAGTTGCCCTGTGCCTCAATGGTTTCGTTTACATCATTACCACTTGATTTAAGTTTGTTTTTGCGTGTTGCGTTCTGTATGATTTTTCTCTGTTCCACACTTTCAACAAGTCTGTGGTATATGCGAAGCGTTACTCCGTTTCTGTCTGCAAGCTGTGAAAGAATTGCCTGTTCTTCAGTTGACGGCGGATATTCTCTGACTGCCCACACACTGCGGTATGAGTCGCCGACAATGTAGTGATCTGTCAGGAATTTTATCGTTGACGGCAGAATCATATCAAAGAAATCCTTTGTGTAGATTTCTTCTGCCTGCTCGGGTGTGAGCACCTTTGGTTTTCTTTTGAATAGTCCCATATCTTAAACCTCCCTTTAATTTCGGACTGCCAACACAAGTATGCGGTCATCCTGATTGTATCCGTAACAGGTTGAAAGCGTTAAAATCTGCTGACCGTAAACAGGTGTAATTTCTGTGTTATACAGAGATTTTGTTTTTGCATAACTGACCCATTTTTCATAGGTTTTGTCCAAATCTGTTGTTAAAAATTTGTACCAATCATCATTGGATTTTACTTTCATAACAGAAAAGACGGAGTAAACAAATGCCCCGTTTTTCGTTTCGATCACAACTGTCGGATGCTCTGTAAAATAAGAATAATCGATGTAGTTGCAAAGGTCTGCAAACATTGTGCCATTGTTCATATGGTGTCCGTAGATTATGAGATTGGTACTGTCGGCTGAACACCTTGCATCAAGAAACGGAGTACCGCTATAGCTGTACTCTCCGTAAAAATTCCTGTTCAGGTACTTCTGCGGATTACTCGGTGTATGCATAACAGGGTAATTGATATTAGTGCCTGCTATGCTTATCCAGCCGAAGCATTCGGAATTCATTGAAATGAGTTCTGATATTGAATGAGGTTCATAATAGGTTGTGTAATACAGAGGTTGTTCAGCCTGAACTTCATTATTGAAATCACTGACATTTAACAGATTTGGTTTTTTCATCGTTTCTGTTTCATTATCTGTATTAGTCGTTTCCTCAGTAACGATTTCTGCAAGCTTTTCAAACTCTGCTTTTTCGTTATGCTCGGTGATTTTCTGTGACACAATCGAAACTACACATAACAGTATAATGATTGAGAACACGGAAATCACAGCGATGGTACTAATTTTCTTCTTCATTTTCCACCTCCGGAATATACTGCTCGCCGTCATAGTCGGGTATTAAATCGCCGTTCATACTTGCTTCAAAGTAGATTGCAAGAAAACGCTTGATGTCTGCTTTCTTCATTCTTGTAACCTCAAATCCCTGATCGGATATGATTTTTTCAACCCTGTTTGCTTTCTGCAAAACATTTTCTGATTTTGAAGATTTGCACCTTGCGATAAACAGGAACTGTCTTGCAGTTGAGGTTTCGGTCTGAATACTGTCGAGGAAATTCAAATCCTTATTTAGAATTTTTCTGACCTTTTCATTCTGTTCAACTTCAATCCTGCCTTTGATATAGCTTTTGTTCGTATCGAAGCATTCGCAGGAATCGGTACAGGTAATCTCAATATCCGGCACAGCAGAAAGTACCATCATAAGGTGACGCACCTTGATTTCAATATTTGTGTGCGACAGAACAGATATATTTGTCGGCTGAACCATATAGAAGATAAGCTCTTCCTTACCGACCTTCAAGCCATTTTTCGTAAAGGTTTTTATGCCCATCAAGTCCTGTACTGATTTGCCTTTTTGCTTTGTTTTCTTCTGTTTGTTTTTCATTTATTTGCCTCTTTCTGCCCAAAAATAAGTCTGTTGAGTTGATATAAAATACTTCACAGCATAGCGGATAAAATCCAGAATTGTTGTATCTTCAAGTCGTATTGATAAAAAGCCGAAGCAGAGTGTTACTGCAAGCGGTACTATTATCCTTGTCTGTGCAAGTATCAGGATTGATAATAAAAGCGCTATGCTCATAATTGCAAAATCCCGCAAGCTCCACAGCCACAGATTGGCGGTAGCTTTGAGATTCTGTGGATATAGATAAGTTGTCATAATCTTTAAATTCCTTTCATTCATTTAGCCGCCCTCGCAACACTTCTCGTCAGATTAACGGCAGTTGTAGTTGCGTGAACAATGCTCGTCATATTTACCTTAACTGATGAATCAAGTCCGAACTGCTGTGCGATTCTTGGCACTTCGTTTGATGCAAGCATTATTCCAAGCCCCAAAAGCATATTTCCGGGGAAGGTCAGCAAACCGAGGAACAGCAGAGTTGTCTGCATAAATGCCGTCAGGCATAGTGCCGCTATTTGTTTCATCCACTGATTAAAGCCGTCCTGATAACCTCTCGGAACGCTGAACATATACAACGCACCTACCGCCATCTGAATGAGCAGAATTCCTCCACGCTTGATGTTGGCAAAAAATATCTTTATTACGCAGTAGGCAAAAGCTATCAAGCATAAAAGATTCAGCAATCCGAATGTTGTCTGTGTTGCTACTGCAAAACTGCCCTCTAAAACACTCGTACTCTGTCCGGCTAAATCAATGCTTTGCTGTCCCGCCATTATGGATGACAAATCCTTTGAAAATGTGTTTTGCAGGCTGATGCAGAACTTGTACAGTTCCACAGGCACAACGCCGAACAGCGAACAAGCAAAGAAACCTTTAAGCACATTAATGGCTGTAGTTTTGATATTTGCTCTTCCGTTCTGATATTCAATAGCCACATCGAACACGGCAACGACCGTTCCTGCGACGAACAATGCCCAGCCGAAAAGCGTAAACAGATTTATTGTCGCCTGCACCCATTCAAGGTCAAACACGTCTGCTCCCATATTTCCCATCATTGTGAAGAAATCTGCAACAGCGTTGTAAATCGTTTCATAGAACCACTGTAACATTGTGTTCCATATTGCATTTGAAATTTGCTCACCGAGGTAATCAAACACACCGCCTATGGCACTGCCGATCCCACCGATGAAATCTCCTATCCAATCAAAAATATAAATCACCTCGCAAAAGGCTGTTATGATTCAACACAACAGCCTTGTTTTTATTGTTATCAGAGCACCGTCCAGATGTATAGCGGTGCTGTCAAAGAGAACACAAGACAGCCGAAAAGTATTGCCGGCGCGGTGAACTCAAACTGCCCATGCTTTCGGTAGTCCATATACGCCGTAGCGAGCTTTACAAAGAAAAGTATAGCAAGAATCATATCCACCGCAGGAAAAACAACATTATTTACTACATTTTTAATCTGTGTTTGTGCAGAGTTCCACGTGCTTTCGATTGCTGATGATACATCGCCTGCGGCAAAGACTGTTACTGCCGATATTCCGAGCATTAACAGTACAACGGCAACACCAATAAACAATTTCAATATTTTAATTTTGTTTGACTTTATCATTTTTTACCTCCGATTTTCTTAAATCATTCTCCGATATATATCTGACTTTGATGTTCAGCTTTTCGGCAAAGCGAATCTCTGTTTTCATCCCCTCGGTTATTTCATCACCGAAAACCCAGACCGCATCACACACCCAAAGCATTGAAAGTCCGGCAAGCATACCAAGGTTTCTTTCTTCTTTGTTGTCATCATCTAAAATCAGCGCATAAAAATGCGGTATGAACGGAGCCATACCGCACTCTAACGCATATTGGGCATATCGTTTTGCGTTTTCAATATTTGCAGATACATTACCGCCCAAAGGCGAACAGATATACGCCCTGTGCATTATTCATCGTCCTCATCTTTCTTCTTGAGTTTGATGATAACTACAGAAACAAGACCGCCAAGCGCAACTGCACCTAAACCAATCCAGAAACCGAGGTTTGAGTTATCGCCCGTCTGCGGCTTTTCGGGTTCGGGCTGTGGATGAATTGTTACAGTCTGATTCTTGTCATCAATATCAGCATGAACGGCGATTTCTGTTCCCTCACGGCAGAGAGTTTCAAACACAACAATCTCTGTATCTTTGGTAATTGCAGCGCCGTCAAAGGTAAAGGATACTGTTACTTCGCCATCTGCTGTTTCGGGTGTGAATGTTACTTCGGAACAAACTTCTTTGCCGTCAACAAGGAATGCCTTGCCTGTTGCTTTGTCCATAAGCACACCGCTGATTGTGTATTCTTTTCCTGCTGTGAGGTTCTTGTAGGATACAACATCATCAATGGTAATATCTCCGTTAGCTGTGAATTCTTTTTTGTCGTCAATGCTTGCCTTTGTTCCGATTTTCGGGATTTTAACAGTTACGGTCTGACCAACGTCCTCAATATCTGTGTGAACTGCAAGCTCTTTATCCTCGCTGTAAAGACTTTCAAAAACGACAATGTCTGTATCTTTCTTGATATATCTTGCGTCAAAGGTGAATTCTACTGTTACACTGCCTGACGGTTCATCAGGTGTAAATGTGGTTTCTGAACGGATTTCTTTTTCATCAATTAACAGAGGTTCGCCTGTTGCCTTATCCATAAGAACACCCTTAACCTTGTACTCCTTGCCGGGTACAAGGTGCTTGTACTCTACCACATCTTCAAGAGTGAACACTTCTGTTGCGCCGACTTCCTTTTTGCTGTCAATAGTTGCAGTTGTTCCGAGTTCAGGTATTTTATCGTTCTCAACTGTGATTTCGATAATTTCCTTGTTCTCAGAAATTGTTACGGTATAGTTTTCTTCATTAGGGAGATAACCCTCGGCAGGCTTTAATTCACGGACAATGTATTCGCCGTAAAGCACATTTTCAAAAGTGAAGATTCCTTCCTCATTTGATTCGGATGTCAGAATTGCAGTTTTTTCGGTAAACTCTGTTTCATCCGTGCTGAATAAGCCGAACAATGCACCTGCGATATTTTCGCCTGTTTCACGGTCAATCTTCAAGCCTTTGATTGTGCCGTAGATGATTTCATTTTTAATAGGCTCACCGTCATTTACAGAAATATGAACAGTCGCTGTATCTTGACCTACATACTCAAATACAACAGGGTATTTTTTATCAGAGAGAATATAGTGGCTGTCAGTGCTGATTTCCTTAACATAGTAACTGCCAATCGGAAGGTCGGTTGTGAAGGTTGCCTTACCTTTTTCATCACAAGTGATAATTTCAAGAAGTCCGTCCTTCGGAATGGCTGTTCCGTTTGCGGCTTTCAAATCTTCATCAGCGTAAAATCCGAATGAAACATTGCGGATTTCTTCATTGTTTCCGATATTGAATTTTTCGTTCTGTTCAAGAATTTTTGTAAGGTCAATTACAACTTTCTGCCTGTCGTTTGTAAATGAGGTTGAAGTGCTGGTCACCTTTTCGTTCTGTCCTGCATAGGTGAGCTCAATATGATTTACAGTCCTGTTCATAACAAATCCGTAAGGAGCAGTTTTTTCAACAACACGGTATTTGCCGAGGTAAAGCTGTTTACTTGTTGCTGTGCCTTTTTCACCTGTGGTAATGGTATCAACAAGAGTATCTTTTGTATATCTAATTGTTCCGTCAGGGGTTGTAATGTCCTCATCAGCATAGATTTCAAACACCGCACCCGCCAAACCGCTTACAGAATATTCAGGCTGATAGATGGTCGGAAGTGCAACATCATTTCCGTTTTCATCAGTATATCCGCCGCCGACTTCCGTTACATTCGAGAAAATCTCGCCTGTTTTTTCTACGGTAATTGTGCCTTTCTGCGGAGTGTTTTTCTTCTCAGCTTTTACGATTGTAACGCCGTTTTCTTCGCTTGTGTTTTCTGCCGTAATATCAAAATATACAGGTGTACTGTCGAGGATATATCCGTATGGAGCCTGCACCTCAATGACTGAATAACCTTTGCCGTAGGGCAGAGTTTCGGGTGTGATAAGGTAACCGTCAGAATTTGTATAGAAGGTGTCAATAGTCGTTACTACGGGATAGGTGTAGGTCATAGTCACGAGTTTGCCGTCAGAATTATAAATCTGAAAGCCTGCGCCTGCATACGGAATCTGTTTGCCTGTTTCGCTGTCAACCTTTACTATCTTTACATAGCTTTCAAGTGAAGCGTTGTTGATGAGGTATTTATGTGTTTTGCCGTCCTCATTTACAAACACATCAAAATCAGATATGAACTCTGTCCCGTTCCAGCCTCTGGTCTGATGAACTGTGTATGTGCCGTAGGGCAAATCCTTTGTTTCTGCAAAGCCGTATTCATCACAAGTTAAAATATCACGCTCTGTTTCTTTTGCCTTGTTGTAACTTCCTGCCGATTTTAAATACACCTGAAATTCTGCACCTTTTTCGGGAGTTTCAATTTTTGTACTGCCGTCATCGGTATGCTTGATAATTGCAATTTTTCCTTTCAGTATATCCTCGGTTACGCCAATAGAAATGCTGTTATTTTCAATGGTGTATTTCTTTGCTTCTGCACCGATGTGGTATTCGCTTTCGTCGAGAAGATAACCCTCACTCGGCTCAATTTCTTTTAAGGTCCAGTTGTCACCGCAAACATAATATGAAGTTGTAAAACTGCCGTTCTTGTCTGTGGTGTATTTGTCAACCAACTTGCCGTTATTGTAGATACCGTAAACTGCTCCTGCGAGTGTTGCGTCACCCTGTGCAGACTTTGTTTCAGCATCTGTTTTTGTAACAGTAAGATTCCACTTTTTAAGCACATTTTCAACACTTCTCTGCGTTACCTTGTTCCATTCAATAGATGCAGTCTGTTTTTTGGGAACAACATATCTGTCAGCAGTATCAACTTCTTCAAGAGTATATGGCTTGTTACCGCTAACGAGAACATTTGCAAAAGTAGCAACACCGTCAGCGGTGGTCGTTGCATACAAGTCAATATCAGCACCGCTTAAAGATGTACCGTAAAGGTGGAATTTTACGCCCTTGTTGAAATTATCCTCACTGGTTTTAACTACTTCAAGACTGCCTTTTTTGAGGACATTTTCAAAAGTCACCGTTGCAGTCTTTCCGCTTTCAACCTTAACAGTCTGTGATTTCTGCGTTTCGTACTTACTGTCGGTTACTTCTGTGATTGTGTAGTTTCCGGGAACAAGGTCGGTTAATTCAAATTCGCCCTTTGAGTTTGTCTTAACTGTCTTACTGTAACCATCACCTTTGACGGTAAACTCAATATTTGCAACATTGCCGTCCTCGGAGGTTTTGACAAGCTTGAGATTACCCAAGCTTGTCTTGACCTTGAAATATGCTCTTATCGGGTCAGCATCGTTTTCAACACCTGTAATGACATCCTGAAGGCTTGCGTCACCGTAGGGAACAAGAGTTGTATTTCCTACGCTCGGCATTGACTTTGCAGAGTTGAATGTTACTGCATCATTGACTGGCGAAGTTGAAATCAAGGTCAGCTTGTTGCCTGATACCGATGCACTCACACCGCCTGTTGTCTTGAAGCTGAAATCCGAAAGAATATTGTTGCTGTCTGTAAGTGTTAAAGTGTACTTTCCACCTGAATATTTCATCTCATAGGTTTCAGCCTTTGAAGCGATCGCCGATGCAAAGCTTGGAACGGTTGAATAATTTGCAAGGCTTTTTGAGATTGCATTGTAAACCGACTTAACTCCGGGATTTGCTCCGCCTGCACATATGCCGTCAATGAACTTTGTATTTGTGCATTTATAGCCTTCGCCTGTGGAACGGCATCCTGAAACAAACTCCCATACAATCAGCTGTGTTGCTATCCATTTCTGATCCTCTGTTCCGCTTAAGTTTTTCCCTGAACCGGGTTTGCCGTAAAGCAGAGCAAGGTTGATTGCTTTCTGCTTTGCCGAGCCTAAATTCTTCCACACAGTTGAACCGTCCTCGGTCAGAGTATTGCCCGAGTAGAGAGTGTGACCGGGTTCAATGCAGTAGGCTTCTTTTCCGTCTGCAAAAATCTTGCAAAGCTCTTCGCCCACTGTACCTACAGTATAACCGTCGTTGACTGTTGTCTGCTTATATCTGATTATGTTTCCTGCGCTGTCATAACAGTAATCAAAGGTTATTGTCACCTTATCACCGCTTGTCGCACTTACAGGGAAAGTGAACATTGTTCCGAATATTACTGCAACCGCAAGTAAAAGTGCGGTTATTCTTGTGAATTTTTTGTTTGACATTAATTTGTTCATAAAAATACCTCTTTTCAAAAAATTAGGCAAAGTCCTTTGACTCTGCCTGCTGATAAAATATTCTGTTTTTGCTTACTCAAATCATAATTTCATCGCCTCGCTTTCACCGTAATCTTCATCTATATCATCAGACTGCTCACTGCCGTCTGTGATATTTACATACTCGCCGATGATGTTCAGTGCTTCATAATAACTGCTCGAACTCGTAACACGACTGCACATTTCTTTTGCCTCGTCAGCCATGCCGTTTTGCTTGAGTGTGCGACTTGCAATGCCCAAAAGATTGAATATATTAGAATCACAGCCTATTAATGCACAGTCGGGTTTGACCTTTTCCTCTTTGTTCTGTTCAGGTTCAAAACCACCGAGCCTGTTATCCACATAGTCGGACAGCCACATTCCTGCAAAGGCTGTGTATGACTGCAATCTCCACATTGCAAGCTTGCCGATATCAAGGTGGACATCTTCAAAGGGATAGAGAATACAGGTAACACCGTCACTCTTGAACACCGAAACATTCTCAAACTTTGTGTCGTCAAGAAGTATTCCCTTGTCCGTGAGCATTTTATTAATGCCGTCCACCCATTCCTGCGTTTCACCGCCGCATCCCTGCAAGATGAGTCCTTCCTTGCTGTTCATACGGCGGAGGTCTGTTAGAGTTATTTGGTTTATTTTCATTGGAATCATTCCTTTCAAAAAAATAACAGCACCCGATTAAGAGTGCTGTCTATACTTTACTTAGCAGTAAACTACATATATTTTGTTGTTTTCTGCAATTACATTGAATGATAAGTCGCTTGGAGTAATGTCACTGCTTTGGTAGTAATAGGCTACATACTCAACATCACTTTTAAGGTTTGAAGTCAGTTCCGAAGTGCTGTCATAATATGATGCGTTTGTTGGCGAAAACCAACTTGCGTTGCCTGTATTCAGCGAGGAATCATATTTCATTCCAAGCTGCTGACCGTAGGCTATGCAGGCACTCATCACATACTGAACATCAACCGTTTTTGATTTGGTAGGCGGTTGTGTAGGTTTTTGCGTTGGCTTTTCCGTAGGTTTCTGCGTTGGCGGTTGCGTCGGTTTTACAGCAGGCCTTTGAGTAGGAGTTTCGGTTTCCTTTTTATCAGTCGATTCTGATTTAGACTGATTACTATTCACAGTATTCCTGCTGTTGTTCTGAACCTCTGTTTGTGTTTTCTGAATCGGATTCGTTGCCGAAACAACCGCCGATTTTTGCCCACTGTCAGTTTTTTCTTCGGTTTGGGTATTCTGTTCCGAAGGCTCTGTTTCTTTTGAAACTGTGGCTTTTTCGGTGTTGGTTGTTGTTTCGGTTGTTGCCATTTCAGAACTTTCCCCAGATACAGAAACACCCACGGAAGTTGAAACCGTGGGTGATAAAGAACTGTTATTCACTTTTTCTTCTGCAGTGCAAGCTGTGAATGTTCCTGTTGCTAAAATCAATGTCAGCATTATTGCGATTTTCTTTTTCATACTATCGCCGTCCTTTCAAGCAACAAGTATATCCAAAGAATTTGATATGTCCAGACTTAATTTTATTTACCTTCTATCATCATTCCCTTCATATTGCTTGTTTTTAATGTTCCCCTGTGAACTACAGCATTATCCACCTCTTTTCTAATAAGCATATTGTTCATTTGCTCCTCAGAAAAATCTTTGAATTGAATATAACAATCGACACCTATTCTTGCACCTTTACTCCTTACTATACTAAGATTTTCCTCAAACTTATTTGGATAATTAATATATAGCCAACATAAATTTTTCTCTCTTCGAAATAGTGGTTTCTCCCCAGGTATTAATCCTCTTTCTAAAATATTGTTCATATTTTCAGCAAAGCAAAAGTGTATAAGTCCATATTGTTTTATATCCATCTTATCCTGACAACTTAATACTGATTTAGGTGTATGACATAAAAAACCCATATCAATAAGCTTTTTCTTTAAATATTCAAACATTTTCTTTTCTCCGTTCGTATTTATATTCTCCACTTCAAATTAAAAATAGATTATATTAAATTATACAATAGAGAAAACAAACATTCAAACAAATTCACAAAGTCTGCGTAAAGCTTTCCGATTCATCTTCCGACATATCCTCAGTTTCATTTTCACTCTGCTGTTCATCAAGTGCCTGATGATACGCTTCCATAACCTTGCTGTTTAGCATATCTCTTGACTCCTTTGAAATCGGGTGAGCAATCTCGCTGAACTTCGTTTCGCCGTTTTCATCAACATAGTTACTTGCAGGCATTGCAACAAATAAGCCTTTTCTTGAGTTCATCACTCTGATTCCGTGAATTGCCACAGCACCGCCGACAGTAACGCTTGCAAACGCCTTTGTGTTGCAATCATCTACATCAACGAGCTTATCAATCCTTACCTTGATATACGGCAGTTTCCTTTTCTGATTGTTGTTTTTGTTTCCTTTGAAATTTGTATTCTGTGCCATATGAATTTACCTCCGATTTAGTGTTTCTGCTTTTCTGCCCACAGCAGAGAAAGATGCAAAAGTGCGTTTCTCTGTTCTTCCTCGGACAGACTGTCAAGGAAATCTTCAAGGGTGAAATTTTCCTCGAATTCTTCTTCTGAGTCCTTGCAGTTGTCGCAGATTTTTTCTTTCCTGACAACAACCGAGCCATCATCCTGCTGTGTGAATGATAAAACATCGTTGTATCTGAATCCAATTTGCTGACGGATTTCAAAAGGAATTGTAATTCTTCCTTTTTTACCGAGGACTCTGTATATTTTAAGCATTAATCATCCTCTCTTTCCGCAAGCTCTGCTCTGCACTCATCGCAGATGCAGTCGCAACAATTACACTCGTCATCAAAATTTTCGCAATCATCATTGCACCTCTCAATCAGAATTGCTCCGTCCACAGCGGAAATCTGTACAGCACAGTCGGATGTGATTCCTGATACAATAAGTGCGTCAAGCGGTATGCTTACATAAATTCTATTTTCCATGGTTAATAATACACTCCTTCAAAATTTGTTCTAAATCAATTTGTTGTTCGGTTGTCAAGTCAAGTAGACTCAATTGTAACGGCTTGTTTCTCTGCCTTTCATACATATCGTAGTTGCTGATTAGCAGTTCTGGAAATTGCTCGCCTGCGTTGATTCGCTGTTTCATATTGTGAAGCCTTGTGAAATCAAAGAATGAATATCCGTCATATAAATTGCGGATTTCTTCACAATCGTTATATGATACAAGCCATTTGCCCTTTGAATTTGCAAGCGTGTTTTTCAGCCTCAAATGGTCATTCCAAGTGAAACCGCATTGATAAACATACTCGCTTGAATAGTACGGCGGATCGCAGTAGAAAAAGGCATTATCTCGGTCATAATGCTTGATTAAAACTTCGAAATCCTGATTTTCGATTACCGTATTTTCAAGTCTTTTGCCGACTTGCTCTATCAGTTGAAAAAGGCTCACTACTGAAAAGGGCTGACAGGCAAATGACTTCCCACCGCTTGAATAGCTGTATCGTAAGAGTTTCAGAAACATTACTGCTCTGCGCAAGTCGTAGTCCTGTTTCATTTTTATATACAATTCTATGATTTCTTCTGCTTTCAAGTCGGGAAGAATAATCTTCGTCAATTCCAATTCCTCATCAAGGTACTTGTCCTCAAACTTTTCCTGTTTAAAAAATTTCTTTATTGCATTGAAATCATCCCTTGAATTAAGCGGATAAAATCCGAGTTCTTTTATGAACGCCATAGGTCTGTCACGCATACAGCGAAAGAGGTTTACAAGATTATGGTTGTAATCGTTGTAAACCTCGAACTTATCAGGCTTTTTCTTGCCTAAAAGTACGGCTCCTGAACCTCCGAAAGGTTCAATATACCTTTCGTAATTCAGAGGAAACAGAGCGTACAAAATATGAAGGATGGATGTTTTATTTCCCATCCAACTAACAGGGGTTTTGATATTCATCACTTCCTTTTCAGAATACCAATCGCTCCTGAAACGACAAAATGCCGTTGATTAAATTAAAAAAATCTAATCAACGGCTTATATATGAAAACCAATATCAGTCGTTCGGAACGATTGATATTAGTTGTTGTTATTTAATTTTTATCGTTAACTTTTTTGATAATCTTACCGATTTCAGAGATTACATTCACTGTCACAGCATTTCCAGCCATTTTGTATAGCCTGCTGTCAGATAGTCCTGTCGCTTTTGCCTTGTCGAACTGATCGTCCGTGAAGCCCTGTAATCTCCAGCACTCCCTCGGGGTAAGCTTTCTTATTCTGCCGATATGAACTTCACCGTTTGGCTCAATGAAGGCTACTGCAAACTTTTCATTGTCATCGAGAACATCTGAATTTTCTACAAAAACTCCTGAATGTTCAGCCTTTCGGTTACTGATTCCCGAATCGTGCCTTGCAGTTATACACCTTGCAATTTCTGTAAGCTTCGGATCGGGGTTCAAGTCTATGAAATAATATGCCTGCGTTGCGGAAGTTGTCAGAGTATGCGCTATCTGACCTCCTACTCGACCTCGTCTTGAGTTCTGTCCCGAAAAAGCAGTATCAATGCTGTCGCCGGGATATGCGATCTGATAACCGTCTTTGGTCTTAGATTTTATCAGCAAACCGAAATTTTCAGTATCTTCAATAAGATAAAGTCCGGAATGGCCGCCGAAACCGCCCGAACCACTTGTCAGCGTACAGCTTAGTCCTTTTGATGAGTAGATTCGCTCACCCTGTGTTGGCTTTTCTTTGTATAAGAGCTTTTCCGCTTGTTTGCGTGAAAGATAATACTTCTCCGGCACATTCTCCTCTAAGATAGCCGATAATGAACACTCGATTTCGTGACTGGGGAACTCCAAAATTTTTGCTGTTAAGTACCTGCCAGCACACATCATACCCCAACTCATCCAATGTATGGAGGATTGTTTCAAATGTTTTGCCTGAGTCATGGTTAAGGAGACCGGGAACGTTTTCGAGGAAGAGATACTTAGGTTTTTTAACGGCAGCAATTCGAGCAATCTCGAAAAATAGCGTTCCTCTTGTATCATTAAATCCTTTTCTCGCTCCTGCGATTGAGAAGGACTGACAGGGAAATCCTCCCACAAGAAGGTCGAAATCGGGTAACTGTTCGGGTACAATTTTTCTTGCGTCATCAAAGTAAAGTTCACCTCCCGTATCGTACATTGCTTCGTATGCCTGCTTTGCATACTTGTCGATTTCGCAGTATCCGACGCACTCAAAACCGCCTATTGCTTCAAGGCCTGAACGGAAACCGCCTATGCCTGCAAACATATCAAAGAATTTGATGGACATAAATCTTCATTCCAAACGAAGATTTATTGATTAATCCTCACCTCACATTTCCATTGTCATTCCGCTATCCTCATCAGGAGTTTCATCTTCAACTTCTGACATGGATTGGTTTTCTGCTTCGATTTCTTCCTGTGTGAGCTTTCTGAATGAGTCCTCACCGGGAACGATACCAATGGTTCGATTGTTATCCCACTCGGGGAATATCGTTCCCATTGAATCAACAAATTTAACTGTACCTCTTGTGCCTGCCGGAACAGGTGCGTAAGGGTCCTTCATACTGATAAGCTCAATTCTTGTACCCGGCGGATACAATTTCTTTGTACTTTCAGCGATTCTGCGCTGTCTTTCGTATTCATTCAAGTTATTCATCTCCTAAAGTTTAGTTGTTTAATTGCATTGTTTTTTGAGTGGGACTTCTGATTTTTATTGTCATAAAATCAACCGACCTCTTTCTTATTTCTGTCTGTGTTAAGTTTTTTGTTGTCAGAGAAATGTGCAATCTCATTTTCATCACACTCATCATTGCGCCTGTCAAAATTAGGTTTCTGACGCATCTCTCTTTCAAACTTCCTGAGTTCAGGAGTGTCGGTAAAATACATATCAATCATTCCTTTCAATTTTTTTGTAAATAAAAAAAGGCAACCGTTCTAATCAAAAAATTAAAACGATTGCCAAATAAAAAAGAGCCAATTCTATATTTCTATAAAATTGACTCTGCTATAACAATATTAAATTTTAAAATGGGGAAAAGGCTTAAAGTTGATTTTCGGGGGTTCGAATCTCCAAAACTGCCGAAATAGGCAAAATACATCTACGGTTTTGCAACTAAAAATCACGGGCGATACAACAAAAAAAGCCCGATAAAATCGGACTTTTTTGCGGTTACATCTTTTTTGCACAACCATTATGGTGGGAGATGGTGGATTCGAACCACCGAAGGCATCGCCAGCAGATTTACAGTCTGTCCCCTTTGGCCACTCGGGAAATCTCCCATATGTAAAGCCTACCGAAAAACAGTAGGCTTCTTTTGGAGCTGGTGGACGGACTTGAACCCCCGACCTGCTGATTACAAATCAGCTGCTCTACCAACTGAGCTACACCAGCGAATTTTGTGTCATTCACTTGACGCTCATTTAATATAACATAACTAAGAGGTGTTGTCAACAACTTTTTTAAAAAAAATTAAATTTTTTTGGAATTGCAGTATTTTTAGGGTGAAAATTATAACAATATAAGGAGGTGATGGGAATGGATATTGATATTAATAAGATTGTCCTTTGCAGAAAAAAGATACTTTTGATGATGCTGCTGAATTTTTCGGATTGGCTTTGTACCATTACACTTTTGCGTTTTGACGGCTTTTTCGAGGCAAACCCCCTTATGGCAAGTGTTTTGGATAAACCCTTGCTGTGCTTTGCTGTGAAGTGTATTTTGCCCTTAATTCTTATGTCCTATATCTTCTATGTTCTGCCGGTAAGCAGTAAAGGTATAGTAAAGGCAGTAAATATTATTATGATAGTTCTTGGTGTAATTTATCTTCTTATCAACATATTGCACATATTCAACTTTGTGATTTTGTTCAATATGTAGTAAACCCAAAGTAATTTATTGCCTAATTACCACATTAATTCTTTAAAAGAAAGATAACACAATATCTTGTGCTATAATCAAGATGTATAGGTATCCGCCTGTAGCGTATTTGGATAACGCATCAGATTCCGATTCTGAAGACAGCAGGTTCGACTCCTGTCAGGCGGACCATACTTCCTTTCTACGGATTGGCATTTCTTCTATAAGGAGTGGTTATAGTGAAAAAGTTTTCAACTCTGTTTGTTTGTGATGTTATTTTGGCACTGATTATTTTTGCCAGAGTTAATGTTAAGAACACGATTTTGTCCGCAATAACCCCATCAACAAGTCAGGCTGACGCAAATACTGCAATGTCCAGCAGTAACTGGGTTGTGATTTTGACAATGATATGCGTAAGTGTTGTTATAGGCTTTATGGTTTTATCAAAGACAAAGAATTTTAAGGAGCTTATCCTTGATATTGTCTTTATTGGCGTTGTAGGTGTTTTCCTATCTGTTTGGTGGAAGGTGCTTGCAGTAACCGGCTGGGGATATTTTTGCAGTTACCAAGAGATGATGACCTATGTTGGTTCCTTTATGATAGGCGCTTGCATAGTCAAGGTGATTATGTATCTGTGCAAAAGGGCAAAGTGATATGGGCGTTATAAGTAATATTAAGAGTAAATACAAGGTTAACAAAAATGTCCTTTGGATATTAAGTGCGGTTTTCCTTATGTTAACCTCTTTGGAATATTTTGGAGTTGTAATTTGGTTTGCTGTAACAAGTCTTTGGAAGACGCATATCCCTCTTGTGATTGCTTTAGTGCTGTGTATTGCAGTGAATGTTACTGACCTGTTACTACACCGTAAGTACATAAATACCCCTGTTTCAATCGTAAACATTGTTGTTATTGCTGTGACAATTTATATGTTGATTTTTAGCGGAAATATAATGTGGTATTTGTGGTGTATTCCTGTCGTTACATTAATCTTAAGCATTATCTCTGTTGTTCTTCAGTACTTGGGGGCAAAGACAGGACAACCAAAAAATTCTATGGTGCGTGTGGCAAAGGTAAAGTTAGATTTTGACTTTAGACCTGAGGATATTATTGACGAATACCGACTTGCCCTAAGTAGAATTGAAAAGAAACATAATATGGGGGAAAAGAACAGGGAAATCTTTGAAAAGGAAAAGGATGAACTTGTTCAGGATACCCACCAAATTCTAAAGGAATTTTTAAGTAACGGAGATGTAGGACTCCTTGATAAGCTTGAAACCTTGTATCAGGCAAAGAGGGAGTGCATAATTGCCGAGGATAATTATTTGCTGTGGAAAAATCAACTTTTAAAAAATGAAGAAGAATTTATTAAAGCAAAGAATAGGGTTGAGGAGCTTTTTAAATGCGACAGCATAGGCGAAGAGGAGTATAATCATAAAATGGAACTTCTCTCGGATGAGTTTTAATTTAATCCTATTTGTGATAAATTAACAAAGTAAATAATCGGTGTTTTGGGAATTTTTATTTTTTTGCCGTTGCTCTTAATCGGCAAAAAATGATATAATAACAGTATAGTTTTTATTAGGAATGATGATATGATAAGTCAAAACTTAATCTGTTCATTTGAACGGGCAAGCAAAAAAGAAGTTGATTTGTTTTTGTCCTGTATTGCTGATTTGCTTGAAAGTGAAGAAGTGCAGAGAATGAAAAACTATACCCAGCACGGAAAAACCTCAACCTTTGACCACTCTATGGTTGTGGCTTTTAAAAGCTTCAGACTTTGCAGACGATTAAATTTGGATTACCGTTCTGCATCAAGGGGAGGACTACTCCACGATTTGTTCCTTTACGATTGGCATGATAAGAAAGCAAGGGGAAGTCTTCACGGATTTCATCATCCATCTACTGCATTAAAAAATGCAAGTAGTATATTTTCTCTCAGTGATAAGGAAAAGGATATTATCAAAAAGCATATGTGGCCTTTGACCGTTGTGCCACCTAAATCCAGAGAGGCATATGTCATCTGCTATTTCGATAAGGTGTGTACTTCAAAAGAGGTTGTAAGGGAATGGATGGTTTTATTCCGTTCAATTTTTAGGGGGAGTAAAGCCTAATTCCAAGGAGATGTGGAAGTTGAACATAGTACAGTATTTTTTAGCATTTATACTATATAGCTTTATAGGCTGGATGTACGAAACAGCAATATATACAATTCAGGAAAAGAGGTTTATATCCTCCGGATTCTTAAAAGGTCCGTGGTGTCCATTGTATGGTGGAGGAGCAGTCCTTATGGTGTTTTGCTTCTTTGATAGGACAGACAGTATTTTGGTTACATTTTTCGGCGGTATGGCAGTTGCAACTATCGTTGAATATCTTACTGCAGTTGTTTTGGAAAATGTTTTTCATAAAAAATGGTGGGATTACAGCAACATAAAGTTTAATTATAAAAGCAGGATATGCCTTTTAGGCGCAGTTTGCTTTGGCACTCTCTGCCTGTTGCTTTGCAAGGTGATTCACCCTCTGTTTGTTGATTTAATCAGTCTTGTTCCTCAAAATGTTCAGTTTTGGTTGGCAGTTATTCTTGTTATTGTTTTCGCCGTGGACTGCTTAATGACTATTTTGTTCTTTAGAAAGAACAAGTCGACCGGTAAGGAAGAAAACTACGAAAATCAGCTTCCTCCACTTGATTTACAAACCCTTTTCGGCAACATTGGGGACAAGATTAGGATTCGGTTTGGTAAGTGATAATTCTTTAAGAGAATAATGAATAAATTGGTGTAGTTTATGATAGATTTTATTACAAATATAGATTTCAGTATCCTGTATTGGATTCAAGATAACCTGAGAAACAGCTTTATGGATTTTGTTATGCCACTGTTTAGCAATTTGCAGGACGGTGGTTTGATTTGGATTTCCATTGCTGTTGTGATGCTTTTCTTTAAGCGTACAAGATACTGCGGAATTGCAGTTCTTTTGGCTATGGGTATTGACACCCTCATTACCGAGTACGGAATTAAAAATATAGTTTGCCGTGTGCGTCCCTGTAATTTGGTGGATGATGTTAATATGCTTGTGGAAAAGCCAACCTCCTACAGCTTCCCGTCAAACCATTCAGCCAGTGCCTTTGCCGGTGCAGTTGCGGTAATGCTTACAATTAAGAAAAAGGCTTGGACTATCCCTGCCTTTGTGTTCTCGGGAATAATATCATTCTCAAGAATGTATGTGTTTGTGCATTTCCCGTCAGATGTTTTTGCAGGGATTTTGCTTGGCTCCACAATTGCGGTGTTGGTATGCTATCTTATGAAGAAAACAGGTTTTAAAGCGTTGTTAGAACGAAAAAATATAATAGAAAAGGATGTGCCATAGTTGAAACGGCTGACAATTAGTAATCTGTATAACCTTGACAGAACAATAGCAAAAGAACTCCTGGAAGGGTTAACATATCCTTGGGAGGCTCTGCCACTTATAGGTGACTTTATTATAAAGAAGGGCAATACCCTTGACCCTGAAATTTATGAAAAAAGGGGAGAGAACATTTGGATTGCAAAGTCTGCAAAGGTGTTTGACTCTGTTTACCTGAATGGTCCCTTGATTATTGACGAGAATGCCGAAGTGCGTCAATGTGCCTTTATAAGAGGTAATGCAATTATCGGCAAGGGTGCAACTGTGGGCAATTCCACAGAGCTTAAAAATTCTATCCTGTTTGATGAGGTGCAAACTCCTCACTTCAACTACATAGGTGACAGTATTTTGGGTTATAAGTCCCACACAGGCGCAGGTGCAATTACCTCTAATTTAAAAAGCGATAAAAGCCTTGTTACAGTTTTGCTTGACGGTGAAAAGGTGGAAACAGGCGTTAAGAAGTTCGGTGCTATGCTTGGCGACAATGTTGAGGTTGGATGCAACTCCGTACTTAACCCCGGAACTGTAATCGGCAAAAACACCAATGTGTATCCTCTTTCTTTTGTAAGAGGATATGTAGCTGAAAATTCAATCTATAAAAGACTTGGCGAGATTGCCGAGAAAATATGACGGAAAAAAGCTCTGGGTATTGTACCTCAGAGCTTTCATTGATTTTGTATTGCATTTTAATTTGAGTTTATGCTTTAATATTCAATGCCTTTTCGGGCAGTGATGCCCTTGTCAAATGGGTGTGCAATCTTTTTCATTTCTGTTGCATAGTCGGCAAATGAAAGTATTTTTTCGCTTGGGTTATGACCTGTAAGCACAACTTCAATGTTCTTTGGCAGATTTGCAAGGAAATCAAAAAGCTCACTTTCCGACAGCATACCGTTTTCTATTGCACAGAAAATTTCGTCAAATACCACCATATCGTAATTGCCACGGAGAACACGAACAATGCAAGAGTCAAAGGTGTTGCGACAGTGTTGCTTGCAATTAAGCTTTTCTTCATCTGACATAAATTTTACAAACTTGACCTTATCGGGACAGGGCAAAAGCTCAATGGCGGGTATCAGCCTAAGTGAATTCCTTTCTCCGGACTCCTCGCTTTTCAGAAACTGGGCAAACAAAACCTTTCTGTTTGAACCGGCAGCCCTCATAGCCACGCCAATAGCAGCGGTGGTTTTTCCCTTGCCGTTTCCGTAATAAATGTGTAACATAAAATGCACCGTCCTTAACATTTCCTCTACATTATTATAATATAACTCTTTAAAAAAATATTCAAGTGTGATATAATTATTTTGATATATTTTCAGGCAAAAAACACTTTGGAGGTGATTATATGAATTACCAGCAAAAGAGAAAGAGAAAAATGATGATTGTCAGGGTTGTTGCAATTATTTGCGCAGTGCTTATTATAGGCTCTGTTTTGACAGCTGCCCTGTTTACAATGTAGTATTTATGCCGTTTTCGGGGAAAATACCCCAGATTTCCTGAAAATCAGTTGACTAAAAATAAAAACACATTCTTATTGTGCAACTTTAACAAATTTTTTCAAAAAAATTCTAACAATTTCTCTAACGATATATTTTGAAATAACTTGTAAAATAACGCCCTATATAGTATAATATTCCTTGCGTGACTGCGATAGATATGCGAAGAAGCGGGAGGTTGCGGCTGAAAGATGCCGGTTTTTCCGTGGAGTATGTCCGATTTTAAACCGGGCGATTAAGTTAAGATTTTTGAGCAATGTCCCTTTGGGATAATTATGCTCGTCTGCGCTTTACACTGTCCGAATGAATACAAATTCATCCGGTTTTTTTAATGCAGGGGTGCGAAACACCCGGAAGCGTTATCAGTTTAAAGCACGCCCGCCAACTCAATACAAATTAAGGAGGCGTTATTATGGCAGTCAAGGAAAAAATTCGTATAAGACTCAAGGGTTACGATCATCAGCTTGTTGACCAATCTGCTGAGAAAATCGTAGCAACAGCCAAGAGAACAGGGGCAAGGGTTTCAGGTCCTGTGCCACTTCCAACTCAGAAGCAGGTTGTTACAATTCTTCGTGCTGTTCACAAGTACAAGGACAGCCGTGAGCAGTTTGAGATGAGAACTCACAAGAGACTTATCGATATTTTAAGACCATCTAACAAGACGGTCGAAGCTCTTATGAGCCTTGAGCTCCCTGCAGGCGTTGAAATCGAAATCAAATTATAGTTTCGTTCAACCTACCGGTAGACAGGGTCAATGTCGGGAAACCGACCAATAACCTAAAAGGAGGAAAAAGTAATGCAAAAGGCATTAATCGGAAAGAAAGTCGGTATGACTCAGATTTTCGACGAAAAGGGACATTTCGTTCCTGTAACTGTTGTTGAAGCAGGTCCATGCGTTGTTTCAATGAAAAAGACAGTTGACAGTGATGGCTACGCAGCAGTTCAGATGGGCTACGGCGATATGAAGCCACACAAGGTAAACAAGCCTATGAAAGGTCATTTTGACAAGGCTGATGTTGCTCCAAAGAGAGTTCTTAAGGAATTCAGATTTGAAGACACAGACGCTTACAATGTAGGCGACATCATCAAAGCAGATGTATTTGAAGCTGGTAATAAGGTTGACGTTACCGGTAAGAGCAAAGGTAAAGGCTTTGCAGGCGTTATCAAGCGCTGGAATTTCCAAAGACTTAAGGAAACCCACGGTTCAGGTCCTTGCGTTCGTGACGGTGGTTCCATGGGTTGCTGTTCATCCCCTTCCCGTGTATTTAAGGGCAAGAAGATGGCAGGTCACTTAGGTGCTGAAAAGGTTACAGTTCAGAATCTTGAAATTGTAAAGGTTGACGCAGAAAACAACCTCGTTGCTATCAAGGGCGCAATTCCGGGTCCTAACAACGGCATCGTTGTAATTAAAGATTCTGTAAAGGCTTAAGAAAGGGGGACTACAAATGCCAAGTATTAACGTTGTTGATATGAAGGGTTCAAAGGCAAAGACAATCGACCTTAAGGACGAGATTTTCGCTATTGAGCCAAACGAAGCAGTAATGCACCAGATGGTAGTTCTCTATCTTGCTAATCAGCGTCAGGGTACACAGAGCGCTTTAACCCGTGCAGAGGTATCCGGTGGCGGTAGAAAGCCTTGGAGACAGAAGGGAACAGGTCGTGCAAGACAGGGTTCAACAAGATCCCCACAGTGGACACACGGCGGTATCGTATTTGCTCCAAAGCCAAGAGACTACGGCTTCAGTGTAAATAAGAAGGTAAAGAGACTTGCTATGAAGTCAGCTTTATCAACAAAGGTTGCGTCCGATGAGCTTATCGTTGTTGATAAGATTGTTTGTGACGACTACAAGACAAAGACTATGGTTGAGATGCTTAACGCTATCGACTCTAAGAAGAAGACACTTATCGTTCTTCCTGAGGTTGACAGCAAGGTTATCAAGTCAGCTAACAACATCCCTGGTGTTAAGACTTGTCAGTATAACGAAATCAATGTTTATGATATTCTCAATGCAGACAAGCTCGTAATTGCTGAGGAAGCTATTGCTAAGATTGAGGAGGTGTACGCATGATTGCACATGACATTATAATCCGCCCTGTTATTACTGAAAAGTCAATGCTGGGTATTGCAGATAAGAAGTACACCTTTGAAGTTGCTAAGACAGCTACAAAGATTGACATCGCAAATGCTGTTGAAGAGGCTTTCAAGGTAAAGGTAGCAAAGGTTAACACAGTTAATGTTCGTGGCCGTCTTAAAAGACAGGGCAGAACACAGGGTTACACAAAGTGCTGGAAAAAAGCTGTTGTTACACTTACAGAGGACAGCAAGAGCATCGAATTTTTTGAAGGCATGATGTAAGCCTAAATATTACAAATTCTATACTAATATAATAGGCAGAATGTATGGGGTTCACCATAAGCCCCGCAAAGCCATCATGAGGAGAGTGAAATCAAATGGCCATTAAGGTATATAAGCCGACCACAAACGCTCGTCGTAATATGTCGGTTACTGATTACTCATCTCTTTCAAAGGTAGCACCTGAAAAGAGCTTGCTCCAGCCAATCAAGAAGAACGCTGGTCGTAACTCTTATGGTAGAATCACTGTTCGTCACAGAGGCGGCGGTAACCGTAGAAAGTACAGAGTAATTGATTTTAAGAGACAGAAGTTTGACATTCCTGCAACAGTTAAGACACTTGAATATGATCCTAACCGTTCAGCATTTATCGCTTTAATTCAGTACGAAGACGGCGAGAAGTCATACATCATTGCACCACAGGGTCTCAAGGTTGGTGACACAGTTGTTGCCGGTCCAAGTGCAGATATCAAGCCTGGTAACGCATTGCCACTTAACGCAATTCCAACAGGTACATTCATCCACAATATTGAACTTTATCCTGGCAGAGGTGCTCAGCTTGCTCGTTCAGCGGGTAATATGGCACAGCTCATGGCTAAAGAAAACGGAATGGCTCTTCTAAGACTACCATCCGGCGAGCTTAGAAATGTTCCTGACGGCTGTATGGCTACAATCGGTGTTGTAGGCAATGCAGACCACGAGAATGTTAAAATCGGTAAGGCTGGTAGAAAGAGAAATATGGGCTGGAGACCAACTGTAAGAGGTTCTGTAATGAACCCGAACGACCACCCACACGGTGGTGGTGAAGGTAAGTCCCCTGTAGGTCGTCCCGGACCATGCACACCTTGGGGTAAGCCTGCACTTGGTTACAAGACTCGTAAGCATCACAAAGCTTCTGACAAGTTGATTGTAAGAAGAAGAAACGGTAAGTAAGACGGAAGGAGCTAATTTAATATGAGTAGAAGTACTAAAAAAGGCCCTTTTGTCCAGCCTAAGCTGCTCGAAAGAGTCATTGATATGAACGAAAAGGGAGAAAAGAGAATTCTTAAGACTTGGTCAAGAAGCTCAACAATCTTCCCTGAATTTGTAGGTCACACATTTGCTGTCCATGACGGACGCAAGCATGTTCCGGTATATGTAACTGAAGATATGGTTGGTCACAAGCTCGGCGAGTTTGCACCAACAAGAACCTTCAGAGGTCACGCCGGTAGTAAGACATCAAGATAAGCGGAAGGAGTAAGCAAGATGGAAGCAAAAGCATATGCAAAATATGTCCGCATTTCACCTCGTAAGGTTTCTGTTGTTTTAAACCTTATCCGTGGTAAGGATGTAAAACTTGCAAAGGCTATTCTCGAGCATACCCCTAAGGCCGCTTGTGAGCCACTTCTTAAGTTGCTCAAGTCAGCAGTAGCAAATGCTGAGAATAACCACAGTATGGATACATCTGCACTTTATGTAGCAGAATGTTCAGTTTCCCAGGGCCCAATTCTTAAGAGAATTAGACCAAAAGATCATGGCAGAGCATTCAGAATTGATAAGAAGACATCTCATATCACTCTGGTGCTTAAAGAGAAAGAATAAAGGAGGTTTGTAGCTATGGGACAGAAAGTTAATCCACACGGTTTGCGTGTAGGCGTAATTAAAGACTGGGACTCAAGATGGTTTACCAGCAAAAAAGATTTCGGCGATACTCTTGTTGAAGACTACAACCTTCGTAAGGTATTAAAGAAACAGCTTTACAGCGCCGGTATCTCCAAGATTGAAATCGAGAGAGACGGCAAGAGAGTAAGACTTCACATCCACTGCGCAAAGCCAGGTATGATTATCGGTAAGGGCGGCAGCGAGATTGAAAAGTTAAGACTTCAGTGCGAGAAGTTCCTTAACAAGCCTGTAAACATCAACATTGTTGAGATTAAGCATCCTGATGTTGACGCACAGCTTGTTGCAGAGAACATTGCACTTCAGCTTGAAAAGAGAATTTCATTCCGTCGTGCTATGAAGCAGGCTATCGGAAGATCAATGAAGTTTGGTGCCAAGGGTATCAAGACAATGTGTTCCGGCAGACTCGGCGGTGCAGAAATTGCTCGTAGCGAGCAGTACCACGAAGGTACTATTCCACTTCAGACACTCAGAGCTGACATTGACTATGGCTTTGCTGAGGCAAACACAACATACGGTAAAATCGGTGTTAAGGTTTGGATTTACAAGGGCGAGGTTATCGGTAATGTTCAAAAGCGTCCTGAGCGTCCAGCTCGTAAAGAAGGAGGCAAGAAGTAATGTTATTACCTAAGAGAGT
Source organism: Ruminococcus sp. (assembly GCA_022779485.1). Lineage (GTDB taxonomy): Bacteria > Bacillota > Clostridia > Oscillospirales > Acutalibacteraceae > Ruminococcoides. The sequence goes on from JALFTC010000025.1 coordinate 38,802, forward strand.
AAAGTACAGAAGAGTACACAGAGGCCGTATGACAGGTAAGGCTTACCGTGGTAATAAGGTTACTTACGGTGATTTTGGCCTCCAGGCTCTTGAGCCATCATGGATTACATCTAACCAAATCGAAGCAGCCCGTGTTGCCATGACTCGTTACTGCAAGCGTTTTGGTAAGGTTTGGATTAAGATTTTCCCAGATAAGCCGGTTACAGCAAGACCTGCTGAAACTCGAATGGGTAAAGGTAAAGGTGCTCCTGAATATTGGGTAGCAGTAGTTAAGCCGGGCAGAGTTATGTTCGAGCTTGGCGGTGTTGATGAAGCAACAGCTCGTGAGGCTATGCGTCTTGCAGCTAACAAGCTTCCTGTTAAGTGTAAGTTTGTAAAGAAGGAGGTTGAACAGTAATGACAGCACAGGAAATCAGAGAGCTTTCTGCTGAAGAAATGCAGAGCAAGCTTAAGGACCTTAAGGAAGAACTTTTCAACCTTCGTTTCCAGCTTGCAATCAACCAGTTAGAAAATCCAACAAGAATTAAGGCAGTCAAGAAAGACATTGCAAGAATTTCAACTATTCTTCGTGAAAACGAATTAGCTGAAGCATAAGGAGGGTACAACATGAGCGATAGAAATTACAGAAAGACTGCTGTCGGTAGGGTTGTATCTGACAAGATGGACAAAACCATCGTAGTTGCAATCGAAGACAGCGTTAAGCACAAACTTTATAACAAGGTTGTTAAGAGAACTGTTCGCTATAAGGCACATGATGAAAACAACACAGCAGGTGTAGGCGACAGAGTAAAGATTATGGAAACTCGTCCACTCTCTAAGGATAAGAGATGGAGACTTGTCGAGATTATTGAGAAAGCTAAGTAATTTAGCTTGAGAAAAAGGAGGAACACACTGTGATTCAACAGCAGACTTATCTCAAGGTAGCCGACAATACCGGTGCTAAAGAACTTATGTGCATTCGTGTTCTCGGCGGTACTAAGAGAAGATATGCCAACATTGGCGATGTTGTAGTTGCTTCTGTTAAGAAAGCAACACCAGGCGGCGTTGTAAAGAAGGGCGATGTTGTTCGTGCAGTTATCGTACGCTCAGCAAAGGGCGTTCGTCGTGACGACGGAACATATATCCGCTTTGATGAAAACGCAGCAGTTATTATTAAAGACGACAAGAGTCCAAGAGGAACTCGTATTTTCGGACCAGTAGCTCGTGAACTTCGTGAAAAAGACTTCACAAAGATTCTTTCACTTGCTCCTGAAGTACTTTAATTGGAGGTGTCAGTTATGAATAACAAAGTTCATGTAAAAACAGGTGACACCGTTGTAGTAATTAGCGGTAAGGACAAGGGCAAGAAGGGTACTGTTCTTGCAGTTTCACCAAAGGAAGGCAAAGTTATTGTTGAGAAAATCAATATGGTTTCAAAGCATGTTAAGCCAAGAAAAATGGGTGAACAGGGCGGTATCATTAAGGCTGAGGGTGCTATGTACGCTTCCAAGGTTCAGATTGTTTGTCCAAGATGTAAGAAGCCAACAAGAGTTGCTCACAACATCAACTCTGACGGTACTAAGGATCGCATTTGCGCTAAATGTAAAGAACAGATTTAAAGGAGGATTTCATCGTGGCAAGACTAAAAACTTTCTACAATGAGGAAGTTGCACCGGCTCTTATGAAGAAGTTCTCTTATAAGAGCGTTATGCAGATTCCTAAGATTGATAAGGTTGTCATCAATGTTGGCGCCGGCGAAGCAAAGGAAAACAGCAAGGTTATCGATGCTATCTGCACAGACCTTCGTGCTATCACCGGTCAGCAGCCAATGATTTGTAAAGCAAGAAAATCAGTTGCTAACTTCAAACTCAGAGAGGGTATGGCAATCGGCTGTAAGGTAACATTAAGAGGCGAGAGAATGTATGAGTTCATCGACCGTCTTTTCAATGTTGCACTTCCAAGAGTTAGAGACTTCAGAGGAATTAACGGTAACTCCTTTGATGGCCGTGGTAACTACAACATGGGTATCAAGGAACAGCTTATTTTCCCTGAAATCGACTATGACAAGATTGACAAGGTTCGTGGTATGGACATTTGCTTCGTAACCACAGCTAACACAGATGAAGAGGGCCGTGAGCTTCTATCACTCATGGGTGCTCCATTTACAAAGTAAGGAGGAATAGTAGTGGCTAAAACATCAATGAAAGTTAAACAGCAGAGAGAGCCTAAGTTTTCTACAAGAAAATACTCACGCTGCAAAATCTGCGGCAGACCACATGCTTACCTCCGTAAGTACGGTATTTGCCGTATCTGCTTCCGTGAACTCGCATACAAGGGCGAGATTCCTGGCATTAAGAAATCAAGCTGGTAAGGAGGTACAATTATGCAGATTACTGATACAATAGCAGATTTGCTTACAAGAATTCGTAACGCAAGTGCTGCAAAACACGACACAGTTGACATTCCTTGCTCTAATATGAAGAAGGCTATTTGCCAGATTCTTGTTGATGAGGGTTATGTTAAAGAATTTACAACTATGGACGACGGTAAGCAGGGTGTGATTAAGGTTACTCTCAAGTACACTGAGGATAAGACACCTGTAATCACAGGACTCAGAAGAGTTTCAAAGCCCGGCTTGCGTATTTACAGCAATGCTGAGAACCTGCCAAAGGTTATGAAGGGTCTTGGTGTGGCAATTATCTCCACATCTAAGGGCATTATGACAGACCGTGAAGCTCGCAAGGCTAATATCGGCGGCGAAGTTCTTGCATTCATTTGGTAAGGAGGTGCCGAGATGTCTCGAATTGGAAGAAAACCTATAAATATTCCCGCCGGCGTTACTGTTTCAGTTAACGACAGCGTTGTAACTGTCAAAGGACCAAAGGGTGAGCTTACACAGCCAATCCATCCCAATATGACAGTTGAAATCAATGGCGATGTAGCTGAGGTTAAGCGTCCTAACGACGATAAGCTCAACAGAAGCCTACACGGACTGACTCGTTCATTAATCCACAATATGGTTGTGGGTGTTACCGAGGGCTACAAGAAGGAGCTTGAGGTTAACGGTGTTGGTTACAGAGTTCAGAAGCAGGGCAACAAGCTCGTTATGAACCTCGGATATTCACATCAGGTTATCGTTGAGGAAAATGACGATATCAAGATTGAAGTTCCGGGCCCAAATAGTATCATTATCCTTGGCTGTGATAAGCAAAAGGTTGGTCAGTTTGCTGCCGAGGTTAGAGAAAAGCGTCCACCTGAGCCATATAAGGGTAAGGGTATTAAGTATAAGGACGAATTTATCCGCCGTAAGGAAGGTAAAGCCGGTAAAGGCAAGTAATTAAGGAGTGAATGACAAATGGTAAAAAGACCTGATACAAAAAAAGCCCGTCTTAATCGCCACAAGAGAGTTC
>JALFTC010000031.1 GCA_022779485.1 Ruminococcus sp.
CCGCCGCCAGTGGCGGAGGAAGGGAGTACGAGGAAGAGCCGCAACAAGGAGTTTGAGGAAGTGCATTTATGCACGACGCTAAACGACTATGTTGCAATCGGAGTGAAGAAAACAGTCCAGTGGACTGTTTTTAGCGAGGGGATTTGATGAGTTACTATGGTAAGATGTGTAAGTTTCAAGCGTGGTAGGTAGTGAGAATTACAACAAAAAAAGTCACTCAATCTCTGATTTAGGTAATGCCTAAGCATTACCTATTTTTTTTATAATCCAGCAACCGATGACAGGAGTCGAAGGTGACGAGTACGACCGCCGCCAGTGGCGGAGGAAGGGAGTACGAGGAAGAGCCGCAACAAGGAGTTTGAGGAAGTGCATTTATGCACGACGCTAAACGACTATGTTGCAATCGGAGTGAAGAAAACAGTCCGGTGGACTGTTTTTAGCGAGGGGATTTGATGAGTTACTATAGTAAGATGTGTAAGTTGCAAGCGTGGTAGGTAGTGGAAATTCAGTTATATTCGCCTAAAGGCGAGTTATATTGCTTTGCAGTGATATGCAGTTTATTCTGTGTGATATTGCCCTTTGGGCAGTTTAAGCAAATATACTATCACTTATGCAAAGCATAAATATAACTTTCACATTTCAGCTAAGTCGCTAAATTATATCTTGACAGTATAAAAAATTCTCTGTACAATTATAAGTAGCTTAATAAGTTGCTTGAATAATTTTTAAATGGCGGTAAATTTATTCATAAAACAAAAGAGTATCAGAAAATAGGCTTATGCCTATTTTTTTTACTTGTTGGGTAACTTGTACTAATAGTTTATTGAAATCTATTAGCAAATTACCGGTTAGGCTATTAGAATGAAAGGAGATATAATGAATTTAATACACCAAGAAATAACTCTTGATGTGAACGATAATAAAAACACAGTTGTTGTTAATGCACACCAAGGTGACGCCGGCACAAGGTTTATTGATGTAACACTTACCCAGTGTGGGGAAATTATCTCAATGTCAAACACCTTTACCGCAACTGCAAAGGCAAGTCTTTTCGGTATGGTTAAGGGACTTGATAAATGTGAGGTGGATACGTCTAATAACAAAATTATTGTGGAGCTGACAGACACAATGCTTGACACCCCGGGCAGGCTTAACTGCGAAATTACCCTTAGTGAGGGTGAGCAGATTATTACTTCACAGATTTTCACAGTTGATGTGACTGAGTCTGTTGTTGACGAAAGCAAAGAGATTGCAAAGGACGCAGACCTTGCAAAGCTCCAAAGGGCTATTTTCCTTGTTGGAGAGCTTTCCCGGCTTGAAAATTTAGAGGAACTTGATAATAAGGCAACCACAGCCTACAACCGCTTTGCACAGTATAGCGGGGAAGATGTGGACTTGAATGTGAGTGATATAACAGACACTTTGGTTGTGAATTTGTACAACTGTAATGTGACAAATGCACCTGTTGAAGGGAAATTTTCCGGTACTGTTGTGAGCCTTAGTCAAAAGGGTAACGGAGAAAGCTACATAGTGCAGTTCTTGATAATGAGAAACAACTACACCTACAAGAGAAATTACACCACATCAAATGGTTGGACGAGTTGGGTGAAGGTGGCTGACGATATGTCACAATATCTCAAAACAGAGGATTTGCAAGAGGCAATTCTAAGTGATACCCCCTCTGACACAACAGCATACAGCAGTAACAAGGTTAATGCCTTGTTAAAGGAAAAGATTGATACTGTGGCTATCCGTGGTGCTGATATGAAAGCTACGCCGACTTACTTAACACTTGCTCAAAAAGAGGGCGGAATACTTGCTTTGTATTGTTCAAATTTGTTTAACGATGACACCCCATCCCACACCACCACCTTTACCGGTGCAAAGCTTGACGAAATGCTGTATGACAAGGAGGACAACTCCAACAAGGTGACAACAGGCAGTCCGTCTTACAAGGAGGCACAGTACCCAAGCCTTGCATACCTCGAAAAATATTTTTACAACAAAACCGAAACAGATAATCTGTTAGGTGACAAAGCAGAGAAAAGTGAAGTTGATAACAACACATTTGATTTGTCAATGCTGATGTCGTCACTTAAAAGGACTGTAACAGGAACAAGCCTTGTAAATCTCACAAACACAGCACAGAACGGCATTTTAAAAGTCACAGCAAACGGCGGTGTTACTTGTAAGAATAAAAACATATTCGAGGATATTTTGAATGACAGCATTCGTAAGTTTAATTGTAATGTGAGTTACGATAACGGTACATATACAGTTGAATATACAGGTGACGGAACAAATACATTCTTCTTTGGGAATATCGTAGAAGTAGGTAACAAATATAATGTTGCATTAGGTAAAAAGCTAAAATATTATAAGGATTTAAGCATAAGAATTAACTGCGATAAATTAACAAGGTCAGGCTGTTATATCACATATTTTAATTCGGAAGATGTTTCTTTGCAGTTGACCAATTACAGCACAAACACTACATTTAAAATTGACGATGTTGAGGGTGCAGAGTATTTCACAATGCGAATCGGCTTTGACTGGAACAACGGTGTTATCGCAACAGGTGATATAGTTACATTTAGTGTACAGATTGAGTACGGCGACACTGTATCGGATTATGTAGTGCCTCAAAGCAACACAGATAATCTTGCATACGAAGATGTTACAAACATTGTAGGTGACGGCGAAATCACAGTTGAGTATGTGCCAAGCCTTAAAAAACCGTTTGATAATATATAAAAAAATACTCAAATAACCAAAGCAAAAGGCTCACCTCAGTGTGGGCTTTTTGTTGTATTTTGAATTATATTGATATTTCAGTCGATATATGGTAAAACTATTATATTATCAAAATGACGGTTAAAATACTTTAGGAAACACTGAATAAATCACTTTACACATCTTGTTTGCATATTTTCCGTCGGTTAGCCCAAAAAATCCTCGCAATACGTCAGTATTCCTGCGGTTTTTTGAACTAACCGACAAAAAATCTGACTGCACAATATGTGCAAATGATTTAATCAGTATTTCCTTTATATGAGGTGATATTATGAGAATTACATATTACAAAAAGTCTGTAGCATTGCTATTAACAATAATATGTATCCTTTTTTCTGTTGCATTGACAGGCTGTGATTTTGAAGAGGATATACTTGGCTCAATGGTTACTTCCCAAGACTCAAGGGAAGAACTAAAATACAGTGCAGGGAAAAATGTGCAAAACTATGAGTATTCAGAAAAGGTTTTGGTGACTATCAGCGACCATAATGATGACAAAATTCAGCTTAATGACGGCTTTGGCAATTACGAAAATTACGGACTTGAGAACAACAGCATTTTGTCGGGGCATTTTGACAAGGTTGCGTGGAATGACTACAAGCTGTTTGTTTGTATGGACGAAAAGTACTATTGCTTTGATATTAAAAATTATGAGGTGCCAAACAAAGCAACCGCCCCAATGGACAAAAACGGAGATGTTTGCTACAACCAAATTAAGCCTACATACGACCTGAAGCAGTACAGCGAAAAGGAGATGAAGGAGCTGTATCCAAATTATAAAGATTTTGAGTGGTACGGACATTAAAAACCTTGTAAATGATAAGGTGTACAGGCAAAATGATTATTTCCTTTAAATAAACGGTGTATTATAGCACTTTTAATATTATTATATAAATGTATTAATAATTTTTTGTTCTGCATTATATTTGATTGCGTAAATTGAAAGTGGTATAATAAAGTTGAAAGAGGTATCAAATAAAGGTATTAAGGAAGTAATTTTAATGGATAGGAATGCCGAAAGGGAAAAAATTCTCCACTATGTCATAAGCTCTGTGGGTGGTTTTTTGGGAGCATATGCAATATTCAATTATTGCGATTTTTTCGGAAATGCACAGACGGCAAATTTAATTCATATAGTGTGTAAGATTTTCAGTGCGGATTATACGGGACTATTATTCCTTGTAATTGCACTCATCACATATATGTTGGGAAATGTGTTCTGCGTTATTGCCGAAAAATTTATCAAACACGATTTACAGGCGATAAGCCTTTTGCTTACAAGCGGTGCGGTAATAATAATCGGAATTTTCCCAAGTATTTCAAACAGCTACATAGCAATTTTGCCTATACTTTTTGTTATGCCGGTTCAATGGAATGCATACAGGACAGCAGGTGGCTATGTAAGTGCAACGGTCTTTTCAACAAATAATCTTCGTGTTGCTGTAATGTCCCTGACAAGGTACATCATTGACAAAGACCCTAAGCAGGGCGACCGAGCAAAATTCTATTGGTTTACGCTGTTGGGTTTCCACGCCGGTGTTGCGGTGTCCTGTGTTGCAAGTGTATTTTTAGGTACAAAAAGCATTTGGTTCTGCTTTGTTCCCATTTTGATTTCAACTGTTGGGTATATGCACCTTAATGAATTGGGCATAAAGCGACTTGCAAATAAACTTACTTTTGGCACTGTTAAGTGATTAGTTAAATAAATGAAAAAGGGGCTGTCAATAAGGCAGTCCCTTGTTTTTATAATATCATTCATTTGTCTTTATGATACTATTTTACTTCTTAAAATAGATATAGTCAACTAAAGAAAAAACCTCCGACAGAATTTTGTCGGAGGCTTATTGTCAAAAATTATACTTTCTTATGCACCTTTTTTAACTGACTCAAAGGTTTCAACGATTTCCTTGTCAGGCTGTTTGGTGATAAGGCTGACTATGATTGTCACTGCAAGACCTGTGATAAATGCAGGGAGCAGTTCGTATATGTTCAAGAATGCAAGTGACGGATTTTCTACACCTAATGGTGCGATGATGTACTTCCAAATGAATACCATAGCACCACCGGCAACCATACCGCTTAGTGCGCCATACTTGTTGGTGCGTTTCCAGAACAATGCACAAAGCATAATCGGTCCGAAGGATGCGCCAAAACCTGCCCATGCAAAGGAAACAATGTTAAATACAGAGGAGTTAGGGTCCCAAGCAAGAATAACTGCAACTGCGGAGATTACAATAAGTGTTACCCTTGCAATAACCATAGCCATACTCTTTGAGGTTTTGATTTTGAACAAACCGCCGATGATGTTTTCGGAAACACCGGAGGAAGCTGTGAGTAGCTGACTGTCGGCTGTACTCATTGTTGAGGCAAGAATACCTGCAAGAATTACACCGGCAATAAGTGCGAAAACAGCACCGTTTTCAGCAAGCAAGCTTGAAATGCTAATGATGATTGTTTCGCTGTCTGCAAGGCTTTCCATAGCACCGCTTTTTGTCATTGCAAGTCCTACAAAGCCGATAAATACTGCAACTGCAAGGGAGATTACAACCCAAACTGTTGCAACTCGTCTTGATGTCTTTAACTGTTTACTGTCCTTGATAGCCATAAATCTGAGAAGAATATGAGGCATACCAAAGTAGCCAAGTCCCCAAGCAAGAAGTGAGAAGATAGACAAAATGCCGAAAGGCTGTGCTGTGCTTTCACCGGGAACATAGGAGCTTGTAAGGCTGAGGTAGCCGGGAAGAGATGATGCGTTGTCAATAACATTTGCAAAACCGCCGGCAGAGTAAACGCCAAAGCCAACGATTATCAGCAGGGCAAGGGTCATAATAATGCTCTGCATAAAGTCGGTTGTAGACGCCGCAAGAAAACCGCCGATTGTGGTGTAGCCAACAATTACAATAGCGGAGATAACCATAGCAAGGTGATAGTCAATACCGAAAATTGTGCCGAACAGCTTACCGCAGGCGGCAAAGCCTGACGCTGTGTAAGGAACAAAGAAAACAATGATGATTACAGCGGAGATAGCCATAATGATTTTTTTGTTTTCCCCAAAACGCTTTGAGAAAAACTCCGGAATTGTGATAGCGTCAATTTTCTGACTGTAGTTTCTTAGTCTTTTTGAAACGATAAGCCAGTTAAGGTATGTTCCCACTGCAAGACCAAGCGCTGTCCAAACAGCCTCACTTGCACCGCTAAGGTAGGCAACACCGGGAAGTCCCATCAAAAGCCAAGAGCTCATATCCGAAGCCTCGGCACTCATTGCAGTTACAAGTGGACCTAACTTTCGTCCGCCAAGATAGAAGTCGTCAACTGTGTTGTTTTGTCTTGAGCATACAATACCTATAATAAGAACCAAAGCAAGATAAGCCGCAATGGATATAAGTATGTACATATTCGTTGTACTCATAAAAACCCTCCAAAATAATATTCTTTACCATTTTACTATATTAAAGGGAATAAGTCAAATAAACATTGATTTTAAGTGATTTTGTTGAATTATAGACAAAGCTCCATTACATAGTCGTCCATAATGTAGCCCTTGCCAATGTCAAACTCTGCGCTTTTTATAACCTGAAAACCGTGGTGCTTATAAACATCAATGGTGTGGGTGTTGTATTTATTAACGGTTAGGTAGATTTTAGCAAGACCTTTTTTAGCAGTTTGCTCCTTTACAAAATTCATCATTTTACTTGCATACCCCTTGCCACGGTGATTTTTAGCAAGGTACAATTTGCTTAAAAACAGCTTTTCCTTTTCAGGGTGAATGGCGATAAATCCGATATTTTCTTCATCCTGTTTAACAAAGTAAAATTCGTACCCATCATTAATAGAATCTGTCATAGCCTTTTTGCTGAAGAACAAATCAACCATATAGTCGATTTGCTCCTTTTCCAAAATGCAAGGGAAGTATTCGTGCCAAATTTCACTTGCCAAAGCAGAAAAATCACGGATTTCACTATCACTTTCCACTAACTTGTAAATTAACTCCTGTTCCATAATTTCACCCCAAATTATTATAAAAATGTAAAAAAATAACCCCGAAAAACTGCAAGAGGAGAAGGCATTTTGGGTTACAGACAGCCTCCACCAGAGGGGGGAGGGGGACCGCTTGCGGTGGAAGGAGGGAAAAAGTGTTCTCTTTATCTCTTTTTGTCTTTAGAGGATAGTGCGGTTATATGTTCTGACTCAAACTTTAATATCTAAAGACATACCAAGATATATTGACTGCTTTTTCACTCCCCCAGTCACGCAAGGCGTGACAGCCCCCTCCTCCGAGGGAGCCTTTGGTAAGTCCTTAATTTCATCTAACCCATTAGTTCCTGCTGTTTTTCTTTTAGTTTCCTTTTGATGTTTCCTTAAGATGATAAAATTTGCAACATCACTTGGCAAAGGCGAATATAACTGAAAAAGACGATTGCCAACGCAATCGTCTTTTTCCTTGGTGGGCCAACAGGGACTCGAACCCCGGACCGACCGGTTATGAGCCGGTAGCTCTAACCAACTGAGCTATTGGCCCCAATCAGCATTGATTATTATATCAGTAAAGGCGAGGTTTGTCAATGATTATTTTATGTGATTTTGTGCATTTTTTTGAAAAGTTAGGTTTTATTTTGCAGTAATTTTTACTTATAAATGTATATGATTATTTTGTAAAATATGCTATAATCAATATGATGAACGAAGTACACAGCAGATAGAGAAAACAGAGTTTTCAGCGAATGAGGGAGTATTATGTTTAAGGAAAGTGAAAAAGTAATCAACAGCAACGGTATTGCCTGTGTGATTGACAGGATTGAGAGAATGAAAATGCCACACACCAAGGTGAGGAAAAATTACTATGTAATGCACGAAATTACTAACAAGGACAATGTGTATTATGTCCCCACCGACAGTGAGGGCAGTATGCGATACCCGCTTTCAAATGAAGAGGCAACTGCCCTCATTGACAGCATTGAGGATATTGAGAAGACGGAGATTTTGGCAGAGCGTTTTCGTGATGAGGAGTACAGAAGGTACATAAGGGAGTCCTCACCCAAAATGCTGATAGCTCTGCTGAAATATTTTAGGGACAGGAAAAAATCAAGACTAAGTATGGGCAAAACCCTGTCCTCAGTTGACGAAAGATATATGAAACTGGTATCAAGAAACCTATATTCCGAGCTTTCCTGCTCACTTTCAATCCCTGTTGCAGAGGTTGAGAGTATCATCACCGAAAAAATCGGATAATAATTAAATCATAAGAATAAAAAACGCTGAATCCTTATGGACTCAGCGTTTTTTTGAAGTGTTTTCTATCAATTATACATAACCGATAACTGATGAAACAAGAATTACTACCATAAATACAGGGGAAACATACTTAACCATTACATTGTAAAGTGCTTTGCCCTTGAATGGACCTGACAGACGGATTTCCTCCTCCACAGTCTTTGGCTTAACAATGTAGCCAATAAACAGACAGGTGAGAAGTCCGGCAATAGGCATCAGAATGTTGTTGCTGATGTAGTCGAAGAAATCAAGGAATGACATACCGAAGATTGTAATATCGCTCCAAATACCAAAGCCAAGGGATGACGGAATTGCTATGAGGAATGATGCAAAGAGTATGAGTAGGCATCCCGGAATTCTGCCTATATTGAATTTGTCCATCAATACTGAAAGGATTGTTTCCATTAGTGAAACGGCAGATGTAAGTGCTGCAAGGAATACAAGGATAAAGAATGCCGCACCGACTATTTGTCCCCCTGCCATTGAGTTAAATACCTTTGGCAGAATTACAAACATAAGTGTTGGACCCTTTTCAAGCATATTTGGGTCACCGTTTGAAAATGAGAAAACAGCAGGGATAATCATAACACCCGCCATAAACGCAATACCTGTGTCGAAAATTTCAATCTGTCTTACTGACTTTTCAAGGTTGTTTTTCTTGCTCATATAGGAGCCGTAGGTAATCATAATGCCCATTGCAAGTGACATTGAGTAGAACAGCTGACCCATAGCGGCTACAACTGTTTTGATTGAAAATTCTTCAAAGTTTGGCTTTATATAGTAGATAAAGCCGTCCATAGCGCCGGGCAGTGTGAGGGAATAGATGCCGATGCCAACAGTCATTACAGCCAAAACAGGCATAAGGAACTTGCTCACATTTTCAATACCCTTTTGAACGCCGAACATAATGATTACAGCAGTGATGCCGATGAAGATTGCAAGGTAAAAGAGTGGCTCTCCCACCTGACCGATAAAGCCTCCGAAGTATTCGTCAGAGGCAGCCTCAGAGCCTTTGCCTGAAACAAAGAGAGTTACAAACTTTGTTACCCATCCGCCGATTACGCTGTAATATGGGAAGATGATAATTGGCACAATTGCAACTATGTAGCCGATAAATGAACATTTTTTGTTAAGCACACCAAAGGCGTCAATACAGCTTTTGCCTGTCTTTCTTCCTATTGCAATTTCCGTAAGCATAAGTGTAAAGCCAAAGGTTATTGCAAGAATCAAGTAAACAAGCAGGAAAATACCTCCGCCGTACTTAGCCGCCAGATAAGGAAATCGCCACAGATTGCCAAGTCCAACAGCCGAACCGGCGGCAGCAAGGACAAAGCCAACTCGTGTGGAAAATCCGCTTTTTGTCTTCATAAAATACCCTCCAAAATAAAAATTGATACATCGTATTCCATTGTACCACAAAATAATCTAAATTACAAACATATTTGTAGAATTTTCTAAGCGAATTTTTTACCAATTTAGCCTCCACCAGACGGGTATTCCCTTAGCAAGGGAATACTCATCCGATGGAGCCTTTGTTAAGTCCTTAATTTCATCTAACCCATTAGTGTCGATATAGTTCCTCCTGCCGTTTTCAAAAGCTAACTCGATTTTTCCGATAGTATTTATATTAAAAAACAACAAAATGCACAAAGAAGAAAAATCTAATGCAAAAAGCAGTAGATTTTTTCTTTGTATGATTAAAAATAAACACATTTTTGCAATATGTTAAGCGTAATCTTGCAAAAATACAAAAATGTATGAGAAAAATCTCCTTTTTTGTGTTTTGTTACAAAAAATCTGTTAAATTCTTGACAATTAGTGATAAAAGGAAGATAATAATAACAATGTATATAGGGAAACACTGAATAAATCACTTTACACATCTTGTTTGCATATTTTCCGTCAGTTCGCCCAAAAAATCCTCGCAATACGTCAGTATTCCTGCGGTTTTTTGAACGAACTGACGAAAAATCTGACGGCACAATCTGTGCAAATGATTTAATCAGTGTTTCCATAGATATGAAAAATGTACATTTGCACATATCTGTCTATTATTATATAATGAAAAGAAAATTCTTTGAAATGCATTTTCCTTATGTAGGTTGAGTACAGTATTTGAGGGAGGCGACATTATGGGCAATATTGCAGAGGAAATTCAAAAGGAAATGACCTGTGAGCCGGTCTTTGAAATTCCCATATTCGGTGGGATAAAGGTTTACGAATCTGTGGTTGTTACTTGGATTATTATGGCAGTATTCCTTGTGTTATGTCTTATTCTTGTGAGAAATCTTCGGGTGAAAAACCCAAACAGAAAGCAGATTTTCCTTGAATTTTGCGTAAACTGGCTTTACAAGTTTGTTGGTGGAATGATTGGAAAAGAGGGCGCAAGGTATGTTCCGTACCTTGTTTCGGTGCTGATTTATATCGGCTTTAGCAATATAATAGGTATATTCGGGTTTAAGTCGCCGACAAAGGATTTGGCGGTTACTATTGCCCTTTCCGTTATGAGCATTGTGCTGATTGAAGGGGCGTCTATTGCAAAGAAAAAGCCGAAGAAATTTCTCAAAAGCTTTATGGAGCCAACTCCCATTATGTTACCCTTTAACATTTTGGAGCTTGGCATAAGACCGCTTTCACTTTGTATGCGACTTTTCGGTAATGTGCTTGGCGCATTTGTTGTTATGGCTCTTATTGAGTGCGTTGTTCCTGTGGTTGTTCCTGTTGCGTTCAGCCTGTACTTTGACTTTTTTGACGGTTTAATTCAAGCCTATGTTTTTGTTTTCTTAACCTCTCTGTTTATAAAAGAGGGTATAGAAACGGATTAAGGTTTGAGTTTATATAGTTCTTTAGTATCAAATTAAGGAGTGTTTATTATGTTAACATTGCTTGCTATCGGAGCAGGTATTGCAGTATTCACCGGCTTAGGCGCAGGTATCGGAATCGGTTATGCCACATCAAAGGCAACGGAGGCAGTTGCCCGTCAGCCTGAGGCAGACGGCAGAGTGAGCAAGCTTTTGCTCCTTGGCTCAGCACTTGCAGAGGCAACAGCTATCTACGGATTTGTTGTAGGTCTTCTCATTATCCTTCTTCTCAAGGATTCAGCATCTACTCCGGCTTTGGCTGTGGGTGCAGGTATTTCCGTTCTCACAGGTGTAGGTGCCGGTGTTGGTATCGGACTGGCTACTGCAAAGGCCTGTGAGTCTGTTGCAAAATGCCCTGAGGCAGACGGTAAAATTTCAAAGCTACTTCTCCTTGGCTCGGCACTTGCAGAGGCAACGGCTATCTACGGCTTTGTTGTAGGACTTCTTATTATTTTGCTTTTACAGGATTCATCAAGTCAGTTTGTTCCGTATATTTCAATCGGCGCAGGTGTTGCTGTTCTCACAGGTGTTGGCGCAGGTGTTGGTATCGGTATTGCAACTGCAAAGGCTTGTGAGGCTGTGTCAAGACAGCCTGACGCAGACGGCAAGATTTCAAAGCTTTTACTCCTTGGCTCGGCACTTGCAGAGGCAACAGCCATCTACGGCTTTGTTGTAGGACTTTTAATACTTCTCCTTTTACCTGACAAGGCTGACCCTACAATCGCACTTGGTGCAGGCTTTGCGGTGTTTACAGGCTTGGGTGCCGGTGCAGGTATCGGTGTTGCAACCTCAAAGGCTGCCCAGTCAGCGGCTCGTCAGCCTGAGGCAGACGGTAAAATTTCAAAGCTTTTACTCCTTGGCTCGGCACTTGCAGAAGCAACAGCTATCTACGGCTTTGTAGTTGGACTTTTGATAATTCTCCTATTCTAAGGTGGGATAAATAATGCTAAATTTAGATCCGTGGAATATCCTTTTTACAGTAATCAATCTGCTGATATTCTTTTTGATAATTAAATTCTTCCTTTTAAAGCCTATTAAAAAGGTAATGGACGAAAGGGAACAGATGATTAAGGACGACTTTGACTCTGCCGCCAAAACAAAGAAAGAGGCGGAAGAGCTAAAGTCAGAGTATGAAAACGACCTAAAGACCGCCAAAGACAAGGCGTCACAAATTACTTCCGAGGCAAAGAAAACTGCCGAACTGCAAAAGAACAACATCATTGACTCTGCCAATAATCAGGCAAAGCAAATTGTTGACAAGGCTCAAAAGGACGCCGGTATTGAATATGACAGAACAATGGCAAAGCTTGAAAGGGAGATTGCAAGTCTTGCCCTTGTTGCGGCTGAAAAGGTTGTGAAAACAGGCTCCTCCTATGACAATTTCCTTGATGAGGAGGATGAATGATGAAAAACACTTCATCAAACTATGCAAAGGTTTTGTATCAGCTTTCTGTCAGCAATGAGTCCGTAATTGAGGCTGAGGAAGTTTTAAGGGAAAATCCCCATCTTGTTAAGGCGCTTGCAAGTCCTGTTGTTCCCGTAGAAAAGAAGTACAACATTGTTGATAAGATTTTTCCCGGCGACATAAAAAACTTTATCAAGGTTGTTTGCAAAAACGGAAGAATTACAGAAATATTTGATATTTTTCTTGAATATAAAAACTACAGTAACGAAGTAAAGGGCATTGTTGAAGCTAACCTTTACTATGTTGAAAAGCCCACAGAGGAACAGCAGGAAAGGCTGAAAAAATTTGTTAAGAAAAGACTGAACGCAAAAGAGGTTGTTCTTTGTATGACAGAAAGTCCTGACCTTTTGGGCGGATTTGTAATTGAGGCAAAGGGTCACAGGTTTGACAGGAGCTATAAGAACAGGCTCAAAGCATTAAATCGTAAATTAGTACGGAGGTAAATGAAATGAGCAGAGTCAGATCAGACGAAATTATTTCTATACTGAAAAGTGAAATTGAAAACTTCGATTTTGACAGGGGAGAGCAGGAAACCGGTACGGTAATTTCCCTTGGTGACGGTATTGCAAGGGTGTACGGCATTGACGGTGCAATGTACGGTGAAATTGTAGTTTTTGAAAACGGTGCCAAGGGTATGGTACAGGATATTCGTGCAAAGGAAATGGGTGTTATCCTCTTTGACAGGGACAGAGGTATCAAAGAGGGAACTCGTGTTACAAGAACTCACAAAAAAGCCGGAGTTCCTGTTGGCGAAAATTATCTTGGCAGAGTTGTAAATGCTTTGGGCGCTCCTATTGACGGCAAGGGTGAAATCAAGTCGGATGAATACCGCCCTATTGAATGTCCCGCACCGTCCATTGTTGAAAGAAAGTCCGTCAACAAGCCAATGGCAACAGGTATTCTGTCAATCGACTCAATGTTCCCAATAGGCAGAGGTCAGCGTGAGCTTATTATCGGCGACAGACAGACAGGTAAAACCTCAATAGCAGTTGACGCTATGCTTAACCAAAAGAATAACGATGTAATTTGTATATATGTTGCAATCGGTCAAAAGTCCTCTACCGTTGCAAGAATTGTGAACACACTGGAAAAGAACGGAGCAATGGACTATTCCATTGTTGTTTCCGCAACAGCGTCAGACCCGGCTCCTGTTCAGTACATTGCCCCATATGCCGGTACTTCTTTGGCTGAATACTTTATGTATCAGGGCAAGGATGTGCTCATTGTGTATGATGACCTTAGCAAACACGCAGTAGCATACAGAGCAATGTCACTTCTCCTTGAAAGGTCCCCCGGCCGTGAGGCATACCCCGGAGATGTTTTCTATCTCCATTCAAGACTACTTGAAAGGTCAGCTCGACTTTCTGACGAATTGGGCGGAGGTTCAATTACAGCACTTCCAATCATTGAAACACAGGCAGGGGATGTTTCCGCCTACATTCCAACAAATGTTATTTCCATTACAGACGGTCAGATTTTCCTTGAAAGCGACTTGTTCAATTCAGGTATGCGACCGGCTGTCAATGTTGGTCTTTCTGTTTCTCGTGTCGGCGGTGCAGCACAGACAAAGGCTATGAAAAAGGCGGCGGGTTCCATAAGAATTGACCTTGCACAGTATAGGGAGATGGAAGTGTTCACACAGTTCTCCTCCGACCTTGACCCGGAAACCAAGGAACAGCTCCAGTTTGGTAAGGGGCTTATGGAGATGCTGAAACAGCCACTTTGCAATCCGCTTTCACTGCATCAGCAGGTTATTTCCCTTGTCGTTGCAGAGAACAAGCTGATGCTTGATGTGGATATTTCAAACATAAAAACATTCCAAATGGATATGCTCCAGTATTTTGACGCAAAATATCCTGAAATCGGAAAAGAAATTGAGGAAAAGGAAGTCCTCACAGAGGAACTGAAAGAAAAAATCCTTACCGTTGCAAAGGAATACAAGGGTGAGGAATAAAAGGAAGTCTTTTTATGGCTAATACAAGAGAGATTCAAAGCAGAATAAAAAGCATTAACGACACCTTGAAAATCACAAACGCAATGTATATGATTTCCTCCAGCAAGCTGAAAAAGGCTAAAAGGGAGTACGAAAACACCCACCCCTACTTTATCACTTTGCAGGACTCAATCAAAAAGGCGCTAAAGCTTGTTCCCGATGTTGAGCACAGGTACTTTTACAACGAAAACGATATTGCAGGCGAGCCTGAAAAGCGCAAGGGTGTTATTGTGATAACAGCGGACAAAGGACTTGCCGGTGCGTACAACCAAAATGTTATCAAGCTTGCACAGGAGATTATCTCCCACGAAAGCTGGAAAAACGACAAGCTGTTTGTTGTCGGTCAGGTGGGCAGACATTATTTTCAGAAAAAGGAAAAGGAAATATATGTTGACGAGATGTTCCAGTACACAGCCCAAGACCCAAGCCTTAACCGTGCAAGAAAAATTGCGGAAACAATGGTTGACCTCTTTGACAAAAAGGAGCTTGACGAGGTGTATATCGTCTATACCAAGATGAAGTCGGCAATAGCCACAGAGCCAAAGGTTAAAAGGCTTTTGCCCCTTAGGAAACACGCATTTACAGACACCTCCGACCATATCGACCTTGGCACAAACCTTGACAACATCACACTTTTACCCTCGGCAGATGTGGTTTTTGACAATGTTATTCCCGACTTTATTGCAGGTTACATTTACGGTGCCCTCATTGAGTCCTATTGCAGTGAGCAAAATGCCCGAATGATGGCTATGCAGGGCGCAACAGACAGCGCAAAGGAAATGCTGAAGGAGCTTTCGGTGATGTATAACCGTGCAAGACAGGCGGCAATAACACAGGAGATTACCGAGGTTATCTCCGGCGCTAAGGCACAGAGTAATAAGGAGTAACAAAGGCTCCCTCGGATGAGGTATTCCCTTGCTAAGGGAAATGCCCCAACGGGGCAAAGGGTTTGCCGT
>JALFTC010000013.1 GCA_022779485.1 Ruminococcus sp.
GATTACTTATTGTGTTAACTCCGGCACGGAAGGGGTCAGACCCCCCACACCTAGTAATCATCGTTTACAGCGTGGACTACCAGGGTATCTAATCCTGTTTGCTACCCACGCTTTCGTGCCTCAGCGTCAGTTAAAGCCCAGTAGGCCGCCTTCGCCACTGGTGTTCCTCCCTATCTCTACGCATTTCACCGCTACACAGGGAATTCCGCCTACCTCTACTTCACTCAAGCTCAATAGTTTCAAATGCAGTGCATGGGTTGAGCCCATACATTTCACATCTGACTTATCAAGCCGCCTACGCACCCTTTACACCCAGTAAATCCGGATAACGCTTGCTCCCTACGTATTACCGCGGCTGCTGGCACGTAGTTAGCCGGAGCTTATTCATTAAGTACCGTCATTGTTCGTCCTTAATAAAAGAAGTTTACAATCCGAAAACCGTCTTCCTTCACGCGGCGTTGCTGCGTCAGGGTTGCCCCCATTGCGCAATATCCCCCACTGCTGCCTCCCGTAGGAGTCTGGGCCGTGTCTCAGTCCCAATGTGGCCGTTCAACCTCTCAGTCCGGCTACCGATCGTAGTCTTGGTGAGCCGTTACCTCACCAACTAACTAATCGGACGCGAGTCCATCTTTGAGCGATAAAATCTTTGACATATCTGCCATGCGACAATTATGTGTTATGCGGTATTAGCATCCCTTTCGGGAAGTTATTCCCCTCTCAAAGGCAGGTTACTCACGCGTTACTCACCCGTCCGCCACTAAACTTACAGCCTTCCGTTCCGAAGAACTTCATTCTGCAAGTTCCGTTCGACTTGCATGTGTTAGGCACGCCGCCAGCGTTCATCCTGAGCCAGGATCAAACTCTCTAAAAATTTGTATATCAAGTCTTTTAAAGACTTAACACCATTCTTAAATCGTCAAGCTCATTTCGAATACTTGCGTGTTCGTTTTTTAGTGTTTTCTCACTTCATAACTTGAGTTCTTAACTCAAAGTCATCTTCGGGTTTCTTTAGTTCGTTGTTTAATTTTCAAGGTCCGTGTTCCTCTTAATTCTGCAATTTTCTCATTCAAGTTTTCACTTGATTTTCTGTCGCTTTCTCAAGCGGAACGTGTCTTATTATACGACCCTTTCCCCAAAATGTCAATACCTTTTTTCAACTTTTTTTAAAAAATTTTTTGTTTTTATTTTCACCACATTAAATAGGATATTCTGACCTCTTAACTACTATATATAGAAGTCTGTGGATTTATAAAATATTGCTTTTTTCCCTTTTATAATGTAAAATAAATTTATCTTACCGTAACGGGTAAATTTTCAAGGAGGTTTTTATGAAAAATCAAATTAATGTACAGCACATTAAAAATTATTTCAGCCAAAAGATTGTTTTAATTTTGGGTATAGTTTTGCTTATACCTGTAATTACATCTTTTGTTTCATCCATTCTTGCTGTAAACAGTTCAACAGATTTTATTAAGGATATTTACTCTATCCTTAATGCATCAGGTAATTTGGGAAGCGAAGACGCTGAGGTCTTCCGAATTACGAGGAGCTTTGTCTCTTCCTATGGAATTACAATGACTGTACTTCAGTTTATTTTCTCTTTAGTTGTTCCATCTATGTGGTTGTTCATTTACTTCAGATCTAAAAATCCTGACCCTAACAAAACACCTTCAGGCGGACTTATGTTTTTCTTTGTAATATACATAATCAGCATTGTGTCAGCATCCCTTATTATTTTGTATGCCATCTTCTGTGGTGTTTTAGGCTTTATTCTTGCCGCCGGTTCAAACGCTGTAACAGGCACTGATTATGAAGCAACTGTTGTGATGTCAGTTGTATTTATTGTTTTGTCTGTTGTTTTCATTCTTGTTGGTACATTCACATTAATCTTATCCATTTCGGGAATGAAGTTCTTTGGTGCTGCAAGGAAAAGTATGACCTCACCAAATATGATTGTTTCCGGCAAGGTATACGGTATTATGTTGGCAATTTACGCTGTATTTGCAATACTTTCCGGATTGTCCATTACAATAATGGGATGTATTATTCCAAGCATAATTGACGGAATCGGTTTAGATGTTATGGGAGTATTTATCATTGATTCTTTTGTTAGACGACTTGTTCTCCCAATAATACTAAGCGGTGTTGCAACAACTCTTTCTGCTATACCTTACATATTAGAATCAAAAATTGCCCTTGGCTACTGCCGTATGGCAAAAAGTGTACCGCCGACACCAAATCAGTACAATCCATACAACTCATACAATCCAAATAATCAATATAACCAAAACAATCCATACAACCAAAACAATCAATATAATCCATACAATCAAGTTCCTCCACAGGGATAAAATTAAGGAAACACTGAATAAATCACTTTACAATACCAACCGGCACAAAAAATCCCTGCACAAGCGTTTACCGTCTGTGCAGGGTATCTTTTTGCCTATTATTTTTCCTTGTAGCCTTTAAAATACTCGATAGCGTCATTCATCTTGGTTTGGTTTTTCTTCTCTGTGCTTGAATCCTGATAGATAAGAAGATACTTTTCGTCAGCGCTGAGGTAAGCCTTGATTTTGCTTTCACCCTCGCCAATGCTGATTTCACCTGTGCTTTTAACATCGCTGATTGTCTTTTTGCCTGTTTCGTCAAGCTTTTTTGGGTCAAAGCGATACATTTCAAGGTTAACATCACTTTCGTTGTACTTAAAGGAATAACGAACGCCCTCGACTGCGCCTATAATTAGATAACCGCCGTATTCCCCCATTTTGCCGTCTGTACCCTCCTGTTTAACAGGGGACATCTCTGTTTTTGTAACATCCTTTTTGGGGATAAAGCCCTTGTTCTTCATACCCTTTTCAAGCACTTCCAGTTGTGAAGAAAGCTTAACTTTCTTTTGGGTTGTTTGAGGTGCTACTCCGCAACCTGTTACAAAAACTGCCACCATAATTATTGAGGCAATCATAGCCAATATTTTTTTCATTTTATCACCTATTTTTTTCAAAGTGTTTTCATTATACCCTATTTCTTTTTTATTTTCAATAGTATATAATAATCTTATGGACAAGATACTTGGAAAGGTGCGTGCCTGCACCGATAAATACAATATGATAGAAGAAAATGACAAAATAGCCGTTGGTGTTTCAGGCGGTAAGGACAGTATGGTACTGCTATCCGCTTTGGCAAGGCTTAGGGACTTTTATCCCAAAAAATTTGAGGTCAAGGCAATTACAGTTGACCCTTATTTTCTAAATCAACAGGGAAATTACGGAGAAATCGAAAAGCTGTGCCAAAGACTTAATGTTGAATACATCATCAAGGAAACCTCTTTGTACAAGGTGATTTTTGAAGAAAGGAAAGAAAACAACCCCTGTTCTCTCTGTGCAAGAATGAGGAGAGGGATAATCCACAACACCGCCAAGGAAAACGGTTGCAACAAGGTTGCCCTTGGTCACCACGGTGACGACGCTATCGAAACATTTTTGCTTAACCTCTTTGACGGAGGAAAGGTGAGCTGTTTCAGCCCTGTCACATATCTGTCAAGGAAGGATATTACCCTGATAAGACCTATGCTCTACCTGTGGGAAAATGAAGTTACAAGCGCCCACATAAGGGATGGTCTGCCCATTGTAAAAAGCACCTGTCCCGCCGACGGAGTGACAGAAAGGCAAAACATAAAGAAATATATTACTTCTTTACAAAAGAAATACCCCGACATAAAGCAAAAGCTGTTTGGCGCAATGGAAAGAGGCAATATATCGGGGTTTCATTTGTAAAAGACAAGCAACCTATTGCAACAAAACAATTAAATCACACAAAAACAAAACCCCAAAGGACTGACCTTTGGGGTGAATTTGTGTGGAAATAATTTGAAATTATCTCTTTGAGAACTGTGGTGCACGACGGGCTGCCTTTAAGCCGTACTTCTTTCTTTCCTTCATACGAGGGTCACGAGTTAAGAAGCCTGCTTTCTTAAGAGCCGGTCTGAGGTTTTCGCTGTCGTACTGGAGAAGTGCACGGGAAATGCCGTGACGGATAGCACCTGCCTGACCTGTAACGCCGCCGCCTGTTACACGGCAAACGATGTCAAACTTTTCTCCTGTTTCTGTAAGCTCAAGAGGCTGACGAACGATGAGCTTGAGTGTATCAAGACCGAAATACTCGTCAATATCTCTGTCGTTAATTGTAATCTTTCCGGTACCCTGATATAGTCTAACACGGGCTACTGAGGATTTTCTTCTTCCTGTTCCATAGAAAAACGGTGTCTTATCGTACATTATAGTAGCCTCCTTCCTTAAATTTCATATGCTTCAGGAGCCTGAGCCATATGATTGTGCTCTGCTCCGGCAAAAAGTCTTAATCTTAAAATCTGGTTTCTGCCAAGTGTGTTGTTAGGGAGCATACCCTTAACAGCAAGCTCAACAGCCTTTTCAGGACGAGTAGCCATGAGTGTGTCATAGCGTGTTTCCTTAAGATGTCCGATATAACCCGTGTGTCTGTACCACTTCTTCTGTGTAAGCTTGTTACCTGTTAAAACAACATCCTTACAATTTACGATAATTACATGGTCGCCGCAGTCCACATGTGGTGTGAATGTTACCTTGTGCTTACCTCTTAAAAGAGTAGCAGCCTCGGCAGCAACCTTACCAAGAGTTTTGCCCTTAGCATCAATTACATACCACTTGCGTTCAACTTCGCCCTTTTTAGCCATATAAGTTGACATAAAATTGTCCTCCTTTTTCTTATTCCTTTAATCGCAAGGTTGATTTTATCACCTTTGTCACAGGAAGTCAACACTTTTTTGAAATATTTTAATTTATCACAGCACAATCTCTTTAAATCTCCTGTTATCTCCTGTTTACTCATTCATACTCACTTGTCATTTTTAAAAATTAATACTATAAATTACGCCTTTTTATTGAAAATAAAGGTGTATCGTGTTATAATTTTTACATAAATAAGAGGAGGTTTCCCCATGAGTAAATATAAAGTTGGTATTGATTTAGGCGGTACAAACATTGTTGCCGGTGTTGTTGACAAGGATTACAATATTATTGCAAGAGCAGAGTGCAAAACTGCTATTCCCCGTCCTGAAAGCGAGGTTTGCGATTCTATGGCTGTCATTGTTAAGGAGGCAGTTAAAAAGGCAAAACTGAAGATGGACGATATTTCCCACATTGGCATTGGTGTTCCCGGTGCTGTTAACCCTGAAACAAAGGTAGTTGAAATTTCTCCTAACCTTTTGTTCCACAACTGGGAAGTGAGCAAAATGATGGAGGAGCGTCTTAACAAGCCTGTAAGCATTGAAAATGACGCAAATGCAGCCGCTTGGGGCGAATATCTTGCCGGTTCTGCAAAGGGCTGTAAAAACGCAGTTGCAATCACACTTGGCACAGGTGTTGGCGGTGGAATTATCATTGACGGAAAGCTGTACAGTGGCAGCAACTTTGCCGGTGCCGAGCTTGGTCATATGGTTATCGTTAAGGACGGCAAGGAATGTGGCTGTGGCAGAAAGGGATGCTGGGAGGCATACGCATCTGCAACTGCACTTATCAATATGACAAAGGAAGCTATCAAGAACGAAAAGGCAGAATTTTCTTATATGCTGAATGCTGTTGAGGGCGACCTTAACAATGTTACAGGTAAAACTCCTTTTGACGCAATGTTTGCCGGTGACTCAACAGGTAAAGCTGTTGTTGACGAATACATAGGCTACCTTGCAACAGGTATTGTAAATGTAATAAACATCTTCCAGCCTGACATCATCTGCATTGGCGGTGGCGTTTGCAGACAGGGTGAAAATCTCCTTGCACCTGTAAGAGCGATTGTCGAAAAGGAAAGAATTACAAAGCACAACGAAAAGCAAACTGTACTTTGCACCGCAACACTTGGCAATGACGCAGGTATTATCGGCGCTGCTATGCTTTGATTTTTTGTGATTTATATTTTGATTGATTTACTCTAATAATTCAATGTGAACTTTACCCCACAGCTTGGCTATGCTATTCTGTGGGGTTTTCAGTTTATTTTATTGATAATATTTTTTCATTATGTTATTATTAGTATAAAAAGATTGAAAGATTGGAGGTATGTTATGAAAACAAAGAGAGTAACATCACTTATATTAACCGCTGTAATCCTTGCTTTTTCCCTGTTTTTTACCGGGTGCGAAACAGAGGAGAAAAAGGTGGACAACACCAATCCAAGCACCCCTACAATCAAGGACAACCCCCTTTATGAGGGAATAAACAGTTGTATTGAAAATATAGTTAAGGCTGACAAAACCAATGATATGGAGTACGAGCTGAAAAAATACCCGGAGTATTACATTGAGGGAGAGTTCGGCGGCGAAAAGGAATTTGAAAAAATAGTTAAGAGCAATTTCTACACCTGCGACACAGAATATGAAATCACCGAAATAACCGATGTAACAGAAGAACAGGCAGAGAAAGCAGAAAAGGAAATCAAGGATTATTACGACGCTGACATTGACATTCAAAAGGTGGCAAAGGTTGATGCATCCTACAAATACACCAACTACTCAAAAGAGGGCTACATTGACGACTCCACCCTTATGCCGTCAACAGAGTACTACATTCAGTTTGACAACACCTGGTACTACGGCTGGGGACTGGAACTAAACTCCGAAATTATTGAACAGGAATTAGAGTAATACTGAACATTTATAAACCTTACAAATTACAAAAGCCAAACAAACCGCTAAGGTCTGTTTGGCTTAATTTTTTACTCTCTTTTACAGGAAAAATAGTAGACAAAGTGAGCAAATAATATTTAAAACTATGAGATAAATGGGTTTTAGTTTTGCTTTTTTAACCAGTATAAAATCGACAACAATCAGCAAAAACAACATTCCAAGGACTATCCACAGAGGGATGTTAAGGCTTATTGATGTTTGCTTGCTTTGATTAATAAGCACAAGCATTACATTGCCCAGAAGCCCTGCAATGATAGGTCGAATGTAGTTGCTAAAGGTGCGGAAAACAGTTGATGTTGCAAATTCCTCGTACAGCAGATAGATAAACCCAAAAACTCCGCAGGAGGCTGCAACAGAGCAACCAACACCCGCAACGGCAAAGGCAATTCCGCCCAAGCCATAGCCAACTGCCTGTGAGCCATAGACATAGCCAATGGCTGTAAGGGTTTTTGCAAGGATTGAGCCGGGCAAAATGTTTACCACAGACACAATCTGACTGTAAAACACATCCTCGCTTAACCATCCGTCACCTACAAAAAGACCGTCGGCAATTACAAGATAAGCATCCCCACCGCCAAAGGACATTACCGTTGAAAGTGTACCCTTTGCGGCAAAGAGCAAGGACTGAGGATTCAGCACCAGCGCCGGTACCAATGTTAAAAGCAAAAACAGCACCCAAATTTTCAGGTCGGACAAAATTTCCCGGATAGGAATATGCACCGAAAACAACTTGTTTATACTCCTAAAGCCACACAAAATTACCGTTGCCACCATAAGAACAGCCACAACATATGAGAATACATCACTGTGGATGATTTCACTTTTTCCGTGGAGCAAAAGGTTTGCTCCTGATAAAATAGTTGCACCGATTTTCACCAAAAGGTGTTTTGATGACTTAATGCAGAATATGAGGAAAAAGGCTGTCAGTAATATGTGAAAGGTGGAAACCGAAAAAATCGGTGTGGCGTCTATACCTAATATCTTGTACAGATTGCTTTCGCAGGAAAGGAGAAAAACTCCTATTGCAACTGCACCGGCACGGTAGGAAAAGGTTTTACTGATTTTTTTGCAACGGAGAAAAACATTCCTGATGTAATTCAGCAAAAGGTAGATGATAAATCCGGCAATACCCACCGTAAGGCACTTTATTATGTGACCTATTTGGTCTTGCAGACTTGCAAGTATTGTCAGCAGTGATACTGTGAGAATAATGCCGGGTAAAGCCATCATAACTCCGCCCAGAACCATTCCCTTGTGACCAAAATTTCGTCTGCCAAGGGAGGAAGCAAGTTCAATAGGCAAAGCCCCCGGTGTGAGGGTTGCAACAATTACATCATTGTCAAAATTTTCTTTTGTGTCAAGCTTACCTTTACCGATAAATTCCTCTTCCATAACAGGGATTAGGGCACTTCCACCACCAAAGCCGATGCAACCTATTTTAAAGACTTTAAGAAGAAAGGTTGAAAGCTTCATATAGTTATCCAACTCTCCTACTTCTTAAATTTCCTGAAAATAGCTTTAAAGGGATGCCTCAACGCATACTTGAGGTCGCTGATTCTCTTGTCGTTTTTCTCAACTCGCTTTTTCAGCTTATTAAGTTCTTTTGTTAAAGAGGCAATATTTTTTGCGTTTTCTTTCTCCTTGTCCTGCAACATTTTATTTTCTGTATGCAGTCCACGGCAAACGCTGTACAGGAACATTACAGTTTCGTCAGCAACAACAGGGTTGTCCCTTGACCACTTCTTAATTCCGTCCTTAACATCCTTAAACAAAGGCTTTCCGTCACCAATATACTCTTGTGCAATTCGGTTATTGCCCTCTTCAAATTGTGCCATCAATTCCTGTGTTTCTTCACTGGACAGGTATTTTTCGTTGCACTTTGGAAGATTATCCTCACATTCCTTGAGAATTCCTACAACATATTTGTTTTCATCATTTTCAAACTTGCCAAGTGCATTTAGTTTTCGCTTAATTTCTCCGGAGTTAAGTCCTGTACCCACATTTAGGTCGTCATCAAGAGGAGCATACTCCTCTGTAAGCTCCAAACCGAATATGTGGAGGAAATCTGCAATAACATCGCCTTTGTAAAAGAAATCTCTGTCAAAACGCTTTACGATAATATTTTCTTTTCCCAAAATTTCTGCTATTCCGTCAATCTTTTCACAGTACTCAACGATTGCTCGCCTTTCGGTTAAGCACCTGTTAAGATATTCTTCAAAAGAATCGCTGTGGGAGTTTATTGCCTTTAAAAGCTGATTATATCTTGACTGTAAAAACTCGTCCTGACGGCGAAGATACACAATCACCTTGACGCAGTAGTTGTGCTTTTCCCCCTCTTCCTTTAGCATATCCCAAAGGTCCTTGCGGTAAAAGCAGGTTGCCCACCAAATACTTTCGTCAGAAAGTATGATGTTATCGTGCTCTTCAAACAGCTTTGCAATATGGGCAAGTCCTTCACGGCGGATTTTGCCCTCGTACTTATACCTTCTTTTTCCCTGTTCGTTCTTGATTATTCCAAAGAGGAAGTGAGCGTTCCTGTCAGGTACAATATTCTCGTAGGTGTGAAAGCTTTCGGGGTAATAAAATCCCTTCTCAGACAGCAAATCCCTGTTTTTTACACAAAAATTCTGTATTGAAGTTGTAGCAGTCTTTGGTATTCCTATATGCAGGTAAAGTGTTTTCATTTTTGCCTCCGATTACAGGAGAGGTGAAAGTTTCTCCATAATTATATCAACACATTCGTCAATGGTGTGTTTGCTTGTATCAACTGTAATGTCAGGGTTCTCCGGTTCTTCATAAGGACTGTTTATTCCTGTAAAGTTCTCGATTTCTCCCCTGCGAGCCTTTTTGTAAAGACCCTTTACATCACGCTGTTCGCAAACCTCAATAGGTGTGCTGATATATACTTCAATAAAGTCCTCGCCGATAATATCCTTTGCATTTCTTCTGTCCCTTGTGAAAGGAGAGATAAATGAGGTGAGGACAATAAGTCCTGCATCATTCATCAGCTTTGAGGTTTCGGCAATTCTTCTGATATTCTCAATTCTGTCGGCTTCGCTAAAGCCAAGGTTTTTGTTAAGTCCCATACGCACATTGTCGCCGTCAAGGAGCATTGTGTGTTTACCAAGGGCAACTAATCTCTTTTCAAGCTCGTTTGCAACGGTTGATTTTCCCGAGCCGGAAAGACCGGTAAACCAAATTGTCCTTGCCTTTTGGTTAAGGGACTGTTCCCTTGACTTTTTGGTAATATCCATCTGGTGCCATGTGAGGTTGTTACTTCTTCCGATGGATTCAATTACAACACCGCAGGCTGAGGTCATATGGGTAATTCTGTCTATGAGGATAAGGGCACCAAGGGACTTGTTGTTCTCAAATAGGTCAAATACAATTTTTGACGGAACAGCAATTTCGCACCTTGCAATCTCGTTTTTGTAAATTCGGTCGGTGGCAACCTCTTCACCTGTGTTTACATCAATTTTGTATTTGATGTTCATTACTGTTGCAGGTGTCATACGAGTGCCTAACTTCATATAGAAGTTTTTGCCTGTAACAAGCTTTGTGTCGTCCATCCAAAGGATAGTTGCCGAAAACAGGGTGTTTACGCAAAGCTCTGCATCCTTTACAAGAACGCATCCCCTTGAAATATCAATTTCTCTGTCAAGACAAATGGTTACTGCGTAGCCCTCACAGCTTTCATTAACATCCTTGTCACTTTGATAAATCTTTGTAACAACGGCACTTTCACCACTTGGCAAAACGGTGATTTTGTCACCAACTGCAACCTTTCCGCTTTCTATCTGACCTTGGAAACCTCTGAAGTCGTAGCTTGGTCTGCAAACCCTTTGCACAGGCATAGTAAAGCCTGTTTCAGATGGGTCTTGACTTACATCTACATTTTCAAGGTATTTCAGCAGTGTATCACCTGTGTACCAAGGCATAGTTGCGGATTTTTCGGTGATGTTGTCACCCTCTGTTGCAGAAACAGGAATAATCTCCACTGTGTCATACTCAAATTCTGCAAGTAGAACCTTAATTGACTTTTTAATCTTCTTGTATTCCTTTTGACTGTAGTTGATAAGGTCCATCTTATTAACGGCAAACACAAAGTGCTTGATACCCATAAGTGAGCAAATTCTTGTGTGCCTTCTTGTCTGGGTAAGAACACCCTTGCTTGCGTCAACAAGAATTACTGCAAGGTCTGCAAAGGACGCACCAACAGCCATATTTCTTGTGTATTCCTCGTGTCCCGGTGTGTCGGCAACAATAAAGGAACGGTTTTCGGTGGTAAAGTAGCGGTATGCAACATCAATGGTGATGCCCTGCTCCCTTTCTGCCATAAGTCCGTCAAGCAGAAGTGAATAGTCAATTTCGCCACCTCTTGAGCCTACCTTGGAGTCAAGTTCAAGGGATTCCTCTTGGTCGGTAAAGAGTAGCTTTGCATCATACAGCATATGTCCGATAAGCGTTGATTTTCCGTCGTCAACACTTCCGCAGGTTATAAATTTAAGTAAAGTATCCATTAGAAGTAACCCTCCCTTTTTCTCTTTTCCATACTTGCTTCTCCGCCGTCCTTGTCAATAACTCGGCTTGTTCTCTCGGATGAAACAGCACTAAGGGTTTCTTCAATAATTTCATCAAGGGTTGTGGCGTCACTTTCTACACCGCCGGAAAGCGGGTAGCATCCCAATGTGCGGAAACGCACCTTTTTCATCATTGGCTTTTCGCCGGGATTTAATCTCATACGGTCATCGTCAACCATAATAAGGTTGCCGTCACGCTCAACAACAGGTCTTTCGTCAGCAAAGTAAAGCGGAACAATGTCGATATTTTCCCTCTTAATATACTGCCAGATGTCCTTTTCTGTCCAGTTGGAAATAGGGAAAACACGAATACTCTCGCCCTTGTTTATCTCTGTGTTAAACAGCTTCCACATTTCGGGACGCTGATTTTTAGGGTCCCAAGCCTGCTCCTTGTTACGGAAAGAGAAAATTCTCTCCTTTGCTCGGCTTTTTTCCTCATCACGGCGACCGCCGCCAAAGGCTGCTGTAAAGCCGTACTTGTTAAGAGCCTGCTTTAAAGCCTGTGTTTTCATAATATCTGTGTAGGACGCACCGTGGTCAAATGGGTTGATGCCCTGCTTTACACCCTCTTCGTTGATGTAAACCAGCATATCAATTCCGTACTTTTCTGCAATCTTGTCACGAAATTCTATCATCTCTCTAAACTTCCATGTTGTGTCAACATGAAGGAAAGGAAACGGTGGCTTTTCGGGATAAAAAGCCTTTAGTGCAAGGTGTAGCATTACAGAGGAGTCCTTGCCGATAGAGTACAGCATAACCGGTTTTTCACACTCGGCGGCAACCTCACGCATAATGTAAATTGCCTCTGCCTCCAGTTTGTCTAAATGATTCATTTTCTTCACCTAATTCAGTTAATAAAATATCAGGAACCACTGATTAAATCACTTTACACATCTTGTTTGCATATTTTTCAACCGTTAGCCCAAAAAATCTTCAGAGTACTGTCAGTATTCCTGCGGTTTTTTGAACTAACCGACAAAAAATCTGACAGCCCTTTATGTGCAAATGATTTAATCAGTTTTTCCATAGTATAAGTTTTTACATACACCTAACCATTATACTATAATGATTATAAATTGATTTTCTTGAAGAATTATTGAAAATCGTATATAATTGTATCACATATTAATTAATTTTGCAAAAGAAAGTGAAAAAATGAGAATTCTTATTATTGAAGATTACTACCCTTTGGCTGATACGGTGGCAACTGTACTTCGCAAGGAGCATTACATAGTTGATGTGGTTGGTGACGGTGAAGAGGGCTACGAGTATGCTATGACAGGAATTTACGACCTTGCAATCCTTGACCTTATGTTGCCGAAAATGAGTGGCTATAAGGTGCTGGAAAAGCTCCGCAGTGAACATAACACTCTCCCTGTGCTGATACTGTCTGCAAAATCCGAGCTTGACGACAAGGTAAAGGCATTTAAGTGCGGTGCTGACGACTATATGCAAAAGCCCTTTGAAATTGAAGAGCTGGTTATGCGTGTTGGTGCAATTATCAAAAGGAGCAGTGGCGGTGATACACCCGACCCAAGCTGTGGAAATTTAGTCCTTGATGTTCACTCCTGTCTTGTTTTGAACAGTGATAATAACAAATCCCTGAAAATATCCGGCAAGGAGCTACAGTTACTTGAAATGCTTTTGTACAACAAAAATCAAGTGCTGACCAAAAGCCAAATTACAGATAAAATATGGGGATATGACGCCAACGCAGAGTACAACAATGTTGAGGTTTATGTGTCCTTTTTAAGAAGAAAAATCAAAAGTATGCAATGCAACGCCAACATTCGTTCTGTAAGAGGAGTTGGCTACACCATGGAGATAGAAGAATGACAAAGAATCTACGAAAAAGAATTATAATAGTGCTGATGACGCTTTTCACCATTACTCTTTTGGGTACGCTGATTGCCGTAAATGTGCTGAACTACAATGTAAACCTAAAGCATCAGCGAATGGCTATAAGAGATGATGTAAGGCACTACGGTGTGGAGGTCTTTTGCGGTCAGGTAAAGAATAATATTAAGATAAGCGAATACGACTACTGCACCTGTGTTGTGCTGACAGACAATACCGTTGTGGTTATGTCAAACCAGCTTCCGGACTATTCCTCGAAAGAAATGAAAAAGATAACCAGGGAACTTTCACACCAAAATCTTTCCAGCGGTTCATACAAGGACCTTGTTTTTGTTGAGGCTGACCGAAAAAGCGGTAACAGGGTTTATATCTTCTCCGACAACAGAACTGCAAAGGAAAATTCAAAAAATTTCTTAATATTCTCTGTTATCATTTTTGTTATCGGTTTACTTATCCTTTCGGGAGTAGCTTATCTACTATCAAAATGGATGATAAAGCCAACTGAAGATTCCATAAAAGCCGAAAAGGAATTTATGTCAAATATCAGTCACGACCTAAAGACTCCTATTACAATAATCAAGGCTAATGCGGATATGCTGGAGGGAGAATTCGGTCGCAACAAGCAAATTGAGTACATCCGTCAGGAAACAGCAAAAATGAGCAGTATGGTAAACGAAACCCTCACTCTGCTAAGCATTGATTCACCTGTACAGCAGAGAGTTTTTGAAGAATTTGACCTTTCAAGTCTGCTCTACGAAATGGTTCTTCCCTTTGAAAGTGTCGCCTATGAAAACGGAATAACCTTTGACATAAGCATTGAGGACAAAATTATGCTGTTTGGTGACAGCGAACAAATAACAAGGCTTATTTCCATACTTATGGATAATGCTATGAGCTACACCAATGAGAACGGCAAGGTAAAAATCAGCGCTTTTAGGACATCTTCAAAAATACATATTGCTTTTTCCAACACAGGTAAAGAAATTCCAAAGGAAAAACGAGAAAAAATCTTCCGCCGTTTCTATCGTGACAACGAAGAAAGAGGCGGAAGAGGAAACCACTACGGACTTGGCCTTGCAATAGCCCACAGCGTTGTACAGCTACACCACGGAAAAATCTCTGTAAAATGCGAAAATGGCTTTAACACCTTTGAAATTGTTTTACCGGCACAGAATTAAAAATTTTATTAGACAAGAGGAGTTTTTCTATGACTATGAAAGAGAGAATGTTAAGCGGTAAGCCCTGCCTTACCTTTGACAGGGAACTGTATGACATAGCAGAAAAACAAGAGAAAAAATGGAATTTCTAAAAAAATACCGATTAAATCAGCGTTGCCCTAAAAATTATTTGTTCATCTACCGTTGATTATGTACACCTTAAATTTACCCTTGCATTTTGCACAGCGGTATTTTTGAGGGTGTTTAATCAGGGGTGAACGCTTTATTCTGTAAATCACTTCCCCGCAATTTTGGCATACCGCCATATAACGGGCATCATTTTCAGCGGGAGCTTTTTCCTCACCCTTATAGGTTGTTGTTACATTGTAGCCCAAGGCTTTCAGCTTTTCTCCATAGGCTTTAAACCTTTTTTGGTGATTAAAGCAACCGTAACAGGTGTGGATAATTTCGTGGGCGACAACATTTTTAATTTCGTCAACAGGGTAATCAAGGACAAATTCCGATATTTCTATTGTGAATTTTCCCTCCCTTTTCTTACAACACCCCTGTCGCCTTTTCGCCCGTGAATTAATCACAATGGGAACATCCCTTGTGTAGGGGATGTTCAGGCGGTCAAAGTCTGTAAGCACATCTTTGTATATGCTTTGTAAAAGAATGGTTTTATCCATAATATGCACCCGATGTCAAAAAAGGCTGTCGCAAAAACTAAAATTGCGACAGCCACTGTTTTTTAAATTAAATATTAAAGCTATAGTTTGGAGCTTCCTTGGTGATTTGAATATCGTGAGGATGGCTCTCCTTAAGTCCTGCTCCGGAAATTTTGCAGAACTTTGCCTTTTCGTGAAGCTCTGAAATATTTGCACAGCCTGTGTAACCCATACCGGCTCTGATACCGCCAACCATCTGGAAAATAGTATCGGCAAGAGGTCCCTTGTAAGGTACACGACCTTCAACGCCCTCGGGAACCAGCTTTCTGTTACCTCCCTGGAAGTATCTGTCGGAGGAACCCTTAGCCATAGCTGCAAGCGAACCCATACCACGGTAAACCTTAAACTGTCTGCCCTGATAAATTTCTGTTTCTCCCGGTGACTCCTTACATCCTGCAACCAGGGAACCTACCATAACAACTGAACCGCCTGCTGCAAGAGCCTTTACAATGTCACCGCTGTACTTAACACCGCCGTCTGCAATAACAGGAACACCGTACTTTGCAGCCTCGGTTGCTGCGTCAAAGATAGCAGTAACCTGTGGCACACCGATACCGGCAACAACTCTTGTTGTACAGATTGAACCGGGACCGATACCAACCTTAACTGCGTCTGCACCGGCTTCAATAAGTGCCTTTGTAGCCTCGGCTGTTGCAACATTACCGGCAATAAGCTGAACATCAGGGAATGCCTTTTTAACCTTTGCAACAGACCTTATGATGTTGCTGTTGTGACCGTGAGCAGAGTCAAGAACAAGCACATCTGCGCCTGCGTTAACAAGAGCCTGTACTCTTTCGAGAACATCAGGAGTTCCGCCGATAGCGGCACCGCACAGAAGTCTGCCCTTTTCGTCCCTTGCAGAGTTTGGATACTGAATTGACTTTTCAATATCTTTTATTGTAATAAGTCCGCAAAGGTTGCCCCGGTCATCTACGATAGGGAGTTTTTCTATCTTATGCTTTTTAAGAAGCTCCTTAGCACCCTGAATAGTAGTGCCGACAGGAGCAGTGATGAGGTTTTCCTTAGTCATAACAGAGTAGATTGGCTGTTTGTAGTCCTCTTCGTTAAGGAAAGCCATATCCCTGTTTGTGATGATACCAACCAGCTTTTTGCCCTCACAGATTGGCACACCTGAAATTTTATATTTGCCCATAAGCTCGTCAGCCTCGGCAACAGTTTTGTCAGGTGAAAGGTAGAACGGATTTGTAATAACACCGTTTTCGGAACGCTTTACACGGTCCACCATATCTGCCTGAGTTTCAATAGACATATTCTTGTGAATAATTCCGATACCGCCCTCACGAGCAATGGCGATTGCCATTTCGGACTCGGTAACGGTATCCATAGCCGCTGTCATAAGCGGTGTGTTCAGCTTGATTTTCTTTGTGAGATGTGTTGAGATGTCAACATCCTTTGGCTCAACATCAGACTCTCCCGGGATAAGAAGTACATCATCAAAAGTTAGTGCCTCTTTAACAAATTTCTCTTGGTTGATCATAGCTCATTCCCCCTAAATAATTCTATCCTATTTCAAGGAAACACTGAATAAATCAATTTACACATCTTGTGCGCATATTTTCTGTCGGTATGCCCAAAAAATCCTCACAATACGTCAGTATTCCTGCGGTTTTTTGAACATACCAACAAAAAATCTGACTGCACAATCTGTGCAAATAATTTAATCAGTGTTTCCTTAAGTTATTAATCTTGATTATACCACTTTGATATTATATATTCAAGAATTTTTTTCATATATTAAATTATTTTTTGTTGAAAAGATTTTTCCTATGTGATATATTAAATGTATAATAATTTGGTGGTGTTTTTATGTCTAAAAAGAAAGAGAATAAGGTTACAAAGTCTGTGGAGGAGAATATTGTCAAAATCACACAGGCAATTATTAATATTTACACCCTAAAGGAAAAGGCTCTTAACATTCAAACCGACAAAATTGACGACAACAGCGAAGAAAATCGCCAAAAGCTCTTTGAGGTTAAGTCACAGCTTAGGGATATTCAAAATGAATTTCACTATACTGCAAAGGAGCTTTTTGACAATCCCGAATACACAGGCAGAAAAGTTAAGACAAACTACATTGATGAGTTTACAGGTTACGAGCCTACTCCTATAAGAAGATATGCTTACCACGACCTTGAGCTTATGCTTAGGGAGGACTACGAATTCTGCAAAAATGCTCCTGTTCGCAAAAGCATCAAAAAAATGAACAAGGCAAGGAAAAAATTCTTTAAGCTTAACAACAACTACACCAAAGGCACAAAGCTGAAGAAGAACCTTGTAAATATGGTGTAATATTTTTTGGGTTTTATCTCAAACCAAACAATAACTTAATAAACACGGAAAAAAGCGACTGTCACAAGGCAGTCGCTCTTTTCTTTATATTTTAGGATGTTTATGAAGAAAGCAAAATTACTTAAAGTACTTAACACCTGACTCAAATATTTTCATATCCTTTTCAAAAGGAACATTTGCGTAAAGGTTGTCGCCCTTTCTTTCGCAGTGACCCATTTTACCCAAAATTCTGCCGTCAGGGGAAGTGATACCCTCAATAGCGCATACAGAACCGTTAAGATTAAATCTGATGTCCTGACTTGGGTTGCCGTTAAGGTCAACATACTGTGTGGCAACCTGTCCGTTTTCAACAAGCTTTTTAACTGTTTCGTCAGTAGCTACGAATCTGCCCTCACCGTGGGAAACAGGAACGGCAAATACATCACCGGCATTAACACCGGAGAACCAAGGTGACTTTGTGCTTGTTACCCTTGTGTAAGCCATATGGCTGATATGTCTGCCAATGGTGTTAAAGGTAAGGGTAGGGTCATTTTCCTTGATTTCAACAATCTCACCGTTCGGAACAAGACCCAGCTTGATAAGTGCCTGGAAACCGTTGCAGATACCAAGTGCAAGTCCGTCACGGTTGTTAAGCAGGTCTGATACAGCCTCGCTGATAACAGGATTTCTAAAGGTAGTTGCAATGAATTTACCTGAACCGTCAGGCTCGTCACCGCCGGAGAAACCGCCGGGGAACATAATAATCTGGCTTGACTTAATGCCCTTTTCCATAGCCTTGATTGTGTCTTCAATGTCGGATGGCATAAGGTTTTTAACAACAAGGATTTCAACCTCTGCTCCTGCCTTTTCAAAGGCACGCATTGTGTCGATTTCACAGTTTGTACCGGGGAAGCAAGGGATGAATACCTTTGGCTTTGCAGTCCTTATTACCGGTGAAGAGGTGTTTCGTGTTGTGTAAAGGGGAGCGTCAACTGTGATTTCAGGAACCTCTGCCTTTGTGGGGAATACCTTTTCAAGTGGGGCAGTCCACTCCTCAACAAGCTCGTCAAGGGTAAGACTTTCACCGTTTACTACAATTTCAGCCTTGTCTGTTGTTGTACCTAATGTGTAGTGGAGAACATCACCGGAAAGCTCAGCACCGTCCTTAAGCTCAAGAATCAATGAGCCTGCCTTTGGTGCGAATAACTCTTCCATAGTGTAGGTGTAGTCAGGCTTAAACTCAAAGCCAAGCATATTACCAAAGCAAGCCTTGGCTACTGAGGCGGCACAACCGCCCTCCTTAACAACAGATGCTGAAAGCACCTCGCCCTTTTCAAACATAGCGTAAACTGCCTTGTACATCTCTGTAAGGGCATCCCAGTTTGGCATAAGGGTTTCTTTATTTTCGGGAACAGGAACATAAATTACATTTGAACCTGCCTTCTTAAATTCTGCTGAAACAGTCTTACTTGCCTTTGTCATTGCAACAGCAAAGGAAACAAGTGTGGGAGGAACATCAAGGTCCTCAAATGAGCCGGACATAGAGTCCTTACCGCCGATTGACGGAAGTCCCAGCTTAATCTGTGCCTCCATTGCGCCCAGAAGTGCTGCGGCAGGCTTACCCCAACGAGTCGGTACATCGTGGAGTCTTTCAAAATATTCCTGGAATGTGAGCCTTGCTGTAAGGGGGTTTGCACCAATGGCAAGGAGCTTTGATGTACTTTCTACAACTGCATATGCAGAGCCGTGGAAAGGACTCCATCTTGAAGTGCCGGGGATATATCCGTAGGACATTGCAGACGCATCGTCTGTTTCGCCCTTTAGTACAGGTATCTTTGCCGCCATAGCCTCCTGTGGAGTCAACTGCATTTTACCGCCGAAGGGCATAATTACTGTTGCAGAGCCGATAGATGCGTCAAATCTCTCTGAAAGACCGATTTGTGAGCAACATTCAAGCCTTGAAAGGTTAGCCTTAAATGCTGACTTAACATCCTTACCCTCAAGTGCCTTTGGCACATTGTTGCGGTAGCAGTCCTCAACATCAGGAGCAGTGATGTAAGCCTCAGCCACCTGTGTTACACCATTTGTGTTAAGGAAGTCACGGCTGATGTCAACAATAGTGTCGCCACGCCAGTTCATAACAAGCCTTGGTTCCTCTGTTACAACTGCAACTGCTGTTGCCTCAAGGTTTTCCTTTAAAGCCTCTTCAATAAATTTATCAACATCATTCCTGTCAAGGACAACAGCCATTCTCTCCTGGGATTCGGAGATAGCCAGCTCTGTACCGTCAAGGCCTTCGTATTTCTTTGTTACCTTGTCAAGTGAGATTGTAAGACCGTCTGCAAGCTCGCCGATTGCAACGCAAACACCGCCTGCACCAAAGTCGTTACATCTCTTTATCATCTTAGAAACAACAGGGTTTCTGAAAAGTCTTTGAATTTTTCTCTCTGTTGGAGGATTACCCTTTTGAACCTCTGCACCGCAGGTTTCAATGGATGCCTCTGTGTGAGCCTTTGAAGAACCTGTTGCACCGCCACAGCCGTCACGGCCTGTTCTTCCGCCCAAAAGTACGATTACATCGTCGGGAGCAGGAACTTCTCTTACAACATTTTCCTTTGGAGATGCACCTACAACAGCACCGATTTCCATTCTCTTTGCCACATAGCCCTTGTCGTAAAGCTCTGTAACCTGACCTGTTGCAAGACCTATTTGGTTGCCGTAGGAGGAATAACCCTGTGCTGCACCTGTTGTAATTTTTCTTGTTGGCAGTTTGCCCTGCATTGTATCCTTAAATGGAATTGTAGGGTCGCCTGAGCCTGTTACACGCATAGCCTGATATACATATGAACGACCGCTTAACGGGTCACGGATTGCACCGCCAAGACAGGTTGCCGCACCGCCGAAAGGCTCAATCTCTGTTGGGTGGTTGTGGGTTTCGTTTTTAAACTGCAACAGCCACTCCTCTGTCACTCCGTCAATGGTAACAGGAACATTTATGGAGCAGGCGTTGATTTCTTCGCTTTCGTCAAGGTCGGGAATTTGTCCCCTCTTTTTAAGGAGCTTCATACCCATAAGCGCCATATCCATAAGGCTTACATTTCTGTCTGTATCCTTACCGTAAACCTCGTCCCTTGCCTCATAGTAGGCAGAGAGGGCGTCCTCAATAGCCTTGGACAGCGCCTTCTTCTCAATTTCAACCTTATCAAGTCTTGTAAGGAAGGTTGTATGTCTGCAATGGTCGGACCAATATGTGTCAATAACTCTTAATTCCGTAACAGAGGGATCTCTATGCTCTGTGTCACGGAAGTAATCTCTGCACCACTTTAAATCAGCAAGTGTCATTGCAAAGCCCATTGAGTTGTAGTAGCTTTCCATCTCTTCATCATTCCAGCTGATAAAGCCTGTGATTCTTGCAACATTTTCGGGAACCTCAACAGGAACATCAAGTGTTTCAGGCTTGTCAAGGGACGCAACTCGGCTTTCAACAGGGTTAATCATATATGCCTTTACTTTTTCAACATCTTCATCTGTGATGTCACCTTTAAGGGCAACCACCTTGGCTGAAACAACCTGTGGTCTTTCACCTGCTGTTAAAAGCTGTACGCACTGTGAGGCAGAGTCTGCCCTCTGGTCATACTGACCGGGTAGATATTCCATAGCAAAAACTTTCCAACCATCCTCAACAGGAAATTCCTCGTCATAGACAATATCCTGATTAGGCTCGGAAAATACTGCTGACTTTGCCTTTGCAAACTCCTCATCTGAAAGACCGTCAACATCATATCTGTTGGCAAACCTCAAATCAGTTAAGGCACGAACACCAAGATTGTGACGCAAATCCCAAAGAATTTGCTTTGCTTCAATATTAAAGCCGTCCTTTTTTTCTACAAAAATTCTTCTCACATTTGACATTAAATTGACCTCCATTGGGAAATAATCAATATATAGAGTTATTTTATCACACAACCACACTATTTATATTATTCAGCGGAATTATAAAAAAATTATTCTCCTTATTGACCTATAATCTGTTTTAGGTTAAAATTTAAGTAAGAAAAAAATACCTAATAATTACATTTTATCTAAGGAGGTAAATTTATGAAAAAAATTATTAGTATTTTACTTGTCATCGGAGTTTTAATGAGTTTTTCAACGGCTATGTTCACGGCATCAGCCACAGAATCTGTGGGTGCCGGCACTGATACTAATGCCTCGGAGGCAATCGGAAAGGTGTATTTTGAAAAACCAAGTGTATGGGCAGGTACATCTTTCTACGCACATATTTGGGAAACAGAATCCGGCACATCATTCTTCGGTTGGCAGACTAAGAAAGAAAAGCTTACAGAAAAAGGAGGAAAGCTTTACTACGACCTTAGCATATTAAAAGATGCAAACGAATGGATTCCAGATGGATTACAACCAGGGGTTGACTACACAATTATGTTTAGTGATAACCTGGGTAATGAAACATGCGGAATTATGTTCAACACAAACTGCATAGGTGACACAGCTTATGTTACATCAAATAAGAAAAATTTTGAAAATGCAGTAGATCCAACTATGCATACCTATCCAATTGCGTGGAAAGATAATGCTAAAAAGTATGGTATTCCTCTTCATATTACATCAGCGGGAACAATTCAGGGGCAATTTATCGTATCTGACAGCACCCCAATAAAAATTATTTATGATTGGGATCAATCCTATCCAACATATCCAAATTCATCTTTTTACAGTCCACAGTCCTCTGCGAGGGATCACAGAACAAGACTTGCTGAAATTAAAAATGAAATAAATAATATGATTAATGTAGGAGAGATATATTATGTTGGCGGTGGTGTTTACAAGGGTAAATTACCTGCAGACTGGATTTCACCTCAAAACAACAAACCGACATCTTATTTATCATTATGTTTAAAATCCGGCACATCACAGATATTTAGGGTTAATAACGGAAAGGCTAAAACTTGGACAACATCAAACAAGAATGTTGCCACAGTTAGGAACGGAAAGATTACCGCACTTAACAAGGGAACTGTTACTATAACATCCACACTTACAACAGGAAAAAAGCTAAGCTGTAAGGTAACAGTTACAACTGCACCAAAGCTGTCCAAAACAACTGTTAAGGTGAAAAAGGGCGGAACAGCAGTAGTAAAATTGGATGGCAAGGTTTCGTCAATTAACAACAAATACACAAACACAAAGGTTGCCAAAATTACATCAAAGGCAAACGCAACAACGCTGAAAATCAAGGGACTTAAAAAAGGCACCACAACTCTGAAAATCAAGGTCAACGGTGTTAAAACCCTGAATCTGAAGGTTAAGGTTAAATAACAAATAGTATTATAAAGAGCCAAGAGGACTAAAACTCTTGGCTCGTTTTTTGTTTATTCTTTTATTCAAAGGGGCATTTTTTGTAAAATTCTACGGTTTTTCCTTAGTCAAAAACTCAATACTTCTCTCGATAACATCAATGCTTTTGCCCCAGTCTTTACCCTGACTGCGGTAGTCGAACATACTGCAAAAGTAGGTTGCGTCCTCCTTTAAATCCTTTAGATAATTCTTAAAAAGTCTTGTTGTGGCGTCGTAAAAGTCAGCTAAGGCTCTTCCCCTTAAACTGCTGTTTGCCTCCTCCATAACCTTGCCGTAATGCTCAAGGCAGACAAATTCCTGACCTCGGTAAAGGCTTTCAAACTCATTGCCCTTTTTCCACTCTGTCAGCACAATTTGAATCAGGTGGTTCATATTATTTTCTATTCTGTCGCACACATAACAGCTTTTTGTAAGTTGATTTATCTTTGCAAGGAACTTTTTGTCAGGCTTTTTGCCCTTTGGCAGTGAATCAATAATTTCTTGGAGATGACTTTCCAAAATCAGGGCATTGGGGAGCTTATTGCCCTCCTTAGTCATCATAGAAAAATGCCTGTGACAAAAGCCCTTTTTGTTTGTTTCAATCCTTGTGTTTGGCTCCATCATTGCATCTCCTACAATATAAGCCACCTGATTTTTCTCTAACATTTTTTCCATTGTGCAAAAGGGACATCCCTTTTTCTGTAAAAAAATATCATTAATAGGTATTGTGCGTATATCCTCTTTCATCTAAAACACCACCGTTATAACTTTTATATCCACAGTATAACACATACCTTGCCTTGTGAAAACAAGAAAATAAAATAATTTGCCTAACTCATTAAAAGTGTTATAATATAAAGAGAGATAGGAGCTGAGAAAATGGATTACATCTACAAAGACGGTACAATGATTGTGAAAAATGTTACCTCTCTTGATTTGGGGGAAACACTTGACTGCGGTCAGTCCTTTAGGTGGAGGGATAACGGTGACGGCTCTTTTACAGGTGTCGCATACGAAAAACTTGTTACAGTAACAATACAAAACGGGGATTTACATATCGAAAACACAACCGAACAGGACTTTGAAAAAATTTGGCGAAATTATTTCGACCTTGATTTAGATTATGACAGCATAAGAAGTAGTATCGGAGAAATTCATCCTGTGCTAAAGGAAGCATCCGCCTACGCACCGGGAATCAGAATACTAAGGCAAGAGCCTTGGGAGGCGTTATGCACCTTTATCATAAGCCAAAACAACAATATTAAAAGGATAAAGGGAATTGTTGACAGACTTTGCACGACCTTTGGAAATAAAATAGGCGACACTGATTTTTACACATTTCCAAAGCCTGAAACACTTGCAAAGCTGACACCTGACGACCTTGCACCCCTTAGGGCAGGGTTTAGAAACAAATACATAATTGACGCTTCCCGAAAGGTTGCAACCGGTGAGGTTGACCTTGAAAAATGCAAAAATGTTCCGTATGATGATGCAAGAGCAGAGCTGTGCAAAATCAAGGGAGTTGGTAACAAAGTTGCCGACTGCACACTGCTTTTTGGTATGCACAGAATAGAGGCTTTCCCCATTGATGTGTGGATGCGCAGGGCAATGGAAAGGCTTTTTCCGGGTATGACAGGTGAGGATTTTGGGGAATATGCCGGGATTGCACAGCAATACATTTTTCACTACGCCCGTATGCACCCCGAACTTTTTGAGGGATAGGCACTATTACTGCATCAATACGGTAGTAGGATACCCATTTGAATGACAGGGTAAGTGGTGTAAAACGACTGAGTAAAAGCAAAACTCGAAGTTCGCTAAAACTTCGAGTTTTTTTCATATCACTTAAAATTTACTTCTTAGGAACAAGCTTATCCTTGCCACCCATATATGGACGGAGAGCCTGTGGGATGCTTACTGTTCCGTCTGCGTTAAGGTTGTTTTCTAAAAATGCAATCAACATTCTTGGCGGTGCAACTACTGTATTGTTAAGTGTGTGGGCAAAGTATTTTCCGTCCTTGCCTGTTACACGAATTTTTAGTCTTCTTGCCTGTGCGTCACCCAATGTTGAGCAAGAGCCAACCTCAAAGTACTTTTTCTGTCTTGGTGACCAAGCCTCAACATCAACAGACTTAACCTTAAGGTCTGCAAGGTCGCCTGAACAACACTCAAGTGTTCTAACAGGAATATCCATAGAACGGAACAAATCAACTGTGTTTTGCCACAGCTTGTCGTACCACTCCATACTCTCCTCAGGCTTACAAACAACAATCATTTCCTGCTTTTCAAACTGGTGAATACGGTAAACACCCCTCTCCTCTATTCCGTGAGCGCCTTTTTCCTTTCTAAAGCAAGGTGAATATGAGGTGAGTGTGTATGGAAGATTTTCTTCCTTTAGCATCTGGTCCTTGAACTTACCAATCATTGAATGTTCTGATGTACCGATAAGGTAAAGGTCCTCACCCTCAATTTTGTACATCATAGCGTCCATTTCTGCAAAGCTCATAACACCTGTTACAACATCTGAACGAATCATAAAAGGCGGAACGCAGTAGGTGAAACCTCTGTCAATCATAAAATCCCTTGCGTAGGAAATTACCGCACTGTGAAGTCTTGCAATATCCCCCATCAGGTAGTAGAAGCCGTTACCTGCAACTCTTCTTGCGGAGTCAAGGTCAATGCCGTCAAAGCTTTCCATAATATCTGTGTGGTATGGTACTTCAAAATCGGGAACAACAGGCTCACCGTAACGCTGAACCTCAACATTTTCGCTGTCGTCCTTGCCGATTGGAACAGATGGGTCAATGATGTTTGGAATAATCATCATTCTCTTTGTTACTTCTTCCTGTAGCTCTGTTTCCTGCTTTTCAAGCTCTGCAAGTCTTTCTCCCTGCTGGGT
This sequence comes from Ruminococcus sp., assembly GCA_022779485.1. GTDB lineage: Bacteria > Bacillota > Clostridia > Oscillospirales > Acutalibacteraceae > Ruminococcoides. The sequence goes on from JALFTC010000013.1 coordinate 25,581, forward strand.
AACAAGCTTTTTCATCTCCTCGGCTTCTTCCCTTTTGCCCTGTCCGTACAAAGCACCAATCTGCTTGCTGTACTTGTTGCGGTCAGCTCTTAGGGAATCCGCCTCCTGCTTTACTGCTCTTGACTTTTTATCAAGCTCGATTACCTCGTCAACAAGGGGCAGTTTGCTGTCCTGAAATTTATTTTTAATATTCTGCTTAACTACATCGGGATTTTCTCTTAAAAACTTAATATCAATCATGTTAATTATTCCTTTTCCTCTAATTTATTTGCCAAATCTATTAGATCCTCTTGGCTGAAAAATTCTATTGAAAGAACTCCCCCATCACCTTTTTTAGTAACAGAAATTTTTCTGCAAAGGTTTTCTGTAAGGGCAAGCTCTACTTCCTTTAAAAAGTTTGTTTTTTCCTCTTTTTTAGGGGGATTTTTTTCTCCCTTTTTTGATTTTTGCGTTAGCTTTTCCGTTTGTCTTACCGACAAATCCTTGTCCATAATTTCCCGGGAAATTTCTATCATTTCCTCTTTATTTTCAAGGGATAATAATGCCCTTGCATGACCGCCTGAGATTTTTCCCTGTGAAATAAGGTCAATAATTTCCTCCGGTAAATTAAGAAGTCTTAATGAATTAGCTACCGCCGAACGGCTTTTGCCCACTGATGAAGAAACCTGTTCCTGTGTAAAGCCGTAGGTGTCCATCAAGGTTTTGTAGCCCTTTGCCTCTTCAATAGGAGTTAGGTTTTCTCTTTGGAGATTTTCAATGAGGGCAAGTTCCATTGTTTCCTTGTCGTCAAGCTCACGAATTACAACAGGAACTTCCGTTAATCCCGCCATTCTTGAGGCTCTGTATCGTCTTTCACCGGCTACAATTTGATAACCTCCATACACAAGTGGTCTTACCAAAAGTGGTTGTAAAACTCCGTGAAGAGCAATACTCTCTGCAAGCTCCGACAAAGCCTTGTCGTCAAAATCTGTTCTTGGCTGATCCTTGTTTGGCTCTATTTCAGAGATTTTCAGAGTGACTGTGCTGTTTTGATCCTCACTTTCATTCTCCATAAATATTGCAGAAAGACCTTTTCCAAGACCGCCTTTTTTAGCCATTTGACCTCTCCTTTCTGATTATTTCTGTTGCAAGGGAAAGATATGCCTCTGTTCCCTTACACTTTTTGTCAAAATAATAGCAGGGCATTCCAAAGGATGGAGCCTCGGAAAGCCTTACCCCTCTTGGAACAACTGTGGCAAAAACCTTCTTTGGGAAGAATTTTTTAACCTCGGCCACAACCTGTTGTGTTAAGTTCAGTCGTCCGTCATACATTGTGAGCAAAACACCCTCTATATCAAGTCGGGAATTATACATTCTCTTAACCCTTCTTACGGTAGCCATAAGCTGACTAAGTCCTTCAAGTGCGTAATATTCACACTGAATTGGAACTAAAATTGTATCAGCTAAGGTAAGGGCGTTGGTGGTGATTACCCCAAGTGACGGAGGACAGTCAATAATTATATAGTCAAAGTCCTCCTTAACGGGAACAACTGAATTTTTTAGGATTGACTCCCTGTGTGGATAGTCTGCTATTTCAAGCTCTGCACCTGCCAAATTTATGTCGCTGGGCAGTAGAGAAAGACCCTGAAACTCCGTCTGTATCATACATTTGTCTGCTGTGATGCCCTCGGTAAGCATTGTGTAGGTGCTGTTTTTTACATTTCTTCTGTCAACACCTAAGCCACTTGTGGAGTTACCCTGAGGGTCAATGTCAATTAAAAGTACCTTTTTGTTGTACAAACCTAACGAGGCTGCAAGATTTACTGCTGTGGTGGTTTTGCCCACTCCCCCTTTTTGGTTTGCAACTGCTATAACCTTTGCCATTTTTTCTCCTATACTATAATTTTTTCTTTTTTCTTTTCAAATTATATCATATATAGGACTAAAATTAAAGGTATTTGTTGTGAAATATAAAAGTTTTTATGTTTTTTGTTTGTTAAACACTTAATAATGTTTCACGTGAAACACAAGTATCACTTAAACGCCAAAAGGCCACACATTGCTGTGTGACCTTTGGCAAGGGGTTCAGATAAGGAAATGGGTATGAGTGGATCGGACAGGAGTTGCCCCCCATCCTAAGAGGAAAGCTTTTTTGTGTGCTGAAAATCTTTCAGCGACTTTTCTTTGGGGATTTTTACTGTATATTCAATGTAATCTGCAGTTTCCTGCTTTTCACTGATTGCGTCTATCCCCGAAAGACGCATTGTGTCAACTGCCTTGTTTATGGTGTTGACAAAGATACGAACATCCTTGATGACAACCTTTTTTTCAGATATTGGCAAAGAGGGTTGTACAACTTTTTTATGTAGGATGCTTTCAATGTAACGCTCCGACTCCTTTACATTCAGACCTTCGGCTACTATGTGGGACAGAGCCTCTTTTCTCAAATCTTCGTTACCGATTTTCAGGAGAGCCCTTGCATGGCGCTCGGTAAGTCCGGCTTGGATAATCCAGTCCTGTTCTTCATATGAAAGCCTTAGAAGTCTTAGCTTGTTGGCAACTGTGGATTGTTTTTTTCCGATTTGAATTGCCGCCTGTTCTTGGGTAATGCCGTATTTTCGAATCAGTCGGCTGATACCTCTTGCCTCTTCAAACATTCCCAAGTCTTTACGCTGTAAATTCTCAATAAGTGCAAAGATTGCAGAGTCTTTATCGGAGCATTTCATTACTATACAGGGAATTTTTCTAAATCCCGCCATAACGCTGGCTCGCAGTCTTCTTTCACCTGCAATAAGTTCGTACTCATCATTTTTGATTTTCCTCACTGTTAGCGGTTGTAAAAGTCCGTTGTTTGCGATTGACTGAGAAAGACTCCTCAGTTCGCTTTCGTCAAACTCCCTGCGTGGCTGGGTTTTGTTAGGTCTGATTTTTCTTGCAGGAATATCTACGACTTTGCGTTCGTCTTTAGATAATATCCGCATTTTTTCATCAACCCTTCGTGTTTCCCTGTGACTATATAATACTCCTACTTAGGTGAAAACTGTGTCGTATCTTGTGCGAATAAAAAATTTTGTTTTGTAAATATACAACATATTTTGTCGTAAAATATTGGATAATTCTTTAGAGCATAAATATAGGCAATACTTTCTATATAAAGAAAACCTCTCCTATGTAAGAGAGGCTGGTTGTTTTTAAATTATCCCTAAAGGTTTGTTTTTTATTTTCCCGCTTTGCCTTGGGAACTCTTTTGGGGTTGGGGATTTTTTGTTAATTACAATAATTGTTCTTTCATCCCCTGAGGGTAGGGAAAATTCTGCAACATTTTCCTTTTCGCCACCAAGAATTTTTACTGCCCCTATCCCCTTTTCAAATTCGGCAACTCCGTTTTTACCTTTCATTGCAACAAATTTTCCACCTACTTTAACATAGGGTACACAGTATTCCGACAAGGTATTCATATTTGCAACCGCCCTTGACGTGGCTATGTCAAACTTATCCCTCAACTTTTTATCCCGTCCACCCTCTTCGGCTCTCTTGTGGATAATTTCTGCATCTATTCCCAAACTGTTGCAAACCTCATTTAGGAAAATCAGTCTTTTATTAAGGCTGTCAAGTAGAGTTAGCTTTATATCGGGTCTAACAATTTTCAGAGGTATTCCCGGAAAACCTGCACCTGTGCCAACATCAATTACCTTTGCACCACAAGGTACATCAACAAACATAAGTAAAGTTATGCTGTCGTAAAAATGCTTGATTGCCACCTCATTTTCCTCTGTTATGGCTGTAAGGTTCATTTTGTTGTTCCATTCAATTAGGAGTTCATAGTATTTTTGAAACTGCTGTTTTTGAGTGTCACTTAAAACAATATCTTTTGTTGCAAGTGCATTTGTCAGTACATCAATCATTTTCTTTTCTCCATAAAGGTTCGGTTGATAGCTGTGCCGTCATTTTTACACTCATAAATTACAGCCTTTGTTGCAACCTTTTTGTCCACATAATTTCCGTCGTTATCCATATAGAAAATTTCGGAGTAATCTCCACCGTTTGGAGTTGGTCTGTTGTATCTCTCGTGGGTGACGATTTCTTCTTCTATTTCAATGCTGTCCAAACTTATTATTTCATTTTCCATTATTTTACCTCTTTTGACTTAACCAAATTAACAAAACGCTTATATCCGCCGGTGAAACACCGCTGATTCGTGATGCCTGTCCTATGTTTTCAGGCATAACCTTGTTTAGCTTTTCCTGTGCCTCAAGTCGAAGTCCTGTTACTGTTGTATAATCCACATCTTTTGGGAGCTTTTTCTTTTCCAGCTTTCGCATTTTTTCAACCTGTTCAAGCTGTTTGTTAATGTATCCCTCGTATTTTATTTCAATTTCAACCTGTTCAAAGATGTTTCTGTCTAAATCAGGACGGTCAACATCAACAGATGTAAGACATTCATAGTTGATTTGAGGTCTTTTCAGCAAATCAATCATTCTTACCCCTGTTTCAACAGGAGATGTTTCACGTGAAACAAGTATGTTATTCAGTTCATCAGTTGGGGCAAAAACTGTACCTTTAATTCGCTTATATTCCTCTTTTTTAAGCTCCTGCTTTTTAAGGTACCTTTCCCACCTGTCGTCAGTAATAAGTCCTATTGCTCTGCCAAGTGGTGTTAGCCTTACATCAGCATTGTCCTGACGGAGAATAAGTCTGTATTCACTTCGAGAGGTCATCATTCTGTAAGGGTCGTTACAGCCTTTTGTTACAAGGTCGTCAATGAGAGTACCAATGTATGAAGACGCTCTGTCAAGGATAAATGGTTCTTTACCCTGTACCTTTAATGCTGCATTAATTCCCGCTATAAGTCCCTGTGCGGCAGCTTCCTCGTAACCGCTGCTGCCGTTGAACTGTCCTGCACCGTACAAGCCCTTGAAATCTCTGAATTCCAAGGTGCTGTCCATTTGAAGTGGGTCAATGCAGTCATATTCTATTGCATAGGCAGGACGCATAATCTCAACATTTTCAAGACCTTTTATGCTGTGATAAAATTCTGTCTGTACCTCTTCCGGCAGAGAAGAACTCATACCCTGTAAGTACATTTCCTCTGTATCAAGTCCACAAGGCTCTATAAACAGCTGATGTCTTTCCTTGTTGCTGAAACGAACAATTTTATCCTCAATGCTTGGGCAATAGCGAGGACCGACACCCTCAATTTTACCACCGTAAAGGGGACTTCTCTCTATATTGTCAAGGATAATCTGTTTTGTTATTTCGTTAGTCCAGGATATGTGGCACACAACCTTGTTTTCTCCAAGGTTTTCTGTGTCATAGCTAAAAGGAACAGGTGGCTCGTCACCCTCTTGAACCTCAAGGTCGGTAAAGTCAATGGAACTTCTTAACACTCTTGCAGGTGTACCTGTCTTAAATCTTCTCAGTTTTAAGCCTAACTCCTTAAGGCTCTGTCCCAAAAACTTTGCCGGAAAAATTCCGTCAGGACCGCTTTCGTAGGAGGTGTCACCTACAAAGATTTTTCCGCCAAGGTATGTACCTGTTGCAATTATCACAGCCTTTGCGGTGAAAATTGCGTCCATTCTGGACTTTAGCTCCCACTTTTCCTCATCATTCTTTTTTATGTCAACTATTTCAGCCTGTCTAAGGACAAGGTTCTCCTGTAACTCTAATTTATGCTTCATAGTGTCGGCATATTTTCTTCTGTCAATTTGTGCTCTTAGAGAATGAACAGCAGGACCTTTGCCCCTGTTTAACATTCTCATTTGCAAAAAGCACTCATCAGCTGTCCTGCCCATCTCTCCCCCAAGTGCGTCAATCTCCCTGACAAGATGACCTTTGGCTGTTCCTCCTATTGAGGGGTTGCAGGGGCAATTTCCCACAGCGTCATTATTTATTGTAAAAATTATTGTTGTGCAACCAAGTCTTGCAGATGCAAGTGCAGACTCAATTCCTGCGTGACCTGCTCCGATAACGGCAACATCATAATTTCCTGCTAAATAACTCATATCTTTCACCTTATATGTTATACATAATTATTTCTGTGTTAAAATACTGTTCCTGAAAATTCACCTTTTCCATTATTTCTTTAGATGTAAATTTCATATTATTAGGGGCAACTACTAATTTATCCTCAACATCATCATTTCTATGGATAATAGCAATCACTGTTCCCTTAAATATATTCAACTTTTCGTCAACACCTAAAATATACGCATCCTGTTCCTCACCATCGCAGGCAAATATATTTTCAATATATCCGTAATTTACGGGATAGATAATATCATTATGGTTAGGATGTGTTGTTCCAAGGGGTCTGTCAATAATAACGGTAACAGACTCACCTAAAAGTTGTTTTAAATCCATACTACTTACCCACACAGAAGTTGTGGAACACGCTGTCTACTATTTCTTCTGACGCCTTTTCTCCTGTCAGCTCTAAAAGATAATCAATAGTTTCTTGGAGTGAAACAGTTACTGCGTCTAAGGTAAGTCCCATATCCAAGGCTGTTTTTGCCTCAAAAAGGTTATCAAGTGCATTTTTTATTGCATTTCTCTGTCTTTCGTTTGCAATAATTCCACCGCTTGGGTCAAAATTTTCTGTTCCTGCAACCTTTTCTATTACTTTTTTAAGCTCTTCTATATTTTCCTCATTCTTTGCAGAAATATATACTAAATGTTTAATATTATCTTTTATATACTCAATGTTGATTTTATTATCCAAATCGGTTTTGTTTATAACAGCAATGCTTGGCATATCCTTAATTTCGTCAATTAATTTTATGTCCTCATCTGTGAGTTTCTCGCTGTTATCAAAAAGGGCAATTACAAGACCACAGCTGTGGATTTTTTCCATAGTTTTTTGTACACCGATTTTTTCGATTTCGTTGTCGGTTTCTCTTATACCGGCTGTGTCGGATAGCTTTAGCAGTACATTTCCCACAAGAACAGTGTCCTCAACAACATCCCTTGTTGTACCGGCAACAGAGGTTACAATGGACTTTTCCCTGCCGGCTAAAAGGTTCATAAGAGTGGATTTTCCCGCATTTGGTCTGCCGGCAATTACTGTATCTATCCCCTCTTTTATTACCTGTCCTGCATCATATGTGGAAAGCAATTTTTCAAGGGTTTTTATGCTCTTTTCAACTGCATCCTTTACAGACTCTGTTGTTACCTCGGGAATATCCTCCTCAGGATAGTCTGCCCAAGCGGAAAGGTGAGCTGTTTTGTTAAGGAGTAAATCCTTGATTTCAATGCTTTTCTTATACAAAGCACCCTCTTTTACATACATCGCAGAACGGACAGCGTCCTTTGACTGTGCGGAAATGATGTCCATAACAGATTCAGCCTCAGTCAAGTCCATTTTTCCGTTAAGGTATGCCCTTTTTGTAAATTCTCCCGGCTGTGCAAGGGTTGCTCCGGCGTCAATTACACACTTTAAAACTTCCCTTGTGATGAACATTCCGCCGTGGCAGGAGATTTCCACAACATTTTCACCTGTAAAGCTCTTTGGGGCAATATATTTTAGCACAACTACCTCGTCAATCTTTTCGTCATTGCGATAAATATGACCAAAGAGTGCAGAATAACCCTTTATATCGGCGATTTTTTTGCCACTTACAGATTTAAATATTTTGTCTGTAATTTCAAAAGCTTTTTCACCGCTGATTCGTATTACTCCTATACCGCCCTGTCCTTGGGCTGTGGAAATTGCTGTTACTGTACTCATAAAAACACAACCTTTAATAAAATAAAAATGGAGACGATTTCGCCTCCATTTCAATTATAATTTTCCGTAAAGGCTACCTTCGTTGATTGGCTCTCTGGTAGGTGTTGTGCTTGTGCTTTCACCACTTTTGCTGTAACCACCACTACGTCTGCCTCTATAATTATTATTTCTTTTTCTGTTATCGTAATTTCTCTTTGGTGCGTCAGGGTCAGGACCAATCACTACATGACGGTTCATATTTTCTCCCTCACTCCAAGAGATAGCTCCTCTTACCTTTTGAACAGCAGTATGGATAATTCTTCTCTCATAAGGATTCATTGGCTCAAGGCGAGAAGTTTCACCTGTTTTAACTGCCTTGAATGCAAGCTTTCTGCCTAAGATTTCAAGGGTTTTTTCTCTTTTTTCTCTGTAATTGCCTGTGTTAATGGAAATTCTGTAATAGTTATTTTCTACATGATTTGCAACAAGTCCTGTGAGATACTGGAGAGAATTAAGAGTTTCTCCTCTTCTTCCGATTACAAAGCCGATACCCTCACCTTCAAGGTTAATTTCTGCTCCGTCTTCTTCCTCTTTGACAGTCATTTCAATTTCTGTAAGACCAAGTGCATCAAGGATACTTTTGAGATAATCGGATGCAACCTTTGCAGGTGACTCCTTAATTTCTAATGTAACCTTAACCTTTGCCTCTTTACCGCCGAAAAGACCAAGCTTTTTCTTTTCAGGCTGTTGGATAACCTCAAAATTTACACCTTCTGTGGATGAATCAATACCAAGCTCATTGTAAGCATTTTCAAGGGCGATCTCAATAGTTTCGCCGGTTCCTATAGATTCTTTAATCACTTTTTCACCTTCTGTTATAAAACTATTTTACATATTTTTTTCATTTTGTTCCAAAAGTGCAACATGACGAGCTTCCTGATTTGCAATCATTGTAACAGGATTGTAGAATCTGTGCATTACAATGGATTGAACAAGTCCCAAAATTGTGGAGCAAATCCAGTAGAAACCAACAGCAGCAGGTACGGAATATGCAATATATGCCGAGAATAGCGGCATAGCAAGGAGCATAAACATCATACAACCCTGCATTTGAGTACCGTTGAGCTTCATTGTAATGATTTGTGTTGCGATTGATGAAACAAGACAAAGAATCGGAATAAGAATATACCATGAACCAAACATACCATAGGTTGCCGGAACTTCAAGCATACTTATTCCGCTGCCCGGAATGAGGTCAAAGCCATTCGCAAGCATATTAATGTTATCTATCTGTGCTTGTGTAAAGCAGTTCTGAATAAAGTCGGTGTTACTCATAGCACCAAAGTTATTGAGAACCTCTATCTGCTGATAGTATGTATTTACGCTTGTATGTAAAGGCATACCGGGGATATGCTGAGCATAATTAACAGCAGAATTAACAAGATTAGAATCAAGATGTAGAGTATTTGTAAGAGGAGAAGAAATACTGTAGAAGATACCCAGCATAACAAGCATTGGAACTATACTTGTAAGGCATCCTGAGGTTGGGCTTACACCCTCCTTTTGATACAGCTTTTGCATTTCCTCATTAGCTTTTACTTTGTTGTTTTTATACTTTTCCTTAATTTCCTGTTGTTTCTTTTGAAGTCTGGCGTTGTTAGCCATAGCCTTTTGCTGTTTGATTGAAAAAGGAAAAAGTACAATCTTAGCCAAAATAGCAAATATGATAATTGCTATACCGTAGTTTTGTACAAGATAAAAAATCGGCCACAAAACATAACCAAAAATACTTCCGAAGAAGTTAAATAATGCCATTTTATTTTCTCCTTTTGTTTTTCTCTTTCTTAGGAGGAACAGGGTCAAACCCACCCTTAGAAAAAGGATTACACCTTAGTATCCTCCAAGCTGTCATAAGTCCTCCCTTAAAAGCACCGTGTGTACTGATAGCCTCAAGACCGTAGCTTGAACAGGTGGGATAATACTTACATTTTGAGCTTGTGTATGGAGATATACATTTTTTGTAGAATTTAATAATTGCTATGAAAACCTTTTTCATAACTTTTCTGTCCTTAAAACATTTGCTTTCTTAAGGTGACTAAGCATTTCCTTTTTAACAAGGGTACTCTTTACATAGGGAGTTTTACCCCTTGCAACAAAAACAATGTCATATCCCGGAATAATATCACTGTACAGATCATAGAAAGAGGCTCTGATAACTCTTCTTGCCCTACTTCTCTGTACAGCCTTACCTATTTTTTTGCTGGTAGTTATTCCGTACCTTTTTTCATTACTTCTGTTTTTCAGAACATAGGTTACAAGAGAAGAACCTACAAAGTTTTTGCCTTTTCGGTACAATCTGAGAAAATCCCTGTTCTCTTTTAAAGTAACACCTTTTCCCATGTAATCACCTTTGAGAATAAAATAAAAAGAAAGACCACTTAAAAGTGGCCTTCATTTTAAGGAAATACTGATTAAATCATTTGCACAAATTGTATAGTCAAATTTCTCGTCATACTTCACAGACAAACCGCAGTAATACTTGACGCATTACAAGGTTTTTCGGACAAACAGACGGAAAATATAAGGGCAAGATGCACAAATAACTTTTGAGTGATTTATTCAGCGTTTCCTTAATAAGACAACTTCTTTCTACCTTTAGCTCTTCTTCTTGCTAAAACTTTACGGCCATTCTTAGTTGCCATTCTCTTTCTGAAGCCATGCTCTTTCTTTCTATGAAGCTTTTTAGGCTGATATGTTCTCAGCATAGAAAACCCTCCTTTCGGATTTACATTACATAACCTTGCAATATAGCATTATATATTATTTTGCAAATACAGTCAACAAAAATTTTTTATTTTTTGCTTTTTATTTTAAAGTATTTTTTATTTTTTATTACATAGTACAATATATAGTATTTTTCTAAGTTTTGACCACAAATTATGTCAGAAAATTTTTATAAAAAACCTCATAATTTTAATAGTAAATATATACTTATAAATGTAATTATTTTTATTGCAAAATTTAACTGTTTTTGATATAATGTATAATGTATCTGTATGGGTAGATAAAACCAAGCAGAATTATTTTAAAGCAAATTATCCACTTTTTTAGATAGATAAGGAAAAATAAAGGAAGTGCAAAAATGGATTCCTTCAGCGAAGCCTGGAACATAATAAGCGACTACTGCAAAAGTCAGATTACAGATGTTGCTTACAATACTTGGATTAAGAGGATTGAGCCTGTAAGCCTTGATTTTGACAAAAACGAAACAACTCTGCTTGTTCCAAACGACTTTCACCGTCAAACCCTTATGAGGTGCTACATTCCACTTCTTAATGACGCTTTTGACACAGTTTTCGGAACTCACTTTAAAATTGTTTTTCGTGTTCCCGATGAGGTTAACAATATACAGGAAAAGGAACAGAAGTCAATTGCCGAAACAGGATATGAATTTACCTTTGAAACCTTTATTGTAGGTTCTTCAAACAAATTCGCCCACGCAGCCTCAATAGCTGTTGCCCAAAATCCTGCCGGTGCATACAATCCCCTTTTCCTTTACGGAAACAGCGGTCTTGGAAAAACTCATCTTATTTGTGCTATAAGTAACGAAATAAAGAAAAATCAGCCTGACAAAAACATTGTTTATGTCAAGGGTGATGACTTTACCAACGAGCTTGTTGAGTCCATAGCCAAGGCAACCACATCTGAATTTAGAAATAAATACAGAAGTGCCGATGTTCTTTTGGTAGATGATATTCAGTTTATCGGAGGTAAGGAAAGAACACAGGAGGAATTTTTCCATACATTTAATACTCTTTATGAAGCAAATAAACAGATTGTTCTCACATCTGACCGTCCTCCAAGGGAGATTAAAACTCTTGAGGACAGACTTCGCAACAGATTCGAATCAGGTCTTCTTGCAGATATTCAACCACCTGACCTGGAAACAAGAATTGCAATTATAAAGCGTAAATCTGAAATATTAGGCATAAACCTTAACGACGATGTGTGCGAATACATAGCAAAAAATCTAAAAACAAACATTCGTCAGCTTGAGGGTGTTGTTAAAAAGTTAAAAGCAAAGATTTTGCTTTCGGGAGAAGAACCATCCCTTTCCGTAGTCAAAGAGGGAATAAGCGACATTCTCAACAACGATACTCCCCCTGAGCTTACAGTTGAAAAGATAGTAGAAGAGGTTGGCAGAAATTACGGTTTTACTGCTGATGAAATAAGGAACTCCAAAAATCACAAGGCTAACATAAGCCAAGCAAGGCATATTGCAATTTACATTGTAAGAAGTCTTACTAACCTTTCTATGATAGAAATAGGCAAGGAGTTCGGCAACCGTCACTACACAACAATAGTTTATACTATTCAAAAAATAACTCAGCAGATGCAGGAAAATACAGCTATAAAGGAAACAATAGAGGACATAATTAAAAATATAAGGGACAGATAATTTTTCACATTTTCACACACATTCACATCACATACTTTCACAAAATGTTGAAAACTTAGCTTATCATCTTTTTTATTCACATAATTTATTTTTTTCAACATTTTTTATGTTGACTTAAAAATGTGATTATATCTATGATAGACGGACTTTTCATATATTTTCACACCCTCTAATACTACTATTATAAATTTACATAACAGATCATATGAAAAACGGAGAAAGGATAAAAAATGAAATTTACTTGTTCAAGAACAGACTTAAGCAACGCTGTTACAAATGTTCAAAGGGCAGTTGCAACTAAATCTTCAATACCTTCACTTGAAGGAATACTTATAAAAGCATATGACGGTTTTCTTAACCTGTCAGGTTATGACCTTGAAATCGGTATTACAACAGATGTTGAAGCCCAACTTGACAGTGAGGGAGAAATTGTTGTTTCAGCCAGACTTTTCGGTGACATTATAAGAAAGCTTCCCGAGGAAGTTGTAACCATTGAAACAGACGAAAGAATGGTAACCTACATAACAAGCGGTAATGCGTCATATCAAATTGTAGGACTTTCCGCAACAGAATATCCCGACCTGCCTAAATTTGAAGAAACCGACAAGATAGTAATCAAGGGCGGACTTTTGAGGGATATGATTCGCCAGACAATCTATGCTGTTTCCGACAACACATCAAAGCCTATCTACACAGGCTCACTGTTTGAAATCAAGGACAAGGTATTAACCATTGTTGCCATTGACGGTTACAGAATGGCTATTCGTAAAGAGGCAATCGACAGTGATTCCGAAAACAGCTTTGTTATTCCAAAGAAAACACAGAGTGAAGTGCTAAAGCTGATAACAGATGATGAAGAAAATGTGGAAATTGTTATCGGTCAGCGACACACACTGTTTAAGGTTGGTTCTTTCTATGTTATTTCAAGACTGATTGAAGGTCAGTTTATCGACTATAATTCTACAATTCCCAAGGGAAATGATACAGAGGTTGTTGTAAATACAAGGGAAATCGGTTCTTCTGTTGAAAGAATGAGCCTTTTGGCAAATGAAAAAATTCCATCCCCTGTAAAATGTGTTTTCAGTGATGATGAAATAAAGATGACCTGTAAAACATCAATGGGAAAGGCAAATGATGTAATAAGCACAACAATAGCCGGAAGTGATGTTGAAATAGGCTTTAACAACAGATATTTACTTGACGCAATCAAGAATTGCGATACAGACGAGGTAAAGCTAATTCTTAACGGAGGACTTTCACCAATGATAATTAAACCGGTAAAAAGCGACAGCTTTTTATACCTTGTAGTACCAATGAGAATATCACAATGAGCAGAGAAGTAATTTTTATTGAAACAGAATTTATAAGACTTCAGGATTTACTTAAATTTTCCGGTATGACTGAAACAGGAGGACAGGCTAAGTTGTTGATTCAAGAGGGTTATGTCCTTGTTAACGGAGAGGTTTGCAAAGTGCGGGGAAAAAAGCTTGTTGAAGGTGACAAGGTAACCCTTTATGACAAAACTTTAGAGGTTAGACGATATTGAAAGTAAAGTATTTGGAATTTGAAAATTTCAGAAATCTTGAAAATAATAAGGTTTATGCCCACGAAAATACAAATGTAATATTCGGAGAAAATGCCCAAGGAAAAACTAATCTTCTTGAATGTATTTGGCTTTTCTGCGGAGGTCATTCCTTTAGAGGCTCTGCGGAAAAGGAGCTTGTAAAATTCGGAGAAAAGTTCTTCAAAATAAAACTCACTTTTGATGGACAGGAAAGAGAACAAAATGTAGAAATAAGGTATATGGGCGGAAAAAAAGAAGTCTATATTAACGGTGTCAAGAAAAAAAGTGGGGCAGAGCTAATTGAGAGATTTTCCTGTGTTGTTTTTTCTCCTGAACACCTTTCACTTGTTAAAGCAGGTCCGGGAAAAAGGAGAAAATTCCTTGACGGTGCACTTTGTCAGCAAAAACTAAAGTATGCTATGTTCTTTTCAAAGTACAATCAAGTTCTAAATCAAAGGAATGCTCTCTTAAAGGATATAAACAGACATCCCGAACTAAAATCAACTCTTGAAATATGGGATGATAATTTAAGTATGTTAGGTGCGTACATTATTCAGCAAAGGATAATGTATGCAAAAAAGCTAAAGGAAAATGCCCAGTACTTTCACAGTGGTATTTCCGAAGAAAAAGAAATTTTAGATATAGAATATGTTTCCACAATAAAAGAAATCAATGTGGAAAATTTAGAAGATATTAAGGAAAAGTTTTTAAATAATTTAAGGGATAATCTAAAGGATGACCTGTATAATGGTTTTACAACAGTTGGACCTCACAGGGATGATATAAACATACTGATAAACGGTATGAAGGCAAAAAATTTCGGCAGTCAGGGTCAGCAGAGGAGTGCTGTGCTTTCCCTAAAGCTGTCCGAGGCAAATTTGTTAAGTGAAATTCACGGGGAAAAGCCTGTTTTACTCTTGGATGATGTTTTGTCTGAGCTTGACTCAAAAAGGCAGAGCTATCTCCTTAACAAGATAGACGACTATCAGGTTTTTATCACCTGCTGTGAAAAAAGCAACAAGGAACTGCTGAAAAAAGGAAAAGTCTTTTCCGTTGCAAATGGTAAAGTAACATCGGAATGACAGGTGACTGCAAAATTTTCAATTTTTCATACTATTCATTAAAGGAAAGAATTTTTTATGTATCTCCATTTAGGTGAAAATACAGTTGTAAGAACAGATAATATACTGGGTATTTTTGATATGGATACCTCTACAATTTCCAAGTGGACAAAGGATTATCTTTCAAGTGCAACAAAAAATAAAAGGGTAATTAATGTTTCAATGGAGCTTCCAAAGAGCTACATTGTTTGCAATGAAGATGATGAAATAAAAGTATATGTAAGTCAGATAAGCAGTCAAACGCTTATGAAAAGAAAAAGTAATTTGTGAAAGGTCGTATGTTATGAAATTAGCAAAATGTCCTTACTGCGGTAGAAGGTTGTCCTATCCTTCTGCATTTATGTACAAATCAAAAGGTGAATATAAATGCACCAGATGTAAAAAGGAGAGCAATGTCTTTATCAACAAAAAGATGTGGCTTGCCTTTACACTTACAATGATGGTTGCAATAGTGGCTATGATACTCATAATTATGTTTCTTGCAGACAAAAGCATATTTACATTTTTGCTTGTTATGATACCTTTTATGATTTTCTACCTCTTTGTGCCTTTCTTTGTAAAGTTAAGACCTCTTAAAAAATACCGTGACTTTGTTATTCAACAGCAAAAGTTCACAAAGCCTGAGATTTTGCCCCCAATCACCGATGAGGAATTTGAGCATAGCGGACCAATGATAAACACCGATGTGTTCAATCAAATTAAGGCAAAGAGAAGAATAATTACGGAGGAACAAGAGGCAAGGACAAAGGCGTTTGTTGAGGATGATGATTTTAAAAAGGTTGAAACAGACACAATATCCAGGGATTTGCTAAAGGGAAGAACAGCAGCCTTTAACTTTAACGGCAAAGAAAAATCATCCGACATAAACTACTTTGATGATTTGCTGAATGACGACTGATTATGTTTAAAAAACCTGTTTGTCCTCATTGCAAGGCAATATATGACTATAAAGAAATAAATAATCAAAAGAATAATGAAAAAATAAAATGTCACAACTGCAAAAAATATTTTACAGTTAAAAAAACAGGAGGATATATACTCCTTATGACTATGGCTGTTTTGTTTGCAATAGTTTTTAACATTTTTCTTTTGACTGTAATAAAAATCAAGGGAATTATTCCCCTATTCATTTCGGCAGTGCTGATAATTATTATTGCATTGCTTTTAAGACCATTTTTTGTTAAGTATAAGAAATAGAGAGTAGAAAGTAAAAGAAAATCAGAAATGATTTTTCTGATGGAGGAATTGTATTGGATAATATAAATGAAATCACCAAAGTAGAAAACGAATACGGTGCGGATGAAATTCAGGTCCTTGAGGGACTGGAGGCTGTTCGTAAAAGACCGGGTATGTACATAGGCTCAACAGGTGAACAGGGACTTCATCACCTTGTTTACGAAATTGTGGATAACTCCATTGACGAGGCACTTGCAGGGTATTGTACAAAAATTGAGGTTTCAATTTTGCCGGGAAATATAATCAGAGTTAAGGATAACGGCAGAGGTATTCCTGTTGGCATAAATGCAAAGATGGGTATGCCTGCTGTTACTGTTGTTTTCACCGTTCTTCACGCCGGAGGTAAATTCGGCGGAGGCGGATACAAGGTGTCAGGCGGTTTGCACGGTGTTGGTGCGTCTGTTGTTAATGCACTTTCCGAGTATCTTGAGGTTAAGGTTTGTGACGGCAAGGATATTTACTTTCAGCGTTATGAACGAGGAAAAATAATGAATGACCTTGAAATTATAGGTCAGGGTACAGAAAAGGGAACAGAGGTTATCTTTAAGCCTGACCCTGTTATGTTCACAGATACCACAGTTTATAAGTACGAAATTCTTGAAAAGCGTCTGCGTGAACAGGCTTTCCTTAACGCAGGTGTAAGAATTGAGCTTAAGGATGAGCGTGACCCTGAAAATGTAGTGGTAAATGAATACTGCTACGAGGGGGGAGTGCGTTCTTTCGTAAACTTTATCAGGGAAAGAAAGAGCAAAACTAAGGAAATTAATCCTTTACACGAAGAAGTTATTTACTTTGAGGCTGAAAATGACGACAACACAATGTCTGTTGAAATTGCAATGCAGTACACAGACGCAATTACATCAGATGTCCGTTCCTTTGCCAACAATATCCATACAATCGACGGCGGTACTCACGAGGAGGGCTTTAGGCGTTCCTTAACAAAGGTGCTTAACGAATACGGTAGAAGATTTAACAAGCTTAAAGAAAAGGACGATGACCTGAAGTACAGCGACTACGAGGAAGGTCTTTTTGCAGTTATTTCCGTAAAGCTGACAGAGGCTGAGTTTGAAGGACAGACCAAGGCAAAGCTTGGTAACACAGAAGTCCGCACAATGGTTTATCAACTTATTAAAAATAAATTTTCGGAATTTCTTGAGGAAAATCCTGCAATCGGCAAGGTGATTTTTGACAAGGCTATGATGTCCTACACAGCAAGAATTGCCGCCCAAAAGGCAAGGGAAAATGTAAGAAGAAAGTCAGCACTTGACGGTGCAAGACTTCCCGGTAAGCTTGCCGACTGCCAGAGCAAGGATTCTTCGGAAACAGAAATATATATCGTAGAGGGTGACTCTGCGGGCGGTTCTGCTAAAGAGGGCAGAGATAGAAGAATTCAGGCTATTCTCCCACTTTGGGGTAAAATGCTGAATGTTGAAAAGGTAAGAGAGGACAAGGTTTACGGAAACGACAAGCTGACGCCTGTTATCCTTGCCCTTGGCACAGGACTAAAGGACGACTTTGATATTTCAAAATTGAGATACGACAAGGTAATCATTATGGCTGATGCCGATGTTGACGGCTCCCATATCCGCACACTTCTTTTAACATTCTTCTTCCGCTTTATGCGTCCTCTTATTGAGGAGGGTCATGTTTATATTGCACAGCCTCCTCTTTACAGAATTACAAAGGGTAAAAAGCATAAGTATGCTTATTCAGACGAAGAAAGGGACGCTATGCTTGCTCAAATTGAGGGTAAGACAGAAATTCAGCGTTACAAAGGTCTTGGTGAAATGGACCCTGAACAGCTTTGGGAAACAACTATGAATCCCGAAACAAGAACAATGCTTCGTGTTGAACTAAAGGATGCAGAACAGGCTGATGAAACCTTCTCTATGCTTATGGGTGAAAAGGTTGAACCGAGAAAAGAATTTATCGAGGCTAACGCCCGATTTGTTGAAAATCTTGATATATAAGGAGGGATAAAAATGGCTGATAACAACGAAAAGGACTACACAATGCCCCAGGCAAAAACCATAAATGTTGATATTGACAGGGAAATGAGAAAGTCATTCCTTGACTACTCAATGTCAGTTATTGTATCCCGTGCACTTCCCGATGTCAGGGATGGACTAAAACCTGTACACAGAAGAATACTTTACACAATGCACGAAAAAGGTCTTGAACCAAACAAGCCTTACCACAAGTGCGCCGACACAGTTGGTGCTGTGCTGGGTGCTTATCACCCACACGGTGACGCATCTGTTTATGATGCCCTTGTAAGACTTGCACAGACCTTTTCAATGCGCTATATGCTGGTTGACGGTCACGGTAACTTTGGTTCTGTTGACGGTGACCCGCCTGCCGCTTACAGATATACAGAGGCAAGAATGAGCAAAATTTCAACAGAAATGCTTACAGATATTGATAAGAATACTGTTGACTTTATGCCAAACTATGACGACAGACTTCAGGAGCCTACTGTACTTCCCTCAAGGTTCCCTAACCTTCTTGTAAACGGTTCTTCAGGTATTGCGGTTGGTATGGCTACAAACATTCCGCCTCACAATTTAGGCGAGGTTGTTGACGCAATGTGTCTGCTCATTGACAATCCTGACGCAGAGGTTGCCGACCTTATGGAATGTATGCCCGGACCGGACTTCCCCACAGGTGCAATTATTATGGGCAGAAGCGGAATAAGAGCCGCTTACGCCACAGGCAGAGGAAAAATTGTCCTAAGGGCAAAGACAGAAATTGAAGAACAGAAAAACGGAAGATTTAAGATTATTGTTTCCGAACTTCCTTATCAGGTCAACAAAGCAAGACTTATTGAGTCTATTGCCGATATGGTCAGGGATAAAAGGCTGGAGGGTATCTCCAACATTGAAGATCACTCCGACCGAAACGGTATGCACATTGAAATTGACATCAAGAGGGATGCATCCCCTCAGGTTGTGCTTAACACACTCTTTAAAAATACACAGCTCCAAATCACCTTTGGTGTAATCAACCTTGCCATTGTAAACGGTGAGCCTAAGGTGCTTACACTTAAGGAAATGCTCCAGCATTACATTGATTTTCAGGTTGAGGTTATTGTTCGCAGAACAGAATTTGACCTTAAAAAGGCACAGGAAAGATGCCATATCCTTGAAGGTCTGAAAATTGCACAGGACAATATTGAAGAAGTAATCAAGGTTATCAGAGAGTCAAAGGATCAGACAACAGCAAAGGCAAATCTCTGTGAAAAATTCGGTCTTGATGATGTTCAGGCTCAGGCTATTGTACAGATGCGCCTTGGCCAGCTGACAAACCTTGAAAGAGAAAAGATTGAAAACGAAATAAACGAACTGACAATAAAGATTGCAAACCTAAACGAAATCCTTGCAAACAAGGAAAAACAGCTTAGCCTTGTAAAAGAGGAAACTATGGCTGTAAGGAACAAATATGCCGACCAAAGGAGAACAGAAATTTGTGCTGTTTCCGGTGAGGTTGACATTGAGGATCTTATTCCGCAGGAGGATTGCGTTCTCACACTTACACAGTTTGGTTACATCAAGAGAATACCTGCCGACACCTACAAAATTCAGAACCGTGGTGGCAGAGGTGTTTCCGGTATGTCAAGGAGAGAAGAGGATGTAGCAAAGGAAATGTTTGTTGTAAACTCCCACGACCTTATTCTGTTCTTTACCGACAAGGGAAGAGTTTACCGCATAAAGTGCTACGAAGTTCCCGAGGGTTCTCGTCAGAGCAAGGGTATGAATATAGCAAATCTCCTGCCTATTGACCAGGACGAAAAGGTTACTTCAATGATTAAGGTTGACAATATGGAGGACGACAAGTACCTCATTATGGTTACCAAAAAGGGCATAATCAAGAGAATTGAGCTTTCAGCCTACAACACAGCAAGAAAGGGCGGACTTATTGCCCTTGAGCTTAATGAGGGTGACGAGCTTGCTTGGGTTAAAATGACCGAGGGTAACGACAATGTTATTGTTGCAACCAAAAACGGTATGGCTATCCGCTTTAACGAAAATGATGTCAGAGCAATGGGCAGACAGGCTCGTGGTGTAAAGGCTATGAAACTTGATGAGAATGACGAAATTGTGGGTATGTGTGTTGCATCTGACGACGATATGGTTCTCACCGTTTCCGAAACAGGCTACGGAAGAATTTCCAAGGCTGTTGACTACCGTGTTCAGTCCCGTGGCGGTAAGGGTCTTACAAACTACCACACAGACAAGTACGGCAAGGTAGCCACAGTTCAGTCAGTAAGCCTTGATGACGACATTATTATGATTTCAAAGTCAGGTATTGTCATCAGGATAGAGGCATCCTCTGTAAGAATTTGCAACAGACCAAGCAAGGGTGTAACCCTTATGAAGCCTGTTGACGGGGACAAGGTTGTTACAATAGCAACTGCACCTCACGAGGATGAAGAAAATAGTGAAAAGCCACAGGATGATAACGAAGAAAATTCTGTAAATTCTGAAAATGCCAATGATACAGATAATCAGGAAAATACAGAACAAGCGGACAGCAACGAGTAATTTGTAGTATGAAGATTAAAAAACTTTCCATAATTACTGTTTTGATAATGGCGGTTTTGTCAGTTTCTATGCTGGCAGGCTGTGAAAAAGAAAATTCAAAAAGCAAATTTCCCGAAAATAAATCAACAGTGATTAGTGCAAAAAATTCCTCTCAAAGGTCATACGATATGGACATTGAGAAATTTACAGAAAAATTCAATGAAATGTATGAGGATAAGACAGAAAAAGGTGGTGTTGCCCTTGACAGCAAGGACAAGCCAACCGGTCTTACCGAAGAAAACTTTACCCAAATTGGTGAAAAAAATGTAAAGAACGGAGAAACCACCTGCAACACCTATCATCACCCAACAGCAAAATGCGAAATTATCCTTACAGTTGACAATAACACCGAAAAGATAATTTCCTTTGCCGTTGCAACAACAGGGGAAGTGTGGGAAAAGTCTGCAAAGGATGTGGAAACAGTTGCAGTTATCGGCTCTATTGTGTGTGGCGGTTATGAGGTTGAAGATTTTGACTTCTTCAAAAAACTGTACGAAAGCGCCATAAGCGGAAACTGTTTCTATGATAATATTCTCTACAAAACATCAGGCACAGAAAAGGACAACAACTCTGTAATAAAGCTGATGTCCCTGCCCTGCTCAAAGGAATCAATCAACAAAACATCATACACAGACTACAAAAAATACCTGAACAAAAAGTGCAAATTCGGAGAGCATTAAGTTTAAAATTAGGACTATCACAAAATTTATTCTTTGCGATAGTCTTTTTTGCCTAATAATAGTAAATTATTAATAAATTATATTATGAAAATACATAAATTTCGTATATTATAGAAAAATTTTGAAAATTTGTCCCATTTTTCACTTTTTTATTGTTGTATTAGTAAAGGTGTTGTAAAATAATACCGTAATTATAAGTGAGGAATATTAAATGATAAAATTTACCGACAGAATATCTAAGGTTTTAGCTGTGATTTTCGGGTTTTTTACCTGTGTAACAATTTCCTGTATATTTTCTTCATACATCGGTTTCGGGAAATATTTAGGGTTACATACTAAGGACAACATAAAGCTATTTGTTACATATTCTATGAATATTTTAGGAGGAATACTAATTTCCTTTGGAATTTTGGCTGTTTTTCGGCTGATAAACAAATGTTCAAGGAAAGGTATTATTGTTTTAAGTTTAGTTCTCTTTTCTCTGTTTGGCGGAATTTTGTTTTTTATACTTATAAACTACAACACAATACCAAATACGGACAGTTTTTTTGTCAACGATTATGCAATAAGTATGGTTAAGGGAAAACACAATGTTATTGACGGAGGTATAAGATATTTTGCAAAGTATTCAAACAACAACCCTATTGTAATTCTGCTTTTCTTTATTTATTCTGTTGCAGATTTTGTTGGAGTTAATGACCTCTTTTCATTTGGCAGATTTGTAAACGCTGTTGCCATTATGGGGGCTGAGGTGCTGTTCTTCTTTGCAATTAAAAAACTGACAGGAAAACTTACCACAGCAGTAAAATTTCTTTTGCTGAGCCTGTTATATCCACCACTTTTATTAATGGTTTCCTGGGTCTACACAGCAACCCTTTGCCTTCCCTTTATGGGAGGAATTTTCCTTGCAGGGGCAAGCCTTTACCGTACCAAGAAGAAATCTTCGCTTATAGTAAATTCAGCCGTTGCCGGTGTTTTGACCGTTGCAGGATACAATATTCGCCCTGTTGTAATGATTTTGTCAATTGCATTCTTTATATGCCTTGTACTTTGGACATTACGCAGTAAGGAAAGGCTGAAAAAATTTCTTACAATTACTGTGACAGGGATAATTTTTGCCGTAGGCACATTCGCCTGTTGCACCGCTTTAAACAATCATTACTATACGGGAAGTGAAAGGAATTTTCCTCTTATACACTGGGTTGCAATGGGACTTACAAATGACGGAACATTTGACATCAATTTATCATTACAAAATGAAAAACTTGAAAATCAACAGAAAATTAAAGAAAATTGTAGAAGATACATAAGTAAAGCCATAAATCAATACACACCAAAAACATTTATAAAACATATGTACAAAAAGCACAGCAGTATGTGGGGGGACGGCTCGTTGGGATTTCCCTCCCGTATAGGCAGTATAAAAGAGTCTGCATTTGGAGCAGAGTATTTAATTGGCGGAAAGTCTGAATTTTTGTATATTTACTGTCAGATGTTCTGGGCGTGTCTTAACATACTTTGCATTTTATTTGCGGTTAGTTTTATTCTTAACAAACAGAAAAATTATTCCTTTGTATTGTTGCTTACTATGATTGGCGCTATTATTTTCTATATGATTTGGGAGGTAAAGAATGTATACGCACTGCCGTTTTTGTATTTTATAACCGCAATGGCTGTTTCAGGGGGAGAAAGCGGTGAAAAATTCTTTGACTTATCCCGAAAAAAACGGAATAATATTTCAAGGCTGTTATATGTCGGAGTTGCAATATTTTCTATTGTTATTATGCTTATTGCAAGTCCCTACCTTACCTATCAGGTGAAAAAAAGCAGAACACCCTTGCTTTCCGTTGGAATTACATACAAAGCAAACATAAAAGACATTGCAAGAGAGAAAAAGACAGTTACACAAAGCTTTTATATCAATGAAAAGTTTAATCGTATTCAGATATATTATGATTATACAGGCGTAAAAGATAATAAAGGGAAACCTCCTGTTTATTTTATAGGTTTATTTAACAGCGACAAAAAACTGATAGGTAAAAAGATTCTTGATTTTTCTGAAACTAATGCATATCCAAAATCGAAAATTCACTCAATAACAGCTAAGAGGGAGAATCTTAGAAAACTTGGATGTGTTAAAATTAAGCTTAAAAAATATTATCAACCAAAAGCCAAAGAAAAATTAACAATTAAAATAACAGGAAAAGGAGATTATGATACTCTGTCTTTTAACTCTGCCTTTGGAGAAACGCTTGATTCATATAGGGGAGAACTTAAAATTAACGGAGAAAAACAAAATAAAGATTTGCGTATCAGCGTACAGCAATCAAAAAAAGAACCCCTTACAACAATTCCTGTATACATCAGCCTTTGCTTTTTTGTTATTTCTCTTGAACTTTTAACATATAAAGAATTGTTTTGTGGAAAAAGTAATAGGGAAACACTGAATAAATCACTTTACACATCTTGTTTACATAGAAAAAATAAAAATTTTATAAAAAGCACTGAGAAAAGCACTGAGAAATTATAAAAAATCGAAAAATTTGTCCTATTTTCCGTTTTTTTATTGTTGTATTGGTAAAGGCGTTGTAAAATATAACTGTTGTTATTAGTGAGGAATATTAAGATGACAAAATTTACTGATAAAATCTTAAAAATATTAGCTGTGGTTTTCGGGTTTTTTACCTGTGTGACTATTTTTTCTGCTACTGTGATGTACTCGTCAACAGGGCATTACTTTACTGCAACAGCCCATAACAATTTGCAATTATTTTTGTTATATTCAATGAACATTTCCGGCGGAATACTGATTGCCTTTGGAATTCTTGCTATGTTCCGACTGATAAACAAATTGTCAAGGAGAGGGCTTGTTATTGCAAGTGCTGTTCTCTTTGCACTGTTTGGGGGAGTTTTGCTTTTTGTACTCCTGAACTACACCACAATCCCCATCAGCGACAGTTTTTATGTCAACGATTATGCTGTGGGTATGGCTAAAGGTAAGTATAGTGTGATTGACGGCAGTACAAGGTATTTTGCGAAGTACTCAAACAACAATCCTATGGTGATTTTACTTTACTTCCTTTATTCAATAGCAGATTTCTTTGGTGTTACCGACCTTATTGGGTTTGGCAGATGTGTAAACGCTGTTGCAATTATGGGTGCTGAGGTGCTGTTTTTCTTTGCAATAAAAAAACTGACAGGAAAACTCACCACAGCAGTAAAATTCCTTTTGCTTAGCCTTATATATCCCCCTGTTATGCTTTTGGTGCCTTGGGTATATACCGCCTCGTTTTGTCTGCCCTTTATGGGAGGAATTTTCCTTGCAGGGGCTAACCTTTACCGTGCAAAAAAGAAATCTTCAATTATTATAAATTCAGCCGTTGCAGGTGTTTTGACAGTTGCAGGCTATAATATTCGCCCTGTTGTAATGATTTTGTCAATTGCATTCTTTATATGCCTTGTAATGTGGACTTTACGAAGTAAGGAAAGGCTGAAAAAGGCTATTACAATATCCTTGGTAGGTGTAATATTTGCCGGAAGTACATTTGCCTGTTGCTCTGCTGTTAACAACCACTACTATACAGGAAGCGAGAGAAATTTCCCACTAATACACTGGGTTGCAATGGGACTTACAAATGACGGTACCTTTGACGGTAATTTGGTTGCACAAAACGAAAAACTCTCAACAAAACAGGAGATTAAGGAAAACTGCAATAAATATATTGAAAAAGCCTTAAAGAAATATACTCCTGCAACATTTCTTAATCACTTGTACATAAAACACAAAAGTATGTGGGGCGACGGTAGCATGACCTTCCACCAAAGAATAAAGGGAGTAGAAAAGTATGCCAAGGGTGCAAAATATTTAATTGGCGAAAAGTCGGACTTTCTGTACATTTACTGTCAGATGTTCTGGATAGCCCTAAATATTTTGACTTTAATTTTTGCCGTAGGTTTCATAATTAACAAGCAAAAGAAATTTACCTTGGTAATTTTCCTGACAATGCTTGGTGCATACGGATTTTATATGCTTTGGGAGGTAAAGCCCTCCTATGCAACACCGTTTATCTTTTTAGTTACAGCAATGGCAGTTTTAGGTGGAGAAAGTATAGAGAATGTTTTTGCTTTTGCCACTAAAAAGGCGAAAAACACAGGCAGAATAGTCTATGGTGTAGTTGCAGTTTTTTCCATTGTACTTATGTTTATTGCAAATCCTTTCTTTACAGAAAAGGTGGTAAGAGTGAAAACCTCTGTGCTTGAGGTAACTTCAACACACAATAAATATATCCATGCAACTGCAAAAAGACAAAAAACTATATCACAGGAATTTTGCACTGACACAAAATTTAACCGCATTACAGTTTTATACAAATATAAAAACGGAGCAATCCAAAAGGGTGAGGCTCCTGTTTATCAGCTAAAGCTGTATAATCAAGAGGAAAAACTTTTGGGTGAGGGAAAAATAGACTTTACTAAAAAGACAAAAATAAAGGATACAACTGTTGAGGGCGACAGAGTAATAGGATATCACAAGGATACAGGGGTAATTCGCCTTAAAAAATATTACAATCCGAAAAATAATGAGAAGTTCAGAATAGAAATTAGCGGAAAGGGAGATTACGACCTTGCGCTGTTCTGCATATCCCATGGAGAGTCCATTGACCCCTACCCCGGCAAATTAACTATTAACGGAAAAGAGAAAAAGGGTGACCTGCGTATAAATGTGCAACAGCTTTATAAAGGAATTTTGATTGGAAAATCAAAATATTTATTGGTGTGTTCAGCAATAATTTTCCTTGAAATGTTAATATATGCTTTGGTGTTCTATAAGGGTAAAAGAAAAGTAAGAGAAGAAAAAAACAAGCATAAATTATAGTATTCTTCACTTTTCTAACTTTTTGTGATACAATTTGCTTTATGAATGTAAAGAAATTTTTTAGTAACAAAATTATAGCGTCGCTTTTGGCTTTACTTTGTGTTTCTCTGTGGGGAACAGCATTTCCTGTAATTAAAAAGTGCTATGAAATATTTGCTTTGGAAACATCGGATTATGCCGGCAAGGTGCTCTTTGCCGGTTACCGCTTTTTATTAGCAGGGTTAATGGTACTTTTTGTTGCCTCTTTGGTGGAAAAAAGGCTTGTATATCCCAAAAAAAGTGATATAGTACCCATAGGTATAATGGGAACATTGCAAATTTTTCTGCAGTATCTTTTTTCCTACATAGGACTTTCAAACACAACCGGCACAAAAACCTCAATTATTACATCATTGGGTACATTTTTAGGAGTTGCATTGTCACCGCTTTTCTTTAAAAGCGACACCCTTACAATAAAAAAGGCATTGGGTTGCGGTGTTGGTTTAGCCGGAATAATTGTTGTCAATCTTGACGGAATAAGTGAAAACAGTTTTACCTTTATAGGTGAAGGATTTGTTATGCTTTCAGCCGTTACCGCCACAGCAGGAAGTCTTTACAGCAAAAAGGCAAGCAAGGGCAGAAATCCTATGACAGTTTCAGCATATCACCTTATTATAGGTGGCACAGGACTGGTGCTTGTGGGATTTTTGTTTGGGGGAAGTCTTGAATTTAACGGAGCAATAACCTATATTCTGCTGATTTATTTAGGTGTGGTTTCCGCAGTTTCCTTTACAATTTGGACAGCACTTTTAAAGTATAACCGTCCGTCGGGAATACTTATTTTTAATCTCCTGATACCTATTTTCGGAACAATTTGGAGCGGTATTCTCCTTGGTGAGGAGATTTGGAATATTTACACCTTTATTTCGATTGTGCTTATCACATTGGGAATAGTTTTTGTGAATTTAAGGGGTGAGAAAAATGGTAATTAAAGGCGTAATTTTTGATATGGACGGAGTTTTGCTGAATTCCGAAGTGCTGTATCAGCGATTTTGGCTTGAGTCACTCCACTACTACGGTTACCCGGCAGAAAAAGAGCATATACTTGCACTTCGCTCCTTAACAGGGAAAAATGCGGAATTAAAGTTAAAGTCATTTTTCGGTGACAGCCTTGATTACGAAAAGGTTAAGAATAAAAGAATTGTCTTAATGGATGAATATGTCCGTAAAAACGGTGTGGAAATAAAAAAGGGAGCAGATGAAATTTTGCCTTACCTAAAGAAAAAAGGCATAAAAATTGCCCTTGCCACATCCTCACCCTATGAAAGAGCACAGGAGCATTTGGGTATGGCAGGACTGTTTAAATATTTTGACCAATGTGTGTGTGGCGGTATGGTGAAAAATTCAAAGCCACAGCCGGATATTTACCTTTTGGCATCGGAAAAATTAGGTTTAAAGCCTTGTGAATGTATAGCGGTTGAGGACTCCCCCAACGGTGTAAAGTCAGCCGTTAACGCAGGGTGCAAAACCGTAATGATACCCGACCTTACCCCCTGTACAGAGGACTTAAAAAAAGACCTCTTTGCCATTTGTAACGATTTGACAGAGATTAAAGAATTTGTATAGCACAAAAACCCCGAAAGATGGATTCTATTCCGTCTTTCGGGGAAATCTATTTATGATTAATATTTGAATTACATTGCAATAAAGGCTGTGCCCCTTGCGGGAACAATTACTCTGCCCTTTACAATTTCTGTACCCATCATTGGTTTTCCGTCATAGATGGCGGCGGGAATGTCCATAATAACATCCACATCTCCTGTGTTAAAGGCACAGTAAATTCCGCTTTCTTTGTCATATCTCAGGTATGAAAGTACATTGCCCTTTGCGTAAACAGGCTGAAAATCTCCGTCCCAAAGTGCGGATATTGTCTGCCTCATAGCACCTAAATCGCTGTGCCACTTAACAAGCTCCTTGTCCTCGTTGCCCCAAGGATAGCAACATCTGTTGAATGGGTCACGGTATCCCTCCATTCCTGCCTCGTCACCGTAGTAAACGCAGGGGAATCCGGGAAGTGTATACTGTATTCCTGTGGCAATTCGCATAAGCTCCAAGCCTCTTTTACGCTGTTCCGGAGTCATACGAGTTTCTGACTGCCACTTTCTGTCTCTGCCGTTAAGGGGTTCACCTGCAAGCATTGTTAAAATTCTCTCGGTGTCGTGTGTGGAAAGGAGATTCATAAGAACCCT
This sequence comes from Ruminococcus sp., assembly GCA_022779485.1. GTDB lineage: Bacteria > Bacillota > Clostridia > Oscillospirales > Acutalibacteraceae > Ruminococcoides. Next base: position 54,006 of record JALFTC010000013.1, read on the forward strand.
GATAACAGGCTTTGGATAATTTTCAAGTACGCTTAAAATTGTATCCATTGTATATTTGGAGTCTGTACCCTTGCAGTAGTCAAGGATAGCGTTTCTAAATACATAGTTCATAACGGAGTCAAGCTGATTGCCAAGTAGGAATTTTCTCCTTGCACCGTAGCTTTCCTTGTTAGATGCGTCCTCCCAAACCTCACCGATTACAAAACCCTCGGGATTTTCTGCCTTAACGGCTCTTCTGAGATTTTCAATAAAGGGGTCGGGTAGCTCGTCTGCAACATCAAGTCGCCAGCCGGAGTTACCACAGCGCATCCACTTTCTAACAATACCGTTTTCACCGTTTATATATTCGTTAAATGCAGGGTCCTCCTCGTTAACCTCGGGAAGAGTGTAAAATCCCCACCAGCTGTTGTAGTTATCAGGCCAATTATTAAACTTGTACCAGCTGTAATAAGGGGAATTTTTATCCCTGTAAGCACCACCGTCACCGTAGTTTCCGCTACGATTAAAGTACTTTGAGTCACTTCCTGTGTGAGAATAGACACCGTCGTTGATTATATGAATTCCAATTTTTGACGCCTCTTTGCAAAGAACTACAAAGTCCTCTTCAGTACCCAGCATAGGGTCAATCTGTGAGTAGTCCCCTGTGTCGTAACGGTGGTTGCTGTACGCTTTTGAAATAGGATTGAGGTAAATGCAGGTAACACCCAACTTTTTAAGGTAAGGCAGTTTTTCTGTAATACCCTTTAGGTCGCCCTGAAAAAAGTCTGTGTTGGTGATTTCACCCTGCTCGTTAGGCCACCACTGTGGAAGGCTCTCCCAGTCCTCCATAATAGTAAGGTCTGTTCTGTTAATCTCTTTCTTTTCACCGCTAAAGCAAAATCTGTCGGGAAAAATTTGGTACATTACACCGCCCACAGGCCACTTTGGAGTTTCAAAGCCTTTTTTGTAGCAGGTTATCTGCCAAGCTCTGCCCGGAGCCTCTGAAATGCAGGATTTTGTATCTACATCTGTGGGAACAATGTACCTGTCACCGTACTGGGTGCGAAGTCTGAATCCGTGCCAATAAAGTCCAATTCTGTCGGCAACAAAGTCGCATTCCCACTTGTCGTAGTCGTTGTCGTGAATTCCAAACCAGTACATCTTGTGAAATTCCCAGTCGTAGTCCTCGTCAAACTTTATGCACAGCTCGGCATAGGAGCAGTGCAAATCCCTTGGAACACGAATGGTAAGGTGGATTGTAGTGCCCTGTTCTACCGCACCAAAAGGAGTACGGTAATGTTTGTTTCTGGAGTCATAAGGAATTACCATTTTTATCACCCTGTTTTGATAATACTGTAAGCAATTATACTATAATAATGTCTTTTTTTCAATAAAATATATGTTAGAAAAGTTCGATTTTAAGTAACAAATTAGAAAGAATGATTACAATATTAATACTTTACTTTTTCTTTTGACATATTAACACTATAATGAGAGTATAGAAAATATCGTTTAGTTTAGAAAATACGGTTTGCGAAAGGTTGTGTCGATATGGACAGACAGATTATTTTTGTAGGAGGAAAGAGGTTTACTATCGTTACTGACGAAAGCGAAGCCTATATGAAAAAGCTGGTTGAAAGAGTTGACACAAGGCTAAAGTCAATTATTTCCTCAAACCCAAAGTTAGATAAGGATTCAGCCGCCATACTTGCCTCTTTGGACTACTGTGACGAGGAGTACAAGCTCCGCCAAAAGCTTGAGGATGTTAAGGAGCAGATTAAGGATTACATTGAAGATACTGCAAGGCTCCACAAGGAAATTGCCCAGTTAAAGGCACAAAATGTGATTTTGCAGGACAAGATTAACAAAATCCTCAACATCACTCCAACAGAGGATAAAAAGACACAGCAAAAGGAAAAGAAGATTATAGCCACAGGCAAAATAGAACATTCTGTTCCAAAAATTTTAGACGGTGCTGTTCAGCAGAGCCTTTTTAACAATGAAAAAAATTGAGATTTTAGCTCCCTGCGGAGGTATTGACTCTGTAATCAGCAGTGTAAACAGCGGTGCAGACGCTGTTTACCTTGGACTTAAGGACTTTTCCGCAAGGAAGGACGCAAAAAATTTTACATTTGACGAGCTTAATCAGGCTGTTTCCTACTGTCACATCAGGGGAGTAAAGGTTTATGTCACAATGAACACCCTGATTTTTGACAGCGAGATGAAGTCGGCACTTGAAACTGTAAAAAGGGCAACTGACTGCAACATTGACGCATTGATTGTACAGGATATTGGCTTTGCAAGTCTTGTGAGGAAAGCCTGTCCAAAGTTACCTTTGCACGGCTCAACACAGATGAGTATTCACACCCTCAGCGGGGCAAAAATGCTGAAAGATATGGGCTTTAAAAGGGTTGTTTTAAGCCGTGAAATGTCAAGAGAAGAGATAAAGTATATCGCAGATAATTGCGATATTGAGTTAGAGGTTTTTGTCCACGGGGCGCTTTGTATGAGCGTCAGCGGTCAGTGCTACTTTTCCGCAATGCTTGGCGGTCGCAGTGGTAACAGAGGCCGTTGCGCCCAAACCTGCCGACTTCCCTTTACAGTCAAGGGCAACGACCACGCACTTAGCCTGAAGGATAATTCAATCATTGACTACATTGACGATATGGCCGAAATCGGCATAACCTCGGCAAAAATTGAGGGCAGAATGAAACGCCCCGAATATGTTTCCTCTGCTGTCCGTGCCTGTTACGAAAAGAGGGAAAAGGGTTTTATTTCCCAAAAAACATTGGAAAATTTAAGGAATGTTTTTTCCCGAACAGGCTTTACACAGGGATATTACACAGGTCAGTTGGGCAGGGAAATGTTTGGCTTTCGCAAAAGAGAGGATGTAATTTCCGCAACAGAAAGCCTTTTTAAGGAAATTCGCAATTCATACAAGGACGAAATGCCAAGAGTTCCCCTTAAGGGGAAATTTACTGCAAGGCTTGGGGAATTTCCGATATTCGAAATCACAGACGGTGAAAATACAGTTGCTGTAAAGGGAGAAGAACAGGCGGAAAAAGCCATAAAACTCCCACTTGACAGGGAAAAGGCTGAAAAACAGCTTTCAAAAACAGGTGGAACTCCCTTTTATTTTGACAATATTTCCACAGAAATTGAGGATAATATAAGTATCCCCATTTCGTCCCTTAACAAGCTAAGACGAAATGCTTTGGATGAAATTGCAGACAAGAGGGATTTTTCTCACCACTACTCCTTTACAATGCCAAGCCTTAGTATTACCCCTGCAAACCAAGGAATTACGGAAAAAAGGGCAGAGGTAAAGAAAATTGACAGCAATATAAGCACTGAATATGACCTTGTGTATGTTCCCATTGACTCAAAGGATGAGGATATTTCTTACCTTAGGTCAAAGGGTATAGAGGTTGGTGTGTCAGTTCCACGAGGACTATTTGGCAGAGAAGAAAAAGTCATCAGCAGATTAAAGGAACTAAAAGAAAAGGGAATAAATCATCTGCTGTGCAACAACCTCGGTGCTGTCTATTTTGGCAAGGCACTTGGGTTTAAGGTACACGGCGGAGAATTTTTAAACCTTACAAATACATTTTCCCTAATTTGGGCAGAGGATTACGGTCTTGAGGATGTAACACTTTCCATTGAGCTTACTGTGGAGCAGATTAACGCACTTGGGGGAAATATAAGGAGAGGTGTTGTCGCCTACGGATATATACCACTTATGCTCACTCGGAACTGCCCTGTAAAAAGCGGAAATGAGGATTGCAGAACTTGCAAAAAAAGAGGAAAAATGCAAGACCGTAAGAATTACCAATTTTCTCTATATTGCGACGGAATTTGCACTGAGGTACTGAATTCGGTACCGCTTTTAATTCCTGAAAGGAATAAAAAAGAGTTTTTCACATTTTTCACAACGGACAGGTTCTATGTGGAAAACTATGTGGAAAAAGTGGAAAACTACAAGGGAAACCATAGTAAAACTCTGGAAAAAGTTAATTTTACCCGTGGATTGTATTATCGTGGGGTTAAATAATGTGAAAAACTTTATATTTTGTTAAAAGAATATTTATGTGGAAAACTTTTATTTTCTGTTACAGAATTAATTTGTGAAGTGTTTATTAACAGTTTATAATTATATTATTTTAAAGAATTTATATAGAGAATTAAGAACATAAAATTGCAAGATAACATAGATTTTTGCAGGAAGGTGGAGTAAATGGAAACATTAAAGATAAAAAGGATACGAAAGGATGCAAAAATCCCAAAAAGGGCAACTCCCGGCTCGGCAGGTATGGACTTGTGCGCCTGTATTGAACAGGAGGTCACAATAAACCCCGGCGATTTGGTGATAATTCCAACAGGAATTGCCATTGCTCTGCCCTCAAATAAATATATGGCAAACATCTATGCCCGCAGCGGATTGGGAGTGAAACACGGGATTTGCCTTTCTAACGGTGTGGGTGTTGTTGACAGCGACTACCGTGGGGAAGTTTGCGTTGGTCTTTGTAATGTTTCAAAAAAACCATACACCGTAACACCGGGAGAAAGAGTTGCCCAGCTTGTGACTCAACCTGTTTCTGTTATGGAAACTGAAGAGGTGGATGAATTGGACGACACTTCCCGAGGGGAAGGTGGCTTTGGCTCAACAGGAAAAAAATAATTTTCTCCGCCTGCTTAATACCCCTTATTGCAGTTGAAAATTACAAATTTTTAGGGTATAATATTTTGGAAAAACACTTAAGGAAACACTGAATAAATCACATTGAAAGATTGTGAAAGGTAGATTGATAATATGTTTACTAAAGACATTGGTATAGATTTGGGAACAGCCAACACCCTTGTTTATATGAAGGGAAAGGGAATTGTACTGCGTGAACCCTCTGTTGTTGCTGTTGATATTCGTCAGGACACCGTACTTGCAGTTGGCGCTCAGGCTAAGGAGATGATAGGCAGAACTCCCGGCTCTATCGCCGCCATAAGACCTCTTAAGGACGGAGTTATTGCCGACTTTGAGATTACGGCAATTATGCTGAAGCACTTTATCCGCAAGGTTGTTCACAGCAACTTTTTCTCCCGTCCCAGAATAGTTATTTGTATTCCAAGCGGAGTTACTCAGGTTGAAAGACGAGCTGTTGAGGACGCCGCCATTCAGGCAGGCGGTAAGGATGTTGAGCTTATTGAAGAGCCTATGGCTGCCGCTATCGGTGCAGGACTTCCTGTTGCAGAGCCAACAGGAAGTATGGTTGTTGACATTGGCGGAGGTACATCCGAGGTTGCAGTAATTTCCCTTGGTGACATTGTTGCCCACAATTCCGTAAGGGTTGCCGGTGACAAATTTGACGAGGCAATTATGACCTACATCAAGAAGAAGTATGGACTTACCATTGGTGAAAGAACAGCCGAAGAGATTAAAATGGAAATCGGCTCTGCTTTTCCTCACGAAAACGAAGGAAGTATGACAATCAAGGGCAGAAATACCATTGACGGACTTCCAAAGGATGTTACCATTACAGCAGAAGAGGTGAGGAATGCACTTGCATCTCCCCTTGCAGCGATTATTGACGGAGTACTTGACACCCTTGAAAAAACTCCGCCTGAGCTTGCCGCCGACATTATCGACAGAGGAATTACCCTCACAGGCGGCGGAGCATTACTAAAGGGCATTGATTTACTTGTAAGCAAACAGACAGGTATTCCTGTTCACATTGCAGACAGACCTCTTGACTGCGTAGCAGACGGCGCAGGAAAAAGGCTTGAAACTGTAATGCCAAAGGAATATTACCGTGACAGAAGAAGATAAAAGGCAAAAAGAAACCCCACAATTTTGTTGTGGGGTTATGGTTATATAACCCACTTCACTCTGTCATTATATTCCACCCTTGTTATGACATAATGGTGCGGAATGACAGAGTAGTTGTAATTAAAAAAATTAATTCTGCATTTTGCATTCTGACTTTCGCATTCCCATCCCCCTCCGTTGGAGGTTTTTATAAAGAGGTTTATGATGAAGGATATTTTTAAAACGAAAAATTTTAAAATTCTCATAGCAACGCTTATCATTATTATAATGTGCATAGGCGTATCTTCTGTTTTTGACACAAGTATAATTTCCAGTACAGTTGGCTACATAACCACAGGTATGCAAAGGGTTTCAGCCACAGTAATCGGCGGAGAAAACAAAAAGTCCTATGATGAGCTTGAGGCGGAAAATCAACAGCTTAAAAAAGAGGTTGCATCCCTTAGAACCCGTCTTGCCGACTACGAGGATATTAAGGAAGAAAATGCAAGACTTTGGAAGTATTACGAACTAAAGCAGGAAAACAGCGGTTATGACTTTGTTCCGGCGTCAGTAATTCGCCGTGACCCGGGGGAACTTTTCTACTCCTTTACAATAGACAGAGGAACAGGAGATGACATTTCCTTAAACGACCCTGTTGTCACCGAAAACGGCCTTGTGGGATATATCAGCGAAGTAAATAGAAGTTACAGCAAGGTTACTACCATACTTTCTCCCGACCTTTTGGCAGGTGCAAAGGATGTGAAGTCAAAGGACACAGGTGTTATTAACGGAGATGCAGATTACAGCGACAAGAACCTTGTTACAATGAAAAAGCTGGCAGAAAATAACAAGATAAAAGTGGGCGACCAGATTTCTACAACAGGTATCGGTGGAATGTACCCCGAAAACATTTCGGTTGGAAAAGTGAAAGAGGTTAAGTACGACCATTTTGATACAAGCCTTTATGCTGTTATTGAGCCTTATGAGGACATTCAGAATGTTTCTGATGTTGTGGTTGTCACCTCCTTTGACGGACAGGGTGTAATTGAGGAAGGCAGTTTGCCTGAAAATACGGAGGATTAGTATGGAAAGGAAGTACACCGTTCTCCGATATATGGCTTACAGCTTGGAAATACTGATTTTTTACATAATTCAAGGTGTGCCTGACCTTATCCCCAATGTGTTGGGGGGCAAACCCCTTTTGCTTATTCCCGTTGCCTTAACTATCGCCTGTTTTGAAAACGAAGTTCCTGCAATGGCTTTTGGCGTAGCCTGTGGCGGTATGATGGACTTTGGCGTTGGCACACATTTTGGCTTTTACACAATAGCCTTGGCGATAGTTTGTTTTTTCGTGGGATACTTTGCCGAAAATTATTTCAACACAAAGCTTGTTATTACTTTGATTATCTCTCTTGTGCTAATCCCCTTATTAATTAGCCTGAACTTTGTTATTAACTATATTTTTGCAGGCTTCTCAAAGGGCGGTTACTACTTTGTTCATCACACCCTTGCTACTATGGGATACACATTTGTTACAGTTCCTGTTTTTTACGGAATAAACAGAGTGCTTAGCAGAGGTTTTAACGATAATTTGTTCTAAACGATAAATTTGGAGGTGGTTATTTGGATACAGAAAGATATAGACGCAGGGGAATTCTTGTCCTGATAATCGCCCTGGTATTTTTTGCAGTTTTTGTTGTCAGGCTGTTCTTTTGGCAGGTTGTAGAGGGTGACAAGTACAAGGATATTGCATTAAACAGCACAACCTTTTCACTTTCCTCCAACAGTACAAGGGGTGAGATTCTGACTTCTGACGGAAAGCCCCTTGCCACAAACAAAACTATTTACAACATTACCTTTAAAAAGAATTATGTAAAAGAAGAAAGTCTTAACGGCACCATACAAAAGGTGCTGAAAATTATGAAAATCCGCAACGAAAAGTGGGTGGATATGCTTCCCATAAAATACAGTAACGGCGGATATTCCTTTACAAATGACGATACAACACAGGACTCTCTTACATTTTTGCAGGGCGAAAGTATGCTTGACACCGGTGTTTATACTATGCCACAGCAGTATATGGAGGACCTTATAAAAAGGTATGAATGTGAAAATATTAAGGACAAAAATGAGCAAAGGGATGTAATTTCCGTCCGCTTTAATATGGAAATGCAAAACTTTAGCTCTGTAAACGACTACACCTTTGCCGAGGATGTCAGCAACGATATGATGCAGATTATCTGTGAAAATAATCAAAAGTTTGACGGTGTTGAAATCACCACAACAGTTGAAAGGCAGTACCTGAACGGTACACTTGCACCTCACATTGTGGGAACAGTGGGACAAATCAACGCCGAGGAATACGAGGACAAAAAGGACAAGGGTTACGGCTACAACGACCTTATCGGTAAGTTCGGCATTGAGAGAGTTTTTGAAAGTCAGCTTAGGGGCGAAGCCGGAAAGGCTTATATTGAAAGGAACAACAACGGCTCTGTTGTCCGCACAGTTGAGGCACAGGACGCAAAGCCGGGTAATTCCGTTTGGCTCACCATTGACAGCGAACTTCAAAAAATTGCTGATGATTCACTAAAATATAATGTTGACACCTGCCACAGCGAGGAGGCAAAGGACTGTGTAGCCGGTGCTGTTGTTATGCTTGATGTAAAGGACTTTTCCGTACTGGCGGCTGCTACCTACCCAAGCTATGATTTGTCAAAATACAACAACTACAAGTACTATTCAAAGCTTGCAAATGACGAAACAAGTCCCCTTTATTCCAGGGCATTCAGCGGTGCTTTTGCACCCGGCTCTGTGTTCAAGCCCTGTGTTGCACTTGCCGGTCTTGAGGAGGGCAAAATCACAGAGAACAGCACTATTGTTTGTACCCAAAACTACGACTACTACCCAACGGATATTGTAAGGTGTATGGGATATCACAACGGAATTAGTCTTAACACAGCACTTGCAGTTTCCTGTAACTATTACTTTGCCGAGGTGGGCAGAAAGCTGGGAATTAACACCATTTACAGCTATGCCGAAAAGTTCGGTTTGGGACTTCCCACAGGTGTTGAGATTGACGAAAGCACAGGTATCCTTGCCGGTCGTGACAGTACCCATTGGACAGCCGGTAACACCGTTCAGGCGGCAATAGGTCAAAGTGACAATGCCTTTACACCTGCACAGCTTGCCACATATGTGGCAACAATAGCCAACGACGGCACAAGGCTTAAAACTCACCTTGTGGATAAAGTCACCACCTATGACAGAGAAAAAACCGTTGAAAAAACAGAGAGTGAAGTGGAGTCCACACTTAAGGTTGACAAGAAAAATCTTAAGGCAGTTCAAGAGGGTATGTGGAGCGTCTGCAACGAAGAGGACGGCACAGCCTACGGTATCTTCGGAAATTACGGTGTTGAGGTTGCCGCAAAAACAGGTACAGCGGAAAACAGCGGAACAGACCACACAGTGTTTATGTGCTATGCCCCCTATGACAAGCCTGAGGTTGCAGTTGCTGTGGTAATTGAACACGGTGCTTTGAAGAAGTATTCCTGTGATGTTGCAAAAGCACTTTTGGACAAATACTTTTTTGATAAGGACTATGAACCGCAGAGTAATATGCTTTCTTAGTTACAGTCAGCCTCCATCAGAGGAGGGAGGGGGACCGCTTGCGGTGGAAGGAGGGAAAAATTTTCCTCTTTTGCTCGTTTTGTCTTTAGAGGATAGTATGGTTTATTGTTCTGACTCATACTTTTCAATCTAAAGACAAAGCAAGATATATTGACTACTTTTTCGCTCCCTCAGTCACGCAAGGCGTGACAGCTCCCTCATCCGATTGAGCCTTTGTTTAGTCCTTAATTTCATCTAACCTATTAGTATCGGTTTAGGCACTACTGTTTTCCTTTCAGATTCATCGGTCACTTCGTTTCCTCGGAATGACAATATGGTTATGATACTTTTTCACGATTCGCTATAACTTTATAACTACAACAACCTCCCTGATTTGGGAGGTTGTTTTACTCTGGTTATCCCTTTTGAAATAAATAATTTACACAAATTGTTTATTGATAAAAATCATACTTCTTGATAGAATGTATAATGTTAATTACATATCTGTTATTGTTCTTATAAGGAATTATTTATGCAAAAAAATAGCATACAATGTTATGAGAAGTAGAATATTAAAATGGGATAGTATGAAGATTAAGGAGTCTTAATATGAGATTAGGATTGGATATAGGTTCAACAACAATTAAATGTGTTGTTTTGGATGAAAATAATAAGCTGTTATACAGTACATACGAAAGACATTACAGCCAAATCACTACAAAAATCGGAGAAATCCTAAATAAGGTAAGAAAAGAAATTCCAAATGTGGAAAAATCCCTTGTTGCCCTTTCAGGCTCTGCCGGAATGGGTGTTGCAGAGGACTGCGGTATTTCCTTTGTTCAGGAGGTATATGCAACCCGTGTAGCCACAAATACATTTATCCCCGGTACTGATGTTGTCATTGAGCTGGGTGGCGAGGACGCAAAAATCCTCTTCCTTTCCGGCGGTATGGAGGTACGAATGAACGGAACCTGTGCAGGCGGTACAGGTGCATTTATTGACCAGATGGCAACTCTCCTTAATGTTCCCTTGGAGGAGATGAACGACCTTGCAAAGGGATACGAAAAGACATATACAATCGCATCAAGGTGCGGTGTTTTTGCAAAGACAGACATTCAGCCACTCCTTAACCAGGGTGCAAGAAAGGCTGATATTGCCCAAAGTATCTTTAGAGCAGTTGTAAACCAGACTGTTGCAGGACTGGCACAGGGCAGAGAAATTGAGGGTAATGTTGTGTACCTTGGCGGTCCTCTCACATTTATGGAGGAGCTGAGAAAGGCTTTTGACGAGGAGCTTAACACAAAGGGTACCTGTCCCGAAAATTCTCTTTACTATGTTGCCTGCGGTGCAGCCCTGTGTGCCGACAGCACTATTGACTTTGACAGCGTTATTGACAAGGTGAGCAATTACAGAGGTACCGGCAACTTTGCTTTTAACCCTCCCCTCTTTAAGAATGAAAAGGAGTATGAGGCATTTAAAAACCGTCACGCAAAGGCTACCGTAAAGGAAGTTCCCCTAAAGGACTATGACGGACTTTGCTACATCGGTATGGATGCAGGAAGTACAACAGTTAAGGCTGTTGTTATGGGAGAAAATGGAGAATTACTCCACTCAAAATACCTTTCAAACAGTGGTAACCCTGTTCCCATTATCAAGGATTTTTTACAGGAGCTTTACACAATAAAGCCCGATATTAAAATAAAGGCGTCAGCGGTGACAGGCTACGGTGAGGACATCATTAAAAATGCCTTTTGCGTTGACTACGGTATTGTTGAAACCGTTGCCCACTTCACCGCCGCAAAGAGCTTTATGCCTGATGTAGAATTTGTTATCGACATCGGCGGTCAGGACATCAAGTGCTTTAAGGTGCACAACGGCGCTATTGACAATATTTTCCTTAACGAGGCTTGTTCATCAGGTTGCGGTTCATTTTTGCAGACCTTTGCCAATGCCCTTGGTTACTCAATTCAGGACTTTGCATCCCTTGGCATATTCGGCAAGCACCCTGTTGACCTTGGCTCAAGGTGCACCGTATTTATGAATTCCTCTGTTAAGCAGGCTCAAAAGGACGGCGCGACAATAGAGGATATTTCCAGCGGGCTGTCACTTTCTGTTGTTAAAAACGCACTTTACAAGGTAATCAGAGCGTCAGGTCCTGACGAGCTTGGCAAGAAAATTGTTGTACAGGGCGGAACATTCCTGAATGATGCAGTGCTTAGAGCCTTTGAGCAGGAAATGGGTGTAAATGTTGTTCGCCCCACAATTTCAGGACTTATGGGTGCATACGGTGCGGCTTTGTATGCACAAAGTAAATCACAGAATAGTAGTGAACTTAGCACACTTTTAGGTAGCGAGAAGCTGGAAAACTTTGTACACAAAATCAGCGTAGTTAACTGCGGACTTTGTAACAATAACTGCCGTCTTACTGTAAACACCTTTGCAGACGGCAGGAAGTTCATTGCAGGCAACAGGTGCGAAAGACCAATCACTAAAAAAGCACCTGACGAAAGTATGAACATATACGAATACAAGCTAAAGCTTTTGGAGGAATATAAGCCTATTGAGGGAAGTCGAGGAAAAATCGGTATTCCTATGGGACTAAATATGTACGAGCTGTTGCCTTTCTGGCACAGGTTCTTCACAGAGCTTGGCTTTGAGGTTGTAAAGAGTCCATTCTCAACTCGAAAGCTGTATCAAAAGGGTCAGCAGACTATCCCAAGCGACACAGTTTGTTTCCCTGCAAAGCTTATGCACGGTCATGTTAAGGCACTTATTGATGAGGGTGTGGATACTATTTTCTACCCTTGCTTGTCATACAATCTTGACGAAAAGCTGGGAGATAACCACTACAACTGCCCTGTTGTTGCCTATTATCCCGAGGTAATTTACAACAATATGAAGGAGGTTCACAACATCACCTTCATTAAGGACTACTTTGGTATTCACCGCAAAAAGGACTTTGCCAAAAAGGCATATGAGGCTTTGTCAAAGTATTTCCCTGATTTAACAGCAAAAGAGGTTAAAAACGCAACAAAACTTGCATATGAGGAATATGACCGTTACTTTGAAAGGGTGAGAGCTCGTGGTGACGAAATAATTGCTCAGGCTGAAAAAGAGGGCAAGGAAATCATTGTGCTTTCAGGCCGTCCATACCATATAGACCCTGAAATTAACCACGGTATCAGCAAGATGATAGGCTCCTTTGGTGTTGCAATAATCTCCGAGGACTGCGTTTCCAATAAGGTAGAAAAGTTCAAGGTTGGAGTGCTTAACCAGTGGACATACCACAGCCGTCTGTATGCCGCCGCTCGGTATGTCAGCACAAGGGATGATATGAACCTTGTTCAGCTTGTTTCCTTTGGCTGTGGCGTTGACGCTATCACTACCGATGAAGTAAGGGACATTCTTGAAAAGAACGGAAAAATTTACACACAGATAAAGATAGATGAAATCACCAACTTGGGTGCAGTAAAGATTCGTATTCGTTCTTTACTTGCAGCCATAGGAAGATAAAAGTAATTTGTTTAGATAAAGGATTAATTGTTGGGAGGTTTTGCTTATGGCAAAGCTTGTATATGATAAAGACGGCCGTCTTATGTACACAAAGGAAATGAATGACGAGGGGTACAAAATTCTTGTGCCTATGATGATGCCTGTTCATTTTGGTATTCTTATGGATGCCTTTCGTCACGAGGGCTACAATGTTGAACTCCTTGACACAAACGGCCCGGAAATTGCACAGACAGGACTAAAGTATGTACATAACGACACCTGTTACCCCGCACTGCTTGTTATCGGTCAGCTTATAAACGCCCTTGAAAGCGGAAAGTACGACCTTAACAAAACAGCCCTTATGATTACACAGACAGGTGGCGGTTGCCGTGCCTCAAACTACATTCACCTTTTGAGAAAGGGGCTTAAAAAGGCAGGGCTGGAGCAAATTCCTGTTATTTCCCTGAATCTTTCGGGACTTGAAAAGAATCCCGGTTTTAAGATAACTCTACCCCTAATACGCAGGGTTATTGCAGGTCTTGTTTACGGCGATGTGCTGATGACAGTGCGTAACCAGACAAAGCCCTACGAGGTGAACAAGGGCGAAAGTGACGCACTTGTGGAGAAGTGGCAGGATAAGCTTTCTAAGGACTTTAATGAGGGCAAAAGCTACCGTTTTAAGGAGATGGAAAGCATCCTTGACAGCATTTGCGGTGACTTTGCGAAGATTGAAAAAACAGGAGAGAAAAAGGTCAGAGTTGGCGTTGTGGGGGAAATTTATGTTAAATATGCCCGACTTGGCAACAACGACTTGGAGCAGTTCCTTTACGACCAGGGCTGTGAGGTATGTTTGCCCGGTGTTATGGGCTTTGCCGCCTTTAAAATTGACAACCGAATTGAGGACATCAAGCTTTACGGCGGAAGTCGTGCAAAGAAAAAGGTTTGCGAAATTATGCTTGAATATGTTTCAAAGACAGAGGATATGATGATAGCCGCAACAACAAAGCACGGTTTTCAGCCACCTTCAAAGTATGCCCACACCAAGAGCCTTGTTGACGGTGTAATAGGCTTTGGCTCAAAGATGGGCGAGGGTTGGCTACTCACTGCAGAAATGCTTGAGCTTGCTGAAACAGGCTTTGAAAATATTGTCTGCACTCAACCCTTTGGCTGTCTGCCAAACCACATCAATGGCAAGGGTATGATTAGAAGAATTAAAGAAATCAACCCAAAGGCAAATATTGTAGCCATTGACTACGACCCCGGCGCACCCAGGGTTAATCAGGAAAACAGAATCAAGCTGATGCTTGCCGTAGCCAAGGAAGAGCTTGACAAGCGTATTGTTGTGAAGAAAAAGGGTAGCAAGAAAGACAATAAAGAAAAGGCAACAGTTTAACTGATGTGCTATGATATTAAAATACCCCAAAGCGTTTCTGCTTTGGGGATTTCTTTTTGGAAAATATTATTATTTAATTTTAGTCCTTTTCCTTAAAGGCGAAGAACCTTTGACCTATGTAGTTGAATGCTACAAACAGGCACATACCTACAAGCATTGCAATGTTTGTCTGTATAGTTTCGCTTTGTCCCGACAAAATCCACAGAGCCACAGGCTTTGCAATTCCGTAAGCAAGTAGGTAGCAAACAGCAATGTTCAGGGAAAATTTCAGAATAGGCTTAATGCCCTTTTCTTTATTTTTAAATGTAAAATGCTTGTTTAAAATATAGCTTACAATACTTCCTATTATGTATCCAAGGGCAGATGAAGTCCAATATCCTCCGCTTGCAATAACCCCGTCAAGGTCTTTTATTGGGGTGAAGTTGTAGAACAGGAACATCAGTCCGTTGCCTACAATGGTGTTGAGGATACCAACCAAAATAAATTTCCAAAATTTTATGTCAAAAAACTGTTTAAGAAAATCCTTCATTACTTTTTCTCGTCCTCAGTGAAATTGGTGTGGTGAATAATGTAGATAGGTCTGTCCTTTGTTTCCATAAATACTCTGCCTAAGTATTCACCTACAATGCCGATGGAAAATTCAATAATACCGCCCATAAACAGGAGAATCATAAGTGTTGTGGCGTAACCGGGAACATCAATACCGAATATGATTGTCTGTACAAGGGTGATAAGAATGTAGATAAGGGCAATAAAGAAGATTACAATTCCCATACAGCTGATAAATCTTAAGGGTGCAACGGAAAAGCTGGTTATGCCGTCAAGGGCATATTTAAACAGCTTCCAAAAGTTCCAGGTGGTTGTGCCAAGCTCCCTGTCAACTGTTTGGAAAGGTAGCCACTTGGTGTTAAAGCCAACCCAGCTGAAAAGCCCCTTGCTGAATCTTTGTACCTCGGAAAGTTCCAAAATAGAGTCAACCATCTGCCGTGTCATAATGCGGTAGTCAACTGCACCGTATGGCATTTTTGTTTCGGACATAGCGTTTTGCAGACGGAAGAATAGCTTTGAGAAGGTTTCTCGGAACTTGCTTTCGCCCTCTCTGGCTGTTCGCTGTAAGGCACAGCAGTCGTATCCGTTTTCCGTAACCTCTTTAATCATCTGTGGGAACATATGTGGGGGATGCTGCAAATCGGCGTCCATAACAATAACATAGTCGCCTGTGGTGTGCTGAAAGCCTGCATACATAGCCGCCTCTTTGCCAAAATTCCTTGAAAAAGAGATGTACTTAATGTTGCTGTACTTTTCGGCAAGCTGTTTCATAACAAGATATGTTTTGTCACGACTTCCGTCATTGACAAGAATGTATCTGAATTTGTGCTGTGGAATAGTGTCTATAACAGAATTGGTAACCTCCACAAAGTGGGCAAGTCCCTCTTCTTCGTTATAACAGGGTACCACAATGTCTATTGTACTCATAACAAATCTCCTGTTTTATAAAATCCTAATAGATTTATTATAACAAATGGAAAATAAAATGTCTATAAAATTATCTGTTTACAAAAAATTTATAAAATTGGGTTTACGATACAACAATAAAATGTTAAAATAAGAAATAGTACTTTAGGAAATACGAATAGATTAATCATTATTTCCTTAAATTAACGGAGGACGCATTATGTCTAAAAAAACAAAACAGCTGATTGATACATCCCAAATGTACAGTCAGGCAAAGAAAGGACTTGGCAGATTTTTCTCAAACAATGCTTTTGTGATTCTCGCCTTTTGTATTCCTTTTCTTGTAATGCTCATTAATTTTGCAATCAAAAAATTTGCACCATTTGGCGACCAGCAGATACTTGTTGTTGACCTTTGGCATCAGTATTATCCTTTCCTAGTGGATTTTCAGGACAAGCTGATTTCAGGTCAGAGTATGCTTCATTCCTGGACAAACGGAATGGGCGGAAACTACCTTTCCCTTATGTCCTACTATGTAGCAAGTCCCATAAACTTCCTGACAGCATTTGTACCTGCCGACTTTTTAAGGGAGTTCCTTATGCTCTCTGTCTGCGTTGAGGTAGGCTGTGCATCAGGCTTTATGGCTATATTCCTTAAAAAGACCTTCCACCGCAACGGACTGCCTTTGGTGTTCTTCTCCGCAGGCTACGGTTTTTGTGCTTTCTTTATGGGATATTACTGGAATGTAATTTGGCTCAACACAGTTGCAATGCTCCCACTTGTTGCACTTGGTATGATACTGATGTGGAGGGAAAACAAGTTTTGCCTTTACACCATATCCCTTGCACTTTCTGTAATTGCAAACTATTATGTTGGACTTTTCGCCTGTATTTTCGTTTTCCTTTCCTTTATCGGTTACAGTATTACATATTGGAACGGAATCAAGGAATTTTTCGGCAGACTTCTAAGAACTGCATTGTTCTCGGGAATAGGAATAATGATAACAGCCTTCTTGACACTTCCTGCCTATAACGGTCTTAGCCTTACATACAGCGCCAACAACAGTATGCCTGATGTTTGGAGAACATATTATGCTTGGTCGGAGATTATGTCCCAGACTCTGGACTTTATCCCACCGTCAACAACGGAAAATCTGCCTAACATAGCTTGCGGTATGGCGGCTGTGTTCTTTGGCATAATGTTCCTGACAACAAGAAAGATAAACTGGAGGGCAAAGGCAGTTTCTGTTTCTTTCCTTGTGTTCCTTGTTGCCAGCTTTAATGTAAATGTTCTTGACTACATTTGGCACGGTATGCACGCAACTAATATGATTCCTCACAGATTTGCATACCTCTTTAGCTTTGTTCTCCTTGTAATGGCTTACAGGGCATACACCCTTATTGACAAGGCTAAAATATGGAATGTTCTCATAGCCTTCTTCGGAGCTACAATGATTGTCCTCATCTCTTGGCTTGTACAGGCAGGAGCGCCACTTTGGGGTTCATTCCTACTTATCTGCATCTTGGCTGTGGCAACAGGACTTTATGTTTTCAAGATTTACCCAAAGGTTGTTCTTGACATTATTGTGTTCTCGCTTGTTATGGTGGAAATTTTCATTGCCGGTTACAGCGGTATTAAGGCTGTTGGTTCAACAGGCACAGCGAATTACCCTGAAGGTGAGGCTGTAACTGCTGATGTAATCAACGCAATGAACAATCTTGAAACAAACACCACCGATATGTGGCGTGCAGAGATGACCAAAACTCAAACTCTCAACGACGCAAGTCTTAACGACTACAACGGTATTTCACAGTTCTCCTCAATGAGCAATGTTTCCGTTACAAAGTTCCTTGAAGAATTTGGATGTCAGGGCTGGCAAAGCGGTAACAGATATACATATAGGGAGAGTACACCTGTTACAAACCTGTTCCTGAATGTTAAGTACCTTATCTCCCGTGACGGTGTATATTCTGCAACAGATTATGTTTCACCTGTTTACACAAACGGAAATGAGGCACTGCTGAAAAACAACTATTACCTGCCAATGGGATTTGTGACAGAAAAGACAGCCACAGAATATACCCTTGAGGAGAGGGATCCTGACGACTTCAGCAACCTGAACACCTTTGATAAGCAAAATGAATTATTCTCAAAGGCAACAGGCATAAATGAAGATGTATTTACAATAGTTGAGCCTTCAACTGTGGACTTTAACAGTACAGTTAACCCAATTTCACAAAACAGAACATTTGCAGACAGCAACAAGGGTTATGATTACAGCATAAACCTAAACGGTACATCACAGCCAACAAATATTGACTTTAAGTACGATATTGAGGAAAGCGGTAACTACTATGTTTACTGTTTGTACTACGGAACTGCCCTTGAAACAAAGGCTGTAAACATCAAGAAGGACGGAGTATCTGTTAAGAGTGACTCCGATATTGGCAGACCATACATTTTGAATGCAGGTAACTTTGAAAAAGGTCAACAGCTTTCTGTATCCCTTGAAAATCTGCCAACAGGCTCAACCGCAAACTTTATCACCTATGTTGCAAAGCTGAATGATGATGTATTCAAAGCCGGTTACAACCGTCTTGCAGAAAATACCTTAAAGGCAACAAAGGTTACCGACACTCAAATTAACGGTCAAATTGACTGTAACCGTGACGGACTTTTCTACACTTCCGTTGTATATGAGGACGGATGGACTGTTAAGGTTGACGGAGAAAAGGTAGATACCAAAAAGGTTGGCGGTGCTTTACTTGCCTTTGACATAACAAAGGGTAAGCACACCATAGAGATGTCCTACCTGCCGTCGGGATATTTGGTAGGTACACTTGCAAGTATTTTGGGCATTATTATGCTCATTGGCTGTGCATTCCTGTACAGAAAGTATTTGAGCAAGACAATCCTCTTTAAGTACAAAACCCACCCTGACGCAAACCCTGACAGAGTGGAGGAGGAAGATGAGGAAACAGACTTTTTTGAAACAGAGGAAAAGGAGTCTGCGGAAAAATATGTAAAGAGAGAAACACCTGTGGCTGTAAGAGTAGTTATGTCAGTGCTGTTCTCCTTTGCATACTTCCTTGTTTGGTTTGCAGGTATTATTAAGAAGATTAAAATCCTTGCAGAGGAAAAGCCTGAATATGTGACAGATGTTCTGTTATCTTTATTAGTGCCTTTCTACTTTGTTTATGCAATTAATAAGTACGGAAAAAAGAAAGCGAAAATTGCCGATACTCAGGACTTAAAGGTTACAAGCGCCTTTAACCATATGGCTCTTGAGCTTGGTTCAAGCTGTGCATTTGTTGTTTCCCTTGTCACTGTGCTGACAAGCATAATCAAAAATTACACCCTTTACATAGAACAGGTTCAGCAAAACGAAAACAGCATTGCTTCCGGCGGTCAGCCTGTTCCTGTAACAGCAAGTCTGTGGCCAACAGGAATATCCTTTATAATAATGTTGTTCTGCCTGTGTACCGGTGTGATTTTAAGAATTGCAAACCTTTACCTCTTTGACCGTGACATTTTGGAAATTGCGGAAAGTAAGAAATTTGCAGGTTTAAAGAAGATTAAAAAGAGATAATAAAGTGCATAAGTAATGGGCAGTCAAAAGGACTGCCCACTGCTATTTTTGTGAGGTTTTTTGCACTTTTAGTTACTGACAGCCTCCACCAGAGTTGGGGGGGAATCACTTGCCCTACATCCAGCCTCCCTCAGACGAGGGAGGGGGACCGCTTGCGGTGGAAGGAGGGAAAAATTTTCCTCTTTTGCTCATTTTGTCTTTAGAGGATAGTGTGGTTATGTGTTCTTATTCATACTTTGGCATCTAAAGACATACCAAGATACATTGACTACTTTTTCGCTCCCTCAGTCACGCAAGGCGTGACAGCTCCCTCATCCGAGGGAGCCTTTGTTAAGTTCATAATTTCATATAACCTTTTAGTGCCGAATTAGGCACTACTGCTATCCTTTCAGATTCTTCGGTCACTTCGTTTCCTCGGAATCCCATTTTGTTAGAGAAATTAAATATTATACACTTCCCTGTAAAGCACAGCCTTGATTTTTTCAAACTCATCCTTGTCTATGCTTCCCTTGTAGGTCATTATTGCCAATGGAATTGGGGATTTCCCCTTGTGAAAGGGTGGCTGAAAATATTTGTAGTCGTTATAGAAAAATCCGTTCCGTTTGTAAAACTCAATCCGTCTTTTTGCATTGTCGGTTTCGGGTAACTCCACCTCAAGGCAAAGGGGACAGGATAGCATTTTTGCAACCTCATTTAGTATTTTTGAGCCAAGATTTTTGTTGCGGTGATGGGAACTGACTGCAAAATGTTCAACATATGCAAAATTTTCAAATTGCCACACTGCAATAAAAGCCGTTATGCCCTTGTCCTCTGAATTTGGCAAAACATATATAGTATAAAAGGGATTATCCAGGAGTTTCTTCTGCTCCTCATATGTTCTGTATTCTTCCTTTGGAAAACTATCCTTTAATATTTCAAAAACCTTGTCAAATTCACCATTTTTAATTTTACGAATATTCATAACTATAAATTCCTTAGAAAAGGGGCTGTGCAAATCACTTTTTGCAACAGCCCCGATTATGTTTGTTGAAAATTACTCTGCAACAGATTCCTTGTTGCTTCTGCCGAATTTTTCTTCAATCTTTTTAACTGTAAAATTTAGCAGTTTGTCGTAGCCTATCAGCTTTTTGATACCCTCTATAACTATGGATGCCCCTAAAGAAACTGCGAAAAGCACTAAAGAAATAAGTGCAAAGTGACGGAAAGAATATGTAAATTCAGGGAACCAGTAGTGTCTTATAAAGGTGTGTAGCAGGAATATGTTCATTGAGTGCTTGCCGAAGAACATCAGCATTTGGCGGATAATCGGTATACCCACAATAAATTCGTAGCAGTAATACACCACAAAAGTGGGAATAACACCGTCGCTTATTTCAAAGCAGTAGTTTGCATATGTACCCTTAAAGGCTGTTCGTGCCATATAAAAGCCTACAAGAATTGCTGTGGCGATTACAAACTTTATAATCTTGCTGAGCACCTTATTATTTGTAATCATAAAATCCTTTAGCTTTGGAAGTAAATTGTACTTTGCGAAGATAATTCCAAGGAGAATAGCAAAAACCCAACGGTAGCTGTTGGCAAGCTCGCCAACACGAAAATCCTTTGTAAGGTTGATTATCCTTGGCAAAAACAGGCATACAAGACTTACAAAGAGTATGTTGTACTTCTTCAGTGCCTTTGCCATAAAGGGTACAACCAAAACTATGAACACAGCAAGTGTCATATACCACCAGGTGTTGTTAAGAGAAGCTGTGCCAAAGAGATTTGACAATCCAAAAAAATCTACAACAATATTGTAAGCACCCCTGAACATACCGTCCCTAAAGTACTTCATTGTGTGTTCGGGGGCAATGAAAAGGGTGAGAATTTGTGAAAGTATAAACACAAACCAATATCCCCACATCAGCTTAACAAGTCGAGTGTTCAGGTAATCTGTGTACTGCTTGCTGTTAAGGTTGTATTGTGAGTCGTATTTTTTAAGGGAAACAGTAAGACCGTAGGCACTTAAAAATACAAACATACCAACGCAAATTTTGAAAAAGTTTGAAATTGGTACAATCAAGCTTTCACTAAAGGGATAAAAGCTCACATCATAATTTGCGAAAAGGGATACATTTCTAAAGCAATGATGTTGCATCATTATCAGTATGGCTATGCCCTTTACTGCAAGTGTATCGTCTTTAGAGAATTTTGTCATTTATTCCCCTCCTTAGAGCCTTTAATGTTTTTTTCAATCATAATTTGGGCAATTCTCCTGTCCTCAACCTTAAGAACAGTGAGCTTTAGGTTGTCCTCATATACAACAGGGTGCTGACCCTCGGTTGGCACTTCCCCTGTCTTTTCCAGTATAAAGCCTGCAATGGTGTCGCAGTCTGTTTCGGGAAAACGGTAGTCAATAAGCTGACTTACATCATCCAGTAGCATTGCTCCGTCAACGGTGAACTTGTTGTCGGAAAGCTTTTTTATTTCCTCGTCCTCGTTGTCGTACTCGTCCTGAATATTGCCCATAATGTCCTCAATAAGGTCCTCAAGGGTGATAATACCCTCTGTACCGCCGTACTCGTCAACTACAATGGCAAGCTGGATTTTTTTCTTTGTCATTTCGGCAAAAAGCTGACTCAAATTTTTACTGCGGGGAACGAATGGAACATCCCTTGTGATGTCGGTAATTTTAAAGTCCTCGGGTACGCTTGAACACACAAATTTCAGCAAATCCTTAACATACAGAATACCCACAATGTTGTCTATATCCTGATGAAAAACAGGTATTCTTGAATGTCCGCTTTCTATTGCAACTGACACAACCTTTTCAAGAGGTTCGTTGTCCTCAACCGCTGTCATTTCTGTTCGGTGAGTCATTATTTCCGAAACAGTTGTGTCGTCAAAGTCAAAGATATTTTCAATAAAGCTTTTTGTTTCGTCCTTAAAGTAACCCTTTTCTCTGCCCTCATCTACAAGGCTAAGGATTTCTTCTTCCGTTTTATGCTCTTCCTCGGCTTTGCTTTTGCCTCCGAATAATTTGTCAAAAAATGATTTTTTAGAGCCACCTGCGTCGTCAGGCATTTATAACTCAATCCTTTCAATAATTATGTAATATTTTTCCTACATTTAACATATGTTAGACTTATTTTTGTTCTAACACATTGAGTGTACATAAAAAACGAATATTTGTCAAATTATTTGAGTTTTTTGCTTTACTTTTTCGGAAAAAGGTGATAGTATAAAAATGATACATTAGGTATCTTTGAATAAACTGATTTTGTGCATTATTGCTATTCTCACAGCAACGCTGTGGGAGCGCACATATATTTAAGGAGGAAAAATCCAATGGCAAGAAAAATGAAAACAATGGATGGTAACAGCGCTGCGGCTCATGTGTCCTATGCCTTTACCGATGTAGCTGCTATCTATCCTATTACACCATCTTCTGTTATGGCTGACGAAACAGACAAGTACGCAACAGCCGGCAGAAAGAACCTCTTTGGAAGAGAAGTTCAGGTTACAGAGATGCAGAGTGAGGGCGGCGCCGCCGGTGCAGTTCACGGTTCTCTGACAGCAGGTGCTCTTACAACTACATACACAGCATCACAGGGTCTGCTGCTTATGATTCCTAATATGTATAAAATGGCAGGTGAGCTTTTGCCGTCTGTTATTCACGTATCAGCTCGTGCTCTTACAAGCCACGCACTTTCTATCTTCGGTGACCACTCCGATATTTATGCCTGCCGTCAGACAGGTTACGCAATGCTTTGTTCCAACAACCCACAGGAGGTTATGGACTTGGCTGCAGTTGCTCACCTTGCAACAATCAAGGGCTCTGTTCCTTTCCTACACTTCTTTGACGGTTTCCGTACATCCCACGAAATTCAGAAGATTGAATACTGGGATTACGAGGATTTGGGCGATATGCTTGACTGGGATGCTGTTGAGGCATACAGAAAGCGTTCTCTAAACCCTGAGCATCCACACATTCGTGGTACAGCACAGAACGACGACATCTTCTTCCAGGCAAGAGAAGCTTGTAACAAGTATTACGACGCTATCCCTGAAGTAGTTGTTGAATATATGAACAAGGTAAACGCAAAGCTTGGCACTAACTACAAGCCATTCAACTACTACGGCGCAGAGGACGCAGAGCATGTTATCGTTGCTATGGGTTCTGTTTGTGACTGTGCAGAAGAGGTTGTAGATTACCTTAATGCTTCCGGCGAAAAGGTTGGTCTTTTGAAGGTTCATCTTTACAGACCATTTGTTGCCGACTATCTCCTGTCCGAGCTTCCAAAGACTGTTAAGACCCTTTCCGTTCTTGACAGAACTAAGGAACCCGGCTCAATCGGCGAACCACTTTACCTTGATGTTCTTGCAGCTATCAACGCATCCGAGTTTGCTAATGTATCTGTATTCACAGGTCGTTACGGACTTGGCTCCAAGGATACAACACCGGGCGACATTATTGCTGTTTACAGAAACGCTCAGTCACCAACACCTAAGAGAAGATTTACAATCGGCATTGTTGACGATGTTACAAATCTTTCACTTCCAATCGTTGAAAATCCTGACACAACTCCAAAGGGTACAACCTCTTGTAAGTTCTGGGGTCTTGGTGCTGACGGTACTGTTGGCGCTAACAAGAACTCCATCAAGATTATCGGCGACCACACAGATATGTATGCACAGGGCTACTTTGCATACGACTCCAAAAAATCAGGCGGACTTACAGTTTCTCACCTTCGTTTCGGTGACCAGCCGATTAAGTCCACATACTATATCTCAAAGGCTGACTTCGTAGCCTGTCACAACCCATCTTATGTTGATAAGTATGAGATTGTTGAAGACCTTAAGGAAGGCGGTTCATTCCTGCTCAACTGTCCTTGGGAGGGCGAAGAGCTTTCAGAAAGACTTCCTGCTAAAATGAAGAAGATGATTGCAGACAAGAAAATCAACTTCTACACAATTGACGGTATCAAGCTTGGTAAGGAAATCGGACTTGGAACAAGAATTAACACAATTCTCCAGTCTGCATTCTTCAAGATTGCCGACATTATCCCTGCTGAGGACGCAAAGCAGTACCTTAAGGACGCTGCAACAAAGTCATACAGCAAAAAGGGTCAGGCTATCGTTGATATGAACCACAAGGCTATTGATATGGGTATGGAAAGCTTTGTTAAGGTTGATGTTCCTGCCGACTGGGCAAACGCTGTTGACGAAAAAGTTGACACAGTTGTTACAGAGGGCAGAAAAGAAGTTGTTGACTATGTTAACACAATCCTTAACCCTGTTAACGCTTACAAGGGCAACAGCCTTCCTGTATCTGCATTTATGGATTATGTTGACGGTGAAGCTCCACAGGGCTCTGCCGCTTACGAAAAGAGAGGTATTGCAGTTGATGTTCCTGAATGGAATCCAACAGCCTGTGTACAGTGTAACATCTGTTCAATGGTTTGTCCTCACGCTGTAATCCGTCCAATCGCTATGACAGAGGAAGAGCTTGCTAAGGCTCCTGCAAATACAAAGTCAGCAGATATGCGTCCTGCAAACGGTATGAAGTTTGTTATGGCTATCTCAACCCTTGACTGTACAGGCTGTGGCGCTTGCGTTAAGTCCTGTCTTGGCAACAAGAAGCCTGAAAATCAGGCACTTGTTATGAAGCCAATCGACTCTCAAAGACCAATGCAGGAAGTATTTGACTATGCTATCACTACTTCCGACAAGCCTGAAATTGCAACAGACGCAACTGTTAAGAGTGCACAGTTCAAACAGCCTCTCCTTGAATTCTCAGGTGCTTGTGCAGGCTGTGGTGAAACACCATATGCAAAACTTGTAACACAGCTCTACGGTGACAGAATGTTCATTGCTAACGCAACAGGCTGTTCATCAATTTGGGGTGGTTCTGCTCCTGCAACACCTTACACAGTTAACAAGAAGGGCTTTGGTCCTGCATGGCACAACTCCCTCTTTGAAGATAACGCTGAGTTTGGTCTTGGTATGACACTTGGTCAGCAGGCAATTCAGGACAGACTTGTTGGCTATGTTGACCAGATTAGCGAAATGACAGCTGACGAGGCTCTTAAGACAGCTATTGCCGACTATAAGGCAACACTTACAGATTCCGGCAAGTCAAGAGTTGCAACAGACGCTCTTATCTCCGCACTTGAGGCTACATCAGCCGAGGGCGAGCTTAAGGAAACAATCGACAAGACACTTGCCGAGAAGGATTCACTTGCTAAGAAGTCAATGTGGATATTCGGCGGTGACGGCTGGGCATACGACATCGGTTACGGTGGACTTGACCATGTTATCGCATCAGGCAAGAATGTAAACATTGTTGTATTCGATACAGAGGTTTATTCCAACACAGGCGGACAGGCTTCCAAGGCATCTCCAATCGGTGCTATTGCACAGTTTGCAGCCGGCGGTAAGACAACAAAGAAGAAAGACCTTGCTGCAATGGCTATGAGCTACGGCTATGTTTACACAGCACAGGTAGCTATGGGTGCTAACTACAACCAGTGCTTAAAGGCATTTAAGGAAGCAGAGTCCTACAACGGTCCTTCACTCATCATCTGCTACGCACCATGTATCAACCACGGTATCAAGGGTGGTATGGGAATTGCACAGTTTGAAGAGAAAAAGGCTGTTGACGCAGGTTACTGGAATATCTTTAGATATGACCCAAGACTTGCCGAAGAGGGCAAAAACCCATTCCAGCTTGACTGCAAGGCTCCGACAATTCCTTACAAGGACTTCATTATGGGCGAGGTTCGTTACAACGCTCTCCAGAGAAGTAATCCTGAAAAGGCAGAAAAGCTCTTTGCAGAGGCTGAGGAGATTGCTGCTAAGAAGTACGCTCACCTCACATATCTTGCTGAGCCAACAGAGAATAAGTAATTAAAATCTGTCAGTAAAATAGATTGTTAATTAAATAAAACAACCGCCGTATCCATATGGGTACGGCGGTTTGCATTTGTTTCCCTAAAAATGTCATTCAGAGGGAGCGAAGCGACTGAAGAATCTTAACGGACAGCAGTTTTGCCTAAATCGACACTAACAGGTTAGATGAAAGTATGGACTAAACAAAGCCTCCATCGGATGAGGGAGGTGGCACGGCTTTAGCCGTGACGGAGGGAGTGAAAAAGTAGTCAATGTATCTTTGTATGTCTTTAGATAACAAGGTTTAAGTCAAAACAATAAACCAAACTATCAACAAAGGACAAAATGAGCAAAAGAGGAAAGTTTTTCCCTCCTTCCCCCGCAAGCGGTCCCCCTTTTTCTGGCGAAAACGGCAAACCCTTTGTCACTTCGTGACATTTCCCTTAGCAGGGAATACTCCTTTGATGGAGGCTATCTGTAACTCAAATTGCCTACTACCTGTCATTCCGAGCCACTACACCTTAATTTCTCCAAGCACTTCTCCAACCTTTTTGTGAATAACAAGGTCTGCTTTTTGGTCGGCTGAAGTTTTGGTGAGGTTTATCAGCACAAGGTGGTTGCCCTTAAAAAATTTTATAAATCCGGCGGCAGGGAAAACTGCAAGGCTTGTCCCGGCAATAATCATTGTGTCTGCCTGTGAAATAGCCGTAAGTGCGTGTGTGACGGTTTTGTCGTCAAGCCCCTCCTGATAAAGTACTACATCAGGCTTGATAATCCCCCCACAATGGGTGCATTTCGGTATTCCCTTGCAATCCTTTATAAACTGCGGTTCAAAAAACTTGTGACAGTTAATGCAGTAGTTTCTATGTATACTGCCATGCAGCTCGTAAACTGTATGGCTGCCGGCTTTTTGATGCAGACCGTCAATGTTTTGGGTGACAACCGCCCGCAATTTTCCTGCCTTTTCAAGCTGTGCAAGCTTTTTGTGGGCAATGTTTGGCTGTGCGTCAAGTATCAGCATTTTGTCACGGTAAAAGTCGTAAAAATCCTCTGTTTTAGAGAAGAAAAAGTCGTGGCTTATAATCTCCTCCGGTGGGAATTTGTACTTCATATTGTACAGTCCGTCAACAGAGCGAAAGTCGGGAATACCGCTTTCGGTGCTTACTCCCGCACCGCCGAAAAATACAATATTATTGCTGTTGTCAATAATCTGTTGTAGCTTTTCAATGTCGGTCATTTTATCACCTCAAAATTTAAAAGTTAAGGGTTATAGGGGGGGAGTGTTTGTTACATATAGCCTAATTGAAGTGGTCAATTAAGGAAAAATTCACACACTATAATCCGAGCTACAACCCTGTCATTCCGAGCCACAACCCTGTCATTCCGAGCTTGTCGAGGAATCCCCTGCCTCCACAAATTATTTTGTTAGAGAAATCACACTTTCCTATAACCTGATAGTGTGGATTTATGCACTACTGCTATCCTTTTAGATTCCTCGGTCACTTCGTTTCCTCGGAATGACAGGGTGGGTATCTTTTTCAATCCGGCTTTATCCCCGAAAAATACTCGTCCAAAAGGTCACAGCTGTCGTTTAGCTTGTTAATTTCTTTTCCTGTTAAAGAAAGCTCAATCAGTGACTTTACACCGTCCTTGTTAATGATTGCAGGATTCCCCAAAAATGTGTCCTGTCTGCCGTAGCTGCCGTTTAGCTTGCAGGAAACTGTGAGGACAGAATTTTCATTCTCCAAAATTGCTCGGCAAATTTGAACAATAGCCATACCTATACCATAGTAGGTTGCACCCTTTGCTTCAATGATTTGGTAGGCTGAGTTCCTCACTTCCTCCTCAATTTTAATAAGGTCGGACATATTGTACAACTTAGGATTGTCAAGGAGAACATCGTTGACAGGCTTTGTTGACAAAAGTGCCTGACTCCAGGGAACAAACTCGGTGTCGCCATGCTCACCCATAACATATGCGTGAACACTGCGGGGGTTTAGGTCAAAATATTCTCCCAAAAGGTACCTAAGCCTTGCCGAGTCAAGTGTTGTGCCTGTACCCAGCACCCTGCCACAGGGAAACCCCGACAGGTGGGCTGTAACCCTTGTCATTATATCAACAGGGTTCGTTGCAACAAGGAAAATCCCCTCAAATCCGCTTTCGCAAATTGGCTTGACAATGGACTGAAAAACCTGTGTGTTGCGGTTGAGAAGCTCAAGTCGTGTTTCACCCTTTTTCTGTGGAACACCGGCGCAGATAACCACAACATCAGCGTCCTTGCAGTTGCTGTATTCCCCGGGATAAATCTTCATTGACGACCTTGAAAAAGCAAGTCCGTGGTTTAAATCCATAGCCTCGCCAACGGCACGCTCCTTGTTAATGTCAATCAAAACAAGCTCGTCACAAAGATTTTGATTAAGGCAGGCATAGGCAAAGCTCATTCCAACCATTCCTGTGCCAACAAGAACTATTTTTTTCATTACTATTTGTCCTTTCCATTATAACATATTTTACTAAATTTTTAAAGGTCTTGATTATTTTCATTGATATGAATTGTAAGTGGTGGTATAATAAATCCACGGGAGATGGAACAATGAGTGATTTTTTCTGGATTTTAAAAATCAAATTAAAGCGTATCGGTCTGTATGCCGGTATCTTCATAAAGTGGCTTATCATCGCCTCAATCACAGGTGCATTGGGGGGTGCTGTGGGAACTGTATTTAACAAGGGTATATCCTATGTTACAGGTCTTCGTCAGGACTTCCCTTGGCTTTTGCTTTTTATGCCTGTTTTGGGACTTGTGATTGTTTTGATGTACGAAAAGGCAAACCTGTCCCGTGACGGAGGAACAAACCTGATACTTCACTCCATAAGGCACCTTAAAGGCGTTCCCATTATTATTGCACCCTTGATTTTTGTCAGCACAATCGTTACCCATTTGGTGGGCGGTTCTGCCGGCAGAGAGGGTGCGGCACTTCAGCTTGGGGGAAGTATCGGCGCTCAGGTGGGAAAAATTTTCCGCCTTGATGTAAAGGATATGAATGTTGCGGTAATGTGCGGAATGGGTGCATTGTTTTCAGCCCTTTTCGGCACTCCGCTTACAGCAGCTTTCTTTGCAATGGAGGTAATTGCCGTTGGGGTGCTGTACTATTCCGCATTTGTACCCTGCGTTGTGTCAAGCCTTGTTGCCTACGCAATGAGCTGTGTGCTTGGGGGAGTATCTGATAATTATGTTTCACCAAAAGTACCCGATTTATCCCCTGTTCATATGCTTCAGGTAGGTGTACTTGCAATTTTGTGTGCATTTATCAGCATACTTTTTTGCCTTGCATTAAAATATTCAAAAGAGGGCGCTCAAAAGCTAATAAAAAACCCCTACATTCGTATGCTTGCAGGCGGTGTGTTCTTTATACTCCTTGTTGTGATTTTCGGTGATAAATACACCGGTCTTGGAACAGGTGTAATAGACGGCGCTGTTAACCATGGGAATGCAACATATTACGACTTTTTGCTTAAAATTGTCTTTACCGCAGTGACTATGGCTATCGGCTTTAAGGGTGGCGAGATTGTTCCAACCATATTTATCGGCTCAACCTTTGGCTGTGCTGTTGCACCTCTTTTGGGGCTTAACACTGCATTTGGTGCGTGTATCGGTGTGGTTGCAGTATTTTGCGGAGTTGTAAACTGTCCAATCGCATCGGTAATGCTTAGTGTAGAGCTGTTTGGCAGTGAGGGTATTGCGTTCTTTGTTGTTGCGGTGTGCATAAGCTATATGCTTTCGGGATATTACAGCATATACAGCAGTCAGCGATTTGCATACAGCAAGCTACACGCCGAATATGTAAATATGAAAGCAAACTAATATATATAAGAAAGAGAAAAGGAGAGAGAAGAAATGATTAAGAATATATTTTTCGACCTTGACGGAACTATGCTCCCCATGGATATGGAAAAATTTATGAAACTGTACTTTACTTCCTTGGCAGAGGCTGTTTGCCCCTATGTGGGTATTTCTCCAAAGACATTGCAAAAGTCTGTTTTGGCAGGCCTTGAGGAGATGTACAAGAATGACGGCTCAATAACAAACAAGATGTGCTTTTGGAACAAGGTTGCTACCATTGTGGGGCCGGATATTATCAATCAAATCCCTGTTTTCAACGGATATTACGAAAACGAGTTTATACTCACCAAGGAGGCAACCTCGGAAAGTCCATATCCGCAAAAGATTGTGGAGGTGCTGAAAAACAAGGGATACACCTTGGTTATGGCGACTAACCCATTTTTTCCAAGGGTTGCAACTGAGAGGAGAGTAAAGTGGGCAGGTCTTAACAAGGATGATTTTAAGGTAATCACCACATATGAAACATCAAAGTACACAAAGCCTAACCCAAATTATTTTACCGAAACCTGTAAAATGGCTGATTGTCTGCCGGAGGAAACACTTATGGTGGGCAATGATGTTGACGAGGATATGAGCAGTAGTAAAATCGGTATGGACACATACCTTGTAACGGACGACCTTATCAACAGGCACAACGCAGACATTTCCTCATACAAAAAGGGAAGCTTAAAGGACTTTTACGAATTTTGCTGTGAGCTTCCAAGCCTAAAGGATTAGAGAAACACACAAGAAAAATTTTGCTTGTGAAAACTATGACGGATAAGAAAATGGAGAACATAAAATGAAATACGATTTAATTGCCCTTGATATGGACGGCACTCTGTGTAATGACGAGAAGGAAATTCCACAGGAAAATATTGACGCTATTATAGAAATGCAAAAAATGGGAAAGACTGTGGCTGTTGTAACAGGCAGACCGGAAAGCGGTATTTTGCCCTTTATTCAGGAATTAAGGCTAAAGGACTTTGGAGGTTATGTGGTTTCCTACAACGGCGGAAGAATTTACAGTGTAAAGAAAGACAAAATTCTCTACAACTGTCCTTTTCCAAAGGAGTATTTGAAGGAAATTTTTGATATAGTTGGTGACAGCAGTATCACAGTAACATCACCTCTTGATAAAAAGATTGTGGCAGGTAACAGCCTTAACGATTACTCCTACACAGAGGCAAACATTGTGGGACTTCCCTTTGAATTTTTTGACGACTTTGTAAATCTTGATGTGGAAATGAACAAGCTACTCCTTGTTGGCGACCCTGTTGTTATCGAAAAATATCTCCCTGTTTTGCAAAAGACATTTGAGCCAAGGCTACATGTGTTTTTAAGTGAGCCTTTCTTCCTTGAAATCACCCCTGCAAATGTAAACAAAGGTGAGGGACTACACTCACTTGCCAAAATAACAGGTATTCCTGTGTCAAAAATGGTTGCAATGGGTGACAGCTACAACGATATTGAAATGCTTAGAGAGGCTGGACTTGGCGTTGCAATGAAGAATTGCAAGGAAGGTGTGGAAAAGTATGCCGACATCACCACAGTTACAAATAATGAATGTGGTGTAGCAAAAATCATAAGGGAATATATTATTTAGCCATTTTTTATTCATACATTATTCACAAGTTGGGGAATATAGCCAAAAACAGAGTCAAAAAATTGGCACTGCAAACAGATTAATTTTCTTTTAAAGAAAATTAATCTGTTTTTTTCATTATATAATCTAAATGTATAAGATTGTATTTATACTAATACCTAATAAAAAGCAGACAATCTTTGCGGTCTAATTTCCAGAGTACTGCGTTGTTGTCCTTGCAAGGCGTCAGCCTTGCGGCGTCCTCCGCCTTGTCCTCTGAAAATTATCCTCGCAAATATTAGTCTACTTTCTATCAGATATTAGTAATAAAAAGGAGAATGTAGCTATGAAAAAACTTACTGCAATCCTTATGGTTCTTGTTTTGGCATTGTCAGTTGCCGGTGTTTCGGTTTCTGCCGCACAGACAAGCAATCAATCAAGCGGTGCTACGGGCATAACAGTCCACTATTACACAGAAAAGGGTACTCCAAGTGTTTACTACTGGAACTCTCTTCCAAGTAATATTTCAACAGACTATCCCGGTCCTAAGATGACAAGCGAGGGTAACAACTACTACAAGTACACCTTTAGCAGTGTTACAAAGATTAACCTACAGTTTGTTGACAGTGACGGAACACAGAGTGCAGAGCTCACAAGAAACACAGACAACGGTAACAATGAATTTTGGTACAAAAACAGCCGTTGGTTCAACAAGGTTCCAACTGATGCAGATGTAGAGAGAACAGACCTTCGTGAGGACAGTATCTACTTCATAATCACATCAAGATTTTATGACGGTGACACAAGCAACAATGTTCACTGCTGGGATGACGGACAGGCAAACAACCCCGACTCCGACCCTGCTTGGCGTGGCGACTTTAAGGGATTAATTCAAAAGCTTGACTACATCAAGGCACTTGGTTTCTCCGCTATTTGGATTACACCTGTTGTTGAAAATGCATCAGGCTATGACTACCATGGCTACCACGCATTTGACTTCAGCAAGGTTGACCCAAGATACGAGTCAAGCGACACTACATATCAGGACCTTATTGACGCAGCTCACGAAAAGGGTCTGAAAATCGTACAGGATGTTGTTTGGAACCACACAGGTAACTTTGGTGAGGCTTTCCTTGCACCAATGTTTACAAAGGATTACAGCAAACTTGACTCTGTTGACTGTATGAAGACAATTCCCGGATCAGTATTTGAAAAAACTGCTCCCGGCTATGACAGTATGCTGCCGGGCTACCAGTATCAGGCAAGACTTGCTGTTATGAAAGAGGATGCAAACGACACCAACCATTACTATCACCACGACAAGTCCATGAGTTACGGCTCATCTGCTGAGCAGACAGGACAGATGGCAGGTGACTGCGTTGATATTAATACAGAAAATCCGATAGTTGCAAAATATATTACAGATTGCTACAAACAGTATGTTGATATGGGTGTTGACGCTTTCCGTATGGATACAGAAAAGCACATCAACCGTTGGACACTTAACAGCGCTTATTTCCCTGTATTTACAGCATACAAGAACTTCCACATCTTTGGTGAGGTGTGTGCAAGATACCACGGCGCATACAACGAGGGCGGTTCCTCCGACTCCTGCTTCTTCTACACCTGGAAAGAAACAGACAGCGCTTGGCAGAACAACTGGAGCAACTCCGGTTGGGAATCAAACTATACCAACGCTATAAAGCACTTCGGGGCTTACCAGAACAGAGCTTTCCCAGAAAAAAGCACAAACGCAAGTCTTGACGGTATTAATTACCACACACCTGACTACAGCAAGGCAAACGGAACAAGTACAATCGACTTCCCAATGCACTGGGCATTTAGGAATGCAGGTGAGGCTTACAGAGCAGCCTGTAGTGAGGATTCCCTGTACAATGACGCAACATGGGCAGTAACCTATGTTGACTCCCACGACTACGGTCCTGACGGACAGGAAAAGACCCGTTATCAGGGCGGTGCGCAGGCTTGGGCAGAGAATATGAACCTTATGTTCACATTCCGTGGTATTCCTTGTATTTACTACGGTTCTGAAATCGAGTTTAAGAAGGATGTTCCAATTGATGTTGGCCCTAACGCACCACTCGAAAAGACAGGTCGTGCATACTTTGGTACAAACCTTGAGGGTACTGTTTCTGCAAGTGATTACGGCAAGTATACAGCAAGCGGTACAGTAGCATCCACACTTAATGCTCCCCTTTCCAAGCACCTTTCAAAGCTTAACCAAATCAGACGAGCAATCCCTGCACTTCAAAAGGGTCAGTACACAAATTCTTCCAACTATGTTAGCGGAGATATGGCATATATCAGAAGATACACAAGTGCTGACGAGGGCGATTCACTTGCTTGTGTAGCGCTAAGCGGTAGTGCAACATTCAAGAATATTCCTAACGGTACATACATTGACGCTGTAACAGGCGACCAAAAGACTGTAACAAACGGTACACTTTCAGTCAGCGGTATCGGACAGGGCAATATGAGAGTATATGTATGCTGTGCATCAGGCTTTAACGGAATTTCCGGAGCAGTTGGCGAAACAGATCTTACATACCTCAAATAATTGTTGAATTGGAACAAATACAGTAACTATGTAATTTTCATTTCTCAAAAATATTTCTCAAAAGAAAACCGAGTAATCCATTTTGGATTACTCGGTTCTTTATGTTGCATCTTATTTTATTGCATTTTATTTTAGGGATTCAATGGCTGTGTTGATTAGGGCGATTTTTTCCCTTTCTTTTTCAGCCTGTGACTTGATTTTTTCAATAACCTTTTCAGGGGCTTTTGACATAAAGCCGGGGTTGTTCAGCTTGCCCTCGTCCTGTGCAAGCATTTTTTCAACCTGTTTTAGCTCTTTGTTAAGTCTTGCAAGCTCTGCCTCTTTGTCAACAAGCTCTTCCATAGGAATATAAATCTTTGCATCCCCGGTGACAACTGTAACTGCACCCTCAATTTCAAATGCGTCACCAATTTCTACACCGCTTGCAGACGCAAGTTTTTCAAAGAATTTAACTCCCTGACTAAATGTATCAGGTGTTGCAGTGGCTATAAACAGCTTTGCTTTCTTTGACGGAGGAACATTCATCTCGTTTCTTTGGGTACGAATTGCTGTGATTGCCTCCATTACCTTCATCATATCCTGTGCTTCCGTTGAGAAGTTAAGGCTTTCGTCATACTGAGGATATTCCTCAAGCATAATTGTCTTGCCCTCAGTTTCGTGTGGAATTGTCTGCCAAATTTCCTCTGTGATAAAGGGCATAAATGGGTGGAGTAGCTTTAGCATTTTGTCAAGGACAAAGATAAGTACCTGACGGGCATTTTGTGCTGTTTCGCCCTCGCTTTGAAGTCTTGCCTTGCAAAGCTCAATGTACCAGTCGCAGTAGCTGTTCCAAATAAAGTCGTAAATCTTTGAAAGTGCTATACCAAGTTCAAACTTTTCAAGGTTTTCGTTAACCTCTTTTGCCACATTGTTAAGTGTGTGCAAAATCCACTTGTCCTCTGTTTCCAGCTTTTCAGGAAGTTTATTTTCAACATCATAGTCGTCAATGTTCATATGAACAAAACGGCTGGCGTTCCACAGCTTGTTGGCAAAGTTCCTGCAAGCCTCAACTCTCTTTTCGGAATATCTCATATCATTTCCCGGTGAGTTACCTGTGGCGAGGAACATTCTAAGTGCGTCTGCACCGTACTGGTCAATAACAAGCAGCGGGTCAATGCCGTTGCCAAGGGATTTACTCATTTTAACACCGTTTTCGTCACGAACAATACCGTGAATGAATACTGTGTCAAAGGGCTGACTGTCCATCTGTTCAACAGAGCTGAAAATCATCCTTGCAACCCAGAAGAATATAATGTCGTAGCCTGTTACAAGTGTGTTTGTAGGGAAGTAGTAGTCAAGCTCAGGAGTTTTCTCAGGCCAGCCGAGAGTTGAGAAAGGCCATAGTGCCGAGCTGAACCAAGTGTCAAGTGTGTCCTCATCCTGATGCAGATGTGTACATCCGCACTTAGGACATTTTTCCGGTGCAGTTTTTGCAACAACAATTTCTCCGCACTCATCACAGTAGTAGGCAGGAATTCTGTGTCCCCACCAAAGCTGACGGGAAATACACCAGTCACGAATGTTCTCCATCCAGTGGTAGTAAATCTTATCAAAACGCTCGGGAACAAACTTTGTCTTACCGCTTTTTACACATTCAATGGCAGGACCTGCAAGCTCGCTCATTTTTACAAACCACTGCATAGAAACCCTTGGTTCAACTGTGCTGTGGCATCTGTAACAGGTGCCAACATTGTGGTCGTGCTTTTCTACTCTTACAAGGTAACCGCCCTCGTCCAAATCCTTGACGATGGCCTCTCTTGCCTCGTATCTGTCCATACCCGCATATTTTGGGTAATCCTCAACGATTTTTGCGTCATCTGTCATAACATTGATAACAGGCAAATTGTGTCTTAAACCAACCTGAAAGTCGTTAGGGTCGTGAGCAGGAGTGATTTTAACAACACCTGTACCAAATTCAATGTCAACATAGCTGTCGGCAACAATGGGAATTTCTCTGCCCACAAGTGGAAGTGTGAGGGTTTTGCCAACAAGGTGCTTGTATCTGTCGTCATCAGGGTTAACAGCAACGGCTGTGTCGCCCAAAAGTGTTTCAGGTCTTGTAGTGGCAAGTTCAAGGTATCCGCTACCGTCTGTGAGAGGATAGCGAAGATGCCAAAAGTGACCTGCCTGCTCCTCAAACTCAACCTCTGCGTCAGAGATAGAAGTACAGCAGTGAGGACACCAGTTGATGATTCTTTCCCCTCGGTAGATTAAGCCCTTTTCGTAAAGGCGGATGAAAACCTCTTTAACAGCCTCGGAGCAACCCTCGTCCATAGTAAAGCGTTCTCTTTCCCAGTCACAGGAGGAACCCATCTTTTTAAGCTGACTTACAATTCTTCCGCCGTATTCCTTTTTCCAGTCCCAGGCTCTTTCAAGGAACTTTTCTCTGCCGATATCCTCTTTGGAGATGCCTTCCTTTCTCATAGCCTCAACAATTTTTGCCTCGGTTGCAATACTTGCGTGGTCTGTGCCGGGTAGCCAAAGTGCGGAATAACCCTCCATTCTTCTCCAGCGGATAAGAATATCCTGCAAGGTGTTGTCAAGGGCATGTCCCATATGGAGCTGACCTGTAATGTTTGGCGGTGGCATTACAATAGTGTAAGGCTTTTTGTCCTTGTCCACCTCCGCGTGAAAGTAGTTGCCCTCCAGCCAAAAGTCATATATTTTGTCTTCAACCTCTTTAGGGTTGTAGGCTTTAGCCATTTCTTTAGCCATAGCGTATTCTCCTTCATAGCTTAATATGTTAATAAGACATTAGTATTACATTCTATTATCTCATTAATGAAAGAAATTGTCAATTAAAACAGGGCAAAAATATGCACTGATTTTGTGGTGAGTTTGGAATGACAGAAGTAGACAGTTTTAGTTATAGAAAGCCTCCACCAGATGGGGGAGGGGGACCGCTTGCGGTGGAAGGAGGGAAAAAGTGTTCTTTTTATCTCTTTTTGTCTTTAGAAGATAGTGCGGTTATATATTCTGACTTAAACTTTATCATCTAAAGACATACCAAGATATATTGACTACTTTTTCACTCCCTCAGTCGACTTTGGCGACAGCTCCCTCATCCGAGGGAGCCTTTGTTAATTCCTTAATTTCATCTAACCTATTAGTGTCGTTCTATGCACGACAGCTTTCCTTTCAGATTCCTCGGTCACTTCGTTCCCTTGGAATGACAGTGTGGTGCCGGTTATGACAGGGAAAGTAAAAACTCCCCTTATAATAAGGGGAGCCTGAAATAAACTATTCAGTGTTTCCTTAGAAATTAAAGTAAATAAATGGATTGTAAGCGCCCTTTACGATGTAGCTTACAGATACCAAAAGTAATATGCATAGTCCAACGGTAGAAACAGCCACAATGACCGGATTGTCACCCTTTGCCTTTAGTGAAAGATTTTTGAAAATCGGTGTGCTGACAAGGATGGCAATTACAAAGTACACAATATAGTTTAGTGCGTAGTAAATTGTGGTGTCGTCAATGAGATTTCCTCCGCCGAACATTGTGGCGAAGTATGCTCCGGCGTCACCTATGCTTTCTGCCCTAAACAGTACCCAACCCATTACAACAAAGAACAGGGTGTAAATCCTGCGTAAAAGCTTCATTTTGTCGGGGTACTTCTTTTCCCAGCCAACAAGCTTTTCTATGGTCAAAAGCACAAAGTACATAAGACCCCAGCAAAGGAAGGTCCAGTTTGCGCCGTGCCAAATGCCTGTAAGGGACCACACAACAAACAGGTTAAACACAAGACGAGTCTTGCTCTTTACCCTTGAGCCGCCAAGTGGAAAATACACATAATCCCTGAACCATGTGCCAAGTGACATATGCCATCTGCGCCAAAATTCCGACACAGAAAGGCTGATGTAGGGGTAGTCAAAGTTTTCCAAAAAGTCAAAGCCAAACATCTTTCCAAGACCGATTGCCATATCGCTGTATCCGCCGAAGTCAAAGAAAATTTGGAATGTGTAGGCAATAGCACCTACCCAAGCCATAACAACTGTGAGTTCGCTGCTGGGCATATCAAAGGCATGGTCGGCAACCACAGCCATTGTGTTGGCAAGGAGTACCTTTTTGGCAAGACCTATAATAAATCTGCAAACACCCTCTGAGAATTTATCAAAGCTTTCTTTCCTGTGCTTGATTTGATATGCAACAGTTTCGTACCTTACAATAGGTCCGGCAATCAGCTGTGGGAAAAAGCTGATGTAAAGACCAACATTCAGTGGGTTTTTCTGAGCCTCGCCCTTTTCTCTGTACACATCAATTACATAGCTCATTGCCTGAAATGTGAAAAAGCTTATGCCGATTGGCAGTACTATGTTTGGTACAGACAGGTGAAGTCCTGCTATTGAATTTATGTTTTCAATGGTGAACATAAGGTATTTGAAGATGTAAAGCACACCAAGGTTGAACACAACCGTAAGCGCTATGACAAGCCTTGACTTTGCTTTGCTCTGTCTAAACTTATCCACCAAAAGTCCAAAGAGGTAGTTAACTATGATTGAAAGAATCATAATCAAAACATACTTTGGCTCACCCCAAGCGTAGAACAAAAGACTTGCCACAAGGAGCAAAATGTTTTGCCCTGTTCTGAACTTTTTAAGCACTACATAGTACAGCAAAAGAACAGCCGGCAAAAATTCAAAAATAAAAACCGTACTTGCAAATAACATAATTCACTCTCTAAAGTATTTTTTTTGACCCTCATCGTAGGCGTTGTTTCCATAGGAATCAATGGCTACAATACAGGGGAAGTCCTCTACTGTGTATCGTCTTATAGCCTCTGTGCCTAAATCCTCGTAGCAAAGAACTTCTTCCTTTTTGATGGATTTGGCTATAAGTGCGGCGGCTCCCCCAACACAGGCAAAGTAAACGCATTTGTTCTTAACAATAGAGTCCACAACCTCTTTGCTCCTTGCACCCTTGCCTATCATTCCCTTTAAACCAAGGTCAAGTAATGTTGGAGCATACTTGTCCATACGGTAGCTTGAGGTTGGTCCTGCCGGTCCAACAGCAAAGCCGGGCTTTGCCGGAGCAGGTCCTACATAGTAAATCAGCTCACCCTTAATGTCAACAGGCAATTCCTTTCCCTGCGTCACAAGCTCATATAATCTTTTGTGGGCGGCATCTCTGCCGGTGAGGATTGTTCCTGTCAGCAGTACAGTTTCTCCTGCTTTAAGGTTTTTTATATCCTCGTCAGTTATTGGTAGATTAATTGTTTTCATTGTTTTCAACACCGTTCACCATATTTGATATGTTCTGTTGGGAAACTGCTGTTTTTCCGCAGATATAATATTCTCCGTCAGCAAAGTGCTGTTTATCCTTGTAGTAGCAGTATGTATCATCCCCAAGGAAATATAGGAAATATACATTGCTCTTCTTTGGAGTTCCGTCCTCCTCGTAGTTGAGAAGCTCAAAATAGTATATTTCTTTTGCATTTGAAACATCTTTCTTTGGCTGCAGCTTTTCATTCTTTGTTTCGGCATACATCTGATTTATGTCGCTCATTGCCTGTTTTGCCTCACCCTTAAGGGTAACAAGGAGGTCACCCTTCTTTTCCCCTGCACCTGAATATATTTTAATTCTGTCAAGGGCGTTTGTGTTAAGTGACGGTGAAGTGTTTTGAGTACTTCCGCTGTCTGTGCTTGAACATCCGCATCCGGCAGAAATAACTGCAACCACCGCCAAAACGGCAACCATTAATACGCTGGATAATTTTTTCATAGTTTTACTCCTGGTTTTCAATTTTATATACAAAAGAGAGATTTCTTGTTTCCTCTCCGATTTTCACGGTAAAATCAAGTGAATTAAAACTGTGGTCGTTTATCAGGTTCTTTCTGTTTTCGTACACAATATCCCAGTAGTAAACATCGTTGTTTATCACAGTTTTGTTTTTGTCAAAGCACATATAGTCAGAGCCGTACTTAAACTTGATTTTCTCCCCAAAGTAGCAGTACTTTCCCTTTTCCTTTATCATTTGGCATACGCTGATGGTTTTTCCGTTAAAATAAAGGTAAAGGCAGGTGTCCTCGGTTTCGGCTTTGCCTATTGACTGCTCCAGCATAATTTCGTCATAGTATTTTCTAAGGCTTTCCTCAGGGGAGTTCTGATATGTGTTTGAGTAAACATTGGTGCCGACCTTGAGAGTTCCGGGAGTTATAAACATCATCACAACTCCCACAGCAATTATCAGTACTGTTATAATGACTATTCGCAAAGTTCTTTTCATAGCTTTACCTACTTTTTTTATATTACCGCTTTTGCGTGTCTTGCCGCATGACAGCAGATATTCACAGCCACAGGCATACCTGCAATATGGGTTGGATAAGTTTCTATATTGACGCCGATAGCGGTTGTTGTTCCCCCAAGTCCGGCAGGACCAAAGCCCATTTTGTTAATTTCATAAAGAAGCTCGTCCTCAAGGGAAGCGTAACGAACATCGGGGTTATGGGTGTCAATACTGCGGAAGGTTGCCTTTTTTGCAAGGGTTGCAGCCTTTTCAAAGGTTCCCCCGATTCCAACACCAACTACCATTGGAGGGCAGGGGTTAGGGCCGGCTTCCCTTACTGTGTCAAGGATAAAATTCTTAACACCCTCAATGCCCTTGCTTGGTGTGAGCATTGCAATTTTGGACATATTCTCACTGCCAAAGCCTTTGCCACCGGCTAAAATCTCAATTTTGTCGCCGGGTACAATTTCTGTATGTATTATGCAGGGTGTGTTGTCCTTTGTGTTAATTCGGTCAAACACAGGGTCGTCCACAACACTTTTGCGAAGAAAACCATCCCTGTATGCCTTTCTCACACCCTCTGTTACAGCATCATTAAATGAGCCGTCCTCAACAACAACCTTGTCACCGTACTTTACAAAGAGTATAGCCATACCTGTGTCCTGACACAGAGGTATTCTCTCCTTTGCGGCTATATCGTCATTTTCAATTATCTGTGCAAGAATGTTTCTGCCTGTTTCGCTTTCTTCGCTTTCCTTAGCCTTTTGCAAAGCACAGTAAATATCCTTGCCTATGTAGTAGTTGCAGTCCATAAAAAGACGGCAAACTGTTTCTGTAATTTCACTTGCTTTAATTTTTCTTATTTCCATAAAATCACCCACACCTTCTATTATAGCTTTATTTATTAAACATTTCAATATTTCCTTTAAAAGGTTTTTATTTTGTGGTAAAATATTTTTAGAATGTTCATATATAAAGATTTTATATTTCAAAATATTAAGCTTTTCAACATATAATTGTCACATTGTGAATTTATTATTACCTTGGAGGGATAACTATGAGCAAAATTTTAGTTGTTGACGACGAATTCAGAATAAGAGAAATTATTAAGAAATACGCAGTTTTTGAGGGACACCAGGTCACTGAGGCTGTTGACGGAATGTCAGCCATTGAGATATGCAACAGTGAAAGCTTTGACATCATCATTATGGATGTTATGATGCCTGAGCTTGACGGCTTTTCAGCCTGTCGAGAAATCCGCAAAAGCTGTAACACACCAATAATAATGCTTTCAGCTCGTGGAGAGGAATATGACAAAATCCACGGCTTTGAGCTGGGCATTGACGACTATGTGGTAAAGCCCTTTTCCCCAAAGGAGCTTATGATGAGGGTTAACGCTGTGCTGAAACGCAGTAAAAACACAAGCGTTGAAAGCAAGGATGTTTTCAAGTTTAAAGGACTTGTTGTAGATTTTACCGCAAGAATTGTTACCGTTGACGGAAAAAGAGTGGAGATGACCCCAAAGGAGTATGAGCTTTTCTTCTATATGGTTAGGAACAAGGGAATTGCCCTTACAAGGGAAAAGTTAATCAGCGAGGTGTGGGGATATGACTTCTTTGGTGACGACAGAACCCTTGACACCCACATTAAGCTGTTGAGGAAAAGTCTTGGCGAATACAGCAGATGTATTGTTACACTAAGGGGGGTTGGCTACCGCTTTGAAGCACTTGAGAGCTAAACTGAAGTTTTTGCCCTTGCACTACAAACTGCTGATGTGGTTTGTGATGTTTTCCCTGATAATGATGGTATTTTTGTGGGCATTTCAAACGGTGTTTTTCAGTACCTTTTACAAGGAAGTCAGGGTAAATCAGGTAAAGGAATGTTCCTCCTCAATAGAGGATAACATAACATCGGAAAATATCACAACCCTTGTGGAAAATTTGGCGGAGCAAAATGATGTTACCATTTATGTTTACGAAACAGGCTCATCACTTATAAAGCCACTTTACTCCACAGACAAAAGCTATATGAGAATTTTGTTTAAGCAGGGGGAGAGTAGTACTGCATCAAATAATACAAGTGAAAATTCACAGGATAGCAGTACATCTAAGGGTGACAGCGATACGGAAAACCAAGCAGAAAACGATAACAAAAGTATTGTTATGTTCAACAGCGACAAGCTGATTAAGGGTAGCAGTCCCTACACCTACTACGAACAGGCAAAAAAGGAAAAGGGAAGTTATCTGCTGTTTACAGAGGAAAGTCAGGATAAGGAAAAGCAATCCCTTATTAATTCCTTTAGGGGAGAAACTCCTCCAATGGACAAGCTGAACACACAGGGGATGGTTTACACAAGGCTGATGGAGGACGACAGCAACCGTCAGTATATGGTAATAATCACCTCACAGATAACTCCTGTTGACAGCGTTGTAAGTACCCTTAGATACCAGCTTGTTACAATTACATTTGTGCTTATAGCCCTTGGAATTTGCATTGCAATTTTTGCATCTCACAAAATCAGCAAGCCTATTACAGACACCACAAAGTCGGCAAAAAGACTTGCAAACAAGGACTATGATGTTGAGTTTAACAGTACAGGCTATATGGAGGTTAACGAGCTTAACAACACCCTGAACTATGCCGCAAAGGAGCTGAAAAAGGTTGAGTCACTCCAGCACGAGCTGATTGCAAACATCAGCCACGACCTTAGAACTCCCCTGACAATGATAACAGGCTACGGCGAGGTTATGAGGGATTTGCCGGGAGAAAACACACCGGAGAATATCCAAATCATAATTGACGAGGCAAACCGACTTAATATGCTGGTAACAGACCTTCTTGATATTTCCAAAATTCAGTCCGGAGCTACAACCCTTAACTGCGAGATTTTCTCATTAACAATGCTGATTAAGGATATGTTCCAGCGTTATAACAAGCTAAAGGAACAGGAGGGTTATTCCCTGACCTTTGAATATGATGAAGAAATATTTGTAAACGCAGACCAAAGCAAAATAGGTCAGGTTGTTTACAATTTGGTCAATAACGCTATCAACTACTCCCGAGAGGACAAGAGGATTGTTGTCCGTCAAATAAGAAAGGACGACAAGGTTTTGATTGAGGTTGAGGACCACGGAGAGGGAATTGACAGGGAGCACCTTGAAAATATTTGGGACAGATATTACAAGGTGGATAAGGAGCACAAAAGCTCCGTTATCGGCACAGGACTTGGACTTTCCATTGTAAAGAATGTACTTGACCTGCACAGTGCCAAATACGGTGTAAAAAGTGTAGTAGGAGAAGGCAGTATCTTCTGGTTTGAACTGAAAATTTCAGAGGATTAATTTGTTGACAATAACAAAGTATGGTGCTATAATTTTTTTATAAAAGTAAAGAGGGGAGCTGCAAAAGTGGCTGAGAAAAAGGTGTGTGCCTTTGACCCATAACCTGATTTGGATAATGCCAACGTAGGGATGCCGAGTATAAATGTATTTTAACCGGGAGTTACCAAACAGGTAGCTCCCTTTATTTTTTAAGGAGGTAAAATAATGGTTACAATCAACGGTGAAAGTGTTGATGTTGCAGGTAAAACAATAGGGGATTACCTGGACACAACTAATTACGATAAAAGAAGAATTGCAGTGGAAAAAAACGGCGAAATTGTGCCAAAGGCTTTGTATGACGAAACCTTGATAAATGACGGCGACAGCATTGAGGTTGTCAGCTTTGTGGGGGGCGGTTGATATGATTCCCACAAAAGAAGAAATGATAAATGCCCTGAAAATTCGTCAGGGTGAAAGGTTGCAGAAAAAACTTATGTCAAGTGTAGTTGCTGTGTGCGGACTTGGCGGACTTGGCTCAAACATTTCAATTTCACTTGCTCGTGCCGGTATCGGCAAGCTTATCCTTATTGATTTTGACAGGGTTGACATTACAAATTTACACCGTCAGCAGTACAAGGCCAGTCAGGTGGGAAGATACAAGACAGAGGCATTACTTGAAAACCTAAAGGAAATTGCACCCTA
Source organism: Ruminococcus sp. (assembly GCA_022779485.1). GTDB lineage: Bacteria > Bacillota > Clostridia > Oscillospirales > Acutalibacteraceae > Ruminococcoides. The sequence continues at coordinate 98,515 of JALFTC010000013.1, forward strand.
TACAGAATTTGAAACCCACACAGTTAAAATTGACGAAAGCAATGCTTTAGATTTGCTGAAAGACGCTGACATAATTTGCGAGGCTTTTGACAATGCACAGTGCAAGGCAATGCTCACCAATATTGTGTTGGAAAAAATGCCCCAAAAGTACCTTGTAGCCGGTTCGGGAATGGCGGGACTGGGAAGTCCCAACACCATTAAAACCCGAAAAATAACGGATAAATTCTACCTTTGCGGTGACGGTGTAAGTGATGTTAATGACGACATAGGTCTTGTGTCCTCACGAGTTATGCTGTGCGCATCACATCAGGCTCACACAATAATTCGCATTTTGAATAATCAGTTTGAAGTTTAGAAACTAAAGAAAGAAGGAAATCATAATGAATGACGACAAATTAATTATAGGCGGTCACGAATTTAACTCCCGTTTTATTCTCGGCTCAGGCAAATATTCCTTAAGTTTAATCGAGTCAGCCGTTAAGGATGCAGGTGCAGAAATTATCACCCTTGCAGTTCGCCGAGCAAATACAAAAGAACAGGAAAATATTCTTGACTTTATCCCAAAGGGAGTTACTTTGCTACCAAACACAAGCGGTGCAAGGAATGCCGAGGAGGCTGTCCGTATAGCAAGACTTGCAAGGGAGCTCGGATGCGGTGACTTTGTAAAGATTGAGATTATGCGTGACTCAAAGTACCTCCTCCCTGACAATGAGGAAACTATAAAGGCAACGGAAATCCTTGCAAAAGAGGGCTTTGTGGTTATGCCCTATATGTACCCCGATTTGAATGTGGCAAGGGACCTTGTAAATGCCGGTGCATCTGCCGTTATGCCCCTTGCATCTCCAATCGGCTCAAACAAGGGACTTGCAACAAAGGACTTTATCCAAATTTTAATTGACGAAATCGACCTGCCAATCATTGTTGATGCCGGTATCGGCAGACCATCCCAAGCCTGTGAGGCTATGGAAATGGGTGCGTCGGCAATTATGGCGAACACAGCACTTGCAACAGCGGGTAATCTTCCGGTGATGGCACAGGCTTTCCGCCAGGCTATTGAGGCAGGCAGAAAGGCATACCTTGCAGGACTTGGCAGAGTTCTAACTCGTGGTGCATCTGCATCTGACCCACTGACAGGCTTTCTCAGAAGTTAAGGGGTGAGGTTATGGAAAATCAATTTTTTGTTGATTCAGAATTTTTATCACCACAGGCACTTGAAAAAAAGCACAAAATAGAAAACGACCCCAAAAGCCGTACAAACCATATGGAATATATGGAGGGTATGGAGGTAATAGAGTCCGATGTTTGCAAAAATGTTATGGAGCAGATGAACTCCTACGACTACACAAAATACACAGCAAGGGATGTTCGGAAAGCCTTAGACAGTGAAACCTGTACTATCGAGGATTTCAAGGCGCTCCTTTCACCATCGGCAGAGCCTTTTTTGGAGGAAATGGCACAGAGGGCAAGGCTTGAAACAAGCAAGCATTTTGGCAACACCGTATATCTCTTCACACCTCTTTACATTGCAAATTACTGCGAAAACTACTGCGTTTACTGCGGTTTCAACTGCTACAACCACATTAAGCGAATGAAGCTTAGTATGGAGCAGATTGAAAAGGAAATGAAGGTTATAGCCGACAGCGGTATGGAGGAAATTCTAATCCTTACAGGTGAAAGCCGAGCACAAAGTGATGTTAAGTATATCGGCGAGGCTTGTAAAATAGCAAGAAAGTATTTCCGTATGATTGGTCTTGAAATATACTCCGTCAACACAGATGAATACCGTTACCTACATCAGTGCGGAGCAGACTATGTAACAGTTTTTCAGGAAACATACGATGCGGATAAGTACGAAACACTCCACCTTATGGGACACAAAAGGGTGTGGCCTTATAGGTTTGACGCACAGGAAAGAGCCTTAATGGGTGGTATGAGAGGTGTGGCTTTCTCCGCACTTTTAGGACTGTCCGACTTCAGGAAGGATGCCCTTGCAAGTGCCTTGCATGTTTACTATCTTCAAAGAAAATACCCCTACGCAGAGATGTCTTTGTCCTGTCCACGACTTCGCCCCATTATAAATAACGACAAAATAAATCCCCTTGATGTTCACGAAAAACAGCTTTGTCAGGTGATTTGTGCCTACCGAATCTTTTTGCCCTATGTGGGAATTACTGTTTCATCCCGTGAAAGCGCAGAGTTCAGGAACGGAATTGTAAAAATTGCCGCAACAAAGATTTCCGCAGGTGTGTCAACAGGAATCGGCGACCACGAAAGCAAATACAGCGGAAAGGAAACAGAAGAAGCACAGGGTGACGAGCAGTTTGAAATTGACGACAACCGCAGTCTTGACAAGATGTATAGGGATATTTCCGATGAAGGCTTACAGCCTGTGCTGAACGACTATTTGTATGTGTGATATTCTATGTATAACAAACCGTTCCCTTTGCAAAGAGGACTTTTTAACACGGACTAAAAAAATAGCCTCTGCAAAGCCAAAGGGCGTTATTTTGCGTGAAAAGGATTTGACGGAAAAAGAGTACAAAGACTTGGCTGCAAAGGTTATAGAAATTTGCAACAGATACAATACACCCTGTATTCTCCACAATTTTACTAAGGTTGCCCTTGAGCTAAAACACCCATATATCCACCTGCCGTTACACATTCTTGACAATGTTTCGGCAGAGGATAGAAGAAAATTCAAGGTATTAGGTGCGTCCTGTCATTCCGTTGATGATGCAGTAAAGGCAGAAAAGCTTGGTTGCACCTACATTACAGCAGGGCATATCTTTGACACAGACTGCAAAAAAGGACTGCCGGGGAGAGGACTTGATTTTCTCAAAAATGTATGCGAAAGCGTAAAAATTCCTGTATATGCCATTGGGGGCATAAGCAGTGAAAGCATTAAAGCGGTAAAAAGTGCCGGTGCAAAGGGTGCTTGCGTTATGAGTGGTGTTATGATGTGTGAAGATGTAGAGGAATATTTGGGGGAGTTTAAATGATTTTTAACAAGGAAATGTTGCTTTTGTACGCAGTAACCGACCATTCTTGGGTTGGCGAAAAAACACTTTATCAGCAGATTGAGGAAGCACTAAAGGGCGGTGTAACGATAGTTCAGCTCCGAGAAAAAAACCTTGATGAAGATGCTTTTGTAAAAGAGGCAGTAAAGGTTAAAAAGCTTTGCCACCGCTACAATGTTCCCCTGATTATCAACGACAATGTGACTGTTGCACTAAAAAGCGGAGCAGACGGTGTACATGTAGGTTTGGAGGACGCACCTGTTTCGGAAATTAGAAAAATCGTACCAAAGGATTTTATAATAGGAGCAACCTGTAAAACTGTAGAACAGGCAAAAACAGCGGAAAAATCAGGAGCAGATTATATGGGTGTGGGAGCAGTTTTTCCATCATCAACAAAGGAAAACGCACTGAGAATCACCACAGAACAGCTAAAGGAAATTTGCTCATCTGTATCAATCCCCGCAGTTGCAATAGGGGGAATAACAGCAGAAAATGTAGAGGAAATAAAGGGTGGAGGAATGTGCGGTATAGCAGTAGTATCCGCAATCTTCTCCGCTCATAACATACAGAAAGCCACACAGGAATTAAAAGAAAAAGCAAGAGAAGTGACAGAGAAATAAAGCGGTAAATCGGGGGCACCACCTTTTATCGCTATACAAAATTAATGCTAAAATGAAAGGAAATGAAAAATGAGAACAGCATTAACAATCGCAGGCAGTGACTCCTGCTCAGGCGCCGGAATTCAAGCAGACATTAAAACAATGACTATGAATGGTGTCTATGCTATGAGTGCAATCACCTCATTAACTGCACAGAACACCACCGGCGTAAGGGCAATTTTGGACTCAACTCCAGAGTTCCTAAAGGAACAAATTGATGCTGTGTTTGAGGATATTTATCCCGATTCTGTGAAGATAGGTATGGTATCCTCGGCAGAATTAATCAAGGTAATTGCTGAAAGGCTAAATTACTACAAGGCAAGAAATATTGTGGTTGACCCGGTTATGGTGGCAACAAGCGGTTCTGCACTCATTAAGACAGATGCAGTGGCAACTCTTGAAAAGGAGTTGTTGCCTGTTGCATCCCTTATCACACCAAATATTCCCGAGGCGGAGGTGCTTTCGGGAATGACGGTTAAAACCCGTGAGGATATGCAGAAGTCAGCAAGGCTTATTGGCGACACCTACGGTTGTGCTGTCCTTTTAAAAGGAGGACACAGCATAAATGACGCCACCGATTTTCTGTATGACAGGGGAAAGGAAAAGTGGTTTGAGGGTAAGAGGATAAATAACCCCAACACCCACGGCACAGGCTGTACACTGTCAAGCGCAATAGCCTCTAACCTTGCAAAGGGCTTTAGCCTTGAGGACTCTGTTGCAAGGGCAAAGGAATATATTTCAGGCGCTTTAAGTGCAATGCTTGACCTTGGCAAGGGAAGCGGTCCTATGAACCACGCTTTTGACATTAACTCACAATTTGCAAAGTAAGTAGAAAAGTAAATATAAATATCTGTTTGAAAGGAATTTTAAAATGAGAAACTACACAACACAAATGGATGCCGCAAGACAGGGCATCATCACACCTGAAATGAAAGCAGTAGCAAAAAAGGAGTACCGCACAGAGGAAGAAATCAGGGAGCTTGTAGCCAAGGGACAGGTTGCAATCTGCGCCAACAAAAAGCACACCTGCATCGACCCCAACGGCGTTGGCTCTATGCTAAGGACAAAAATCAATGTAAACCTTGGTGTTTCCCGTGACTGCAAGGACTACGACATTGAAATGAAAAAGGTAATGGCGGCTGTGGATATGGGCGCAGAGGCTATTATGGACTTGTCCTCTCACGGAAACACCCAGCCTTTCCGCCAAAAGCTGACAGCTGAGTGTCCTGCAATGATAGGTACAGTGCCTGTATATGACAGCGTTATTCACTACCAAAGGGATTTAGCAACCCTTACCGCAAAGGATTTTATTGATGTTGTTCGCCTTCACGCAGAGGACGGTGTGGACTTTGTCACCCTACACTGCGGTATTACACGAAAGACCATTGAGCAAATCAAAAAGCACAAGAGAAAGATGAACATAGTTTCCCGAGGTGGTTCTCTTGTTTTTGCCTGGATGAGTATGACAGGTGAGGAAAATCCCTTCTACGAATATTTTGACGAAATTCTTGACATTTGCCGTGAGTATGATGTAACCATATCCTTAGGTGACGCCTGCCGTCCCGGTTGCCTTGCAGACGGAAGTGATGTTTGTCAGATTGAAGAGCTTGTTCGCCTTGGCGAGCTGACAAAACGAGCATGGGCAAAGGATGTTCAGGTAATGGTTGAGGGTCCGGGTCATATGCCAATGGATCAAATTGAAGCCAATATGAAAATTCAGCAGACAGTTTGTATGGGAGCACCTTTCTATGTGCTTGGACCTATTGTAACGGATATTGCACCGGGATATGACCACATTACCTCTGCAATCGGCGGTGCTATTGCGGCTATGTCAGGGGCTGCCTTCCTGTGCTATGTAACTCCTGCGGAGCACCTTGCACTTCCTAATGTAGAAGATGTAAAGCAGGGCATTATCGCATCACGAATTGCCGCCCACGCTGCGGATATAGCCAAGAAAATCCCTCACGCAAGGGATATTGACGACGAAATGGCAGACGCAAGGCGTACCTTTGACTGGGAAAAGCAGTGGGAATGTTCCATTGACCCGGAAACTGCAAAGTCAATCCGTGACAGTCGTGCACCTGAACACGAGGACACCTGTTCAATGTGCGGTAAGTTCTGCGCCGTAAGAAGTATGAACAAGGCTTTAAACGGAGAATACATAGACATTTTGTAATAAGAAAAACAATACATAAGAAAAAGCCGAGGCTGTCGCATTTTATGTGCGATAGTTTCGGCTTTTGTTAATTTATTGATTTTAGAAAACATCCACTATGTCATTCCGAGGGAGCGAAGCGACCGAGGAATCTGAAAGGAAAGCAGTAGTGCCTAAATCGACACTATCAGGTTATGTGATAGTACAGTATCTCTAACAAAGTAAGTGGTAAAGGCAGGGGATTCCTCGACAAGCTCGGAATGACATATTAGTGGTTCAGAATTAAAAATTTTCAATTTTCCACTTTCAATTTTCAATTTTCAATTTACCCTGTAATCGCCTTTACAATCTCTTCAAAGTGCATTGAGTGACTTGCTTTTATCAGCACAGCGTCACCCTTATTAAGAATTTTTGGCAGATTGGAGATAAGTTCCTCGTTGCTTTCAAAGTGATAGCCTGTTGTGTTTTTTAACTGTGACTGCATTTCCCTTGCAAGGTCGCCAACGGTAAGCAGAACATCTACACCCCGCTTTTCGGCATATGCACCAACCTCTTTGTGGAGGGCAACTTCCTCCTTGCCAAGCTCCTTCATATCCCCAAGGATACACACCTTTCGAGGATTTTTGAAGTTCATAATTGTGTCGATAGACGCCTTTGTTGAGGTGGGGTTTGCGTTGTAGCAGTCGTCAATAACGGTGTAGTCCTCTGTGTTTATCACATTGTTTCTACCGCTTATTGTCTTGTAGCTTTCAATTCCCCTTACAATTTCTTCGTCAGTCATTCCCAGGGTTCTGCCTATGGCAACGGATGCCATTGCATTTGCAACCATATGATTGCCGATAGCAGGAACAGTAACGGGAATTTCCTTGCCCTCGTAGTGGAGAACGCACTTAATTCCCAAGTCGCTGTTGTTTTCTATGATTTCTGCGTAGTAGTCGTTTTTACTTTCAAGTCCGTAGAAAACAGGCTTTATGCCGTTGTAATCTTCCACTGTTGACAGCTTGTCGTCGTCACCGCAGAGGAAAATTTTACCGTCACCCTGCATATGGGTGAACATTTCGGTTTTTGCCTTTAAAACACCGTCCCTGTCACCTAAAAATTCAAGGTGACAGCAACCTATGTTTGTGATTACACAGAAATTTGGCTTTACAATGCTTGAAAGCCTTGTCATTTCTCCAAAGTCGGAAATTCCCATTTCAATAATGGCTACCTCTGCGTCCTCCTCCATTGCAAACAGTGTCAGAGGAACACCAAGCTCGTTGTTAAAGTTGCCCTGTGTCTTATGCACCTTAAACTTTTCCTTTAGTACGGCAGAGAGCATCTCCTTGGTGGAGGTTTTTCCCACACTTCCGGTAACTCCGATAAAAGGGATTGTGAACAGACTGCGGTAGTACCTTGCAATATCCTTAACGGCATTAAGTGTGCTTGCTACCTTGATTTGTGGGATTGGGCAGTCAAGAGCCTCCTCAACAAGGGCGCAAACAGCACCATTTTCGTATGTACCGGCAACAAATTTGTGTCCGTCAGACCTTTCCCCCTTAATGGCAACAAACATTGAGTCCTTAGTTGCCTTTCGGGAGTCGGTTACTATGGAGGTTACCTTAGTGTTAAGGTGTTTTTCTCCACCGAAAAATTCTCCTCCACAGCTTTCTAAAATTTCTTTAATAGTTAATGCTTTCATATTACTCATATTTCTTTAATGATACTTCAATGATTTTTTCACACAGAGTTCCAAAGTCAATGCCTATAACCTGTGCTTCCTGTGGTAAAAGGCTTGTAGGCGTCATACCCGGGAGAGTGTTTGCCTCAAGGCAGTACGGACATCCGTCATCATCAAGTAGGAAGTCAAGCCTTGCGTAACCCTGAAGATGAAGCGCCTTAAATGCCCTTTCAGCCTCACTTTGGATAAGTTTTGTTGTGTATTCCTCAAGGTCAGCAGGACAAACATCCCTTGTTTTTCCCGCCTGATACTTGTTTACATAGTCGTAAAATCCGCTTTCGGGGATAATCTCAATAATAGGCAAAGCCTTGTTGTCAATAACTCCAACAGAAAGCTCTCTGCCCTTTACATACTGTTCAACAAGAATCTCCTTTTCCCAAAGGAAAGCCTCATTTACAGCCTTTTCAAAGTCTGCCTTATCCTCAACAATGGAAACGCCAACGGAAGACCCACCGCTACAGGGCTTTACAACACAGGGGTAACAGCACCAACGCTTGATTTCTCCTGTCCTTATGTCATCAGGGGTGAAGATTTCTCCCATAGGGGTACTTATTTTGTTCTGTCTAAGCACACTTTTTGTAAGGCCTTTGTTCATTGCAATGGCTGAACCAAGGTAGTTTGCACCTGTGTACTTTATTCCCAAAATATCAAAGGTAGCTTGAAGCTGTCCGTTTTCTCCCACACCGCCGTGTAGCGCCAAAAATGTTATGTCGGCTTTTCTGCAAATTTCAACCACATTTTGTCCCAAAAAACAGTCGCTTTTGTCCTTTCGTAAGGCTTTTACCTGCTCCAAGTCGGGAACAAGCTCACCCACCTTTACATCCTTTGCGAAGGAATAGTTTTCTTCAAAAAGTCGGTCAATATCGCAGTTTTCTTCTTCATATCCCATAAACACATCAAGTAGTACAACGCTGTGACCCTTTTCCTTTAATGCGTCATAAACCTTTGTGCCTGAAACGATAGATACATTTCTTTCACTGCAAAGACCGCCTGCTAATACTACAATTTTCATCTTATTCTCCTATAATCTTGATTAAGGCATGCTTTCTTCTCATACCGTCCATTTCGTAATAAAAAATTTGCTCCCATGTGCCAAAGTCCAGTTTTCCGTCAGTTATGGCACACACAACCTCTCTGCCCATAATGGTGCGTTTTAGGTGGGCGTCTGCATTGTCCTCATAACCGTTGTGAGCGTACTGGCTGTATGGCTTTTCAGGGGCAAGCTTTTCCAGCCACCTTTCGTAGTCGCTGTGAAGTCCCGGCTCGTCGTCATTGATAAAAACCGATGCGGTTATGTTCATTGCGTTAACAAGCACAAGTCCTTCTTTTACACCGCTTTCGTCAATGGCTGACTGCACATCTCTTGTTATGTTCACAAGTCCTCTTCGTTTTGGAATGTTAAACCAAAGTTCTTTTCTAAAGCTTTTCATAAACACCTCTTAAGGAAACACTGATTAAATCATTTGCACATATTGTGCCGTCAGATTTTTCGTCAGTTCGTTCAAAAAACCGCAGGAATACTGACGTATTGTGAGGATTTTTTGGGCGAACTGACGGAAAATATGCAAACAAGATGTGTAAATAAATTTTAATTGTGATTTATTCAGTGTTTCCTTAAAACATAAAGGAGTCCATACCCCAAAGGGATACCTCGTCAAATTTTACATACACATTCTTTCCCTCAATGCCAAGCTCATCTTTGGTAATTTGGCAAAGTTTTGCTGTAAGGTCTGTGTAGGCTTCTTTTGTAGAAGAGCCAAAAATTTTAACCTCGAAAATAGCACAGGGATTTTCGTTTGTACCTCTAAAGTACAGCTTACATTCGTCCTGCAAATTCACCATCAGGGAAGAGGGAGTTTTGCCGGGAATTAGTGTAATAGAATTTGTAATTTTTTCCGCCAATGATTTTTCCTTATCATCAGGAATTTTTACAGAAAATTTTGCGTCAATATAGGGCATAAGGACATCTCCTTTTACATAGTATAAAATCATTATAATACATAACAGAAAAATTTTCAATTTTATAGGCTAATCTTTATTCAATTTAAGAAAACTTTTTTATAACTTTTTTATAATAAACCATATTCCACAAAAATATTGACTAATTTTCTGTGCTACTGTAAAATGATACTATAATGATAGAGGGTGATTTTGATGAAAAGACAGGACTATATCAGCTGGGATGAATACTTTATGAGCATTGCTCTCCTTGCCTCACAAAGGAGCAAGGATCCAAACACACAGGTTGGAGCCTGTATTGTCAGCGGAAAAAACAGCCCTTATCCCGAAAATGTGATTATTTCCACAGGGTACAACGGATTTCCCTTTGGTTGCTCCGATGATGAATTCCCTTGGGAAAGGGAAGGCAACTCCAACGACACAAAGTACCCGTTTGTTGTACATTCTGAATTAAATGCAATCCTAAATGCAGGGGGAAAAAGCCTTAGCGGTGCAAGAATTTATGTGTCCCTTTTTCCTTGCAACGAATGTGCCAAGGCAATAATCCAGTCGGGAATAGAGGAGATTGTGTATTTGTCCGACAAGTACAAGGAAACCGACAGCACCAAAGCGTCAAAGAGAATGTTGACATCAGCAGGAGTAAAGCTTACGCAGTTTATACCGGAAAAGGACAAAATCGTGTTGGATTTTGATATTGAATGATAATTTGTAAAAATTAATATTAACCATAACAAAAGCTGTCGCAGAAAGTTTTGCGACAGCTTTTTTAGTGTTTTAAACCTTACGGATTTTAATATCCTCAAATTTCATTGGCGTTATGCCCAGCTTTTCAAGGTTCTCCTTGCAAAGCTTATATAATTCTAAATTATTGAGAAAACTTGGTGTGTGGGCGTCAAAGCCGATAACTACCGAATTTCCAACCTCTTTTGCAATTTTCCAAAAGGCAAGGTTAGGGTAGTTTCTTCCGTAAAAATTCCCAAGCATATTGTATTCAAGGGGGATGTCAAGCTCCTTAATTTCTTTGCACAGTCGTGTCATTTCCTTTTGGTAAAAGTTTTTGTCACCCTGAAAATCTACAAGGTCGGGGTGGGCAAGGTAGGTGAAGGTTCCCTTTTTAAGTCCCTCTATTACCTGGTCAACATATTTTTTCAGGTAGTCCTCTCCACCTCTTTTGCCGGTAAAATACTGCTTTTCCCTATGCTCGTTGCCGATTGCGTGTTGCCCCATTATCAGGTAGTCAATTTGTAATTCTCTGAAAAATTCAAGGATTTTGTCATAAGTTGCAGGGTAGTATTCCGTTTCAAAGCCAACAAGAATTTTTATGTCCTTTTCGTATTCCTTTGCAAGTGTGCGAAAACTCTCAACATACTCCTTTGCCTGCTCCGGTTTCATTCTAAAGTGACTGTAATAGTCGGTGTTGGGGAAAAACTGTGGACAATGGTCGGAAATTCCCAAAACCTTAATGCCTGATTTAATTGCACATTCAATATATTCACGGTCCTCGCCGTCTGCGTGGTTGCACCTGTATGTGTGGGTGTGAAGATTATATAGCATAAGATAACCTCTTTTAATAACTCATACTAATACCTAATAAAAAGCAGACAATCTTTGCGGTCTAATTTCCAAAGTACTGCGTTGTCGTCCTTGCAAGGCGTCAGCCTTGCGGCGTCCTCCGCCTTGTCCTCTGAAAATTATCCTCGCAAATATTAGTCTACTTTCTATCAAGTATTAGTATCAAAAGCCCTCCGTATGGAAGGCTTTTATTGTTTCCTTAATTTATTCGGTTATGCACTTTTCAATTTTGAAGTTGGGTTAGCTTTACCGTTTTTCTCCTTAAAGAGAATTTTTAAGATAACGGGAGCAATTATTGTTGTGATTACAACAACTATAACCAAAGGACCAAAGAGATTTGGGTCCATTAAACCACAGCTTTCGCCCTTTTTGGCTACGATAAGTGCAACCTCTCCTCTGGAAATCATACCTGCACCGATTTGGAAACATTCCTTTGTGGAGTAACCGCAGATTTTACCCCCCAAAGCACAGCCAAAGAATTTTGTTGCAACTGCAACCAGTGTGAGCAAAACAGCGAATATCATAAGGGAGGTTGTAAGGGAAGGAACTTCAATAGTAAGTCCTATACAGGCGAAGAAAATCGGCGACAACAGCATATATGACAGAGTTGAAAATCTGTTTTCCAAATATCTCTTTCTGTTAGTCATAGAAAGCACAAGTCCTGCAATGTATGCACCTGTGATGTCGGCAACACCGAAGAAAACCTCCGCAACGAATGCAGTTACAAGGCAGTATGCAAATGCGATGATAACATGACGACGGCTGTCCCTTTTTGTATGCTTGTTCATCCACTTAAACAGCATATACATTCCAACGCCCAAAACAACAGCGAAAACAAAGAACAAAACTATCTTCAGCAGTACAAAGAGTATGTTTACAGATTTGTCTGCAAAGCTGGTGATGATTGTAAGGGCGATAATGCCTAAAATATCGTCAATAATTGCCGCACCTAAAATTGCGTTGCTTGCAGGAGTGTTCAGCTTGCCCATCTCTTTAAGTGTTTCAACAGTAATGGAAACACTTGTGGCTGTCAGCACAACACCTATGAATACAGATTTAAGAATCTGCATTTGTGAGTCGGAGTCGGTAATGAAGAAGTAGCTTACAAATCCTCCCAAAACAAGAGGTGCAATAACTCCGATTAAGGCAATAATAAAGGATGCCTTTCCGCACTTTCTCATTTCGTGAATATCTGTTTCAAGTCCTGCACCGAACATCAGCACAATTACACCAAGCTCGGATAACATTCCGAAAAGCTGGTCAGACCCCGCCGCCGAGGAGAAAAATCCGTCAGCAGTACCAACTCCCATAAAGGCATTCACAACAGGTCCCAAGAGTACACCGGCTACAAGTGCCCCAACAACCTGTGGCAGCTGTATCCTCCTTGAAAAAAGTCCCAACAGCTTGGTTGTCAGGAGTATGGCTGCAAGTACCAGCAGATATTTAAATTCCGCAAGGTTCTCCCAGTTAATCAAATCCATTTTTATTTCCCCCATGTTCTTTTTTCATACTTTCTTCTACAACTAACAGGAACTGAAAAATCAAATTCCTTTTCATATATAATATATATATATATCAAAAACAGTCTATATTATATACCTAAAGATATAAAAAGTCTATATCAAAAAATAGGTAAATAAAAAGAATTTCGTATTTTTTTGGGGTGAAAAGAAAAATTTTTGGGAGAATTTTGTCGATTGGTGTAGAAAAGTTACACCATTGTAATCTCTTGAATTTTAAGCTTACAATTCGGTAATTAAAAAAATGTGATAGTAATGGGAAAAAACAGAGATTAAGTTTAAAAATAAAACATTTGCAGGGGTAAAGGTTACAAAATAATTACAGAAAACTTTCTCCATTTTGCACATATAAAATGGTGTTTTAATTCAAAACAAGAATTAAAACACAACGGCAAAAATTTTTAAAGGTTGTTTGGTTGTGCATATTGCACAAAAACAAGGTAAGCTATATGGTTGACATAACCAAAAGAAAATCCTATACTGTAGCCGTTGGGTGAGTTATGCCCCACAAATAATATTAAAGAAAAGGAGAGTTAATTATTATGGCTATTAATAAGAAGAGCTTACTTAGAATAGTAGCTGTTGCCCTTGCAACAATTATTATTTCTGCAACAGTTCTTTCCGTTGCTGCCTTAACCGGCGATACAGCAACTACCAATGGCACAGATAAAGAAACTCTTACAACAGCGAACATAAATACAGATAACATTCTTGACAAGGCAAGCCTTGTGCTTGACAGCGAGGACGAGGTTATCAGAACAGATAACAACGGAGTAATCAGCCTGACAATCCTCAAAGCTTTTCCTGTTACTATTGATAACAAGGGCGAGAAAAAGTCAGTTAGTATGACAAGAGGTACAGTAGAGGACGCCCTTAACAAGGCGGGAATTGCCCTTGCACAGGACGAAAAGGTTACACCATCCCTTGACACAGAGGTAACTGAGGGTACAGAAATTAAAATCAGCAACAGCGTAAGCGTTGACATCACCCTAATGGGGGAAACAGCTACATATGAAGTTCCTGCCGGAACAGTTAAAGACGCTCTTGCAAGCGTTGGAGCAGTTTGCGACAAAAACGACAAGCTGAATGTTTCCCTTGATGACAAGGTTTTTGATGATATGGACATCACCCTTGTTAAGGTAACAGTTAAAAACGAAACAGAAACACAGGTTGTTGATTATAAGACAACTGTTAAAAAGGACAGCTCAATGGAAAAGGGTACAAGAGAAATTACCCGTTACGGCATTGAGGGTTCAAAGACAGTAACCAAGAAAAATACATACGAGGACGGAGTTCTTGTAAACACCAAGGTTGTTTCCTCCAAGGTAACTAAAAAGCCTGTTAATCAGATTAAGGTTGTTGGAACAAAGACAGTAAAGGCAGATACATTCGTAGGAAGTGCAAATGGCGGAGCAGGAACATTTGTAGACAACAGCGGTAACACTGTTTCTTACAAAAAGGTTTTAACAGGCTCAGGTACAGCCTATACAGCAAAGGCAGGTTCACTTACTGCAACAGGAGCAAAGGCAAGTGTTGGCGGTGTGGCTGTTAACCCAAGCATTATTCCTTACGGCACCAAAATGTACATAACAGCCTCTGACGGAAGTTATGTTTACGGATATGCCACAGCAATCGACACAGGCGGAGCATTGATGGACGGTTCAGCCATTGTAGATTTGTTTATGAACAGCTATGCCGACTGCGCCAACTTTGGCAGACGAGATGTTACAATTTATATTCTGTAATAAATATTGTAAGAGTTAGATTAGAGGGCGAGTTCGCCCTCTTTTTATTTTTTGCAAACAAAGGCTCCCTCGGATGAGTATTCCCTTGCTAAGGGAAATGTTAGTAAAACAAAGGCTCCCTCGGAGGAGGGGGCTGTCGGCTATGCCGACTGGGGGAGTGAAAAAGTAGTCAATATATCTTTCTTTGTTTTTCGATTTCAAAGTTTGAGTCAGAACATAAAACCAAATTATCATCTAAAGACAAAAAGAGCAAAAGGGAACACTTTTTCCCTCCTTCCGTCACGGCTAAAGCCGTGCCACCTCCCTCGTCTGAGGGAGGCTGTTTTAGTTATAAAGTAATAGCGAACAGTGGGAAAGTATCCTCTATTATCCTTCCCGGCATAATAAAGTAAAAAACTCCGGAAAAACATAATAGCAGAAATCATTTAGAATTATTTTTCCACAGATGTTATAATTCAAAAGACAAGAGGAAAAATAAAGTTGATATATTGTGATTATAAATAACAATAAGATATATAGGCACAATATGTAGATATTCAAAAATTTATCAAAATTTCTGCAAAAAACTATTGACAAAACAGCCCTTTTCACATATAATTGTTATTGCTGACTTCCAAAAGAAAGCGGTTAATATGGCGGAATAGCTCAGCTGGCTAGAGCATTCGGTTCATACCCGAAGTGTCGTAGGTTCAAGTCCTATTTCCGCTACCAATTTGGCCCGGTGGTCAAGCGGTTAAGACACCGCCCTTTCACGGCGGTAACACGGGTTCGATTCCCGTCCGGGTCACCAATACTTGCTGGTGTGGTGGAATAGGCAGACACAAGGGACTTAAAATCCCTCGGACTAATACTCCGTACCGGTTCAAGTCCGGTCACCAGCACCAATTTGCTGGAGGCACTTGTGTACCACTCAGCACTTCGGTTCAGACATCCCTATGGGGTGTCTTTTTTTATTGGAAAATTGAGAATCAATATTTATTACAATAAGTTGCCAACCGGCTTTTTAGGTGATACAATATCAATAAAAGAAAACACTGAATAAAATAGGTGGTTTTATGAAAGAAAGCAATAGAAGTTCTTCTTTTCTTCAGTCAGTTAACAAAACTCTTGTTTTTATAGATAACACTGTTGACAGAATGGGAATTTGGTACAAGGTGATATTCACATACCTTTGGGGTATTGTTGCGGTGTATTCCTCTTTGTATGTCCTTGTTTCTGTTGCAGTTAATGTTAGCGAAAGCAGTTTTCTCCTAAAAAATCAGTACATAACATTGGTTGTTGCTGTGGGACTGTTTATTCTCCTTCTTGTGTATATACCAAGGGTGGCAACAGCAGTAGAGGTAATTTTGTCAGTTCTCCTTGTTGCAACGGTAGCTTTGCAAAAGCTTAATTTGCTTTGGTTCAGCCTTGACGGTGGCATATACCTGTATTTAGGTATAGCTTTTTGCGGTGGACTCCTTGCAGGACAGATTTTTTGGCTGATAGTAAAAATATTTAAGCAGTACAGACGAAAGCATATGAAGAAACGCACAGTTTCCTCTTTGCCACGGGATGAATATAATTCACAGGAAAGTCAGTGGGTGACAACGGTTTACAAAAGGGAAAACAAACGAAAGAGGAACACCTTAGACCAAGACGGATTTATCATCACAAGGGCAGATACGAAAACAGGAGGAAACTCAATGCCCGACTCCACAGGCTTTATTACAGAGGAGCAGGACAAAAATTAAACCATAATTAATTGTTTTATAATAGAACTATTGGTAATAAAGCCATAAATGTAACAATTTTACACCGTAAAGGCTGTCGAAAATAGGGGAATGGATGTTTTTTTATTCAATATGCCCAAATTTCGGGTGATTTATTCTACATTCTGTGATTTGTTTATGAAGAAAATTTATGATAGAATGTATACGAGGTGTATTATGAGTCAGACTATTGTATTTGCGTCCGGTAAGGGAGGCACAGGCAAAACAACAGTGACGGTGAATCTTGCACTGGCGCTGTGCAAAAAGAATAATAAAGTTTTGCTCATCGACTGCGACTGCGGTATGAGAGGCTCCGACCTTATGCTGGGGCTTGATAAGAACCTTGTGTATGACACCAGTGATGTTATTGCAGGCAACTGTTTTACCGAGGATGCCGTTTACAAATTTTCCGGTGTTGAGGGGCTGTATTTTATGCCGGCACCGATTGACACACAGGACGAAATTGCTCCGGCTGTTATGAAGCAGTTTACAGATACCGTAAGAAATGACTACGACTACATTTTAATTGATGCACCGGCAGGAGTGGGAAGTGGTTTTATCACAGCTATTACCCCCGCCGACAGAGCAATAATTGTCACCAATGCAGAGCCAACCGGCGTGAGGGGCGCCCTTAATGTGAGGAGCATACTACTTCAAAATGATGTTAAGGACATAAGGCTTATTATTAATAAGTTCAGCGAAAAATCCTTTAGGGAGCTTGGTGTTTACCGTGACCTTGATGAGGTTATCGACAAGTGCGAAACCCAACTTATTGGCATTGTGCCTGAGGACTATCAGCTTGTTACTATGTCACAGCAGGGCAGACCAAACCTTAACAACTCGCCCTCAACACTTGCCTTTGACAAAATTGCAGACAGAATAATGGGAAAAAACACTCTTCTTGCATTTCCCAAGAAGATATAGAAATGGTTAATTAATTATGGAGGAATTTTTATGAACATAGCACTTATTGCACATGATGAAAAGAAAGAACTTATGGTTCAGTTTTGTATTGCATACTGCGGTATTTTAAGTCGCAACACCATCTGTGCCACAGGCACAACAGGTAAGCTTGTGCAAGAGTCAACAGGCTTAAAGGTTCAGACATTCCTTGGCGGAAGTCAGGGCGGCGACCAGCAAATTGCCGCAAGAATTGCCTGTAACGAGGTGGATATGCTGTTGTTCTTCCGTGATCCACTGAAATCAAAGCCAAAAGAGGCTAACGATATGAACCTTTTGCGTCTTTGCGATATGCACAACATTCCTGTTGCCACAAACATTGCAACAGCCGAGGTGCTTATCCACGGTCTTGAAAGAGGCGACCTTGACTGGAGAAATATTGTTAAATAAGTTTAATTAGATTTAGCAGTATTTATCATTTGCACTGATTACTAATGGGCGGCTTTTGCTGCCCTTTACTTACCTATTGAAAGGAATAGAGAAATGGCAGATATTATTAGGAAGATTAAGGGAACAGAGGACATAATGCCCAAGGACAGCTACCGCTGGATTTTCCTTGAGGACATTATGCGCCGTCAGGCTAATGCCTACGGCTACAAAGAGGTGAGAACACCTGTTTTTGAGCAAACCTCCCTTTTTGCAAGGGGCGTTGGCGAAACAACCGATGTTGTTCAAAAGGAGATGTACACCTTCAGCACCAAGGGTGACGAAAGCATAACCCTCCGACCTGAGGGTACGGCAGGGGCTGCAAGGGCATTCCTTGAACATTCTGTTCAAAATGACGGACTTCCCTCAAAGCAGTATTACCTCACCACCTGCTACCGCTACGAAAAGCCACAGGCAGGCAGACAAAGGGAATTCCACCAGTTTGGAATCGAGGTTTTCGGAACTCAAAACCCAAGTGCAGACGCAGAGGTTATTTCCCTTGTAAACGGACTTTTTGAAATATTGGGACTTTCAAAAATCAGACTTGAAATCAATTCAATCGGCTGTCCAAAGTGTCGCAGTAAATACCACGAAAAGCTAAGGGAATATTTTTCTCAGTACAAGGACAAGCTTTGCGACACCTGTCTTGGCAGACTTGAACGCAACCCAATGAGAATTATCGACTGTAAAAGTCCTGTTTGCAGTGAGATTGCAAAGGACGCACCAAAGATGATTGACTTTTTGTGTGAGGAATGTTCCCAGCATTTTGAAAAGGTAAAGTCCTACCTTGACATAGCAGGTGTAAAATATGAGGTTAACCCAACTATTGTAAGAGGACTTGACTACTACACAAAGACAGTTTTTGAGTTTGTTTCCGACAATATCGGTGCACAGGGTACTGTTTGCGGCGGCGGAAGATATGACGGTCTTATTGAGGAGTTAGGCGGTCAGCACACACCGTCCTTGGGCTGTGCAATGGGAATTGAAAGGCTGTTGCTACTAATCGAAAGCAGCGGAGTTGAAATTCCAAAGCCTGACACCTGCGATTTGTACATAGCCTCTATGGGAGAAAATGCAAGTCTAAAGGCATTTGCCTTGGCTGAAGAGGTGAGGAAGTCGGGACTTTCTGCACAATGCGACATTGTTGGCAGAGGACTTCGCCCACAGATGAAGTTTGCCGACAAAATCGGCGCAAAGTTCTCCGTTGTTTTGGGAGATAACGAAATTGAGGAAAACAAGGCAGAAGTTAAAAATATGGAAACAGGCGAAAAAACACCGGTATCCCTGACAGACTTTGCAAAGGAATTTGAGGATATTATGATAAATGCCCAAACACAGAGGATTGCAGGGATATAAATTATTGATAAGGTAATAGTGAATAGTGAAGAAGTCCTTTTATATGGTGCTATCATCATAAGACGACAAGGGCGAAACAGCAATAGACTACTTAAATTAACCACACTTTCACTAAGAGGTACAATTATTTACATATAAATAGAAAGAAACAGGAGAAATACTATGGCAGAATATATGGGAGAACTTCGCCGTACCAATTACTGCGGAGATTTAAGAGCCCACCACATCGGTCAAGAGGTTGTTGTGTGTGGTTGGGTGTCAAAGCAAAGGGACTTAGGTCAGCTTATCTTTATTGATTTGCGTGACAGAACAGGCATTGTTCAGCTTGCTTTTGATGACACCACATCAAGGGATGTATTTGACAAAGCCTTTGGAGTAAGGTCGGAATATGTCCTTTGTGCAAGGGGAAAGGTGCAGGAGAGAAGTGCAAAAAATCCCGAAATTCCCACAGGTGATGTTGAAATTCTTGTTGAGGAGCTAAGGGTGCTTTCAAAGGCGCAGACGCCACCATTTGAAATTGTTGATGACTGCAAAACAGCCGAGGATGTAAGGCTGAAGTACCGTTACCTTGACCTGAGGAGAAAGCCTTTGCAGGATAACATCATAATGCGTTCCAAAATTGCAAAGGTGGCAAGGGACTATTTCTACGAAAACGGATTTATCGAAATTGAAACACCAATGCTGATAAAATCCACCCCCGAGGGTGCTCGTGACTACCTCGTTCCATCAAGAATACACAAGGGCAGTTTTTATGCTCTGCCACAGTCACCTCAAATTTACAAACAGCTTTTAATGCTTTCGGGCTTTGACAGATACATTCAGCTTGCAAGGTGTTTCCGTGATGAGGATTTACGAGCCGACCGTCAGCCTGAATTTACTCAGATTGATATGGAGCTTTCCTTTGCCTCTGTGGAGGAGATAATGGAAATCAACGAGGGTCTGTTCAAGCGTTTGTTTAAGGAGATTTTGGGTAAGGATTTAGAAACTCCATTTGAAAAGATGACATATTCAGACGCTATGAACCGCTTTGGCTCCGACAAGCCTGATGTCCGTTTCGGTATGGAAATCAAGGATGTTTCAGACATTGTAGCCGATTGTGGCTTTGGAGTTTTCTCCGGCGCTGTAAAGAACGGTGGCAGTGTTCGTGCTATTGTAGCTGAAAATGGAGCCGGAATCCTTACAAGAAAAGAAATTGACAAGCTGACAGAATATGTAAGGGGAATCGGTGCAAAGGGTCTTGCATTTATCCGTTGGGTGGACGAGGAGCCGTCCTGTTCCTTTAAAAAGTTCCTTACCGATGAGGAATTTAACGGAATTATTGAGAGAACAGGCGCCAAAAAGGGTGATGTTGTACTTTTTGTTGCCGACAAAAATTCCGTTGTACTGTCAACCTTGGGCGCATTAAGACTAAATGTGGCTAAAAAGCTTGACATTATCCCCGACGAATTTAAGTTTGTTTGGATTGTTGACTTTCCGTTCTTTGAGTTTGACGAGGAAAGCGGTGAGTGGGTGGCTATGCACCATCCATTTACAATGCCAAAGGAGGAGTGCCTAAAGTATCTTGACACAGACAAGGGCAAGGTTGTGGCAAAGGCTTACGACCTTACACTTAACGGAACAGAGCTTTCCTCCGGTTCAATCAGAATTACAGACTATGAGCTTCAGCAAAAGATGTTCAAGGCTCTCCATCTTACAGAGGAGGAGATTGAGGCAAAGTTTGGTTTCCTTGTGGAGGCATACAAGTACGGTGCTCCACCTCACGGAGGAATGGGAATCGGTCTTGACCGCATTGCAATGCTCCTTTCCGGAGCAGACAGCCTGCGTGATGTAACAGCCTTCCCTAAGGTTCAAAATGCCTCCGAGCTTATGAGCGAAAGCCCTGCACCTGTTGACAAAGAAAGTCTTGATGTGTTGGGCATAGATGTGGTTTTAGAATAATGTACAAATATTTACCTCTTGTATAGTGCAAAATAACTAATCGTACATAAAAAGTTAACATTTTTTGTGCAAATAGAGGTAGATTTTTCTGATTAGATATTATATAATAGTTTTGTTTAAAAATATATTTTTTTAGGATGTGAAATTATGAAAAAGACTTTATCAGTATTTCTCACAGTATTGATGGCAATGTCAATCATCACTATTGCCGGAACAACTGCATCAGCCTTAGAGGTAGCAAAGGTTAACGGTGTGGAATGCTCTGTGGGTAACACAGTAACATTCACATACAACCTTAAAACACCGGGCAAGTTTGAGGACTTCCAGGGCAGTTTGTCATATTCATCAGGACTTAAGATTCTTGGCTTGAATATGTCTGAAACAAAGGGAGTAATGTCAAACATCAAAGAATCAGGCACAGCTTACTACAACGGCACAAGCTATCAGGATCCATATGACTATTCATTAGGTTCAGTGGACACTCCTGACACTGTATTCTTCACTGCTAACTTTGAGGTAATTTCCGGTGGCGAGCAGACAATCACAAACAATATGTACATCATTTCAGGCGTTAACGGCACTGACTACTATGAGTACGGCACAAACAAGGGCTGTGAAGAAAAGACAGATGTAACCGTTGATGCTTATCCGGCAGATTCAATTAAGCTTGACAGAACAACAGCAACAGTAAACGCAGGTTCAAAGCTCACACTCAGGGCAACAGTTACTCCTGAACTTGCCGCTATGTCATCTGTAGTTCTGTGGACTTCAAGCAACACTTCCGTAGCAACAGTTGCAGACGGTGTTGTTACAGCTAAAAAGGCAGGTACAGCAACAATCACAGCAACAGTCGGCGACCTTAAAGCAACCTGCAAGGTTACTGTTATTCAAAAGGTAACATCTATTAAGGTTACTCCTGTAACAGTTTACAATGGCAAGACAGCTAAGATTAAGGTTACTGTATCTCCTTCAACTGCAAGCAACAAGGCAGTTACTTACTCATCAAACAACAAGTCTGTTGCAACTGTTACATCCGCAGGCGTTGTAAAGGGCGTTAAGCCGGGCACAGCTTACATCACAGTAAAGGCTAAGGATGGCAGCGGCAAGTATGCTAAGTGCAAGGTAACAGTTAAGCAGCAGAAGGCTACAAAGGTTACTCTCAGCAAGACAAAGGCTACTATTGCTAAGAAGGGCAAGACTGTAAAG
>JALFTC010000018.1 GCA_022779485.1 Ruminococcus sp.
TTTTTCGGGCAAAGGAAAAATTGAGGAGATAGAGGTTTCCTGTATTGAACCATATAGTCAAGTAATGTTCCATCTGGGATACGAATTTGATGAGAATGATGTGCATGATGTGAAGTTATTGTGTGAGACATTTCATATCGAAATTCCAAATGAGTATAGATAACTGCAAATTCCAATTTACCAAACAATACAATATAATCTTTTAGCATCGGTTAGAAATAATCGGTGATTGTTTCTTTTGTCAATATTTGTTTTTAACAAATAACAACCATACTTCTTTTAGAATATATTAAATTTTGATCCTGTTGCATATTGAATTATAAAAATATATATGATAATATTAATTGTATAAAATTCAAAAGTTGCAGGTAGTAGCATATGAATATCAATTTTAAAAATCCTCAATTTAATAAATTATATCAGGATTATATTACTAGACAAAAATCTCTTAGTATAATTGCTAAAGACAAGATTAATTCATCTTTGAAAAGATTAAACAAAATCTTAGACGCTTATCAATATAAATGTAAGGCTTTATATGATAATATTTCTGCCCGTGTTAATAAAAAAGAATATGCAATAAAAGGCGAATATCTTGTCAGAGGATATTATTGCCCAAGCCCCATTAAAGATATAATTGTTGGCAATTCTCCTCGCGGTAAAATTTTGAATAGAATTACTTCAGTGTCAAAGCCTACTTACGAATATGGGTTTGATGCTGGGGACAATTTAATACTTGTTAAGTATATATATCTTGATGGATTTGATAAATCAAACTATGAAATTCTATTACACCAAGATAATTGTGTAATCGGAATTTTTTTCACACTTGATGGTAAAGGAAATACGGAAATAAGAGCAATCAATGAAAGTACATATGATAACCAAAATAGAATAATATCTTTTGTTAATGGTTATCTTGATGAAAATGATTTTTTTGAAATTGAACAAGAAATCTATTCATATGACGAATCGGGATTAAAAACAACAGAATTATGCAGGTGCATAGAGTCTGCATATACCTATGAATTATACACTTTCTATCATAATTCTGACGGTGACTTAAACGAATATTTTGTTGAACCAAGAATGTTCCCAGATCAAAAATATAAGGTTAATATAAAGAGAAAAGTATAAACAAATTTAAGTTTATCGAAAAATACAATATAATCTTTTGGCATCGGTTAGAAATAATCGGTGCTATTTTTATGCCCTTTCGGAGGTGAGATTTTGAGAAAACTTAAAAATTATAAGCCGACAAAATTTAAATCAAAAGACAGCTATTACGATAAGGAATACGCTGACTTTGCCGTTGCCTTTATTGAAAGCCTTTGCCACACCAAAGGCACTTGGGCGGGAAAGCCTTTTGAGCTTATGGACTGGCAGGAGCAGATTATTCGTGACCTGTTCGGCATTTTAAAGCCAAACGGATACAGGCAGTTTAACACTGCATATATTGAGATTCCCAAAAAGAACGGAAAATCCGAATTAGCGGCGGCTGTTGCACTTCTGCTCACCTGTGGTGACGGAGAACAAAGAGCCGAGGTTTACGGTGCGGCTGCCGACAGACAACAGGCGTCAATCGTATTTGATGTTGCCGCCGATATGGTGCGGATGTGTCCGGCTCTGAATAAACGAGTGAAGATACTCGCCTCACAGAAACGGCTCATTTACGAACCAACCAACAGCTTTTATCAAGTGCTATCTGCCGAGGCGTACAGTAAACACGGCTTTAATGTTCACGGAGTTGTGTTTGATGAGTTGCACAGTCAGCCGAACAGAAAGCTTTATGATGTCCTTACAAAGGGTAGCGGTGATGCACGAATGCAGCCGCTCTTTTTTCTGATCACAACAGCCGGCACAGACACGCATTCAATCTGCTACGAGGTTCATCAAAAGGCACAGGATATCATTGACGGGCGAAAAATCGACCCTACATTCTATCCCGTCATTTACGGTGCTGATGACACAGAGGACTGGACAAGTCCGAAGGTCTGGAAAAAGTGCAATCCCTCTCTTGGTGAAACTATCGGAATGGATAAAGTTAAAACCGCTTGCGAATCAGCAAAGCAAAATCCGGGTGAAGAAAACTCATTCCGTCAGCTAAGGCTTAATCAGTGGGTAAAACAAGCAGTCCGTTGGATGCCTATGGATAAGTGGGATAAATGTGCGTTTGCGGTCAATGAGGAACAACTCAAAGGGCGTGTTTGCTATGGTGGACTTGACCTTTCAAGTACAACGGATATTACAGCCTTTGTGCTTGTATTTCCTCCGCTTGATGAAGAAGATAAGTACATCATTCTGCCATACTTCTGGATACCCGAGGACACACTTGACCTGCGAGTAAAGCGTGACCATGTGCCGTATGATATTTGGGAGCGGCAGGAATATTTGCAGACCACAGAGGGAAATGTTGTTCATTACGGCTATATTGAAAAATTCATTGAAGAGTTGGGAAAGAAATTCAACATCAGAGAAATTGCGTTTGATAGATGGGGCGCAGTTCAGATGGTGCAGAACCTTGAGGGTATGGGATTTACCGTTGTTCCATTCGGACAGGGCTTTAAGGATATGTCACCTCCCACAAAGGAGCTTATGAAACTAACCCTTGAGCAGAAACTTGCCCACGGCGGTCACCCTGTTTTGCGTTGGAATATGGATAACATCTTCATACGCACAGACCCTGCCGGAAACATAAAGGCCGATAAAGAAAAATCCACAGAGAAAATTGACGGTGCAATAGCCACGATTATGGCACTGGACAGAGCAATTCGCTGTGGAAATGATACCTCGGAGTCGGTATATGATTCACGAGGCATTTTATTTATATAAAGGAAAGTGATATTTATGGGTATATTTTCAGGACTTTTCCGTTCAAGGGATAAGCCGAAAAACAGAACATCGGGAAGTGCTTACACCTTTTACACAGGCAGAACAACAGCCGGGAAAGCTGTGACACAGCGTTCTGCTATGCAGATGACGGCGGTGTATTCCTGTGTTCGTATTCTGTCGGAGGCTATTGCAAGTCTGCCTTTGCACCTTTACAGATACACTGACAGTGGCGGCAAGGAAAAAGCAACAGACAGACCTCTGTACTTTTTACTCCACGATGAGCCGAACCCGGAAATGACATCATTTGTGTTTCGTGAAACCCTTATGACACATCTGCTATTGTGGGGTAACGCTTACGCACAAATCATACGCAACGGCAAGGGTGAAGTCACAGCTATGTATCCTCTTATGCCTGATCGTATAACAGTTGACAGAGATGAAAACGGCAGACTGTATTATGAATATACAGTAAGCACAGATGATGCACCAATCAATAAAAAGTCGATTGTCAGACTGCAGCCTTTCGATGTTCTGCATATTCCCGGACTTGGCTTTGACGGACTTGTAGGTTACTCCCCTATTGCTATGGCGAAAAACTCAATCGGTATGGCTATTGCCTGTGAGGAGTACGGTTCAAAATTCTTTGCAAACGGTGCCGCACCAAGCGGAGTGCTTGAACATCCCGGCACGATAAAGGACCCGTCAAGAGTAAGAGAAAGCTGGACTCAGAGTTTTGGCGGCAGTGCAAACGCACACAAGGTTGCAGTGCTTGAAGAGGGTATGAAATACACGCCTATTTCAATCTCCCCGGAACAGGCGCAATTCCTTGAAACACGAAAATTTCAGATAAACGAAATAGCTCGAATTTTCAGAGTTCCACCCCATATGGTAGGCGACCTTGAAAAATCGAGCTTTTCTAATATTGAGCAGCAGTCACTTGAATTTGTGAAGTACACGCTTGAGCCTTGGATAATCAGGTGGGAACAGTCGATTTCTCGTTCTTTGTTATCTATTGAAGAAAAAAGAAAGTACTTTGTAAAATTCAATGTTGACGGACTGCTCCGAGGTGACTATCAAAGCCGAATGAACGGATATGCAACAGCAAGGCAGAACGGATGGATGTCGGCAAATGACATCAGAGAGCTTGAAAACCTCGACCGCATATCACCAGAAGAAGGCGGAGATTTGTACCTCATTAACGGCAATATGCTACCTCTTAAAAACGCAGGTGCATTTGCTGAAACTAATAACAAGGAGGAAGATAACGAAGATGAAGAAGTTTTGGAAGTGGAAGAATCAGACTCAGAACAGTCCGACCGAGAGAATTCTGACTCTCAACGGCACAATCGCCGAGGAAAGCTGGTTTGACGATGATGTAACTCCACAGCTTTTTAAGGAAGAATTACTTTCCGGTAGCGGTGACATTACTGTTTGGATAAATTCTCCCGGTGGTGACTGCGTTGCTGCCGCACAGATTTACAATATGCTGATGGACTACAAGGGTAATGTCACAGTCAAGATTGACGGTATTGCCGCAAGTGCTGCATCGGTAATTGCGATGGCAGGCACAGAGGTCTTGATGTCACCAGTTTCAACAATGATGATACACAACCCAGCTACCGTCGCTATGGGCGACCACAACGAAATGCAAAAGGCTATTGAGATGCTTAACGAGGTCAAGGAAAGTATCATCAATGCGTATGAAATCAAGACCGGATTAAGCAGAGCAAAGCTGTCACACTTAATGGATTCTGAAACCTGGATGAACGCAAACAAGGCAGTTGAGCTTGGCTTTGCTGACGGTATTATTTCACGAAATGCTTTTCCTGAAAAGGAAGAGGACGAGGACGAAGATGAAGAGGAAAAGAAGAACCCCTGTGAAAATTCAGTCCTGTTTTCACGCAAGGCGGTAAATACGGCTTTGATAAACAAAATTGAAAAGCACTATTCAAACAGCAAAGGCACTCCTGTTTCAGACATCAAGGAGCGCCTTAATTTTATCAAAAAATTTATTTAGGAGGTCACAGATATGACTATTAAGGAATTAATTGAAAAAAGAGCAAAGGTGTGGGAAACTGCAAAAAGCTTTGTAGATACCCACGAGGATAAAAACGGTTTGCTTTCGGCAGAGGACACTGCAACCTACAACAAAATGGAAAAGGAAATCGAGGACTTGACCTCTGCAATCGACCGTCAAAGAAGAGCTGAACAGCGTGAGGCTGATTTGAGCAAACCCCTTAATTCACCACTGACAAGCAGACCGTACAAGGAAACGCAAACCGAAAAAAAGAGTGGCAGAGCAACAGACGAATACAAAAATGCAATGCTTTCTGCGATGCGTTCCAACTTCAGAAATATAAGTAATGTTCTGCAGGAGGGTGTTGACTCTGACGGTGGTTACCTTGTTCCCGAGGAGTATGACAGCAGACTGATTGATGTGCTTGAAGAGGAGAACATTATGCGTTCTCTCGCAACCACAATCACCACAAGCGGTCAGCACAAGATTAATATTGCCGCCACAAAGCCTGCGGCTGCATGGATTGAAGAAGGCGGTGCACTCAGCTTTGGTAACGCAACCTTTGACCAGATTTATCTTGATGCATACAAGCTCCATGTCGCAATCAAGGTGACAGAAGAACTTCTCTATGACAATGCTTTCAATCTTGAAAACTACATTATTACACAGTTTGGCAAGGCTCTTGGAAATGCCGAAGAGGACGCTTTCTTAAACGGTGACGGCAAAGGAAAGCCTATCGGTATTTTTGACTCTAAAGGCGGCGGTAATGTTTTAGGCACACTGACAGCCGCAATCAAATCAGATGATATGCTCGATCTTGTGTACGGCTTAAAGCGTCCGTACAGAAAAAGCTCATCTTTCATTATGAACGACTCAACACTTGCACTGCTCAGAAAGCTGAAGGACAACAACGGAGCATATATCTGGCAGCCGTCATACAAAGAGGGCGAGCCGGACAGAGTGCTTGGCTATGCAGTAAACACTTCTCCATATGCTCCCACAAATGCTATTGCATTCGGTGATTACAGCTACTACAACATCGGCGACAGAGGAAGTCGCTCCTTTGCAGAACTGCGTGAGCTTTTTGCAGGCAACGGTATGGTAGGCTTTGTTGCTAAAGAGCGTGTTGACGGAAAGCTGATTCTGCCCGAGGCAGTGCAGATTTTAAAGCTTAAGGAAACCTCAAGTGCCGGCTGATAGGAGTGCATTAAATGACTGATGAGCTTTTACAAAAGGTAAAGCAGAACCTTATCCTTGAACACAGCGAAGATGATGAGCTGTTGAAAATGTACATAACAGCCGCCGTTTCCTATGCCGAAAGCTATCAGCACATCAGCGAGGGATATTATTCTGAAAACCCTATGCCGCCTACAACAGAGCAAGCCGTAATTATGCTTTCGAGCCATTTCTACGAAAGTAGGGATGGCTCAACAGGTGGCTTTTTCGCTGACAATGTTCAAGCAGGACAACAGGTTTTTAACACAGTAAATCTATTGTTGCGACTTGACCGAGATTGGAAGGTGTAAGTATGAGTTATGGTAAAATGAATGGTTTTGCCGTAATCAAAAGTATTTACAAGGATAAAGATGAAGAAGGCTTTGCAAAGGATACGGAACTCATAATTGCCACTGTAAGGTGTTACAGAGAAGGCAGACACGGTTCAAAAAGATGGCTCAATTTATCTGCTTTTACTGACGCAACCGATTTATTTAGATTTCGTGTTATACCGGACATCGCAATTACAACTGATTATGTAATTGATTATGAGGGTGAACGATTTAAAATAATCTCTGTTGAAAATGTAAAAGGCAGAGGTATGTATATTGAAGTGCTTGCAAAAAAGGTGGAGGGTGCTGTTGGCTAAGGTGCAAATGATGATGCCTGATGATTTTCTGAAAAGGCTCTCTAAATTGGAAAAGCATACTGACGAAATAACTGAGGCTGTTTTAAAGGA
Organism: Ruminococcus sp.; assembly: GCA_022779485.1. Lineage (GTDB taxonomy): Bacteria > Bacillota > Clostridia > Oscillospirales > Acutalibacteraceae > Ruminococcoides. Next base: position 6,804 of record JALFTC010000018.1, read on the forward strand.
GGGTGCAAAGGTTGTACTTTCTACCTTTAAATCAAGTCTGAATGAGGTTATTGGCAAGGACTTAAAGTACAAGTCAAGGTCAACAGGTCAGCTTGTATCATCTTTGGGAATTTCAAAACCTTTGATGGATAGAAATGGGGATTTTAATATAAAAATAGGCTTTGCTGAACCTCGTGACGGAAATGAAAGCAACGCAAAAATTGCCACTGTCATTGAGTACGGAAAGCAAGGTCAACCGCCAAAGCCCTTTTTAAAGCAGACAAAGAAAAGGTCAAAGAAACCGGCACAGGAGGCTATGATTAAGAAATTTGAGGAGGAAACAAAGAAACTATGAGTATGTTATCAGATATTAAAGAAATTCTTTTACCCCTTAATATTTCTATGGAAACAGGTGTATTTACCGATAAAGCACCGGACAGATATATCGTAGTTACCCCTATTGAAGAAAGTTTCGATGTCTTTGCAGACAACAAGCCACTGATTGATGTTCACGAGGTAAGAATTTCAATATATACAAAAGGCAATTTTTCAAAGCTGAAAAACGATATCGTAAATGCTTTCTTAAAAGCTGAATATACAATCACAAATCGACAATATATAGGTTACGAAACCGACACAGGCTATCATCACTACAACATTGATGTAGCTAACTATTATGAAATGGAGGAACTTTAATGGCAACAATAGGTCTTGATAAACTATACTATGCCCCTATTACAGAGGATGAAAACGGTGAAGAAACATACGGCACTCCGGTACAGCTTGCAAAGGCGATTTCAGCAGAGCTTTCCGTAGAACTTGCCGAGGCAACCTTATATGCAGATGACGGTGCGTCAGAGGTTGTAAAGGAATTTAAGTCCGGCACATTGTCCCTTGGTGTTGACGATATTGGCCCTTCTGTTGCATCGGATTTGTCCGGTGTAACAATAGATAAAAACAATGTCATTATTGCATCAAGCGAAGACGTAACTGCACCGGTGGCCATTGGCTTTAGGGCGAAAAAGTCAAACGGAAAATACAAATACTTTTGGCTTTATCGTGTAAAGTTCGGTATTCCGGCATCGAGCCTTGCCACAAAGGGTGATAGCATTACATTCTCCACCCCAACTATTGAGGGAACTATTATGAGAAGAAATAAGCCGGACGGAAAGAATAATCACCCATGGAAGGCAGAGGTTACAGAGGGCGACACAGGAGTTGAAACATCTGTAATTACAAACTGGTACAGCAAAGTGTATGAGCCATCATATATAGGTGAATAAGGAGGATAACTTATGGATAACGACCGTTCTTCAACAGTAAATATCGGCGAAGAAGAATACGAACTAATATTGACCACAAGGGCAACAAAAGAGATTGCCGGAAGATACGGCGGTCTTGAGAACCTCGGCGACAAGCTGATGAAAAGTGAAAACTTTGAGGAGGCTTTAGGTGAGATAGTTTGGCTTATCACTCTCCTTGCAAATCAGAGTGTTCTTATTCACAACCTAAAAAACAAGGACAACAAAAAGGAGCTCCTCACCGAAGAAATGGTGGAACTGCTGACCTCTCCACACGAACTGACAAAGTACAAGGACAGTATCACAGAGGCTCTCTTTAAAGGCACAAAAAGGAATATAGAAAGTGAGCCTGACACAAAAAACACAGTGGTCGAGTAAGTGACGAAGAGTTATTTACTCGACTTCTCTATTATGGCATAAGTCAACTTCACCTAACTATTGACGAAGTGTGGCTTATGCCTTTTGGACTGCTCCTCGACCTTTGGGAGTGTCACAAACAGTTTAACGGACTTGCAAAGCCGAAAAAAGAACATTTTATTGATGAGATTATTCCGTATGGGATTTGATTATTCTGAAAAGGATTGAGATTTATTAAGCAGCATGATATAATTGGCTTACTGATAAATTTGAATTTGTGGAGGTAAAATATAGATGAATCAAGGTATCTTATGATGCACTGACCGCTCATGTTGCAATCGTATTCGCCAGATATATGTTACTGGCAATGGAACAACGACAGAATGAAGACCAGCGAACTCTTGGAGAACTATTCTTTTTTCTCGTCGATGAAATGGCAGATATTACTTTCTGCAAATCGCTCGGCATCCTGATGGATGCCTTAATGGCGAGCCTTCAGGAAATCTTGAAGCTGAGTGACGAACAACTTGCTGCGTTCACTGCTGACTTCGAAGCCAGACTGCCGGAATATCTGCGTAAAGCACTCCATCCAGTAGCTACAGCGGCATAAACTACTATTTTGTTAGCTGAAATATTGAATTTTCAAGGTGCGAACCCCATTTTCGGTATGGGAAGTCTTAGTGAATAATTAGAACACATAGACACAACTATTTTTATATATAGATATAAAAGTGACAGTTGCGTTTTAGCGTGTCGCTTTTTTTGTTGTCTTTGTGTTTATCAAGATGAAAGGATCTATATATGAAATTAAATAAAAACTGGAAAATTTCTGCTGTATTATTTTTATTAAGCCAAAACACATCTCTCTTTGGCTCATCAATTGTTGGCTATGCTGTAATTTGGCATATAACCCTTGAAACATCATCAGGTTTCTGGATGATGTTGGCAACTATATTTAGTAATCTACCCCAAATAATAATCTCTTTGTGGGGTGGTGCCTTAGCTGACAGGTTTAACCGTAAATATATGATTATGTTGGCAGATGGTTTTATAGCATTAGCCACGTTGGGTTTGGCAATATCGTATTGGACTGGTTTTCAAGATAAAATCTTGTTGTTGATTGTTTTGGCAATCCGTTCGACTGGGGCAGGTATTCAATCTCCGGCGGTTAATGCTATTTACCCACAGATAGTACCAAAGGAAAACTTAATCAAAATTCAGGGTATTAATCAAACGATAAATGCAGTTTGTTTATTACTTGCTCCTGCCATTGGTGGTGTTTTGCTTGGGTCTATCGGTCTTGTTTGGGCTTTTATGGTTGATGTTGTTACAGCAATTATTGCAATTACCATAATGAGCATAATTAAGGTTGAAAGACAGAATACGGCAGTAAATACAAACTCAATGATTTCAGATATTCGTGCAGGAATAGGATATGTATTTGAACATTCTGAATTAAAGAAATTAATTGTTTTTTATGCCATTGCTTTTATTTTGTTAACACCTGCAATGGTATTATCGCCGTTAATGGTTGAACGTACATTTGGAAATGAAGTGTGGCGATTAACTGCAAATGAAATTATCTGGACTATCGGTTCTTTTATTGGAGGTGTTTTCATTGCATTTAGAAAGCAAATTAAAAATAAAGTATTTGCAATTGGGGTTTGTTTTGTTGCCTTTGGAGTAGCATTTGGATTTATGAGTATTGCAACAAACTTTGTAATATATCTCATACTAATTTTAGTCGCAGGGTTCTTTATGCCTATACTTACTACTGCACAAACCGTGTATGTACAGGAAATTACAGAGCCAAATGTATTAGGGCGAGTTTTTTCAATTCTCCAAATAGCATCTACAAGTGCTTTGCCAATTGCCATTCTATTTTTAGGACCATTAGCGGACATTATTAGTATACAATCCATGTTGTTTGTATCGGGCATTTTATTGGTTATCTGTGGCGCACTGTATGGTAAGCTAAAAAAATAAACTGATATACAAAATCATGAGAAAGGAGGGTTGTGTGTATGGCAGGTAATTTTTTAAGTGCATAGCAAAAGCTATTGCACTCTAAATATTAAAGACTATTTTGTAGTAGCTTTTGCTAATCCTAAGATTATTTTTTTAGGAGGAGCAAGATGGGCTATCCCAAAATATATGAAATTTTACCAAAAGAGATTATACTACAAATTCAAGATTATATTGAAGGAGCAGTAATATATATTCCCAAACGTAGTGAGAATAAAAAACTATGGGGAGATGGTACTGACACAAAAGAAATACTTTCAATTCGTAATAAAAAACTATATTGCGATTATTGTAATGGTGTATCTGTACACCAACTTGCACAGAAATATTTTTTGGCTGAAAAAAGTGTTCAACGAATTATTAGATGTGAAAAGAATAATGGATAGATATCATAAAAATGCGTCATGTTATCATGGCGCATTTTTATTTATAAAGAAAACGTGTACCTCTAAGGGCAAGTAAGGAAGAAACCTTGAAGCGAGCTGTTGAACGCTCAAAGTTAGACCGAAAGACAAATATCGAATTGGTAGAAACCATGTGGGAGCAATTTTCCAATTTGGGAATCTATGAATTAAATGTTATAGATACAACTACGCATTCAATCAAAGATACTGTTTCAGCAGTAAAAGAAAAAATAGTAAGCGGTACGGCTTTACTATTTTAGACAACTTCCAG
>JALFTC010000022.1 GCA_022779485.1 Ruminococcus sp.
TCGGATGAGGTATTCCCTTGCTAAGGGAAATGCCCCAACGGGGCAAAGGGTTTGCCGTTTTCGCCAGAAAAGCTGTCGGCTATGCCGACTGGGGGAGTGAAAAAGTAGTCAATATATCTTTCTTTGTCTTTAGATTATAAGGTATGAGTCAGAACAATAACCACCATTATCCTCTAAAGACAAAAAGAGCAAAAGAGAACACTTTTTCCCTCCTTCCGACACGGCTAAAGCCGTGCCACCTCCCTCGTCTGAGGGAGGCTGATTGTAACAAAAAGTGCCTACTTCTAAAATATTACTATAATAATTAACATTTTTACAATACAATTAAGTTTTATTCCACTTCGCAGTGAAAGGATGAACATAATGAATAAAGGCAGAATCGTTCAGGTAATGGGACCTGTTGTGGATGTTCAGTTTGATTCTGAAACAATCCCGGAAATCAAGGACGCCCTTACTGTTGAAAATGACGGAAAGACACTTGTTATGGAGGTTGCACAGCACCTTGGCAACGACCAGGTAAGGTGCATTATGCTTGCATCCTCTGACGGTCTTTACAGAGATATGGAGGTTACCTCCACAGGGGCAGGCATCAAGGTTCCTGTTGGGGAAAAAACCTTGGGCAGACTTTTCAATACCCTTGGTGAAACCATTGACGGTGGAGAAAGCCTTGAAAATCAGGAACATTGGGAAATCCACAGGGACCCGCCCTCATTCGAGGAGCAAAGTCCCGGTGTTGAAATCCTTGAAACAGGCATTAAGGCTATCGACTTACTTGCACCCTACGCAAAGGGCGGTAAAATCGGTCTTTTCGGCGGTGCCGGTGTTGGCAAGACAGTTCTTATTCAGGAGCTTATCCGCAACATAGCCACAGAGCACGGCGGTTACTCAATCTTCACAGGTGTTGGCGAGCGTTCAAGAGAGGGCAACGACCTTTGGGTGGAGATGAAGGAGTCAGGTGTTATTGAAAAGACAGCACTTGTATTCGGTCAGATGAACGAGCCACCGGGAGCAAGAATGAGAGTTGCCGAAACAGGTCTTACAATGGCAGAATACTTCCGTGACAGAATGAACCAAAATGTTCTGTTGTTTATAGATAACATCTTCCGTTTCACTCAGGCGGGTTCAGAGGTTTCTGCACTTCTTGGCAGAATGCCCTCAGCCGTTGGTTATCAGCCCACACTTGCCACAGAAATGGGTGAACTTCAGGAGAGAATTGCATCAACAAAGAACGGCTCTGTAACATCTGTTCAGGCGGTTTATGTTCCGGCTGACGACCTTACAGACCCGGCTCCGGCTACAACCTTTGCCCACCTTGACGCAACAACCGTTCTTTCAAGAAAAATTGTTGAACAGGGTATTTATCCGGCTATCGACCCACTTGAAAGCACATCAAGAATACTTGAAGTAGATGTTGTGGGCAAGGAGCATTACGAAACTGCACGAAAAGTACAGGAAATTCTCCAAAAGTACAGGGAATTACAGGACATTATCGGCATTTTGGGTATGGATGAGCTTTCCGACGACGACAAGGTGACGGTTTACCGTGCAAGAAAAATTCAAAAGTTTTTGTCACAGCCTTTCCATGTTGCGGAAACATTTACAGGTGTTCCCGGCAAGTATGTACCGCTAAAGGACACAATCCGTTCCTTTAAGGCTATAATTGACGGTGAGATGGATGAGTATCCGGAGGCTGCTTTCTTCAATGTTGGTGACCTTGATGATGTTATTGCCAACGCAAAGGCAATGAAAGAATAATTTTAAAAGGTGATACAAAGTGGATGTTTTCAGCTTAAAAATTCTTGCCTCGGACAAGGTGGTTTTTGAGGGCAAATGTGAAAAGATGACAATACCCTGCTTTGACGGTGAAAAGGGTATTCTTGCCCACCACGAAAATATACTTATGGCGACAAATGTGGGTATAACAAAGTTTACGCCACAGGGCGAAAAGGAGCAGGTGTACTTTACAGGACTGGGCTTTATTGAGGTGCTTAACAATGATGTGACATTTTTGGTACAGACCAGCGAACGACCTGATGAAATCGACAAAAACAGAGCCTTGGAGGCAAAGGAAAGAGCAGAGGAGGCACTGCGCCAAAAGCGAAGTCAAATGGAATACCACCACTCCCAAGCCTCACTCTCAAGAGCAATGGCTCGTCTTAAGGCTACAAGTAAATATATGTAATAAAAAAGGTTGTTTCCTCTTGCGAAACAACCTTTTGTGTTAGTGTATGAATTTATTATTTCCTCTTCAAAAGCACCCGACCATTTTGTTTGTTCAGGGTGTATTTTCTCATTTTTATTGCAAGTGACAGGGGGATTTTTTGTATTGCCTTTAGTGTGAGCAAAAGGGTAAAGGCAAAGAGCAGTGCAAAAACACCTGACCCAAAACAGGCTATCACCCAAATACCCCTTGAAAAAATGAGAAAGACTCCAAAAGTCAGGGTAAAAACAGCACCTAAAATGAGTACTATAAATCCCACAAAGACGATTGTGCTTAACAGACCGCACTTAATCACCTTTTGACAGTCATCACCGAAAAAGTCAATTTCCTTTTCCTTTGAATTAAGGGCATTTTTCAAATTATTAATATTGCTTACCTTCATAGAATCACCAAATTGATTATACCACCTCTATTTAACTTTGTCTATCTGTGTGGTGTTTTGCCTGTTATTTCACTAAAATAATTTATGATTATTTACAAAAAATTCAAGAATTAATCAGTAAATAGGTATATAATTAGCATATAGAATTAATAACTATATAAAAATATAAGGAGGAAAAATTATGCTGAAAAAAACATTATCAATCATTCTCACATTAACCCTGATTTTCACAACCCTTGTTGTGGGTAATGTTGTCTTTGCCGAAACAACAGTAAGCGATGCAATCGGTGTTACCGGCGACGGCCTAAAGCTGAGTTATGCCAAGGACAACAACCTTTATGCCCATGGTGTAAGTGGTAACAGTGAGGACACAGAGGCTTGGCAGTGTTGGCAACACAAAAGGGATGGAGAAGGTAATTTTACTTCAAACGGTACTTACTACTTCTTTTTGCCATCATCTGCAAGTGAAACAAGCGTTGACATTTACAACACATTTAAAACAGATGTTACAGTGGGCAGTGTGACAATCCCTGCAAATTCCACAGTAACTATGGCTTACACTCCAAACACCACATATGATGTTACAGCCGGCGGTGCAAAATATAAATTAAAGATTATGCGCAGTAGTGCCGAATGTGCTGTATATGTAAATAACAGCGACAGCTTTGATGGAATGGATCTCTACACATACCTGTGTCAGCAAAAGTCAAACTATGCCAAGGCAACAGGTGCTGTTACCGACAAGGACGGAAATATTGCCAATACTCCTATCAAGAAAATTAAGGGCAGAGGAAACACCTCTTGGGGCAAAAGTAAAAAGTCCTTTAACATCAACTTTAATTCTGCTGTTGAAATTGCCGGTATGGAAAAGTCAAAGAAGTTCAGTATGGTTGCAAACTATCAGGAGGATTCCCTTACAAGAAACCGACTGCTTTTCGACCTTGGCGATCAAGTAGGACTTACATACAGCCCCGACAGCAGATACTCCGACTTCTACATCAACGGCGACTATATGGGTTCATACCAAATGTGCGAGAAGGTTGAGGTTGGCAGCGGTTACTTAATCGGTGACATTTCGGCAGATGATTACCTTAAGAGTGACGGAACTTTGGCAAGTGACTTTGCCTTTGCATTTAAGATTGACGGTGGTTATGAATCTGACGACTTTCACATTTGGGCAGGTGACAACAACCTGACAGTAATTGCGCCGGAGCTTACATCTGCCGACCAATATTACAACGAGGTTAAAACATACATCTCGAAAAAGTTTACAGAGATGTATAACGCACTAAAGAACAATTCAACAAACCTTTCACAGCTTGTTGACATAGACTCCTTTGCAAAGATGACCCTTATCAACGAGCTTGGCAAAAACTGGGATGCCGGTGTCAGCTCATTCTACTTTGTATATAAGCCTGACGAAAACGGAAAGTACAAATTCTACGCATCTCCAACTTGGGATTACGACAATTCCCTTGGCAATGCAAAGGGTGTTTCAGGCGACCTTTACAATATGGGTGTTCACGACTACGAAAAGCCGACAGGACTTTTTGTAACCTACAAGGGTGGCAGAAATAATACAAGCAATGTTGCCTCTCTTATGTACAGAAACCCTGTGATTTACGAAAGAATGGGAAAAGCTTGGTACGAATGCTTTGTGCCTGCCATTGAGTTTATTCTCAAAGGTTCAAACATAGCAACAGGCGAACTGTACTCGGCAGATGCCTATTATAATCTTGTTAAAAACTCGGCTGCAATGAACTATGAGTCAGGCTGGCTGTTAAATTCTGAACCGGGCTGGCTTGCAAGTCACAACTCCCTTAACAAGTGCAGTTTTGACTATACCACAAAGAAATATTCACAGAGCAGTACTGCTACAAAGTATAACGACACCACCTTTAAGGGTGTTTACGATTATATGATAGATTGGACAACAAGCAGAAGTGCTTGGCTTTCCAACCTGTTTATTAATTACTATGTTGCCCCTACAAAGCCAACAACTCCAACAACTCCAACAACTCCTACAACTCCTACAACTCCGCCACAGGAACACGAGGTTGGGGAAAATACCCTTGTTGAGTTCCATTTTGACAGCACAGGCAAGGTTGCCGAGGACAAGCTGACAGAATACGGTGACAAAACAGGCTACAAGGCAACCTTTGGCGAGGCTACACTAAAGGCGTCTGTTGACGGTGCAAAAGACAGAGCCCTTGAATGGTCTGTTGCAGAGTATGGTGCAGAGGGCAATGAGATGGTACCTCTTATGACAGCAGGCAGTAAAAACCCATGGGGTGACAGTCCTTACATAGATGTTTCCCTTGACGCAAGCCGTTACAGCGACCTTTCTTTCTCTTTTGAAATGGCAGGAAGTAAAAAGGCACCGGCATCTTGGGCACTTTGGTACAGTATTGACGGTACAAACTTTAATAAGATTGACAACACAGATTTCACAATCTCCGTTGACAACAGAAAGCTGATGACAGCTTACCTTAACAATTTTAAGCTTCCAAACAAGTGTAACGGAGCCGGTAATCTCACCTTAAGAATTAAAGCAATGTCCAAAACAACTGTGTCAGGCGGTTCAACCGCAGACGACCCAACAGGCGGTGAGGTTGCAATTAACAACATTAAACTGGAGGGCAAGTCCACAAAAACTCCTCTTGCCGGTGACACTAACCTTGACGGAGTTTTGACAGTACAGGACGCAGTTGCAATTCAAAAGGCAAATGTTCACCTCCTAAAGCTTAACAAACTTCAAACAAAAGCCGCCGACTTTGACGGTAACGGCGAAGTGAACATCAAGGACATCACAGGAATACAAAAAAAGGTTGCACAGCTTGTGTGATAAGTCTTGATGAAATTGAATAAATAATTCTATAAAAGAAAAAACCTCTCGATATTTAGTATCGGGAGGTTTTAGTTTACAGATAGCCTTCCTCAGACGAGGAAGGTGGCACGGCTTTAGCCGTGACGGAAGGAGGGAAAAACTATCCTCTTTATCTCACTTTGTCTTTAGGTGATAGTGAGGTTATATGTTCTGACTCAAACTTTAAAATCTAAAGACCTACCAAGATGTATAGACTACTTTTTCACTCCCTCAGTCGCCTTTGGCGACAGCTTTTCCGGCGAAAACGGCAAACCCTTTGCCCCGTTGGGGCATTTCCCTTAGCAAGGGAATACCTCATCCGAGGGAGCCTTGTTAGGCTGATAATTTTTGTTTCATATAACTTCTTGAAAAAATTTTCAAAAAAATAAAAAAATTTTTAAAAATCTGTCCCATTTTTTCGTTTTTCTTTGTTGTATATAATGTGAAACAATTTATAATACAATTATGGCTTGTTTTCTAAACTTTTATTTAGGAAGGGAAAAATTATGAAAAAACTAATATCAATTCTACTCACCATTGTTACACTTCTTTCGGCTTTAGCGGTAATGCCAACCGCAGGTGCAGAAACAAGTTCGTCAGAAAAAACAACATACATACCCGAAAGACTTGTTTATTCAAACAAATACGGTACTACTCATTTTATTGGAAAAAGCTTAGTGGCAAAGTCCGCAAATGGAGAAAAGGTAACTCTGTTAAAGTATAAAAAATCAGATGTATCACCTAAAATAAAGTTTTATATGCGAGGTAAAAAGGTAGTTTATTATGACTTAGACACAGAGGAGCTATATTCAGTTGGGATTGACGGAAAAAACAATAAGAAACTTGGAACTAAAATATACGAACTGCTTGGCGGTTACGGTGAGGATGTAATTGTTTATATTTTTGGTAAAGGAATATACAAAATTAGTCCTGACGGCAAAAGAACTAAACTATTTGGTTCAAAAAAATATTTTGACTATGGATATATTTTTGGCGGAAAGGTTTATGTAAACTATTGGTCAAGAAATTGGGATCATTCTAAGCCACGAAAATCAACTGTGTATGACCTTAAAACAAAGAAAACAAGTACTGTCAAAATGTATGACTATGTTATAGGACGAAATCATATGTACTATAAGAACAGTAAGAATTTTCTTGTTCAGATGGATAAAAACGGAGTAAAACAAGCTGTTGGAAGTAATGTTGAGTATATTGATGCTGTGAATAACGGAGCAACTGTTGTGTACTCAAAACTTTTGAATGCAGGGAAAAATGACGATGATAGAATGTTTTACAGAAAGACAAAAGGTTTAAAAACTGTTGAACTTTGCAAACAGTCCGATATCTATGAGAAAGTTAAATCAATAGTAAAAAACAGCAAAAAATATGATATGGACACAATTTCAGATTATTGTATAAGACACGATACTATAGGCAAAAATAATGTTTATTTTACGGTAAGCGTTGGAAATGAAGAGGAAACCTTTGAAACAATGATTATTCCCGTAAACTTAACCACCGGCAAAATCGGAAATGCCGTGACAACAGTAAAGGGATATATTTATAATTTGGCATATGATAATGGCTATGTTTATTATGAATCAGGAGCAGATGTGTGGGATGATTGTGATGATCCATGGGATGGTGATTCATGGGTTTGGGATTATGGAAGAATAAAAGCGTCATAAATAATAATTAAAGAAAGACTTGGGAAACCGAGTCTTTTTTTAGCATACACAGTTCGGGCAATGTTGTCCACTTAAAGTAAGTAAGAAAGGAGTGGGCATTTGGGGTTACAATCAGCCTCCCTTGTGTAAAGGTATTCCCTTGCTAAGGGAATACCTCCTCTGAGGGAGCCTTGTTAGGCTGATAATTTTTGTTTCATATAACTTCTTGAAAAAATTTTCAAAAAAATAAAAAATTTTTCAAAAATCTGTCCCATTTTTTCGTTTTTCTTTGTTGTATATAATGTGAAGACAATTTATAACAGAATCAACGAAATATTGTTTTCTAATTTTTTAATTAGGAAGGAAAAATTTATGAAAAAACTACTAGCAATTATTTTAACCGTTGTTTGTATTATTCCAACAATGGCAGTATCATTTAGCGTATCAGCTAAAGCAGCATCAAATCAAGTGAAAACCACTAATGTTTCACTTTATCAGTATGGCGAAAGTACTTATACAGTAAATAAGTCAAAGTCAACTCAAAAGTACAATTACAGTTACACAGTTAGCAATAACAATGGAAAAAACATTGTTGTTGCAAAGAATGACTCAAAGTCAAAACTTCAGTTAACTGTAGGTGGTAACAAGGTAACTTCATCAACAAAACCTGTTATTACAGTTTATTATAAGCAAGGTAAAAAGAAAGTTAATGTACAGAAGTTTAATGTAACAGTTAAGCAGTTTAGACCAACAGATACATTTGTTGATGTTGATAAAACAGTTAATTATATTGTAGATTTTCCTGCAAAGACAAGTGACCTATCTATTAAAGTTACAAATGAAAGAAAAGCTACTGCTGATGGTAATGTAATTCAAGGTAAGACAGTAGGTACAACTAAAGCAGAGCTTTATCTTAATAAATCATATTTCAGCAACAAGAAGTGTGTTAAGAGCAACAAAGATGTACTATTAGGTGCATTCAGAATTCGTGTTTGTGAATATAAGCCAAGTATCAAAGAAAATGCTGAAATCTCATTATACTATACAAAAGCTTATAACCCATTCTCAGGAATAGATAATATTAGAACATATAATGATGATAAAAATACAGAAGGTAAAAACAGCTTTACTTTTGCAAAGGGAATTACATCATATATTAATGAGAAAACTCCAGGTTTAAAATATCAGATTGTTGCTAAAAATTCCGGTATTGTTGGCTTATACGGTAACAAAGTTTACTCTAAATCAGTAGGCAAAACAACTGCTAATATTTATGGTATTCAGTCAGATGGTAAGACTGTAAATTACGGTTCATTACCTGTAAATGTAAAGAAAGTTTCAATGGCTAAGGTAGCACAGATTAAGTATGAAAACAGTGAATGTGATATTTTTGATCCTTATTACGAAGGCAATGTAACACTTTCACTAAGTAATGTAAAAACTTTTAATGCTAAGTATACAATTATGTATAACTTTTTAAATACTAATGGTTTCAGCTTTAACCCATCAAATTATAAGGTTACTTTTAAATGTACAAATCCAAAGGTTGCATCAGTAAGCAGTAATGGTATTGTTACTGCAAAGAAAGTAGGCTCAACAAAGTTTACTTTCACAATTAAGTTTAGTGACGGTTCTACTTTTAACTATGGTTATGAAACAATTACTGTGGAAAAGTAATATGGGTGATTTAGTGTTAATAAAGTAAAGTGAGGATGTAACATTATGAAAAAGCTATTAGCAATTATCTTAGCTATTGTTTGTATTATTCCAACAATGGCAGTATCATTTAGTGTATCTGCTGCTGAAAATGCAAACACAGTAGTAACAAAGAATGTTTCAGTATATAGATGTCAGGAAAATGTAATTAATATTAAGAAAACAACTGAACAGAAAAAATTTAAGTTCAGTTATTCAGTTAGCAACAACAAGGATAAATATATTTTTGTTGATGATAATAATAATAGTAGTGAATATACACTTTGGTACAGTGGTTTAAAGGTAACCGGTAATACAAAGCCTGTTATTACAGTTTACTATATGAATGGCAAAACTAAAGTTGTTGTAAATAAGTATGTTGTAACTGTTAGACAGTATAGAATGGACGATATTCTTATGAATGTTCGTGATAAGAGAACTGTTGAAAACAACTTTACATCAGGTGGTTATGACCCGAATGTAAAGGGTTGTACTTCTTATGAAATTGACAACAAAAAGGTTGCCTCATTTAACACAGAATCAACAGGCTACAGTAACAGAAATTATGTTTATGGCAAGGCAAAGGGTACAACAAAGGTTAAGGTTTACCTAACAAAAACATTCCTAAAGAATATGGATGCTTTTAAGTCATATAAGAGATTACTTCTTACTACTTTTACTGTAAAGGTTGGTAACTACCCACCATATATTAAAAATAGTTATAAGAATTTTAATATGAATTATTACAGTAAAGCAGATTGTGGTTATGCACTATCTTATTCTGATGCAAATATCAATATCAATAATATGGTTGGTAACGATAAGCCAAATGCAAGATATTCTATTACAACTAACGGTAAAAAAGTAGTTAAACTTGTTGGCAGAAACCTAATTTCTACAGCAGTAGGTAGGTCAACATATACTGTATATGCTACTATTAGCAGTAAGAAATATAAGGTAGGTAACTTTACAGTTAATGTAAGAGATAACAACAAGATGGCTGATTACGCCCTAATGAATTTAAATGAAAATTGTCCTGAATATGATGGAGAACCTTCAGTATTTGGTACAAAGAATAGTATAAACATTGAAATTAATAACAGTGATAAATATGAAACTAAGGATAAAATCTTAGATGCCTTTGCATTTAACGGTTATACAGGTGTTTATTTTGCACCATCTGATTATACCATCACTTATGGCGTTGATAAGGACAGCACAGACATTATTTCAATTGATAATGACGGTGTTGTAACTGCTCTGAAAACCGGTTCAGCTTTGTTTAACTATACTATCCATTTTGCAGACGGCTCATCATATAAAAGTTATCAGGTTTCTGTTGAAATTAATTGATAATTTTAGTTAAACATTGAATTGCTAATATTATTTTTATTGAATTCTATGTTTGATATTTAATATTTAATTTATATTTTGTATTCAGTGTGTAATATTCAATGTTTATTTTTAATATCTAATACCTAATACCTAATATAAAAGCTCTGACAACAATTGTCAGGGCTTTTGTTGTATCATAAAATTATGAATTTATTTTTTCAATTGTGCTTGCTTTAAATATGGCTTCTTAATTTGTTTATTTAATTTTAATATAGTTAGATAAATTAGGGTTTGTAGAGTTAGAATTCACCTTGTTTTGTGGTAGATATTTAGAATTAGCAGAGACTAACCAGCCTCCCTTGTGTAAATGTATTCCCTTGCTAAGGGAATACCTCATCCGAGGGAGCCTTTGTTTTCAATCAGCCTTCCTCAGACGAGGAAGGTGGCACGCTTGCGTGACGGAAGGAGGGAAAAAGTGTTCTCTTTATCTCTTTTTGTCTTTAGAAGATAGTGCGGTTATATGTTCTGACTCAAACTTTAAAATCTAAAGACCTACCAAGATGTATAGACTACTTTTTCACTCCCTCAGTCGCCGTTGGCGACAGCTCCCTCATCCGAGGGAGCCTTTGTTTCACAGGCATTTCCTTTGGCAGTAATTTGAAACCGTAATTTGAAACTTCAGAACATCTCAAAAGTCACCCCCAATTTTATTGACTAACGGTAAAATATTAAGTATAATATAAGTTGAATTTTAAATGAAATACTTTTTATTTTGTTTTGGGAGAAGAGAGAAATGGTTTTACAGGAGAATTTCAGAAGGGTTGAGCCTTATGTTCCCGGTGAACAGCCTAAGGACAACAATGTTATCAAGCTGAATACTAACGAAAATCCTTATCCGCCTTCCCCTCTTGTTACAGAGGTTCTGAACGGTGTATCGGGCAACGATTTTCGCAAGTATCCCGACCCTGATGTTTCCGACTTGGTGTCAACACTTGCAGATTATCACGGAGTGGATAAAGAAAATGTCTTTGTAGGAGTTGGCTCTGACGATGTCCTTGCAATGTGCTTTCTCACCTTTTTCAACAGCGGAAAGGAAATCCTTTTCCCCGATGTAAGCTATGCCTTTTACAAGGTGTGGGCAAGTTTGTTTAACATTAAGTACAGGGAAATTCCTCTTAATGACAGCTTTGAAATTGAGCCTGAGGACTACTTTACGGAGAACGGCGGAATAGTTTTCCCTAACCCTAACGCACCCACAGGTCTTGCACTTCCGCTATCTGATGTGGAAAGTATTATAAAGGCTAACCCAAACACAGTTGTAATTGTGGACGAGGCTTACATAGATTTTGGCGGTGAAAGTGCATTGTCACTTGTTGATAAGTACTCAAATCTCCTTGTGACGAGGACATTTTCAAAATCCCGTTCAATGGCGGGTATGAGGATAGGCTACTGCATTGGCTGTAAGGAGCTGATTTCTGTGCTGAATTCGGTTAAATTCAGCTTTAACTCCTACACAATGAGCAGTATTGCAATCAAAACAGGGGTTGCGTCTGTTAAGGATGATGACTACTTTAAAAGGATGGTTACAAAGATTGTTGACACAAGGGAAAAGTCAAAAAAGGTGCTTACTTCCCTTGGCTTTACTTTCCTTGACAGCAGTTCAAACTTTATCTTTGCAAAGCACAGGGAAATTGGGGGAGATGAGCTTTTTAATGCTCTTAAAGAAAATAAAATCTTTGTGCGATATTTTAACTCCCCAAGAATTAATGACTACCTGAGAATTACAGTCGGAACAGAAAAAGAAATGGAAAAGCTGTTTGCTTTTCTAAAGGATTATATAGATAAGAGGCAAAAATGAGAATTGTAAAATTAACTAAAGATTCAACAAAAAATATCCTTGAGGGTATGCTTAAGAGAAGCCCTAACAACTACGGAAGCTACGAAAGTGTAGTTGCCGAAATCCTTTCTAATGTTAAGGAAAACGGCGATAAGGCACTTTTTGACTACACAAAAAGGTTTGACAAATTCGACCTTAACGAGAGTAACATAAGGGTAACTGAGGAGGAAATCAAAGAGGCTTACACCTTGGTAAGTGAGGATTTGCTCACCGTTATCAAAAAGTCGCTGGTTAACATTGAAAGCTACCACCAAAGACAAAAGCAGAACAGCTGGTTTAACTCCACACCTGACGGTACAATTTTAGGTCAAAAGGTCACTCCACTTGAAAGGGTGGGCGTTTATGTTCCCGGCGGAAAGGCTGTTTATCCATCCTCTGTACTGATGAACATTATGCCGGCAAAGGTTGCAGGAGTTCCTGAAATCATTATGACAACACCTTGTAACAGTGAGGGCAAGGTTAACCCTGCTGTACTTGTAGCCGCAAATGAAGCGGGTGTTAATGAGGTTTATAAGGTTGGTGGCGCTCAGGCTATCGGTGCCCTTGCCTACGGTACAAAAAGCATTAAAAAGGTTGACAAAATTGTTGGCCCCGGTAACATCTATGTTGCCCTTGCCAAAAAACAGGTTTACGGCTTTGTAAATATCGACAGCATTGCAGGACCGTCTGAAATCCTTGTTATTGCTGACGATACTGCAAACCCAAAGTATGTAGCCGCCGATTTATTAAGTCAGGCTGAACACGACGAGCTTGCGTCAGCTATATTAATAACCACAAGTGAGGACTTTGCAAACAAGGTGTCAAAGCAGGTTGACGAATTTGTCAGGGTGCTTTCAAGAAAAGAGATTATCACAAAATCCCTTGACAACTTTGGCTATATTCTTGTTGCAGAAAATATGGATGACGCCATTGAAACAGCAAACGAAATTGCATCAGAACACCTTGAAATTCAGACGGCAGACCCATTCCTTGTTATGACAAAGATTAAGAATGCCGGTGCAATCTTCCTTGGAAGTTACAGCTGTGAGTCCCTTGGCGACTACTTTGCAGGGCCTAACCATGTACTTCCTACAAATGGAACGGCAAAGTTTTTCTCACCTCTCTCTGTGGACGATTTTGTGAAGAAATCAAGCATAATCTACTATTCACAGGAGGCTCTAAAGGGTGTGTACAAGGATGTGGCAAAATTTGCGTCCTGCGAAAGCCTAACCGCCCACGAAAACGCCGCACTTGTAAGGTTTGAAGAGGAATAATTCTTTATTGGAATAAAGGTGATAATATGAACAGAATTGCAGAGGTAACAAGGGTTACTAAGGAAACCGATATTTACCTAAAGATAAACCTTGACGGAAAGGGCAAAAGCCAAATTGACACAGGCATTGGTTTCTTTGACCATATGCTTGAGGGCTTTGCAAAGCACGGACTTTTTGACCTTGAGCTTACGGTTAAGGGCGACCTAAATGTTGACTGCCACCACACCATTGAGGACACAGGAATTGTCCTTGGCGAGGCTATAAAAAAGGCGGTTGGGGACAAAAAAGGCATAAAGAGATACGGTAATTTTTTACTCCCTATGGACGAAACGCTGGTGATGTGTGCAGTTGATTTGTCAGGCAGACCATACTATGTTTCCGACTTTTCCTTTGCAAACGAAAAATGCGGAGAGATGGACACCTGTATGGTAGATGAATTTTTCTATGCAGTTTCATACAGTGCTATGATGAATCTCCACTTTGTAAAAATGCGTGGAAGTAACGACCACCACATCATTGAGGGAGCGTTTAAGGCATTTGCAAAAAGCCTTGATACGGCAGTAAGCCTTGACGAAAGAATTGACGGTGTACTGTCAACCAAGGGGAAGATTTAGTTTTTGGGAATGCATAATTCATAATTCATAATGCATAATTCGGAATTCGGAATTAGGAATTCAGCACCACCTGTCCTTCCGAGCGTAGCGAGGAATCTGAAAGGATAGCAGTAGTGCATTAATCGACACTAACAGGTTAGAGGAAATTAATGATTTAACAAAGGCTCCCTCGGAGGAGGGGGCTGTCACGCCTTGCGTGACTGGGGGAGTGAAAAAGTAGTCAATATATCTTGGTAGGTCTTTAGATGTCAAAGTATAAATCAGAACACATAACCACACTATCCTCTAAAGACGAAAAGAGCAAAAGAGAACACTTTTTCCCTCCTTCCACCGCAAGCGGTCCCCCTCCCTCATCTGAGGGAGGCTGTTGTGAGGAAAAATGCGGTCCCCCTTTTTCTGGCGAAAACGGCAAACCCTTTGTCACTTCGTGACATTTCCCTTAGCAAGGGAATACTCGTCTGATGGAGGCTGTGTTATTGTAAATATCATACAAATATACCTTTTCAATTTTGTTTACAATTAATATAAGTTTTTTCTGAAATATTATTTATTTTTTTCTTTCTTTGTGATATAATAGATTATAATTTGATATTATCTAATTTGGGGGTAATAGAAATGAAGAATATATTAAGAAAGTTTTTCGCAGTTCTCTCTGTTGTTGCACTTTTGATTTGTTCAACAGTAGCAGTTTCTGCAAAGTCCTACAATAGCCCAAAAGCCACTACTCAACAACCAACTACTACTAAGGAAAAACCAACAGCAACTACATCTCCTGAGGGTGTAGATGATGCCAGTGGTTACAGGGATTTTGGTCCTGATGTTGAATATCGTAACGGCATCTACGGTTGGGGATATTATCATAAGGACGGTACATTTTACGGTGCTAACGGTGAATACTGGCCATATGGTTACAACCCAAATTCTCCGCTCACAGGGGATATGACTGTCTATGTAATTCTTGCACTTGCAGGCTTTGGCGGAATTTCTGCACTTGCATTTAAGAAAATTCGTGCAAAAAAATAATTTGTTTTCCACGGGTGTGCCCTGTGCTTTTGGCTACACCCTAAAAAGTCCTCTACGAAAGTAGGGGATTTTTTTGTTCGTTGACCTGTAACTTTTCATATGTTATAATTCTTGGAAAGGAGTGTGCTTATGGGAGATTTTGATAAAAAATCGGTGAATGAAGAAAGCCCTTCAAATAAACAAAAGGGAAAAAATAAAAAGGCTCTTTGGAGCGTTATACTTGCTTTGTCCATTACCGGTGTTGTACTTTGTGTGGCTTTTATTCTGTTCAATACAATGAGCTGTACAAATGGGGAGGACAAGTACAAAAATCTTTCCAAAAATGTAACCCCAACCCTTACAGACGACAACAAGCCGAATGTTGAAAAATTAGGTGTAAATCCCATTGACTTTGACAAGCTCAAAAAAGAGAACAAGGATATTGTGGGGTGGATAAAAATTAAGGGTACAAACATAGACTATCCGGTGCTCAGAACACCTGACACCGATTTGTCCTATTATCTCCACAGGGATTACACAGGGAACTACCTCTATGCCGGCTCAATCTATATGGAAAGCTGTAACAGCGGGGACTTTAACGACAAGGATACAATCCTTTACGGTCACAATATGATGAACGGAACAATGTTTGCCGACTTGCACAAGTTTGAGGACAAGTCCTTCTTCAAAAAGCACAAGTACTTTTACATTTACACGCCAAACAGCATAAGGAAGTACCTAATCTATTCAGCGTATGAATATGACGACCGACACATAAACAATTCCTTCAAGCATTTTGATGATGATAAAATGTTTAAGGAATACATAGATTACAGCCTGAATCCAAAGTTTGCTATTGTGAGCAATGTGAGAAAAAATGCCAAGGTTACCATTGACGACAAACTTGTCACCCTTAGCACCTGCACAAATAACAGACCGGAAAACAGATTTTTAGTTCAAGGTGTTTTGATAGAAAATGAAAAAACAAAGTGATAACAGGGAGAATGTCCTCCTTGACTCCGATTATAATTCTTTAATAGAAGAAAAAGAAAACTTTGCAGAGGTGTTTCTTAACCCCTCAAAAAACAGTGAAAAGAAAAAGGAAAACAATGATATTCCCGATGTTGTTATAAGTCAAAGGGGAAATGGGAAAAATAAAAAGTCATTAAGGCGAGCCAAAAAAAATAAGCCGGAGAAAAAGAAGATGAAAAGGTGGAAAAAGGTGCTAATCACCATTTTGTCCGTCTTTTTAGGTCTTGTCATTTTGCTTGTTTCTACCTTTGGAATTTTGTACAGTATGGGAAAAAGCAGTCTTTTGGACACATCAGCTATGAAGCTGACGCCACCTGACAAGGACACACAGATTATTGACAGCGGTAACTACATTATCTACAACGGTCACACATACCGCTACAAGGACACAATGACATCAATCCTGTTTATGGGTATTGACAAGGAGGAGCTTGGCACAGTTAACGATGTTGTGGGCACAGCCGGTCAGGCAGACGCACTTTACCTTGTTGCAATAGACACAGCATACGGACTGACAAACACATTCCAAATCAGCCGTTCAACTATGGTGGACATTAACCTTTACAACACCGAAGGCGATTTTATCAGCACAGAAAATGCCCAAATCTGTCTTTCCTACGCATACGGTGACGGCAAGGAAACAAGTGCTGAAAACACCATTACATCTGTACGGAGATTGTTCTACGGCTTACCTGTTGCACAGTCCTACCTTGCCCTGGATATTGAGGGAATTAAAGCTCTTAACGACAGCATTGGGGGAGTGACAGTCACTTCTCCTGTTGATTTGCAAAATGCAGACGGAAGTTATCAGTTTAAGCAAGGCGAAAGCTACACCCTTATGGGCGACTCTGCGGAAAGCTTTGTCCGTTCCCGTGACCTTACAAAGCTTGACTCCAACACAAACCGTATGGCAAGGCAAAAGGCATATCTTGACGCATTTGTTTCCAAGGCTGTAAGTATGACCAAGGAAAGCATTACAACGCCTATTGACCTTTACAACAGTGCAAGTCCATATATGGTGACAAATATTTCAGCCTCAAAGATAAGCTACCTTGCAGTTGATTTGATGCGTAAAGGAGTTACAAGTGCGTCAATACAGAAAATTCCCGGTAAGGACAAAGAGGGAGAGCTGTATTCGGAATATCACATCAACAACAAAAAATTCTTTAAAATGCTTGTTGACACTTTTTATGTTCAGGTTGACTGACCTATTGAGAATAGATATGCTTGGAGGTAAATATGACGCAGTTAATTTTGGCAAAGGAAGAAATGAAAGCCATTGAGGGAATTTCCTCAACCATTCCCCTAAATCAAGGCGGAACAAACCACGCAGAAAACCCACTGGAAAACAACTTAGTACTCCAGTACGGAATACTAATCGGCGTGCTTGTTATCCTTGTAGGTGTTTTGATTTCAAGAAAAATAGGAAGAGGAAAGAAGTAGTTTTCAGGATAAAATGTTTTTAACAATTAAAGGCTCCCGATTGGGAGCCTTTTTTAGTTATAAAGTAATAGGGAATAGTGAATTAGTTTTAAGTTACAGAAAGCCTCCCTCAGACGAGGGAGGTGGCACGGCTTTAGCCGTGACGGAAGGAGGGAAAAAGTGTTCTCTTTATCTCTTTTTGTCTTTAGAGGGTAGTGCGGTTATATGTTCTGACTTAAACTTTATCATCTAAAGACAAAGAAAGATACATTGACTACTTTTTCACTCCCTCAGTCGCCTTTGGCGACAGCTCCCTCATCCGAGGGAGCCTTTGTTTACATTTAGCCTCCACCGGAGGGGGGAGGGGGACCGCTTGCGGTGGAAGGAGGGAAAAAGTGTTCTCTTTTGCTCATTTTGTCTTTAGAAGATAGTGCGGTTATATGTTCTGACTTAAACTTTATCATCTAAAGACAAAGCAAGATATATTGACTACTTTTTCACTCCCCCAGTCGTCAGAGCCGACAGCTTTTATGGCGAAAACGGCAAACCCTTTGCCCCGTTGGGGCATTTCCCTTAGCAAGGGAATACCTCATCCGAGGGAGCATTTGTGTACATAAATTTTCCATTTTCAATTTTCCATTTTCAATTTTCCATTTGCAAACCTTTTATGCATAATCTGCATTAACTTATTCAAAAATTATTACATTTGCATTGTATGTCGGATTGTAAAAGTATTATCCCTTTCGTATAATATAATTGTAAAAATAAAAGAGTGATTTCAGAATTTAAAATTTAAGGAGAATGATTATGCAGTTGTTTAATGATTTTTGTAACTATACCTTGGACGAAAATGGAGTGCTGAACAGTTTTCAGCTTGATTATCCCGAAAACTACAACTTTGGCTATGATGTTGTGGATAAAATGGGGGAGCTTGCACCAAACGACATTGCTATGGAGTGGACAAACCCCGACCATCTCCACAAGACATTTACCTTTGCAGACATAAAAAGACTTAGCAATAAGGCGGCAAATGCCTTTAAAAATCAGGGTGTTAAAAAGGGCGACAGAGTGATTGTAATTCTTAAAAGGAATTATGAATACTGGTACATTGTTCCCGCACTTCACAAGCTGGGCGCTATCGTTATCCCTGCAACAAATATGCTCACCCTTGACGACATCACATACAGAGTTGACACAGCGGATATTCGCTTTGCAGTTTCCACACCTGACGGTGACACAGCGGAAAATTTAGTTAAGGCATCAAAGGAAAGACCGATTCTTGAAAAGGTTTTTGTTGTTCGCAGAGATGTGGAGGGTGCTGTTAATTTTACAGATGAAATTGAAAAGGCTGACGATACCTTTGAAAGGGTTGAAACTCTTGCTAAGGAGCCAATGCTCATATACTTTACATCAGGCACAACAGGCTACCCAAAGGCTGTTATGCACGACCACACCTACACACTTTCCCACATAATCACAGCAAAGTTTTGGCAAGATGTAAAGGAAAAGGGACTTCACCTCACAGTTGCGGAAACAGGCTGGGGTAAGGCTTCCTGGGGCAAAATTTACGGTCAATGGCTTTGCGGTTGCGGTGTTATGGTTTACGACTTCGACCACTTCTCACCTGACAAGCTGTTGAGAGTTATGGAAAAGTACAAGGTTACATCTTTCTGCGCACCGCCAACAGTTTACCGCTATTTCATCAAGCGTGGAATGAATAATTACGACCTTTCTTCATTAAAGCACATCACCACAGCAGGCGAGGCACTAAACCCTGTTGTATTCAAAAAGGTTTTTGAGCAGACAGGACTAAGACTTATGGAGGGCTTTGGTCAGACAGAGTCTGTACTAATGCTTGGCAACCTTGTGGGAAGTCAGGAAAAGGTTGGTGCTTTGGGCAAACCAACACCACTTTACAACACAATGATTGTTGACGACAGCGGTAACGAGCTACCTGCAAACGAGGTTGGCGAAATTGTAGTTGCCCCACAGGAAAATCAGCACGGCATCTTTATGGGTTACTGCGGTGACGAAAAGCTGTACGAAAAGGTTTGGAGAAACGGAGTTTACCACACAGGGGACACAGCCTACAAGGATGAGGACGGATATTACTGGTATGTTGGCAGAATTGACGACCTTATCAAGACAAGGGGCTTTAGAGTAGGACCTTTTGAGATAGAAAATGTACTGATGAAGCACCCTGCTGTTATGGAATGTGCAGTTATCGGTGTACCTGACGAGTCAAGAGGACAGGCAATCAAGGCGACAGTTCACCTTGCAGAGGGCTACACAGAGAGCAGAGAGCTGAAAAGAGAGCTGAAAACCTTTGTAAACAGCCGAGTAGCCTCCTACAAGCACATTCAGCACCTGGAGTTTATTGACGAAATGCCAAAGACAATCAGCGGAAAAATCAAGAGAACAGACATCAGAGAAATCGACAGAAACAAAATCTGCTGATAATAATTCATAATTCATAATTCATAATGCATAATTCATAATTATAGGACTAAACAAAGGCTCCATCGGAGGAGGGAGCTGTCGCCAAAGGCGACTGAGGGAGTGAAAAAGTAGTCAAT
>JALFTC010000029.1 GCA_022779485.1 Ruminococcus sp.
TCGGTGATGTTTTTTTGGATAATAATTTAGATAAAATCCGAAAATTTTTCAATATGTTGAATTCTATTGTTGAGGAAAGAAAGGCTTTATTTAGTGGAGGCAACTATTTTCAGTACATAAAGGACAGGAATGTAAAACTTCCGTTAATAGTTGTAGTAATTGATAATTATATTGGTTTCAATGAAAAAACTGAGGGATTATACGAAGAAGAATTGATTAACATTTCCAGAATAGGTGTCAGTTTTGGTATAAACCTTGTAATTACGGCATCTGGTTTTGGTGTTTCTGAGGTTACAACCCGTATTTCCGATAACATTAGAACAGTAGTTGCTCTTGAAATGAGCGATAACTACAAATATATGGATGTTCTCCGTACAAGTGCAATTTCAGTGTATCCTGAAAAAAACACTAAGGGTAGAGGTTTATGTTTTATTGATGGCAGATTATTGGAATTTCAGACAGCACTTTCATTTAATGAAGATGATTATGTTCGCAATGATAAAATAAGGGAAATAGCAAATGTTATGCAAACAGTATGGAGTGGAGATACGGCAAGAAATGTACCATACATACCGGATGAACCTAATATTATTGACTTTTGTAAATCAAAGGTATATGAAGATTGCATAGACAAAAAATGGTTAGTCCCTGTTGCATATAGGGATTACGATGCAACTGCTTATTGCATTAATTTAAAAGATACATATTGCTATCTTATTTCCGGAAAAAGACGAACCGGTAAAACCAATACACTTCAAGTTATAATGAAATCACTCGTTTATGCTAATCGTGGAAAGGTGGTAGTTGTTGAACAAAGCGGTTCAGCATTAAGGTCCGTTACGAAGGAGTGCAATGCTCAATACATAGAGGATATTGATGGTATTGTGGACTTATTTTCCAAAATTACCCAAACATTCAAAGAACGAAACATACTGAAGAACAATTGTATTGACCAGGGTATGTCCTATTCACAAATTTTCGATAAAATGTCCTGCTTTGAATCTATATTCATCTTAATTGATAACTTAAACGAATTTTTCAGAGAAATATACTCTCCAACCAAAGGGTCACAAAATTACGGGGAATTTATTGAAAATATAATCGAAAAAGGATATTTGCATAATATTTATTTCTTTGGTTGTATGAACAGTGATGATTACTATGATTTATATGAGTATAGGGCATATAAATTGTTTACCGAGTATAAGCGTGGAGTGCACCTTGGAGGATATTTATCCGAGCAAAAGATATTCGATTTTGACAATCTTTCTTATTTAGAAAGTTCTAAATCTATGAAAAGAGGAACCGGTATGGCCTCATCAGAGGAGCTAAATGTTGCTGAAAAAATTATTGTCCCCTTTGCTGGAGGTGCTAATATAAAATGATTTCATTGTTGTCTTATTCAAGCGTAAAGAATGAATTAAAAATCATTAAAAGTAAGCTTTTTGAAATTATTAGCAGAAATTCGGAGGAAGATTGTGATTATAAGGAATTTATTGATGATAAATCAATAAGAATATTCTTGGAAAGTAAACCTGTGGTAGATATTTCTTGCCTTGATGTTACAACCGGTGGCGGTACAGAGATAGCTGAATGTGTTAGACAAAATAGCAATAACACCTATATTGTACTGATTGCCGATAACTCTGTTTCGCCCACAAAATATATCAAACCGAGTATTATGGCCGGGTCGCTGTTGATAAGGCCTTTTGATGCATACAGTGTATACACTGTGTTTTCGGAGGCTGTATCAGCCTATCTAAAATATTTTGACAATGAAGATGGGGAAAACTGTTTTGTTATTGATAACCGTGATGGCAGGCAGTTGGTTCCGTATAGTCAGATTTTATATTTTGAATCACGAAACAAAAAGATATATCTTGTAACAGATAATCAAGAGTACTCCTTTTATGATACGCTTGATAATATACAGGAAAAGCTGAATCAAAAATTCATAAGATGCCATCGAAGTTTTATTATTTCAAAAAGCAGAATAGAAAAAATAGTATTCTCACAAAATTATATTCTCCTTGAGAATAACTACAATGTTCCAATTTCAAGAACCTATAGAAGTGCATTAAAGGAGTTGAAATAGTAAAATGAAATTTGAGATTTTCAGCAAGAATGATCTTGCGGTAATGTTGCATTTATGCGGTTATCATAAAATTTGCGGTATTGATTTGGATGGAATAGTAATCAAGGATAATGTAATGCTAAATGTAGTAAATAATTTGATTAAGAGGAGGATAATGACTACATTTGACGATA
This sequence comes from Ruminococcus sp., assembly GCA_022779485.1. Lineage (GTDB taxonomy): Bacteria > Bacillota > Clostridia > Oscillospirales > Acutalibacteraceae > Ruminococcoides. The sequence continues at coordinate 2,269 of JALFTC010000029.1, forward strand.
AATTTGTTATAATGGATTATTATCGTGAAATGATTGATATAATAGGAGAAGCAGACAAATTTTTAATTGTAAAAAACAGATATTTAAAAGATGAATGTTTGTGTTGCTATGTTGGAAAAAGAATACTTGTTTGTGATCTAATGCCTGTAAGCGATGATAAACTTGGACTTGCCCTTATTGAAAAGGAAGAGTTCCAATATATTATTGATGAATATAAAGGATTAGATAGCGAGAAAGATATATTTATTAATTCTGAAGAATTATATGATTTTGATAAAATGATGATACAACCCTGCATCTCAAATAATTTTACTATGGAATCTCCAATTGTGTTTTCTTTAGAAATGTATAATAACAAAGGTAGCAGGTTGGCTGCTTTACTATTAATTGAACACTATCTTTTTTATTATATTTATTACAGTAAAGGAGATAACGAGATGAGGTATCCATATGATTATGACAAATTATATGAGTTGCTTGATATACTTGTTGGAGGATAAGAATGATAATTACAGAAATATTTGTGCCGTCATTTGAAAAAAAGTATGAATTTAAATTGAACGAAAATGTTCCCGTTGCAATGGTAATTGATGAATTAGTTTCAATTATCAGTCAGTATGAACGGTGTGAATTATTGGGTGAAGGACAGACTTTTGTACTTTTAAGCAGTGATAAAGCACAGATACTTTCAAATGTACTTACCTTGTTTGAAAATGATGTAAAGACAGGAGAGAATCTGATTTTGATATAAAAAGTGACATTCGTCAGCCAAAACAGGTTATTTGTCAGTTTTTTAATTATTATTTTGATGAACTGCTATAATAAAGACATCCTAAAGGAAAGGATAATAAAAAATCAATTGGAGGTATTTATTATGGCAGAATTTAAAGTAACAACATCAGATTTAAGGGCGAAAGCTACTAAACTCGAGGAATTAAACGGAAGATTTAAGTCAGCTGTAACAGCTCTGGTGAATTCGGAGATTAAGCTCAACGCTATGTGGGATGGCGAAGCAAACGATGAATTCCACACAGCGTTTGAAACCGATAAGGCTAAAATGGAGAAGATTTATAATCTTACCCAGAAATACATTGATGCTCTCAAACAGATTGCGCAAAATTATGATACTGTTGAGAGAAAAAATATTTGTACAGCAAAAAAGAGATCTTATTAAAAAATAATTTTGTTTAAAAGGAGAGTTTATTATGTCAGCAACAATTAAGGTTACATCACAACAACTTATTACAACAGCAGATGAATTTGGAAATCAGTCAAAAACAGTAGGCACAATACTTATGGATATGCAGGGACTTACCCAGCAGCTTACAAGTATTTGGACGGGAGAAGCATCAACTGCCTTCCACAACAAAATGGTAGGACTTCATAAGGATGTCCAACTACTTAACAGAATGATACAGGAACATGTTAAGGATCTAAAGGAAATTGCAAACGAATATGTGACAGTTGAAAGGAATAATAATTCAACAGCTTCAAACCTTGCCTCAGGAATATTAAGTTAATATATTGGGGTATTTTACCCCAATATATTGTTCAGTGAGGGAATATGAAATTAAACTTAAACGATATTGTTTTGTTTTCTAATGCTTTGAAAACAACCGTAAACAAACTTGATAATTGTTTAGAAATACTTGACAAGACAGAAAATAAAATAACAGCAGCCAAAGATACAGAAGATGCCTGTCAGTATATACATAACATAAAGACTAATCTCTACAAAAATATAGATTTGGCAAAGAACCTCAGAAGGGCGATAGAACATATCTCAAGAGAGTACACCAGGACAGAAAATCTAATTATTGATATGATTGATAAGGCTGAGTACACCAAAAAAATGAAAATAAAGTTTAGTTCAGAGATAATTTATAACGGAAATCTTTCGTTAAATGTGAGGTGACATTATGCCGGATAAGTTAATAGAAGCAAATATCAGCGAATTGTCATCAGACTGTATAAAGCTGGATTTGGAGTTCAAAAAAATTGAAGAATATTTAAAGGATTTGAATTGTTTAAATGAAAAATTGTCTCCTCTTTGGGAAGGAGAAGAATATACTTCGTTTTCAGAGGAACTTCAACTTAACTGTATGCTTATTAGGAATATATATAGAACACTTAAAGAAAATGTAGGTGTTTTGAATTATGCGAAAAATGAGTATATTAGGCTTGAAAAAAAGACTGATGAAATTATTAGAGCAATCAAAGTATATTGATTTTTGAGAGGTAGCGTTTATATTTATGATAAGCAAGGGTAATGATTTTATGGTTGATACAGCGGAACTTGTTAGTTTAGCGAATGAAATGAATATTGTTTATAACAAAGTCATTGTGAGTCTGGAAAAAATCGACAAGATTATATCCTGTTCTAATTTGTATTGGAATGGTGAATCGGCTGAATTGTTTAGAAACTTTTATAGAGAAGATACTTCTGAATTGGAGAGAATCAAGTTTTTGACTCAAGAACAGATTGAAAAACTTCAGAAGATTATTGAACAATATGAAGGTGAAGAAAAATCCGGTATTATGTCAGATACAAAAAAGGAATTTTGGACTAACGGAGCGTAAAAATGACTAACAGTGAATTGGATTTGTTGAAAACATCAAAGAAAGAACTTGAAGAAGTTTTTTGTATTTTAGAAAGTTTAGATACGGATTTATATGAGAATATAGAAAAACTGGGTAAATGTTGGGGTAGTTTATCTGCTCCTCAGTATATTAAAAAATGTCAGGTTCTTGAAGAAAACATAAAAAGTGTGAATTCTATCATAGAAAAAGCTATTGAAGAATTATCTGATACTATTTATAGGAATATTTAAAAAGAGGACTTGTGATGATTGTTCTATTTTGCGTATCTTTGGCTGTTGCAATTTTAATTATTGCAGCAGCCTTTTTTATAAAATCAAGAAAATCGGTAGATTGTGATGTGCATCTCAGGGGTGGTGTAAGCATAGATACCGGACAATATGTAAGTAGCAACGAATATGTCAGTGGTGTACTAAAAAATTGTGATACATCTGTACTCAGTAGATGCAAATATAAGAAAATTACCATTTTGGACATTTCATCTAATAAGAAAACAACTCTAAATGTTGAATCGGAACCGGTCGTAGGACGAGATAGAAAGTGTTGTGGATATGTTATAGAGGATAGGAGAGTGTCAAAGAAACATTGTCAGTTTTTTCTTTATAACAACGAAGTATATATTAGGGATTTGTCCTCAAAAAACCACACTTATGTAAATAACAAATTGCTGGTAAATCCTGTAAAATGCAACAATGGGGATGTTGTAAAGGTGGGTCCTTTCGAAACTGTTGTATATTTTGGCGGATGAATTATCCCCCATAATTGGTTATACAGAAACCACTAAAATTAGATTAATGAAATGTACCAATCAATAATAGATGATTAAAAGTAGATGTGTATTACATCTGTTAAATTTTTTTAAAAAGGACGGTAATATTATGAAAAAGCTTATTTCCATTATTTTGGCGATGACAATGGTTATATCGACAGTATGTTTTTCTTCTCTTACTGCGTTTGCTGAAACTGACTGTGATTGTTGTGATGATTGCACATATGATGACGATTGTGAATGTTATTGTGGTTTTTGTTTCTTCTGTTCTGAACCGGGAGATGATTCGGGAGATGATTCGGGAGATGATTCCGGTGATGATTCTGGTGATGATTCCGGTGATGATTCCGGTGATGATTCTGGTGATGATTTCGGAGATGATTCGGGAGATGATTCAGGAGATGATACCGGTGATGGCTCAGAAAGTGATGAGGGTGAGGATCCACAAGAGGTTGACACTGTTTATACCGAAAGCGATATGAAAACAGATCTGACTCATATGAAGGCTAATCAGTTCTGCGGTGATTCTTTACTTTGGTATATCAACGGAAAAACATTAGTCATTTTCGGCAACGGCAGAATGTATGATTACTCACTGTTAAGTCCTGCACCATGGAAAGATATTGAAATTGATAAGGTTATATTCAGAAACGGTGTTGAGTATATAGGCAAATATGCTTTCTCAAATACAAAACTCAAATCTATTGAATTTGCAAGTACTATTGTTGAGATTGGAGATTATGCCTTTGATGGCTGTTCAGACCTTACCAAGGTTCACCTAAACAAGGGACTTGAAAAGGTTGGCAAAAGTGCATTTGCTGTTTGTATTTCACTAAAGGATTTTACATTTAATAACACTCTGATTGAATTAGGAGATGAATGTTTTACTAACTGCACAAGTTTGAATTACATTAGATTTCCAAAAACATTACAATGTATCCCCCAAAATGCCTTTTCATATTGTTCAGCACTTAAAAAGGTTGTTCTTCGTGAGGGTTTGCTTTCAATAGGTGATAAAGCATTTTATCGTTGTGACCAAATTGATAAAATTCAAACACCAAAGTCATTGGTGAAAATCGGAAATAATAGCTTCGCTTATTGCAGAAATTTAAGCGAAATAAACCTTTCTGACAGCGGTGCTACAATTGGCAATTATGCATTTTATAATTGTGATGCCCTAAAGGACCTTAATCTTGGCAGAACTGTCGCTATTGGTGACAACGCATTTTCTGACAGTGGAATCACAAGAGTGACAGTGACAGGCAAGCTTACTAATATAGGTTATGGAATTTTTGATAATTGTCCAAAGGTTACAGTTGATGTTATTAATAACGCTAAGGCATATAAATTCTTCGAAAAACTGGACAATGTCAATGTTGTTTGCAGGGTGCATTGTAATCACTCATCAACAACAAAAAAGGCTACATTTTTCAGTGATGGAAAAATTGACGGCAGTGTATGCGAAGCCTGTGGATACGAAACAGCAATTAAAACCATATATCAGATTAAGAACATTAATCTTTCAAAGACATCCGGTGTTTACAATGGTAAATCACAGCTTCCTACAATTACAGTAAAGGACAGAGCCAAAAAAACTATTTCCCCAACAAACTACAATGTTACATTTTCCAAGGATTTCAGAAATGTTGGAAAACACACCATTGTAGTGCAATTTAAGAACAATTATTCAGGAAAAAGAACTCTCACTTACAAAATTAATCCCGGTAAAACAAGTATTGCTTCTCTTAAAGCATCCTCAAAGGGCTTTGTAGTAACTTTGAAAAAACAACCTAAACAAACAACAGGCTATCAAATTCAGTATAGTAAAACAAAGAAATTTGCAACACATAAAACAATCACTATTGGTAAAACATCAACCACAAAGAAGGCTATATTTAAGCTTGCATCTAAGAAAAAATATTATGTGCGTGTCCGTACATATAAGACCATAGGAAAAACACAATTTAGTTCCCCTTGGTCAGCGGTTAAGAGTGTAGTTACCAAGTGATTTAGAACTTGACAAAACACAACAAGAGAACAGCAATCTTACAGAGAGTAAATTTAAGCATAAAACTTTGGCAGACACATTTACTATTGAATCTTTATTTGCTTCTTTATTTTACAATCTGCGAAAATTTTAGTTTACAAATTGTAATATCAAATTAAAATTTTTAATGTCTATATTTATAGTGTGTGAGATTTTCAGACTTTTTTCGGTATAGTAAGTTATTTAATCACTTTAGTAGGTGAGATAAGAGTGATTTATTCCGATAATTTCGGTTTTTGTTGTCTCAAATTATAGTATTTTATAAAGTTTTTAACTTGCAAGTCTGAACTATTGATTTTGGCAAGGAATTGTAATACGCCCCATCACTGTATTTTTTTAAGTGATGGGGCGTATGGTTTTAGTTATCATTTTTTTGGTGCAATTCGGTGCAAACTTGGTGCAGTTTGGTGCAAATGATGGGTGAAAACGGTGCAATTTTAAGGATATTTGAAAATATACTGAACATGCTTGAAAAGTAAAGAGTGGCTTTTTGATGCGGTTTTTCGGGCATAAAAAAGGGTACAAGTATATTCAAACTTGTACCCCTGTGTCAACAGATTATGAAAAAATGTTAGTTCTGACGCGAGTGCTAAACATAAAAAAGAAGAATACCCCGAACGCGATCTGCGTATCGAGGCACTCGACTGGTGCACCAAGCGAAGTCAAATCCGAACACAAGTCCGAGTTTTCTATTTCGTCAAAGGTTATGGTTCTGCTTCCGTCTTTATAATTGAAAGTAAAAATTATCCTGTCGTCAAATAAGTATATTGCGTTAATGAAGCTGTCTACAAGTCGTTTTCTGTGTTCCAAGTTAGTTGTATCAAGCTTGCGGAAACGAGTAAGCCAAAATACGATTTTATCCTTATCAAGGGGCGGTTTAACCATTTCCTCCTGCATAATACGGACACTCAAATCATTTTTCTGTTGTTCAAGCTCTTCGAGTCGTTCTTTTGTTGATTGTGTGAAGATGCCTTGCTGGATTGCGTTCAGCATATTATCAATGCTTTTTTCAACATCTGAAAGCTGTTTTTTCAGTAACGGCAAAACCGTACTTTCCTTGCCGAGTGCCTCAATCAAAGTATCTGCGAGGTCGTTTATCAAATTATCATCGAAAATTATATCCTTAATGACTTTGATAACAAGGTTTTCAATCCAGTCCTTTTTAACGGTTTTCTTGTCACAGCCACGATGATATTTCACACCTACACATTTATAATACCGATGTACCTTGTTGTTCTTGTGGCTTGTACCGCTTTCTCCAACCATAAAAGATTTACATTTACCGCAGTATAGCTTTGTAGTTAGCAGATAATCATCCTCCGACTTGTGCCGTGCAGGAGCTTTTTTATTTTTAGCCAACTTTTCCTGTACTCTGTCAAATAAATCCTTTGGAATGATTGCAGGAATACCGTCAGGCACAACCACATCACGGTATTTGTACTCGCCGATATATTTTCTGTTGTGAAGCATTCTTGTCAGGCTGTTGATTGAAATTTCACCGTTTTTCTTTGTGCGAACACCTTTCAGTTTCAGATAGTCAACAATTTCTTTCATTGTGTAGCCTTCGTCATAACGCTTAAAAGCGTCAAGGACGACAGGCGCAACAAGAGAATCAATCCGGAAGTTTTTGTTTTCATCAATTACATATCCGATTGGAAGTGTACCGCCGTTGTATTTGCATTTTAGTGCATTCTCTTTCATACCACGAATGACCTTTTCGGAAAGCTCGGCAGAGTAGTATTCGGCATAACCCTCAAGCAAGGATTCAAGCAAAATGCCTTCAGCGCCTTGTGAAATGATTTCAGTAGCAGAAACAACCTTAACTCCGTTTCTTTTGAGAATAGATTTATAGTGAGCGGAGTCATAGCGATTGCGTGCAAAACGGTCTAACTTCCACACAATCACAACATCAAACATATTCTTTTCGCTGTCCTTAATCATACGCTGAAAATCAGGACGATTGTCTGTTTTTGCAGATAAAGCACGGTCAATGTATGTGCCGAGAATTGTAATATCGTTCTTCTCGGCAAACTCTTTACATTCCCTCAACTGCCCTTCAATAGACTCTTCACGCTGATTATCACTTGAATATCTTGCGTAGATTACACCGGTCATTTTATCACTTCCAAATTAATTTGTTGTAGTATAACATAGAAGAAAAGTATTGTAAAGACTGAAAATATTCAGCATAAAGATTTATTAAAATTGATGACAATTTATGGAAAATCAAATATAGTTAAGAAAATAAAATTCGCAGATTGTAAAATGAAGATGCAATAGTAAAAAAATAATATCCATAGCAATGATCTTGTGACAGAATTGAGTTGCTAGACAAAATTCGAAAGGATCATCGCTATGGACAATCCAAATTGTAACACAAAACACTCAAAAGGACAACACCTAACTTATGAAGAAAGAGTAGAAATTGAAATCCGACTTAAAGACGGCTGGACACCATACAAGATACACAAACATTTGGGTTGCTCATTTAACACAATAAAGAATGAATATGAACGAGGTAAAGTTCTACTCTTTAATGGTAAAGTCGAGCGTTACAAAGCATCAGTCGGTCAGAAAAACATATATGGAAAATCGTAAAAACAGCAAAAAGAATTATAGCTGTCTTGAAGTAGTTGATTTTCTCACATATGTTGAAAATCAAGTTAAAAATGAGGGCTGGTCACTGGATGCTTGTGTAGGTTTTGCAAAAGATAATAACCTGTTTGCCAAGGATGAAATGGTGTGTACAAAAACATTGTATAACTATGTCGATGCCGGTTTGATGAACATAACAAATATGGATTTGCCTGAAAAACTCAGTCGTAATACCAAAACTAAAAAGGTAAGAGAAAACAAGAAAAACCTGGGCAATAGCATAGAAGAACGCCCCGAAGAAGTGGAATTACGAGAAGAATTTTGTCATTGGGAAATCGACAGTGCAATCGGTAAAAAGAAGGATACAGAGCCGGTAGTAATGACGCTTGTTGAAAGAAAACTTAGGATGTCACTGTGGCTTAAAGTAGAAAACCATACCGCCGAAGCCATAGATAATGCTTTAGCAGAACTGATACCTCAATTCGGTGATAAATACAGAGAAGTATTCAAGAGTATCACAGGAGATAACGGCTCTGAATTTGCCAATCTGTCAAAGCTGGAGTCAATCGGAATACCGATGTATTTCACTCATCCATACACTTCCTGCCAAAAAGGAACAAATGAGTGTCATAACAGGATGTTAAGAAGATTTATCCCCAAAGGCAAAAGTATAGATAATTACAGTGCAGACGATATTATGTTTTTTGCTGACAAGATAAACAATCTTCCCAGAAAGATATTAAACTATCACACTCCGGAAGAACTTTTCGAAAAACAACTCGACATTATATATGCAACATAAAATAGTACACAACATTCTGTTATAAGAAATTTGCTAACTATTGCAATTTGATATTGCAATTTGCGATATATTTTTATTATAATATTAAGTATTTTGCCTTTCGTGTTTAATATTGATTGGTCTTTTGAATGGGGAACATCCCTTGGAACTCTGAGTATGTATCCCAGTGAAAATGTTATAGCTATAATAAGCGGTAAAATAACAACGTTTTTTTCTCCGTTACAGGCAATGTTTTTTACATTTCTTTTATCTTTTATTTGTTCTGTATTTTTAGGATTATTAATTTATGCAATTAACAGTATAACTAAAACTAGGTTTATGGGAACAGTGACAGCGGTATTTCTGATTTTATGTGAACCGCTGTCAAGAAATTTTATTAAATTAATGTGGTTTTCGCCTGTGTCATGGTCGAATCTTGATTATTTGAGTATTTCTAGCATAGATAATTTACCAACCTTTGAATTCGCAATAATCTCATATACTACAATCATCGTTGCACTTATAACAATTATTTTTTTCACTAACAAACATTCGGATATAATGATAATTGAGGAGGAATAAGCAATGGGTAATATTATCGAAATAAATAATTTGAGCAAATCATTTAAAGATGCCAATATTTTAAGAAACATTAATTTTAGTGTTGAAAAGGGCAAAATTGTTGGTATTATCGGAAGAAACGGTTCAGGTAAGACAGTGTTATTTAAATGTATTTGCGGATTAAACAGATCGACAAAAGGCACCGTAAAGATAAACAATAGAGAATTAGGAAAAGATATAGATATTCCTGATAGAATTGGAGTAATAATAGAAAATCCGGGATTTATACCCAATTATAACGCTTTTAAAAATTTAAAATTTTTAGCAATGATAAAGAATAAAATTGAAGATAAACAAATTTTGGATGCGATTGCTTTAGTTGGACTCAATCCTAAATCTAAAAAGCATGTTGAAAATACTCTCTTGGAATGCGACAAAGGTTAGGTATTGCACAAGCAATTATGGAAGATCCAGATATACTTATATTAGATGAACCTATGAATGGTCTTGATAATGATGGTGTTCAAGATATGCGCAAGTTGTTTTTAAAATTAAAGGAACAAGGTAAAACTATTTTACTTGCCAGTCATAATAAAGAGGATATTGAGGTGCTTTGTGATGTTGTCTATTCAATGGATAAAGGAATTTTAGAAGTATTAAAAAGTGAATAAGTTTAAATAAAATGGTCGACAAGTTATAGCTTTTAATGCTATTACCTGTCGGCGTTTCTTTTTTCGTTGAATGTAGGGATGCAATTAGTTTTGATATGACTTCGCTAAATTTCAAGAAAATTTAAAACTCGTAAATTCTCAGACTAAATACAACTTCAAATGCTACTGTTGCATTTACTTTGAGAATTTACTAAAATTTAAAACTATCAAAAAATTATAAATTGAGCCTTGACGCAGATTGAAATCTCCGGTAAAATAAATGCTCACTCAGAATATTTTTCTCTGCTGTAAGTGCTCTTTGACAAATCTATAAACGCAAAACATATCCCTGCGAGGATACTGTCAAGGTATATCTATACAGTATTTAAGCAGGGATTTTTATATATCGTTGAAAGGAGTTGGTGCTGTATGATAGCAGTAGAATACTATCCCGTTGGGATAGGCAAGCATATTGTTTGTATATGCGACCGCCGCAATACGGTAGCCGATATACAAACGCTTGTCGGGGAATCCCCGAACCCCAAATTTTGCAAAAAGAGAGGATTACAGCCAAAACAATTACTAAAAACAAACTGGTAGCATTGAGATTTCGTGAAAACGAATACAATCTAATAAAATCAAAAGCGGATAAAGCAAATATGAATTTTACTGAATTTGTCACACGCTCGGCATTGAATAAGAAAATAACGGTTGTTGACGGATTGCCCAAAATTCTTAAAGAGGTTAAAGCAATAGGCAGAAATCTTAATCAGCTAACTACTCTTTGCAATATGGGAAAAATTATCTGCCCTGAGCTATCGGAGTTGAAAGAACAGTATTCAAATGCTGTTGTTATGCTTGACAAGATAGCAAGGAGGTGTTCGTAATGGCAACCTTTGTAGCTATTCCCGAGAAAACACAAACTGCTACGGCTATGAAACGAGTGCTTGATTATGTAATGCAGGATAAGAAAACTATGTTTTATGACAATGAGAATGACTGTTCATATAAGCTTGTCAGCGGTCAGAATTGTGTTCCTGAAGCCGCTTTCAATGAATTTATGGCGACAAAACATCGTTTCAATAAAGCAAAAGGCGTGTTCTTCAAACAGTATGTGCAATCCTTCAAGCCGGATTGCGGAGCAACACCGCAACAGATACATCAGATAGGGTTAGAAACGGCAAAAGCCTTTGAAGGATTTGAGGTAGTCGTGGCTACGCATATCGACCGTGACCATTGGCATAATCACTTTGTTGTAAATTCTGTGAACAGCGAAACGGGATTAAAGATTCAGATAAATGAGAAAGGTTTGGAAGAACTGCGGAATCGTTCGGATGAAATATGTCAGCAGTTCGGACTTGAAGTATTAAAGCCTTATCAGAAGCCGAAGCAACGCTCAATGAATCAAAGAGAATACAGAACTGCAATTCGTGGTGACAGTAAAAAGCTCCGACTTATGAACGCAATAGATATGGCGGTTGTTCATAGCCAGAGTAAAGAAAAATTTATTGAGAATATGAAACGCTTGGGTTACGGTGTTAAGTGGATTGACAGATATAAATATATTACTTACACAACACCTGACGGTCAGCGTTTCAGAGATAACAGATTGTTTGATGCTAAATATCTTAAAGAAAATATGGAGGATTTATATGGACTTGAATATGCTGAAACAGAAGAATCAGTTACAGCAGATAAACGAAGAAACGAGGGATGTACTGACAGAACCGTACAGACCGATTTTGATAACGCTCAAAGAGGAGCAGTACAATGCGTTGGTGAATCATGCGATGATGGTTGGAGAGCAAATTGTGAGAAACACGGATTCAGTTTCCAAGTTACCAACTCAGGAGACTGTGACGAATATGATTTATCGTTCGATAAGACCGCAATTAGAAAAGATGAACAAAGATATAGTATGCGGTCGGCAATCAATAGAAGTCAAGTTGGAAAAAGCTCTCAAGGAGCAGACGAGGAACTTGGAGCAGAGATTGCAGATGGAACGGACGAATTTGGAGGAACAGATCAGAGCGAGGGATTTGTCACCGATGAAGCTACGCTTGAAATGGATGCTGATTGGAGCGATATTGCCAACGGCGTACTTAATCTGGCAGCTGATATTGAAATGATATTTAATACTAATGACAGAAAAGACGAAAGGAAAAAGTATATCAATGAGCGTAAGAATACACGCAAAAACAGCAAAAAACAAAGCCAAGACGGCGGCTTTAATATGAGTATGTAAAGGAGGAAGGATAGACAGAATTAAACGCTGTGACGCCCTATGTCGGCAAAACAGAGTGATATTCCAAAGCATGAACTTGAAAAGCTGGCAAACTGTTTCCTGCCTGATATAATTGCTTTCTTTGAAACTGAGGAAGGCAGGCGAGAATATGAGGAGTGGAAACAGCAGAGGAAAAAAGAGAATCAAGCTAATAATAAGAATATAGCATGAAATCAAGGCAGAGAGTATATGTGTAAACTCTCTGCCTTTGTGTATACTCGTTCATGGTCTTACATAAAATAGAATCAGAGTCAACTGGTATACTTGATTTGTTTTCCAAAATATGCTATAATTTATGAGGATAAGAGTATGTTCAAACGAATATTAAAATGGCTTAAATTGAAAATTATTAATAAAAAGGAATGGCAGAAAGGAGAGAGACGTATGGCAACTAAAACTATAAAAGTACCGAGAGGCAAAATTTCATCTGCTGAATTTGATAAGCATACAGCTGTTGGTGAAATTAGGAGAATTGGTAAAAGTGTTGTTGTCGTTGATGAATGTGGTTCGTTGGTACCTATTTCCCATGAATACGTAAAAAGTTTAAAAACATCTGCTTTACGGAACAGGCACTCTGCAATAATTAAAGCAAACGGTCTGTCAAGAGCACAAGTCGGACGAATAGCTGGAGATTTAAAAGAAGGTTCTTCCGTGGATGTTTATATACGTAGGGTTCCTACGCCAAAATCAAATAAACCTCAAGCAACAAATTTCGAAATACTATTAATGGACGGTAATAACAATGAAGGAAAAAAAGGATCTTCTTAATGATATGGAAGGTGAATACTCTGCTACAGACTACTATTTAGAGTCAGAACGTAGAGATATTTATTATTCTGCTCTTGTTAAGGATATTGTAAAAAACAACAGAACGAGTCAAGTTTTAAAGTGTATATTTTTTGGAATAGTGTGTTTGGTTTTTGCATTTATTTGTGTGTTTGGATTATTAATAATATTTAATATATCAAATAAGGAAAATATTTCTTATTCTGATATTGGTGTAGCAATTACTGGATTTGGAAGTGTGTTAAGTTCAATAATTGTATTACCTCAAATTATTGCGAAACATCTATTCCCTGAAAACAGTGAACAGGTAAGATTTGGCTTTATTAAGGAAAATCAAAAGCTAGACCAAGCTTATTTAGAAGACGATATTAGTGATTTATATGAAGATTATGAAGGGGATGATATTGATGTTGCAAATGATGATGCAAATATAGAAAATGAACAAATTACAGAGGGGCAATTGGCTCCTGAAAGCACTACATAGTATCGCTAAATAGCTTACGGCTTATAAAAAAGATTGCTACTTTTTAAGTGACAATCCCTTGTTTTACTATTAAAATTAGGATACTCATAAAAAAGAACAAATCCGAATCCGTCTCCAATCAGAGTAAGGTTCGGATTATTTTCGCTTGGTGCGGGTGACCATATAACATAATTTCTATCCCCTTAAAAAAGTCAGTGTTTAAGCCATTTTTCAGGGGTATGTTTTTGTAAAATTAGATTTTGGTGCAGTTTTGGTGCAACACGGGATTTTAAAGATGTTAATATTAATAAAACATTCATAGGTGCAAATAATTAGAATAAAAACCTTGAAAAAGGTGCAATTAATTCAAAAAATAACTTTAAAATTGGTGCAAGTTATGATATAATGTATTCACAAATTGGATTGGAGAAACTTCTATGAAACGAAATGCACTGCAAAAGCTTATAGAATGGAATAACAACAAACGCAAAAAACCTATGATAGTTTGGGGTGCAAGGCAAGTTGGCAAAACCTACTTAGTCAAGGATATTTTTGCCGAAACTTACTACAAGGATAACTATATTTACATTGACTGTAAAATTGAGGACGAAGTCAGGGATTTTTGCACTAAGACTGCCAATGCAAAGAAAATTATCGAATATATATCACTTCTTAAAGGAAAACAAATCGACGAAAATACGCTGTTGATATTTGATGAAGTGCAGGAATGTCCTAACATAGTTTCTTCCCTCAAATATTTTTGCCAAGATTTCAGGCAAATCCCTGTCATTGCCACAGGCTCAATGGTACGCATTAAGATTCAAAGAGAAACACACAAAAGGGGTTCAGGAAATGACGGTAAATTTCTTTTCCCGGTGGGAAAGATAAATCAAATTACCATTTATCCTATGACATTTGATGAGTTTCTTATGAACAGTAACAGTATGCTTTACGATACAATTAAAAAGGCATACGAAAACAAAACTCCCCTTGATACCAATATTCACGAGTTGGCAATGGAGCAGGTGTATAAATATTTGCTTGTTGGCGGTATGCCTGAAGCAGTAGAAGCCTATATTGATGGTGAAAATCTTTTTGAGTCAAGAGAATTACTAAAGGTTTTGTATGATAATTACCTTTCAGATATGGAGCTGTATCAGGCAAGTCCTGAGGCAATTTTGCGTTCCCGTACATTGTTCACAAATATCTTCAATGAACTTAACAAGGAGTCAAAAAATTTTTCACCCGGACTTATAGAGGAAAAAAGCAAAACAAGGGATTATGCTACCTCTATTCAGTGGTTGACAATGGCTCACATCGTTAATCAATCTTTCCAACTAAAAGAACATATTACAATGCCGCTTATGCCTGATAATGAAAGTAACTTTCGTTTATTTCTCGGCGATATTGGTATGTTCTCGTATCAAAGTGGTATTAATGCGTCCTCGTTCATATCAAGTAAAAGGGATAACACTCTGTCAGGAATTTTCTTTGAAAATTTTGTTGCAAATGAACTTATTGCAAAGGAGCATAAATTGTTCTACTGGAAGGGGAGAGCGTCAGCTGAGCTTGAATTTATTGTTGAGTCCAACAATAAGCTGTATCCCATTGATGTGAAGAAGGGGAAAGGTACGCTTAATTCTCTGGAAAAGTTTGCAAATCACAACAAATTTGAGTACGCTATTAAAGTTTCAAAAAATAACTATGGTTACAATTCGGAACGAAAACTTTTAACTATACCATTTTACTTTATTTCATTTGTAGCCAAAGACCTTGCAGACGGAACAATGAGCGTGTAAATTACAAAAAGTATAATAGCAAAATAGTGTGCCAAAAGCCCGTATCAAAAAATACGGGCTATTTTCATAAGGGCAAATTACCTTTGCAGTAGCTTTCAAACATATCCATTGCCTTATTATTCATCTTGTCAAATACATTGCAGTATGTATTCAGGGTAATAGATATGTCGGAGTGTCCCATCCAGTTTTTCAGAACATTGGCAGAAACGCCTGACTCTATTGCCCTTGTGGCAAAGGTGTGCCTTAACAGGTGCTGACCGCCACTTACATTTATATTTGCCTTTTTGCAAATTCTGCTGAAGGCACTGTTTGCCTGCTGTGTGGAGATAGGTCTGTTGCTTTTAAAGTTATAGAAAAGCAAATTGTCATCGTTTTTTCTGTATTCGGACAAGGCTTTTTTAAGCACAGGTACAAGGCAGCTGTTTATGGGAACATCTCTTACACCTTTATTGGTTTTTGTTGTGTTTCCCAGCTTTATTTCGTAATCAATGCCTCTTGTGACAGTATTTCGCACATGAATAACACCGTTTATAAAATCAATATCCTTTGGCGTCAGAGCACATATTTCTCCCATCCTCAAGCCTGCAAATAGCTCAATATAGAAAAGCGGTCTGTAATCAATAGCATTTTTGTTCAGCTTTAATTCTGACAAAGCTGTTAAAAAAGCCTTTTCTTCCTCTAAAGTAAAGGCGTCAATTCTCTTGTCCTGTTTATCGGAAATCGGTCTTTTGATAAATGGACTGTCCATTAGATTGTAGGACATTAATTGTTTGTTTATTGCCAGATTATAAGCCTTTGAAAGGGCACTGTAAACCTTGCTGATGACGCTGTTAGAGTATGTTGATTTTAATGATATGAGAAAAGCGTTGATTTGCTTTTCTTGGATTTTTACTATTGGAATCGAACCTAAAAGACTTTTTTCGATTATATTGATAGTAAAAATTCTTCTGTTGTAGGATGCGTCCTTGATGGCATTAATGTCATAATCAAATCTTGCATCTTCCCTTAGCAAATCCACAACGGTAGCATTTGTTGTTTCGGTAATTCTGCCCTTTGCAATTTCACACAACAGTTTAGTCCGCTTGTTAATTACCTCAGTTTTCGTTTTGCCGGAAATACTTTTTCTTGCACTTGCGCCACTAAAGGTTTTGTAACTAATCTGGCATCTCCATCGTTTGTTTCTTTCGTCAAAAAATATTGTTCCTTCGCCGTTGCTGTTTCGCTTCTTATTCGCTTTACTCACAATAATTCACCCTAATTAGTTATCATTCGCTATTTCCAATAATCTTTGTCGGCCCTGCATCTTTTGACTGAAAAGAACTCAATAAAGGCCGATTTAAGCACCAATTTCTTTTTACCCAAATCAGTTGCAGGAAATGCAGGATTATTGAATAAATCTTCTACTGTCTTTTTCGACCAATTTGTAATTCGTATTACATCCTGGATAGAAAAAAATAAATCTTCGCTAAAAATAATCTTATAATTTTTATCCAATGTTTCTAACTGCTTGTTCATTTCTTTGACTGCATCTAACGGCAGTACTAAATCATTTTCTTTCATAATGATTTTCTCCTTTTATTTTATTAAAACTTAGATAAGAGTCAAATATAGCATAGCAATACTTCGTTTCAGATATGAAATCTAATTGACTCAAAAAGGAGATTTTTTAAAGAATACACTTGCGATTTAAAATAATTAAAAATTTATATAGAAAGGTGATAAGTTTACTAAAATAACTTACATTCAACTAAATATCATAATTCTAAAACGATGCACATTATTCAATACTGGTTCTTGTTCTTACCTATATATATTATAGCACAAATGTTCTCAAATAAAAAGGCCATGTTCTGCATTTCTATCTTTACGATATTTATAGCGAAGAATTAAGTGCGAAAATTGTCAACATCTTCCAATTTTCGTGGTATTATACAATATATAGTGTTTGGATGATTGGATTTACAAGAAATAGTGGTATCATTGAGATTTAGGATATGACAAACAATCTCTTTATAAGTAGGTGTTGTCCTTTGTGTCATGAATAATCAATGAATAATATAAATTAAATATAATACACCTTATAGGGTATATTATCTTAAAAACTTATTGATAAATAACCCGAAAGGGTATAATATAATATGTAATAACACAAAGGAGAGTACCCTTTATGAATCCCATTGCAGAATTTGTGAAAGAAAACAGAAAAGCAGCAGGACTTACACAAAAAGAATTTGCTTTGCGTTCAGGCCTTGGGCTTCGATTTGTGCGTGAGCTTGAGCAAGGCAAAGAAACTGTTCGTATGGATAAAGTCAATATTGCCCTTGCAATGTTCAATGCCGAGGCAGTCGCCGGAAAGAAGGATAACAAATAACGATTCAAAAACAATTAAAAACATCACCCTGTTTATAAGCACGAAAACTCCTCTAAGATTAATTTCTTAGGGGCGTTTTTACATTGAAAAAATGTTGCGTTTTGCAACAATTTTTTGATTATTCCATAAAATTCAGGATGCCACTCGGTGGCATTTTCACGTACACATGTGTACGAATGATTTGGATGTAGATTGCTAATATTACCGTAATTTTCTATGTTTTTTTGACAACCGGGAAAACCTTTTGAAGGGGTGAATTTACCTCTACTTACTTTGTTGAAGAAGGACAAAACAGTACCAATTTGAAATTTTTCAAATCAACTTCCCAAAAATGAAAATAAAAAATAGGAAATTACAAAATAGAATATATGTAGCAAGTTTTTTTAAGAAGGTTATAAATTAGGGGAGAGTGACCCTTATCGATATACCCAAATCCTCTCGAAAAAACTGCCTGTGCGTCTTAAAATCCTCTTGCTAACACTCAATATATTTCCTTATTAATTCGGTATTGACTATATCAGAATTATCAATTTACTATACAGTATTTGTGTATATTTATTATTTGATTTTGTGATGCTTTTTTTGCAGAAGAGTATATCCATAATCATAATTATGAAGGAAAAATCAGCAAAAAACACAAAATCGAATCAGAGAAAACCGCCTTTCCAAGTGAATAAAAACACAAAAATAATGAATTAAAAGCAAACTTTTTTTGAAAGCTCGGGAGAAAGAAAAACGGTTTCCTCTTACTTTTCGATTTTTCGGCTTCTTAAAGGTGGGGAAATCCAGTAAATATCAATATTTTCGGACATTTTAAAAGTTGCAAAAACAGGGGCATTTTTCGAGGTTCTGTTTTTACAACTTTAAAGGGGGGTATTTTTACAACTTTTCAAGGTGATTTTTGTGGAAATTCAGATGTTTAAAGATAACAAAGATTCTATTTTGTAATTAATTTTTCAATCTGCGAAGAAAAAATTTTGAATATTTTTCGGCTTTTTGTTGTCCTATATAATAAGGTATAGAATAATTCTAATGTTATCTTTTGACACGAACTAATAAATATTGACAATATAAAAATCGAAGTTATATAATTTGGTTAAAGGTGGTGACTGGTATGAAATGTTTTGAATGTGGTTCCGTTATTTTTAATGATGTTTGTCCCTGTTGCGGTTGTGTAAACAATACCCATTATCTTGTTAAGCTTTCAAAAGAAGGTAGCCAAACAGCAACTTCAAGACTTTTTATGATGTATTGTAATGATGTTGCCGGTGTGGTGCATCTCTTAAACAGTGATACTACTGTTGTAAAAATATTTACCGATGTATTCAAAAATAATAATTCTGCGGATGCTACGGATGATTTTAAGGAATCTCTTACCTACTGCATATATAAAAATATTTTTAATGTGAAATCAGTTGAAAAAGTACATAAGGGTAATGTTCAAACTCCTGTGATTTGTCCTACTCAAACAGTCATAGAGGATAACGGCAATTCCCAATCTGTGCTTAATCAGCTGTTAGAGAATATAAGCGACAGTGAAAAGTTTGCAGGAATAATGTACCTGTGCTTAAGTGTTCCTGTAGAAGTTATTGCAAAGGCGATGACACTTTCTCAGCTAAGTGTGAATGTGTTAATCAACTCATTCTCTAAACGAGTGAATGTTAATTATATTAGTCTGGGTGATTCGTTTGAAGATTACAGTGATATGAATGGGGAAGAACTTTTTGTATCTTTGTTTAAAGGCTGTAATTTTGCAGACGATATACATAAACTTAATAATGAGATTATAGAGAATTTAACCACAAAATCCGATGTCTTGCCAATTACTCATAAAAATAAGAAGGTAAAAAGCTTCCCTAAAAATTCTTTGCTGAAAACCGCTTGTCTGTTTTTAGCTGTTGCTTTGGGAACAGGTTTACTTTCTTATAAATGGACAGATAACAAACCTGTAGTTGAAGTAGGGACTGCAAAAGCTCTTACTGACGATACTATGAATAATAAAGCGGTCAACTATGTAGAGTTTGTGGAAAAGACCAAACCCTATGCTGAAACTTTACCCACCATTAAAGATACTTCCTCTACTGAAGAAACCCTACCAATGTCAAATATCCCTACAACCGAAAGTATTACTCAAGCCACAACAAAGCCTGAAACATTGGTTAAAAAAGCAGAAAGCGGTGACTTGATTGATGATATATATGATGTGGAGCCTTTGATAAATTATGTTGGTGGGTTGGTAGATGAAGAGAATTTTGACAATCTAACAGATGCTGAAATTTTACATTTATGTTTAGCTTATTATGCTTGTAGTGATGACCGTAGTAAAATCAGAATTATTGATTATAATAAGGAATTTAAGGCTTATACAGATGAAAACATACAGTGGTATGTTGAGGTTAAAGCTACAGAGGTAAAAAAACTTGCCAAATGTTTGTTTGGCAGAACGATTGACGGATATGTTGAGCCTGACAGTAAGTACATTAAAACCAAAAATTTTTATAAAGCTAATCAAAATCTTGAATACTATAAGCACTTTTACTATGATTACTTTATTCCACAGGAAAGCTTTGGCTTTGTAACTGATTATGTTAAAAGTTTTGATGGTAGTTATTATTATAATGCAGATGGTGAGCGTCCTGATTTTAATACCTCCGGTTCAAAAATTATTAATGTAATTTATAACGGTGAAACCATAAATGTTATTTACAGTATGGTGAAGGAGGCTTTTGAATATAATTACAACTATGATAAATACAGCCCTGTGAACAATATTCCAAGGATTATGGAGTATCTTTATAATGATGGGGGTGAATTAACTACAGAATATAAGAAATGCGATAATCAAAGTTACAGAGTTATCACTTTGAAAAGAAATAACTCCGATAATCCTTATATGGTTATTGGTGATAAACAAATCACAAGTGATGAATATCTGATGCTTTGTAATAGTTTTTCTTATAAAACGGGAATAGATTTAAAGAAATATTCCCAAGACCAAAAGGTTTATTACATTAGTGATATTTTATATACAGGACTAAAGGGTGACTCATATATTAGTGACCGTAATAGTAGATTATTAAGGCTGAATTATTATGACGAGGATGTTGAGAAAACTTATAAGACAGAAGTAATTAATACTCCCAAATTTGTAATTGATGATAACAAAATAGTAGCGGAAGTATGTTTACCCATTAAAAATGACAGTGGCTTAACGACGGATGCACAGAATGTTAAGATTACACTAAACCCGAACACAGCAAAGCCAATTTACAAGGACGGATATGTATTTTATGACTTTGACTGTGATGACAAAGAGTTTGCCTCAAAAGTTACCAAACCCATTGTCGTAAAAATCAGCACATATCGTTATAAAGATTTTTTTACAGGATTGTATATTGAAACCGAAAAAGGTATTTATGCAGTGAGTTATTACTAAGTATGGATAATAAAA
Source organism: Ruminococcus sp. (assembly GCA_022779485.1). Classification (GTDB taxonomy): domain Bacteria; phylum Bacillota; class Clostridia; order Oscillospirales; family Acutalibacteraceae; genus Ruminococcoides. The sequence goes on from JALFTC010000029.1 coordinate 23,424, forward strand.
AAATTGCAGAACTGGTAAATCTGGCTTTAGAAAATGACCAGAACGCTTTTACAAAACTTTATGAGCTTACATATAAAAGCGTTTACACCACAATAAGCCTAAAGGCGGATGATGCCGGTGACATTGAAAGTATCCTTCAGGATACATATATAAAGGCTTTTAAAAAACTTAATACACTTAAAAATCCCGAATGCTTTTGTGGCTGGATTAAGGTTATTGCCTTGAATACTGCAAGGAATTTCAATAAAAGCCATAAAAAGCAAATTTATCTTGAGGATTTAACAGACGATCAGGGCGAACTAAATATTGTTTGTGATGATAATGGGGCAGTTCCCGAAAATGTAATAGACGAAAAAGAAACTGTCCGATTAATCAAAGAAATGGTACAAGGTCTTAAGGATAATCAACAGCTGGCTATTACACTTTTTTACTATGAAAAAATGAGTGTAAAGGAAATTGCACAGGTTATGCACTGCAGTGAAAATACAGTCCTCAGCCGTTTAAGACTTGGCAGAGAAAAACTCCACGCAAAAATTGAAGAGTTGGAAAAGAAGGGCATAAAGCTATATGGCATAGAGCCTGTTACTTTGCTTATGCACCTTATGAATAATTACGAAAAGACAAATTCTTTTAATAACTCATCTGTGGTGCTGCCTGAAATTGTGGAAAATGTAAGTGTTGCTAACAGCAATGTAAATTACAATAATTTTTTAGACAGTGTAATTTCAACATTCAGAAATGTAACAAGCTACTTTGCTGACAATCCTGTGATAACAAAAAATGCAGTGACAAAAGCAGTTGCCATATCATCAGCAGTGGTTGTGGGAAGCGCAGTAGCAACATACACAACAAATAACAATAACATATACACAGCCTCTACAAAGCCCGCAGTAGTTTGCACTACCACCCTGCAACCTGATACACAGACACAAACATACCCCACCATTATTAATGATTTTCAAGGTGTAAAACAAAATTTTACAGTTCCTGATTCTTCTGTAAATATCACAGAGCCTACAGTGGAATTAACTACAGCGGAAAATACCACCCCGACTGAACCTGAAACAACGGCTAAATCTAAATCAGAAGAATATGATGACTATAGTCTTTATCTTCCAAGGGACAGCTATGAGGGAAAGTATATGAATATGGGTGAACTGAACCTTAAAATGCCTGATGATTGGGATTATGAGGAACTAACTCTTTATAGTGATAATAGTTTTGACAATGAATATGAAATAATAAACAGTGATGAGGAGGATGAGGGTTATCATAGTAGATTAAGAAAAAGGGGTTCTGATTTTAGACTTGGCTGGGTTAGAATGGATATTTTTGATATGATAAATAAAACTATTCCTCCACAGCTTTATCGCACAAAATATATTCTATATAACAAAAATGGAAATAACTCCATAAATGTAGATTACAAAAAGGATTACGGCTACTGTGCACTACTTATATACGAATTTGAAAATGAAAATGAAGTAGAAAATGAATTAAAGCAATATTTAAACAGCACCAATATAATTGTCAGTAATGTGAACCCTGTTGCAAGAAGATTGGGGGAATATAATGGAAAATATTATTATGCCTTTTCCGGCTACACAGTTGGCAAGGCAGAATATAACGATTATGTCCTCTACGACTGGAGTATCTTTGACGCTGTGTGCAAAACCGTTAAATTTAATGGTGAAGAATAATTTATAAACCTCTCTGAATATGGTTTTTGAAAAATATTTGAGATTATTTGAATATTTAGCAAGTTGCTACTGTCTTGATAAGTGTAAGAAAATTAAGGAAACAGGGAGGTGAACAAGATGAAATGCACTTGTTGCGGTAAAAAAATATGCTCTTCTGACTTTATTTGTCCTCGCTGTGGTAAAGATAATGAAATAACACAGAAAACTATAAATGAAGTAAAAGCAAATAATCCTGCGACAATAGCATTTCTGTACAATCTTACGAGTGAAGATGTTTATATTGCCCTTGCTATGGTTGTAAAAAATGAGGATAAGGTTGCCGAGCTTATGGAGGAAAGCTATGTTACTGCTTTCGGGAATATTGACAAGCTGAATTCCCCAAAGGCTTTTCCTGACTTTATTAAAAAGACAGCTTACGAGGTGGCACAAAAACATCTTAATTGTAAGAAGTAATTTCATTGGATATTATCGGAAAATTACTTAATACCTGGGCACATAATATTAAATTTGATGCCTACACAGCAGAAAAAATTCTGCAAAAAATATTAAAGTCTTTAGAGGATAAGAAAAAATAATTTTAGGAGGAAAGTAATGAAAAAAAGATTTTTATCACTATTTTTATCTGTAGTTATAGCGCTTAGTGTTTTTTCAGTATTGCCCATAACAGCAAGCGGGGAGGAAACACAAAACACCTATACCGTTGCAGGTGAAACAACAGGCTATGTCAGTGACGGTGTTGCTACCGGGAAAGCTGTTTCTGAAGTAAAAACTCATAGTATTGTTGGTACTATTGCCCCTGATGGCTGGAATCCACAAGGTGAGGCTAATCTTATGACGCTTAACGGTGACACCTATGAGTTTGAAATAACAGGTGTTAAAGCCGATACTTATACATTTAAAATAACTACAAATGGTCAGTGGGACCCTGCTTATGATTTTGATGGCAAAATTGCAAGTGGGGGTAGTGATGAAACCATTATTGTTCCCGAGAATAATTCTACAGTCAAGTTTACATTTAAAGAGAAAGAGGGCTTTGTAAGAGCATATATCAACGGTGTTGACTATTTAAGTGGGTTTAATACATACAACACACCTCACACTACATCCAAAGGCGGATACTACATTCCCTATGAGGGGGTTAAAACATACAGGTATTTTTTTGAAATGCCTGAAAGCTGGAAAACCTTTGCAAATGCTACAGCTTGCTGTTATTGGTCGGAGGGAACAGATAACTGTGATAAAGTTTCTAAGGTGGATCCTGATTTTAATAGAGATAACAGAAAAGGTTGGAACTATAGTTATATGATGAGAAAGGCTGATGTTCCAAACAAGGATAACATTTACTTCATTGATGTTCCCCAGGATGTACATCACATTGAATTTAACAACGGTATTGATACTGGTATGGTAATTTATGACGATAATGGAAATGAAACTTATAAAAATTATGGCAAGGCATGTCAAACTAACGAGGAAACAGTTTTCCTAAATGAAACGGTTTCATATAACAATATGATATTTGTTGTAAATCAAGATGACGTTTTTGATAATTCGTATTCAGGAAAAATAGTATATGGCGGTGAATGGAAATATCTCCACAAGGATGGCACTATAAATTCTACTAAGGGTACAATCTTTGAGCAGGAAACCCCAATTTGGGAAAAGGCATTGGCAAAAAATATAGAAGTTTATCCTTATTCAGATTCAGTTTATATAGGTAAAAAAATTACCTTAGAGGCAGTCGTATTCCCTACTAATGCAGATAGGCGTGTTACTTGGAAATCTTCTGATACCAAGGTTGCTACGGTAGACAGCAACGGTGTGGTTACAGGTAAAAGTATGGGTGAAGTCACTATTTCAGCTACAACAACAGACGGGACAAATCTTGTTGACACCTGTGTTGTTACAGTTAAAGATGAAACAACTGATTTTATTAAATGTTTGAATTATAAGGTTAACGAGGACAAAAAATCCATCACTATTACAAATTACAGTAACAATTACGATTACGATTTTAAAGACATAGTTATACCTAAAACTATAGATGGCTATACAGTTACCGATATTGGTGAACTTGCTTTTGCTTATGAATCTTTTAATACAGTAAAATTTAGTGAAGGTCTAAAAACCATTGGCGATAATGCCTTTTATAGCACTGAAATATCTTCAATATACATACCAAAAAGTGTTACATCTATTGGTGAACATGCTATTGGTTTTTATCGTGGATATTATGGTGAAGATGATATGGATTCTTATTTTGGGATTTATAACATAACATTTTATGCTTACAGAGGTTCTGCCGGTTGGAACTATGCCAAGAATCATTTCGCCCTATTTGACAAAGATGAAAGGTTAGAAGGTATGAATGACTTTGTATTGTTTAGAATGGGGTATGAAAAAACCGTTACAAATAACGGCTTTAAATATAACTTATATAATGACGGTACAGCGGACTTAATTAAATATACAGGTAAAGCGTCAAATGTCACTGTTCCTTCAAAGGTTAGTAATCATACAGTTATAAGTATTTGTAAAAAAACATTCTCTGATAACGATAATCGAAAAATTTTAAGCATAACAATACCAAATACCGTTAAGTATATTGACAAATATTCAATGCTATTCTGCGATTCGCTGAAAAAAGTAGTAATACCTAAAAGCGTCAAAAACTTAGAATACCTTTCAGTTGGTGGAGGAAAGGAAAATGACGAATTTGACCCTGATGATGTTGTATATGATTTAATGAGAAATTTCACTATCTATGGATACAAGGGCTCAGATGCTGAAAAATATGCAAAGCAATATCACATTAACTTTATTGATATGGGTACATCAATTTCTTTCAAAAAGAACCCGGTCACAATTTACAAAACAGGAACATACACCATCAAACCTATAGTAAAATACGGTAAGGGTACAACTACCTACAAAAGCGACAATACAAAGGTGGCTACCGTCAACGGAAAGGGTGTTGTAACAGCTAAAAAAGTCGGAAAAGCTAAAATCACAGTTACCAACAATGGTGTTAAAAAAGTGCTTAAAGTAACAGTAAAAAATCCTTATCTTAACAAAATACCAAAAACCTTAAAATTGGGAAAGAACTTTACCCTAAAAATTAACGGACAGGTAGGTAAAGCTAAATTCACCCACAGCAAAAAGGATATTGTTTCAGTTAATCCAATAAAGGGCAAGTCAAATCAGTACAAAGTAACTGCCAAGAAAAAGGGAACAACTACAATTACAATAAAAACCAACGGCATCACCCTGAAATGTAAGGTTACTGTTATATGATAAAGCAAATTTTGAGGATATTTTAACGCAGTTAAGAAACAAGTATTAGGCTTATAACAAAAAGGACAGAAAGATTATCAAATGATTTTCTTTCTGTCCTTTTGATGTTATGAAATTTTTTCAAGGGGAACAACTTTTTTTCGATGAGAGAGTGTTGCGTTTTGCAACAATTATTTGATTTTTCCTTAAAATTCAGGATGCCACTCGGTGGCATTTTCACATACACATGTGTACGTATGATTTGGATGTGGATTGCTAATTATACCGTTATTTGTTACGTTTTTTTCGCCACCGGGAAATATTATTTTTGAGTAGAGAATATTCCATTTTTTGTTTATATAAATGCTAAACTGAAAATGCACAAAATCGCCAAATCAAAATGTACAATTCCGGCACAGTGAAAAGTAATATCCATAATCAAAAAAGTCTTAACAAAAAGATACTCAAAATATTTATCGGCTAATTTATTGAATTTTATAAAATTAGCCGAAATTTTGTTTACTGTTATGTAGCTACGGATACAATATAAGCATAATAAATTTACTCATCAGTTGGGAGTATGGAATATATCAGCCGTCATATGAAAAACCGAATTTTGGGAATGTGCAGGTCTTACTCTGCTATATTCACAAGTAGTTTACAAAGTTTTAAAAAATGTTGAAAAAACAAAAAGAAAGTGGTAATATTTTCCTATAATGTTTCCAATGATGTTTATATCTTAAGTTTATATTCATTGGAAATTAATTTTGAGGAGGATTTTTATGAGAGCAAAAAGATTTATCAGCGTCGTTCTGTCATTATTGATAGTCTGTTCCTCATTTGCGGGTCTGACTGTTTTTGCTGATGAAATTACAACAAAGACCTGCACAGAGAAAAAAACTAATATTGAACTAATTGGCGCTACAAAAAATTTAATTGATACTGATGCATCAAATAGCCAAGAGAAATCTGGCAGTGTATCTTCTCAATCATTACAACCGTACCAAATCGGGTCAACTAACCAAATTGCCCGTTTGGGTTGGCTTCCATATTCATCTGCAACACCGCCGGAACAGAGTATTGAATCATACGCACTAGCATATAAAAACGGTTGTAGAATTATGTTGTGTGATATACAAGTAACATCTGACGGTGAATATGTGTGCAGGCACGATTTAGATTTTGGGGCACAGCTATCTACAAATACAGTCAGAAAAGCCGATGGAACTAAATTAACAGATGAAGAGAAAGCATATAAGATAAAGGATCTTACTCTTGCAGAGATTGACCAATATGATTTTGGTGCTTATAAAGGAACTCAATATGCAGGAACTAAAATACTGCGCCTTGCAGATTTCTTGGCGTGGTGTGGAAATAATAACTGCATACCGATGTTAGAGATTAAAGTACAGCTTACAACAGAACAAGTTGCAGAAATAGCCCGTCTTTGCAATAAATATAAATTATCAGACAGAACTATCGTAGCAGACGGATATAGTCAAATTGATAAAACTATTGATGCGTGGATTGAAAAAATGCCTAAGTCGATTATGTGTTTACGAGGTGGAAGTTCCAACTGGAATAAGGAGTATAACCATGCCCTTACTTGTGTTAATGCCGGAATGAGAACTTGTATCTCTATAACAAATACATCTGCTCTTACAGATGAGAGGCTTGAAAATGTATATGCAAATGGTATAGACTTACTATATTCAGAGATAAAAAGCGAGAGGGAAATGCAATCATTCTTTGAAAATGGTTGGGTTTCGATTTTTAAATACATAACCTCTTCCTATATTAATATTCCGTTATGGATATCAAATAAATATAATTTAGTTGATATACCAACAGGTAAAATAACAAGTACCAAAGGTGTAAATAATATGCAGACAGCAATCTTGTCATTGAAGGCTGATGCAGGTGTTTCGGGTTATTATTGGGGCAATAGTGCCAATTATGTAAAAAACACTTTTACAAAAACATCTGATGATTATGTAACAAAAACTATCGTTAATCCGGGCACCTATTACCTGACAGTAAAAGATTTGTGCGGTAATATTTCTAACACGGTGTCTATTACCTATTACAAAATTTCTCTTGAAACAAATGGAGCAGAAGTCTATCCTTCGTATATTATTTCTGCGAGTGATAACAGTATTGATCTGCCTATCCCAATAAAGAATGGTTACATCTTTGTAGGATGGGCAAAGGAGAATGCCGACACCGGTTATTTTTTTGAAACAATTACACCAATTGCTGATACTACCTATTACGCAATTTGGCAATCAACAGGAGTGGAAAAACAGGATCAAAGTATTGATTGTGCAAGTAGTGCATATGCAAAAACCTACGGTGCAAAGCCGTTCAACCTCAATGCAAAAGCAGAAACAGCACTTTCTTATGCAAGTGATAACACATCAGTTGCAGAAGTTTCAGCAGACGGCACTGTAACAATCAAGGGTGCAGGAAAAGCAACCATTACAATCACAGCAGAGGAAACAGCTAACTACAATTCTGCAATAGCAACAGTAGAAATTACTGTAAACAAGGCAAGTCAAAAAGTTAGCGTAGCAGAGAAGGAATATGAATTAACATATGGTGCAAAACCCTTTAACCTTGGTGCAAAAGCTGATACAACTCTTACCTATGTAAGCAATAACTTAAATGTTGCAGAGGTTTCAACTGACGGTACAGTAATAATTAAGGGTGCAGGAACTGCAAATATTATAATCATAGGAGAAGAAACAGAAAATTATACTTCTGCAATTACGACAGTAAAAATCACAGTAAACAAGGCAAGCCAAAAAGTTAGCGTAGCAGAGAAGGAATATGAATTAACATATGGTGCAAAACCCTTTAACCTTGGTGCAAAAGCTGATACAACTCTTACTTATGTAAGCAATAACTTAAATGTTGCAGAAGTTTCAACTGATGGTACAGTTACAATCAAGGGTGCAGGAAAAGCAACAATCACAATCACAGCAGAGGAAACAGCTAATTACAACTCTGCAACTTCAACAGTAGAAATTACAGTAGGTAAGGCAAGCCAAAAGGTAACAGGCTTTGAACCAAAGTATGAAGTAACATTCAGCGACAAGCCAATTAGCCTAAACGCAAAGGCAGAAACAGCACTTTCTTATGCAAGTGACAATACATCAGTTGCGGAAGTTTCAGCTGACGGTACAGTTACCATAAAGGGTGTAGGAAATGCAACCATTACAATCACAGCGGAAGGAACAGAGAATTATGAATCCGCTTCTGCAACAGTAGAAATTATTGTAAACAAGTCAAGTCAAGAAGTAACAGGATTTGAATCAAAGTATGATGTAACATTTGGATACGAGCCATTTAATCTCAATGCAAAAGCAAAAACAGCTCTTACATATGTAAGTAATGACACAAGTGTTGCAAAAGTTTCAGCTGACGGTACTGTAACAATCAATGGAGTAGGAAAAGCAACTATCACAATCACAGCAGAGGAAACAGATAATTACAAATCAGCAACAGCAACAGTAGAAATTACTGTTAATAAAGCATCCAAAACATCCCAAGAAATTACAGGTTTCCAGCCAAAATATGAAGTGAATATCGGACATAGTCCAATTTACCTAAATGCAAGTGCAAAAACTAATCTATCATATATAAGTGACAATACATCTGTTGCAGAAGTATCTGAAGATGGACTTGTTACAATCAATGGAGTAGGAAAAGCAACAATCACAATCACCGCAGAAGAAACAGATAATTATAAATCTGCAACAGCAACAGTAGAAATTACAGTAGGTAAGGCAAGTCAAAAGGTAACAGGCTTTGAACCAAAGTATGATGTAACATTCGGTGACAATCCATTTAGCCTAAATGCAAAAGCAGAAACAGCACTTTCTTATGCAAGTGACAATACATCAGTTGCGGAAGTTTCAGCAGACGGCACAGTAACAATTAAGGGTGCAGGAAAAGCAACAATCACAATCACAGCAGAGGAAACAACTAATTATAAATCTGCGACTGCAACAGTTGAAGTTACAGTAGGTAAGGCAAGTCAAGAGGTAACAGGCTTTGAGTCAAAGTATGATGTTACATTTGGTGACAATCCATTTAGCCTAAATGCAAAGGCAGATACAGCACTTTCTTATGCAAGTGATAATACATCAGTTGCGGAAGTTTCAGCAGACGGCACTGTAACAATCAAGGGTGCAGGAAAAGCAACTATCACAATTACTGCAAAGGAAACAGCTAATTACAAATCCGCAACAGCAACAGTAGAAATCACAGTTGCCAAAGCTACACAGAGGGTAACAGGAGTTAAAACTCAGTATGTTACATCAGCCGGAAAGTCTTTTATCCTTAAGCCAAAGGCAAAGACAAAGCTGACCTATACAAGCAGTAACAAGAATGTTGCTGTTGTATCCTCAACAGGTAAGGTAACAGTAAAGGCAGGGGGATGTGCATACATCACCGTAAAAGCAAGCGAAAACGGAAATTACAAGTCCGCATATGTAAAGACAAAGATAATTTCAGCACCTAAGGACTTTATATCAAAGGATGTTTCCAAGGTGAAGAAAACCGGCAAAACAACAGCCAAAATCACCTGGAAATCCCTTGCCGGTGCAACCGGCTATACAGTACAGCTGGCAACAAATAAAAGTTACAAGGGTGCAAAGACTGTTAAGAACAGCAAAAACACAGCCAATTTTACAAACCTTAAAAAAGGCAAGACCTACTATGTAAGAATAAATGCCTACACAAAAGTTTCCGGCAAAAATTATTCTAACAAGTGGTACACAGTAAAATTTAAAATGTAATATGTTCTAAAAACATTTACCGACCTCCATATGGTTAGTTAATTCTAATCTTGGGGGTCGGTATTTTTGCTAAGAACTTGTAAAAAAAGTGTGCAAGCCCAAAAAACCTACACACTTTTTTATCTCTATCAACTTTAAGGAAACAATGACTAAATTATTTACAAATCTCGTTTGCATATTTTTCAACCGTTTGCCCGAAAATCCGACAGCACAATATTTGGAATGTTTTAGTCAGTGTTTCCATAGATAAACCGGAATTTTCTTATCTCTTTTTGTATAAAACTAACTCCGGGTTTTCACCGTTGTTCTCATAGGTGCAGACAAGCAAGAAATCCATATTTGCGGCAATGCCAAAACAACGGTTATCGCCAAACTCACATTCCAGTTGGTTGCCTAAATAAGTTGCGTTATCATCAAGGAATTTTACAATTTGACCGTTTGGAAGACGATATTCGAGGTTAATATAACCTCCTACAAGAGCGTTAAGCTTTTCTACCTTGGGCATTCCCTCAATATGTAAATCATTAAACTCACTCATAAGCTTTTGCTTGAATTCCTCAAACCTTTCGTCACCACCAAGGTATTTATACTGTTTCCAATAATCAAGTTTTGGGAGCATATCCTTCATATACGCACGAGCCTGTTCAGAAGAGATACGCTCACTTACCATATTCTTCACGCAGACCTCAATTAAATCGTCCATATTATGATACATATACTCGCCGTCAGCATAACACCACTTGCAATATTCCTCA
>JALFTC010000048.1 GCA_022779485.1 Ruminococcus sp.
GGTGAGGCTTTAGGTCTTGCATTTCAAATCAAGGACGATATACTTGATATTACCTCCAGCGAGGAGGAGCTTGGCAAGCCAATAGGCAGTGACGAAAGTAACGAAAAATCCACCTATGTTTCAATTTACGGCATTGAAAAATGCCGTGAAATGGTGGAAGAATATACAAATAAAGCAATTAACGCATTAAGTCAGTTTGAGGGTGATACAACCGCCCTCAGAGATATTGCACTTAAAATGTCAGAAAGAAAGAACTAATACTAATAAAAACTAATCAAGGCAAAAATGGGTTCTTGCTAAGATTGTAATTTAGATTAATTGGTTCAGAGTAAAGAAATGTCAGAATATACTATTCTATCAAAAATAAACAGTCCTGAGGATTTGCGAAAGCTACCCGATGACAAAATACCACAGCTTTGTGACGAAATTCGCCACAAGCTTGTTGAGGTTGTGTCTGTTAACGGTGGTCACCTCGCCTCAAATTTAGGTGTTGTAGAGCTTACCGTAGCACTTCACAAGTATTTTAAAACACCTCACGACAGCATAGTTTGGGATGTGGGTCACCAGTCTTACACCCACAAAATGCTGACAGGCAGATTCAGTCAAATCGACACAATCCGCACCAAGGGCGGTCTTTCAGGCTTTCCAAAACGCAGTGAAAGTAATTATGACGACTTCAACACAGGCCACAGCAGTACCTCGATTTCTGCCGCCTACGGAATGTCACAGGCAAAGCAAATCAAAGGGGACAAGTCCTACACTATTGCCGTAATCGGGGACGCCTCCTTTACAGGCGGTATGTCCTTAGAGGCGTTTAACAACGCAGGACGATACGGCAAAAAATTCATAGTTGTACTTAACGACAACAAAATGTCCATAAGCAAAAATGTTGGTGCATTTGCAAAATATCTAACCAAAGTAAGGGTAAATCCTTGGTACCTTAGACTTAAAAATAAAACAGAGAAAGTCCTTGTTCGTATCCCTTATCTTGGCAAAAAAATAGTAAAATTCCTAATGGGTTCTACAAACAGAGTGAAAAAGCTTGTATACAAGGATACATTCTTTGACAACTTCGGCTACACCTACTTTGGACCAGTTGACGGTCACAGCATTGAGGATATGGGCAACGCATTTGAAGCCGCCAAAAAGCTTGACGGACCTGTACTTGTCCATGTTGTTACCAAAAAGGGCAAGGGTTATGAATTTGCCGAAAAGGACCCAAAGCATTTTCACGGTATCAATAAATTTAACATAGAAACAGGTGAAAGCCCTCAAAGCAAAGAGAGCTTTTCGTCAGTTTTTGGAGAATATATGTGTAATATTGCCTTCAAGGACAAGCGTATTTGTGCCATTACAGCGGCAATGACGCCGGGCGTCGGTCTTGACAAATTCTGCAAGGAATACAAAGAGAGATTTTTTGATGTAGGTATTGCCGAACAGCACGCAGTAACCTTTGCAGGCGGTCTTTCCACCAAGGGTATGGTGCCTGTGTTTGCAGTTTACAGCACATTCCTCCAAAGGGCATACGACCAACTTCTTCACGACATAGCTATGCAAAAGCTCCACGCTGTCATAGCCATAGACAGGGCAGGAATTGTAGGTGACGACGGAGAAACACATCAGGGTGTTTTTGATGTTCCGATGCTCAACTCCTTCCCAAACACCACAATCTATTCTCCCTGTTACTTTGAAGGACTACTCAAATGCCTGAACGAGGCTGTGTATCACAAGGATAGCCTTGTAGCTGTTCGTTATCCAAGGGGAGGAGAAATGTTCCGACCAAAGGATTATACAGAAATTTCCGTTGACTACGACTTTTACGGAAACACATCCTGTGACACACTCATTGTCACCTACGGAAGACTATTCTCCAACTGTTGCGAGGCTAAGGAAATCCTTAGTGACAAGGGTAAAGAGGTTTGTGTGCTTAAGCTAAACCGCATAAAACCTTTGCCTGAAGAGGCGCTTTTAAATTCCCTAAGCTTTGAAAATATCCACTTTTACGAAGAGGGTATGCTCAACGGCAGCATAGGTTACAGCTTTAACACAAAGCTGTGTGAAAAGGGTTTTAGGGGCAATATGGAAATTCACGCAATTAATGACGAGTTTGTCACCCACCAAACTGTTGAACAGGCATTTTTACAGCTTGGTTTTGACACTCAAAGTATAGTAAAGGATATTTTAGAAAAAATATGAAAAAGCGACTTGATGTACTGGTTTACGAAAAAGGCTTTTGCGAGTCAAGAGAAAAGGCAAAGGCAATAATAATGTCAGGGAAGGTCTATGTTGACAATCAAAAGGCAGACAAATGCGGAACTCAGTATGACGAAAAGTGTAAAATAGAAGTCAGGGGAGAAACCCTAAAGTATGTTTCAAGGGGCGGTCTAAAGCTTGAAAAGGCTATGAAAAATTTTGACTTATCCCTTGAGGGTAAAACCACAATGGATATAGGGGCATCAACAGGCGGTTTCACCGATTGTATGCTGCAAAACGGCGCCAAAAAGGTTTATTCCATCGATGTTGGCTACGGTCAGCTTGCTTGGAAGCTCCGCTCCGACAGCCGAGTTGTGAATATGGAAAGAACAAACTTCAGGAATGTTACAGAAGAGCAAATCCCCGACAAAATCGACTTTTTTTCAATAGATGTTTCATTCATCTCGCTAAAACTCCTGTTGCCTGTTGCACGAAATCTACTTACAGATGAGGGTGAAGCTGTTTGCCTGATAAAACCACAGTTTGAGGCAGGACGAGAAAATGTAGGCAAAAAGGGAGTTGTCCGTGACCCAAATGTCCATAAAGCAGTTGTAAAGGATATTGTTGAATTTTGCCTTAACAACGGCTACTCTGTTTTGGACTTGGATTTTTCTCCGGTAAAAGGTCCTGAGGGAAACATTGAATATCTTGTACATCTCAAAAAGAGCGACAGTCCAATGCTTTTAACAGATACAGACCCTGACGAACTTGTGGAAGTGTCCCACAGTGAACTATCAAAATAAGGTGTTTTTATGAAAATATGTCTAAAGGTAAACATAGATAAATCAAATGCAGTTGAATGTGCCAAGGATATTATCCACCTGTTGACACAAAACGGTGCAGAAATACTTATGAAAAGGGATGCAAGGGAGCATTTTGAATATTTTGAGGGAATCACATATTATGACCACGACAACGACCTGTTTGCAAATTCAGATAAAGCAATTACAGTAGGCGGTGACGGTACAATTATCCACAACGCCCGCCACGCAGCCGAGAATAATATTCCAATAGTTGGTGTAAACTGCGGTCGCCTTGGCTTTGCCGCCGAGCTTGAACCCTCTGAAATTAAGACCCTCCTTCGATTGCTTGATGATGATTACAAGATTAACAAGAGAATGGTCATTGATGTAACGGTTGTAAAGAAGAACGAAACTAAGACTTATTCCTGCATTAACGACGCTGTAATTTCCCGTGGTCAGCTTTCACGAATTATAGATATGTACCTCTATGTTGACGGCGAAAGGACAACTCATTACAGAGCAGACGGACTTATTTTTGCAACTCCCACAGGCAGTACAGCCTACTCTCTTTCAGCAGGCGGACCTGTTGTAGAGCCTTGTATGGACTGTGTTGTATTAACCCCAATCTGCCCTCATTCCTTGGCTGACAGAACAGTAATTTTCAACGGTAATTCCATCCTTTCGGTAAGTGCCGAAAGCTATACAGACAACAACAAAAGCTACCTCACCATTGACGGTCAAATTGTTGTCCCACTCACAAGTGAAGACAGAGTTATCATTAAAAAGTCAGATTATGTACTAAGTATGATTTCCTTTAAAAACAGGAATTTCTATCGTCAGGTTAGTGAAAAACTTAAGGAGCGTGACGAATAATGAAGTCCGGCAGACACGAAAAAATAATTGAGCTTGTAAATAATTACGATATAAATACCCAGGAAGAACTGCTTGCAAGGCTGAATGACGCAGGCTTTTCAGCCACCCAAGCCACAATTTCAAGGGATATAAAGGAGCTTAGAATTCTCAAAACCCTTAACCCACAGGGCAAGTATTGCTACACCACAGGGGGCAGAAATTCCCTTGACAAAACAACAGGCTTTGAAAATCTGTTCAAGTCCTCTGCAAAGATGGTTGACAGCGCCGAAAATATTGTAGTCCTTAAGACAATGAGCGGTATGGCACAGGCTGTTTGCGCATCTCTTGACAATTTAGAAATGGAAAACATTGTAGGCACAATAGCAGGTGACGACACAATTTTTATTGTTATGAGGAACAAGGAATGTGCAACCGAGCTTAAAGAAAAGTTTAAAAATCTACTATAATAAAGAACCTTATAAAAATAATTCATTCAAGGAGATAATGTATGTTAAGTACCCTTTACATTGAAAACATAGCTGTAATTGAAAAAACCAATATTGAATTTTCAAAGGGTCTTAATGTGCTCACCGGCGAAACAGGAGCAGGAAAGAGTATTATTATAGATTCCATAAATGCCGTAACAGGTCACCGTACCAGTAAGGATATTATCCGAACAGGCAGTGAAAGTGCCTTTGTTTCCGTCACATTCACTTGTGTTGACTCAAATATTCTCAAAAAGGCAGAGGAAATGGGCTTTAAAAGTGATGACGGAACTTTGATTTTAAGCCGAGAGCTTTCCCTGAACGGCAGGAGCGTATGCCGAATCAACGACCGCCCAACTACCGTTACAACACTAAAGGAGCTTGGCATAAATCTAATCAATATCCACGGTCAGCACGAAAGCCTTGAGCTAATGCAGTCAGACTCCCACATAAATTATATCGACAATTTTGCAGATATTGCAAAGGAAAAAGAGGATTATTATACTTCTTATAAAGAATTATGTAAAATAAAAAAACAACTAAACGAAAATGGCGGTGACCGGGACAAACGCCTTTACGAAATTGATTTGCTCACATTTCAGGTCAATGAGATTGACAACGCATCCCTTGTAGCAGGCGAGGACGAGGAGCTTGCAAATGAAAAAAAGCTTTTGCAAAACAGCGAGAAAATCCGCACTTATCTTGACAAAGCAAAGTCAGTCCTATCAGGCTACTCAGTGTCTGACGGTGCCTGTAACTTGGTTGACGAGGCAAGCACAAACCTAATAAAAGCAAGTAATTTTTATGAAGAGGCAGAGGACATCAGCAACCGTTTAAGCGACCTTTCCTACACCCTTTCGGACATTTCCACAGAAATTGATGACTTAATTGACAATCTGGAGTTTGACCCGTCAAGACTTGAAGAAATCGAGCAAAGACTTGACGAAATCTATAAATTAAAAAGAAAATACGGTAACACAATAGAAGAAATTTTAGAATTCAGGGATAACGCATCCACCCGACTTGATAATCTTTTAAATTACGACAAAAATATGGCACAGCTTAAGGAGAGATACAATAATCTCCTTGACAAAGCAGTAAAAAAGGCAGAAAACCTGACAAATCTCCGCCAAAAGGCAGGGGAGGAGTTCTCTGCAAGGGTGCAAAAGGAAATGAGTTTTCTTGATATGCCCAATGTAAGAATTTTTGTTTCAATGGAAGAAACACCTCTAACATCCACAGGAAAGGATAAGGTGGAAATTCTAATCTCTGCAAATCCGGGGGAAACTCCAAAGCCGGTTTCAAAAATCGCATCAGGAGGAGAGCTTTCCCGTATGATGCTTGCCATAAAAACGGTGCTTTCCGCAAGCGATATTGTAGATACACTTATCTTTGACGAGGTTGACACAGGAATATCCGGCAAAGCCTCCCGAAAGGTTGGTCTAAAGCTAAAGGAAGTATCAAAAAACCGTCAGGTAATCTGCGTAACCCATCAGGTGCAGATAGCGTCCCTTGGCGACAGTCACCACCTTATTCGCAAAAATGTTAAGGACGGAAGAACCTTTACAGATGTTGTCACCCTTGACCACAACGGTAGAGTAGACGAGCTTTCAAGAATTATGGGTGGCATAGAAATCACAGAAAGCACAAGAAAATTAGCAGAAGAAATGTTAAGTGAAAACAACTAAGGAAACAAGATGTGTAAAGTGATTTATTCAGTGGTTTCCTAATTTAATTCTATTACGATTTTTTCATAATAAAACGCACAGAGGTATATATGAAAGTATGGTCCGTGAAAAAACTTAATAAGGAACGAGCAAAATCTATGGCAAAGCAGTACGGTTTGCCGGAATTTCTCTCGATGATGCTTGACATTAGAGGGGTTACTACCCAAGAAGAAATTGAGGATTTTCTAAGTAACGAAAGTAATTTTTCCGACCCGTTTTTAATGAAGGATATGGATAAGGCGGTAAACCGCATTACATCCGCCATTGAGAATGGGGAAAAAATCTGTGTTTACGGCGACTATGACGCAGACGGTGTAACAAGTACTTCCCTGCTTTACAGCTACCTCTACGACAATGTTGGCGCAGATGTTATTTTTTACATTCCCTCACGAAGCGAAGAGGGATACGGTATGAATAAAGATGCAGTTGATAAGCTACATAGCCAAGGTGTAAACCTCATTATAACCGTTGATAACGGTATTTCATCAAGAGATGTTATTGCCTATGCAAATACCCTTGGAATAGATACAGTGGTAACAGATCACCATATGCCCTCCGGTGAACTCCCTCCGGCTGTTGCCGTTGTTGATGCTCACAGAGAGGACGACAAAAGCCCCTTTAAGGATTTTTCCGGTGTAGGTGTTGCCTTCAAGCTTGTTATGGCTATTGAGGGTGAATATGCCGACATAGAAAATCTCCTTGAAAACTTCAGCGATATTGCTGCCTTAGGAACAATAGGCGATATTGTTCCCCTTAGAGGAGAAAACAGAACCATTGTTAAGCACGGACTAAGGCATATTCAAAACAGCGACAGAATAGGCATCAACGCAATGAAAGAGGAAGCTGACTTAAACAATAAACCAATTTCTGCCGGTAATGTTTCATTTACCCTTGTTCCACGAATTAACGCTTGTGGCAGACTGGGTCTTTCCGACAAAAGTGTAGAACTTCTTCTTACAGATGATTATGAAAAGGCAGTTTCTGTTGCAGATGAGCTTGGTGCCGACAACAGAGAGCGTCAGGGAATAGAAAAGCATATTCTAAACTCAATTAATCAAAGAATTTTGAGAACTCCAAACATAGTTTATGACAAAGTAATTGTCATTGCAGGAGAGGGCTGGCATCAAGGAGTGATTGGAATTGTTGCATCACGAATTAAGGAAATTTACGATAAACCCACAATAATCATTGGCATTGACAGTGACGGAACAGCCAAGGGAAGTGGCAGAAGTGTAGATGGATTTTCCTTATGTGATGCAATATTTGCCTGTAGTGATGTGCTTACAAACTATGGTGGTCACCCAATGGCTGTGGGTATAGGACTAAAAAAAGAAAATATACCATTATTCCGCAAAAGAATTAATCGTTACTGTGAAAGTATTACAATGCCATACAACAGGGTTGATATTGATTGCAAACTAAATCCGACACAACTTGATTTATCCGTTGTAGAAAACCTTAGATACCTTGAACCTTACGGTGCCGCCAATCCATCACCTATATTTGGACTTTTCAACCTTAAAATCAGCAAAATACAACTTGTAGGCGGAGGAAAACATCTTAAACTCTCACTTTGCAGAGAAAATATATTTATAAATGCAATGTATTTTAATCATACGGCTGAGGATTGCTGTTACCGAATTGGTGATACCGTTGACTTAGCAGTATCCCTTGACAAAAATGTGTATAACGGACAGGAAAACTTGAGTATAATAATTAAAAGCATCAAGTATTCCCAAAGCGACAACGAAGCCCTAATAGACAGCTTGAGGATTTTTGAAAAATTCGCAACAAAGCAAAAGCTAACCCGTAGCGAAGCATTATCAATTCTTCCAAGCAGAGATGATTTTATCTTGGTGTACAGATTTTTAAAGTCAAACAATGGCTTTAATTACGAAGAATATGCCCTTATTCATTTCCTTAACTACAAGGTTAGTATGGGTAAACTAAAGATTATCCTATATGCTATGAAAGAACTTGGCCTTATCCATTGGGAGCAGGGACTTTATTCAAGCAAAATTCAAATGCTCCAAAGCGGAAAGGTTAATTTAGAAGATTCTGTATTCATCAAAAAACTGAAGGAGGTGCAGTAATATGGTTGAACATTACGAAAACTATAATGATTTTAACGACCTTATTGATTTTATAAACAACAGCGGTAACGACTTTGATATGGCTATCATAACAAAGGCATATCACTTGGCTTATGAAGCCCACGGTGACCAAAGGCGAGTTTCCGGAGTACCCTATATTTTGCACCCCACATCAGTCGCCTGTATTTTGGTTGAAATCGGTATGGATACCGACTGCGTTGTTGCGGCTCTACTACACGATGTTGTTGAGGATACAGAAGTAGAGCTTGACGAAATCAAAAAGCAGTTTGGCGAAACTATTGCCGAGCTTGTTGACGGTGTAACAAAGCTTTCAAAAATTTCATACTCAAACCGTGAGGAAAGACAGGCAGAAAACCTAAGAAAAATGCTTATTGCAATGAGCAACGACATCAGGGTTATCATTGTAAAGCTTGCTGACAGACTTCACAATCTAAGAACCATTGAGGTTATGAAACCCCAAAAACAGCGTGACAAGGCACTTGAAGTTATGGAGGTCTATGCCCCTATTGCACACCGCCTTGGAATGAAGGCAATGAAAGAACAGCTTGAGGATATTTCCATAAGAATTCTTGACCCTGTGGGCTACGAAGAAATCGAAAACGAACTTCTCCTTAAAAAGGACGAGAGAGATAAATTTATCGATAAAATCAAGCACGAAATAAAAGAGCGAATTGGCGACTCAGTTAAAAAAATCTATGTTTCCGGCAGAGTAAAGTCCATAAACTCCATTTACCGCAAAACTTTTATGAAGGGCAAAACAATGGACCAAATCTATGATGTTTTTGCGGTAAGAATAATTGTTGATTCCGTTTTGGACTGCTACAATGTTTTGGGTGTAATTCACGACATCTATCAGCCTTTGCCAAACAGGTTCAAGGACTACATCAGCACCCCAAAGAAAAATATGTATCAGTCCCTTCACACAACTGTTATCGGCAAAGAGGGTGTACCCTTTGAGGTGCAAATCCGCACATGGGAAATGCACTACACAGCGGAGTATGGTATTGCCGCCCATTGGAAGTACAAGCTGGGACTTTCCCCCACAAAAAGTGACAAGGACATACTTAAGGAGAGGATAGAGTCCCTGAGAAAAATGATTGAAAATCAAATTCAGTCCGAGGACTCTACAGATATTATCAAAAATATCAAAAACGACCTTAGTCAGGAAGAGGTATTTGTATTCACCCCAAAGGGCGACCTAATAAACCTCCCAAGCGGTTCAACGGTAATCGACCTTGCCTATGCCATTCATACCGAGGTTGGCAACAGAATGATTGGCGCCAAGGCAGACAGAAGAATTGTCCCAATTAACTACAAGCTGAAAAATGGAGAAATTATTGAGATTATCACCCAAAAGGAGGGCACAGGCCCCAAAAGGGATTGGCTCAATATTGTAAAAACCAGTGAAGCAAGGACAAAAATCCGTCAGTGGTTTAAGCGTGAACGCAGGGAAGAAAATATTGTTGAGGGCAAGGCTGCCCTTGAAGCAGAGCTTAAAAAATCCGGTATTTATATGACAGAGGAGGACGCCAACGATATTTTCCCCAAAATGCTCCAAAAACAGCATTGTAACTCTATTGACGACCTTTATGCCGCAATAGGCTACGGCGGAATACAAATTTGGAAGATACTCCCAAGAATAAAGGAAGAGTACCAAAAGAAGTACGAGGAAAAGGTTGTTGAGTTCGTTCCTCCAAAGGAGCCGGCAAAAAAGCATAACAAGGTTTCCTCCGGTGTTGAAATAGAGGGTATGGACGACTGCCTTATAAAATTCTCAAAGTGTTGCAATCCTTTGCCCGGTGACGATATTATCGGATTTATCACAAGGGGCTACGGTGTTTCTATCCACAAGAGAACCTGTCCTAATGTACCAAAGGACATTTCTGCCTGTGCCGAGCCTGAACGCTGGGTGAAGGCAAAGTGGATTGGCAAAATTAACGACAGTTTCCAAAGTACACTTGAAATTGTGGCAACCGACCGTACAGGCCTTTTGGCTGATGTTACAATTCAGCTTTCACAAATGCACATTTTCATCAGAAGTCTTACTTCACGAGAGGCTAAAAACGGAAATGCTGTTGTAACAGCAACAATAGATACAAACGGAATTGACCACCTAAAGGGCATTATGACCCACTTAGGCAACATCAACGGTATAATTTCGGTAACAAGAATATAGGTGAATTATGCGAGTAGTTTTACAAAGGGTTTCCTTTGCCAATGTTGAAATTAATAAAGAAATTAAAGGAAAGTGCGACAAGGGTTTTCTTGTTTTGCTGGGAGTAAAACAGGGTGACACAGAAAAAGAGGCGGATTTTTTAGCCTCAAAGGTTGCAAACCTAAGGGTGTTTTCCGACGAAAACGACAAGATGAATCTTTCTCTACTTGACATAGGGGGAGAGGCTCTTGTTATTTCTAACTTCACCCTTTATGCCGACTGCAGTCACGGCAGGCGACCATCCTTTATAAAAGCAGAAAAACCCGATAAGGCAAATGAACTTTATGAATACTTTTGCAGTAAACTTAAGGAACAAGGAGTTACTTCGGTGGAAAAAGGTGAGTTTGGTGCAGATATGAAGGTAAGTCTGCTTAATGACGGACCTGTTACAATAATTCTTGACACAGAGGAGATTATGAAATGACAGAAATCAAAACATTTCAGGTTGGAATAATGCCTACAAATTCATATGTGATAAGGGATATTGAAACTTCTGCAATGGCGATTGTTGACCCAGGTGAATATTCCAAAGAGGCAGTTGGTTACATCAAGCATAACGGTGGAAATCTTGAGATGATACTGCTGACTCACGGTCATTTTGACCACATCACAGGTGTTTCTGCCTACTTAAATGAGTTCCCGAATGCAAAGGTGTATATCGGCGAAAAGGACTTGCCATCCCTTGAAAATGACGACCTAAACCTTTCAAACAAGTTTGCAAGCAGGAGGTTTACTCATTTTTCTGCCGATTCCCTAAAGGACGGCGAGGTTGTTAATCTTGGAAATACCAAAATTAAATATATGGAAACCTCCGGTCACACAATGGGAAGCGGTTGCTTTATCTTTGACCAAAACATAATGTCAGGGGATACCCTGTTTTGCGAGTCCTGCGGAAGAACAGATTTCCCCGACTCATCTCCCGCCTCAATGATAAAAAGCCTTCTTAAAATTGCATCTCTTGAGGGAGAATACAACATTTACCCCGGTCATATGGAAAGCACAACCCTTTCCCACGAGAAAAAATATAATCCATATATGAACACAAGCTATGAAGATATTTATTGATAACCATCCCTTTCATTACGAAATAGAAAATATAGCAAGGCTGTTTTTTCCATACGAAAAGCTTGAAGTAATCAAGGGCAATAAAGCACTAAGCGAGGGAGAATATATCCTTACAACTGTTGACGATAAAATAACCGTCACAGCAGTATTTTCACAGTATAAAAAGACGCTGGCAGGGGATAAAACAGGTGATGATAAAGCCGATGAACAGATAATTTGCTCACTTCTTTTCAAGATTTTAACCGATTACACAGGCATAACAATGCCTTGGGGTATGATTACGGGAGTTCGCCCTGTAAAATATCTTCGTTCCCTAATGCTGGAAAATGGTGAGGATTTCGCCCAAAATTACTTCAAAAATTACTACTATGTAACGGAGGAGAAACTTGCCCTTGCCACAACAACGGAAAAATATGAGAGGAAAATTCTTAATTCTTCAAAAGAAAATTCTTTTTCTCTCTATGTTTCAATACCGTTTTGTCCGTCAAGGTGTAGCTATTGCAGTTTTGTTTCCCAGTCTGTGGAAAGGACAAAGCACCTTATAGAGCCTTATGTTAACTTGCTGTGTAAGGAAATTTCCTTAACAGGAGAAATCGCAAAAAAACATTCCCTAAAGCTGGAAACCGTATATATCGGCGGTGGCACACCCACAACACTAAACCCAAGTCAGCTAAAGAAACTAATAAATACAATAAACAGTTCATTTGATATGGCAAAGTGTAGGGAGTTTACCGTTGAGGCAGGCAGACCGGACACAATAACTCCGGAAAAACTTAAGGAGCTAAAGTCAGGGGGAGTGACAAGAATTAGCATAAACCCACAAACCCTTAACGACAATGTACTAAGTTCAATAGGTAGAAAGCATACAACGGAAGACACATTAAAAGCCTTTAAAACAGCAAGTGACTTTAATTTTGACGCGGTAAATTCCGACCTGATTGCAGGACTTCCCGACGACACCTTTGAAAGCTTTGCAAACAGCCTTGACAAGATAATTGACCTTGATGTGAACAATATCACAGTCCATACCTTGTCAATCAAAAGAAGTGCCGACTACACCGAAAACGGTCTGACAACAAGCAGGGAAGACGCAGAGAGAACAGGAAAAATGCTCCGTTATGCCGAAAAAAGGCTGACAGAAAAGGGCTACATACCCTATTACCTCTACCGCCAAAGCAGAATGGTGGGGAATTACGAAAATGTAGGCTGGTCAAAGCCGGGTCACGAGGGACTTTACAATGTTTTCATTATGGACGAAACCCACTCAATCCTCGCCTGCGGTGCAGGTGCAGTAACAAAGCTGAAAAATCACAAAAAGAATGATTTGCAACGCATTTTTAACTACAAATTTCCATATGAATATATTGACAAGTTTGATGAGATTGCAAGACGCAAGGAAAATGCCGATAAATTTTTTACAGAACTTACGAAATAAGGTTGAAAGTTTTAATAATAAATGCTATAATATATAAAATTTTGAAAGGGGTTTTTCAGAATGGGAATATTAGATGATGTTATGGTAAATGTTAAGTCAGCGGCAAGCACCGTTTCTAAAAAGACAAATAGTATAGTTGATTATTCAAAGCTGAAATTTACTGCTTCAGGACTTTCAAACGAGATTCGTAAAAAATACCAGACTCTTGGTGAAGAGGTATATGCTTGCAGTAAAATCGGCGTAGAAGACAGCATGTCTATTGAATTACTCATTAAGGAGATTGATGAACTGAAGGCTCAGCTTCAAACAACAAATGAGTACATCACAGCCGCAAGACACAAGATTATTTGCCCTTCCTGTAAGGCAGAGCTTGACAAAGACAGCCTTTTCTGCAACAAGTGCGGAGCCAAAATTGAGCAAGACCCTTTTGTACCTGAGGACGACGCTATTGATGACGAGGAAGAAGTTGTTGTGGAAGATCCTTTCAAGGAAGTTGTTGTTAAGAGCGACTCCGACGAGGATGCAGGTATGCAGGAATAATCATTAAATTTTCATATTAAAAGGCGGGAAACCGCCTTTTTTATCTGTAAGGTGATTGATTTGGCGAAAAATAAAAACAAAAACCAAAGCATTCAAGGTCAAACCTTTGTCAAGGGTGCAATGATAATGTCCCTTGCACTTATCATCGTTAAGCTTTGCGGTATGATATACAAGGTGGCTTTAACCAGAGTTTACGGACTTTTCGGTTCTGAACTTGCATCCTTTGGTACAGGTCTTTTTAACAATGCCTACGAAATCTATGTACCGCTTTTCACTATTGCAACAGCAGGTCTGCCCATTGCAGTATCAAGGATGATTTCCGAAAGTAACGCACAAAAAAGGTATAAGGATATTAGAAGAATACACAAGGTGTCTATTCCTTTCTTCGTAATAATGGGCATTGTCTGCTCACTCCTTATGTTCGGCGGCAGCTTTTTCTATATCAAAATTATAGATTCTCCATATGCACTGCCATCAATGATATGCCTTTCACCAACCATATTCTTTGGTTGTCTTGTTTCTATTTACAGAGGATATTTTGAGGGTATGAGGAATATGACTCCAACCTCTGTATCAGAAATTATTGAGGGCGCGTCAAAGCTTGCCTTTGGACTAACCTTTGCATATCTCATTATGAAGTTTGGCCTTGACAGTTATGAAGCTGACGGAACAATTTTCGGAATGACCTT
Organism: Ruminococcus sp.; assembly: GCA_022779485.1. GTDB lineage: Bacteria > Bacillota > Clostridia > Oscillospirales > Acutalibacteraceae > Ruminococcoides. Next base: position 14,119 of record JALFTC010000048.1, read on the forward strand.
TTCAAGCCAAAAAGACGCTATCTACACCCTTGTGGGCTACTCCGTTTCAGGTGCAGTACTTGGCATTACAGTAGGTACTCTCCTTAGCTTTTGCTACCTTTTCCTAAAGTACAAGAGAATGGGCGGAGGAATAACTCAGGAACAACTTAATTCCTCAGTTGACGCAAGGTCAAAGAACGAAACTTTTCGTGTTCTCATAAGAACAGCAATTCCAATCGGTCTTGGTGCCCTTGTTATGAATGTCAGCGGTAGCATTGACGGTATGATAATCCAGCGTGTTATTGCGGATATGTCAGTAAGCAACGGTTCAGCCCTTGCAACCCAATACCCAATGTATGCGGATGCAGTCTTAGACGGAACAATACAAACAAAGCTGTGGGGATGCTACGGTGCAGCGTTAACTGTAATGCAGCTTGTCACAGTTATTACACAGGCTTTCGGCACAACAGCTATGCCAATGGTTACAAGTGCCTATGCAAAGGGCGACAAGGAAATGCTGAAAACAGCCATTAACCGAGTTCTAAAGCTTACCTGCCTTGTAACATTCCCTTGCGGAATAGGTCTTTCAGTTTTGGCTGAACCGATTATGCAAATCACCTACGGCGGAGATGTTGCCATTGTAGGTGCAGAATGTTTGAAGATAATGGGCTTTGCAGTTCTGTTTATGGCGGGCATAACACCAATATGCTCAATGCTACAAGGCGTTGGCAAGGTAAGTACACCTGTTATGCTTTACTCAATAGCAGTTGTTGTAAAAATTGTTATGAACTTTGCACTTGTTACAAATGTAAATGTTAACATCAGAGGAGCCGCCACAGGTACGCTTGTAGGATTTTTGATTGTGTGCGTAATTGCAATGTACATTCTTGTCAAGACAACAGGAATAAGACCAAACTTTAGAAACGCCCTTATTAAACCACTTATAAGCGGTATAATTTGCGGTGCTACAGCATATTTTTCCTACTATTTCCTAAGGGATATGGTGAATATATATCTTGCAACATTTGTTTCAATTTTCTTTGCTGGAATTATTTATGCTGTTTTCATATTAATTCTCAAGACTTTTGATAAAAATGACCTTGAAACCCTCACAAAAAACGAAAAAATGGGAAAAATACTTGCAAAATTCAAAATTATGAAGTAAAATATATTTGTTGTTTTACGCAATAAACAAATCAAAGGGGGAAGAGCATTGGATTTTCAGAAAAAGCCAAAGTACGGTTTTGAAGATTTATTACAAATTATGAAGATGTTGAGAGCCCCCGGAGGTTGCCCTTGGGACAGAGAGCAAACCCATAAATCAATAAGGCAAAATTTTATTGAAGAAACTTATGAGGTAATTGAGGCTATCGACACCGAAGACAGGGAACTCCTCAAGGAAGAGCTTGGCGATGTTCTTTTGCAGGTTGTTTTCCATTCAGAGATGGAAAGCGAAGTAGGTAGCTTTGATATAAATGATGTTTGCGACGGTATATGTAAAAAGCTGATTGTCAGACATCCCCATATCTTTGCTGATGTCAAGGCTGACACAACTGATGAAGTTTTATCAAATTGGGATAAGATAAAAATGCAGACTAAGTCGCAAAAGACTCAGTCAGATGCAATGGATAGTGTTTCTAAATCCCTGCCATCTCTTATGAGAAGTGAAAAACTTCAGAAGAAAGCAGCCAAGGTCGGTTTTGACTGGCCCGATGTAAGCGGAGCACTTCAAAAGGTGGAAGAAGAAACTCAGGAACTTAAGAAAGCTATTGAAGACGGCGACAAAAAAGGTATGGAAGAAGAACTTGGAGATTTACTCTTTTCTGTGGTAAATGTTTCAAGATTTTTAAAGGTGGATTCAGAAGAAGCACTTTATCACGCCTGTGACAAATTCACAAATCGTTTCAGAATGGTTGAAGCTTTGGCGAAAGAGCGTGGTATTGCTATGGAATCAGCACCGCTATCCTTACTTGATTCCTTGTGGGATGAAGTAAAATAATGTATTATTTTTACGGAGGAAAATAAAAATGAAAAAGACAGAATTAATTGCTGCTATCGCAGAGAAGAGCGGTCTTACAAAGAAAGATGCTGAGGCAGCACTCACAGCTACTATCGATACAATCGTTGAAACTGTTGCTGCAGGCGACAAGATTCAGATTGTAGGCTTTGGTACATTTGAACAGCGCCAGAGAAATGCAAGAATGGGTTGTGACCCAAGAACAGGTAACAAGATTGAGATCCCTGCTTCTAAGGTTCCTGCATTCAAGGCCGGTAAAGAATTTAAGAACACTGTTAACCAGTAATTTTAGGAAAACGGAATAGACCTTTGGTTGCAATATGCACCAAGGATTTAATCATTGTTTATTAGTAATTTTGGCTGACTTTTTGTCAGCCTTTTACTTTTTGGAGTTTTTAGTTTTTATGAGATTAGATAAGTATTTAAAGGTAAGCAGAATTATCAAACGCAGAACTGTTGCTAACGAGGCTTGTGATGCAGGCAAGGTATCTGTTAACGGAAATGTAGCCAGAGCCTCAACAAAAGTCAAAGAGGGCGACAGAATCGACATCACCCTTGGAGAAAGAACAGTGTCGGTAGAGGTTGTTTCCGTAAAGGAAACAGTCCGTAAGGAGGACGCAACTACTCTGTACAAACCAATATCATAATTAGCATTTTCTCCCATATAATTTACTGTATAAGATAAACTATATGGGGGATTGTTATGCCTGAAAATCAAATTACTCTAAAGGATAGGAAAGAACTTTCGGTAACAGGTGTAAAGGATGTGAATGCGTTCACAGAGGAAAGCGTTGTGCTTACCCTTGAAAGCTCATCCCTTGTTATCAAAGGAGAGTCACTTCATGTTAACAAGCTAAACCTTGAAAGCGGAGAGGTGAATGTTGACGGAAAGGTAAATTCCCTGCAATACATAAAGGAAACTACCGACAAAGGCTTTATCAAAAGGCTGTTAAGATAATGGAGCTATATCAAACATTTCACCCCACAGTATTCTTAATATCCTTACTGTGGGGAGCGTTTATATACGAAATCTACGACATAAACCGATTTTTAAGGTATGTTTTCAAAAGCCATAAATATGTCATCATTTTACTTGACATATTGTTTATGGTTCTCTGTTCTGTCATAGTATTCATATTTTCACTTGCCTACAATTTCGGCAAACCGAGGATTTATATGCTTGTTGGTATGGCAATAAGTGCATTAACCCTAAGATTTACCGTAGGCAAACTATCTCTTGTACTTTTTATTAAGATATTTTCAATATTTAGTGTAATTATTCAAAAAATTTATGTTTTTTTCAAAAAAGTTCTAACAAAACTATTGAAATCTTTTGCGTTTTTAGTGTATAATTTAGGTGTAATAATAAAAAGAATTATAAACAGATTTGTATTTTTTAAAAAAGGTTGTAAGAATGAGAAAAAAGAACAATATAAGTGCTGAGAATGTGGTGATTTCTGACAGCGAAAATGTTGTTAAGGAAGTTACACCTGTAAAGAAAAAGACAAAATATCGTTTTCTTTTAATTACTGCGGTTGTGATTTTTGCATTATATGCGGCTTATATGCTGATATCTCAATTTTATCAAATTGATAAAAAGCAGTCTGAACTTGATGCACTTAACAACAAAATTTCTGTACAAGAAATAAAAAACGATGAATTAACAGATATATATAACCTGTCCGACAAGGACAACGAGGAATATATAGAAAAAAAGGCAAAGGAAGATGGTTATCTTCACGCCGGAGAAAGAGTATTTGTAAATATATCAGGCGACTGATGGAAATGGGAACAAGGGGTAGAATATGGCTTTGGAAGTAGGAAGCGTAGTAAAAGGTAATGTAACAGGAGTAATGAAGTTTGGTGCTTTTGTTGCTTTGCCTGACGATAAATCAGGAATGGTGCATATTTCGGAAATTTCTCACGAATATGTAAACGACATTAACGATGCAATTAAGGTTGGGGATGAAGTAACAGTAAAGGTTATCTCCATAGATAACGGAAAGATTTCTCTTTCAATCAAGGCGAATCTCGAAAAACCTGCACCAAAGCCAAAGCAAAAAAGACCTCGCAAACCATATGTACCTGCACCAAAGGTAACTTCTCCCGGAGATTTCCAGTGGGAGGACAGCAAAAACGACAGTAGCTCCTTTGAGGATATGATGAGCAGGTTTAAAAAGACTTCTGAGGACAAAATGTCCGATTTGAAGCGTGGGAACGAAAGTCGCGGTTATTCCCGCAGGGGTGGCCGTAATAAATAAATACTGGAGGAATTTTAATGAAAATAGCCTACACAGCCAGAAAAGTAAACCTAAAGGACAATTTTAAAGAACTTTGCGAAAAAAAGCTTTCCAAGTTTAATAAGATTTTTTCAGAGGATGCAACAGCCTCTGTTGTTGTTACACTTTACAAAAATCGTCAGACAGTTGAAGTTACAGTAAGCGACAACGGTATGATTTACAGAGCAGAGGACACACAGGACGAAATGAACGATGCTCTTGACAAGGTTGTTGACATTCTTGGCAGACAATTACGCAAAAACAAAACCCGTCTATCCCGCCGTCTAAGGGACAACACAGCTGACTTTACAGCAATTCTCCCTGACGAGGATATTGAGGACGAGGAAGAGTTTGACATTCGCTACAAGACAATCCCTGTTAAGCCTATTTCAGTTGAAGAGGCAATTCTCCAAATGAATATGCTTAACCACGATTTCTTTGTATTCATCAATGCCGAAACAAACGAAACAAATGTTGTGTATAAGCGTAAGGGCAACACCTACGGACTTCTTGAGCCTGAGGTATAAACAGGTTAAATATTCAAATAATTTAGAGATATAGAGGCTCAAAAAGCCTCTATATTTTTTGGAGATTTTTATGAAGAAAGAATTTACAATGGTTTCCACTTGTCTCCTTGGAGTAGAGGGACTTGTGGCGAATGAACTAAAATTTATGGGCGCAAATGATGTGTCAGCCGAAAACGGCAGAGTAGTATTTAAGGGCGACAGCAACATTCTTGCAAGGGCGAATATCTGCTCACGATATGCCGAGAGAATATTAATTCTCCTTGACACCTTCAACGCAAAAAGCTTTCAGCAACTTTTTGACGGTGTTTCAAGGATTAATTGGTCAGATTACCTTGACGAAAAAGATAAATTTCCCGTAAAAGGCACCTGTCTTTCCAGTCAGCTTATGTCTGTACCCGATTGTCAAAAAATCATCAAAAAATCAGTGGCAAAATCCCTGTCCAATGCCTACGGAAACGATTGGCTCCCTGAGGACGGAGAACTCCATCAAATTCAGTTTTTGATATTAAAGGATAAGGTGTCCATAATGATAGACACAACAGGTGTGGGGCTGTACAAAAGAGGTTACAGAGAAAATTCCAACGATGCCCCAATCAAAGAAACCTTGGCGGCAGTACTTTCCGATCTTTCGAGGGTCAGAAAAAACCACACAGTAATCGACCCAATGTGCGGCAGCGGTACAATCCTAATTGAAAGTGCATTAAAGGCTTTAAATATTGCACCGGGACTTAACAGAGGTTTTGTATCCGAAAACTGGAGCCAAATTCCAAATGAAGTTTGGGAAGAGGAAAGACAGAGAGCCAAATCTCAAATCAACAAGGATTGCGACTTTAAAGCCTTTGGTTACGACATTGACAGAGATGCCCTGAACATAGCAAGAGAAAATGCCTACAAAGCAGGGGTAGGTGACAGAATCACTTTTGAGCAAAGGAATATTAAGGATTTTTCAGGCGATTTCCCCCGTGGTACAGTAATTACAAATCCGCCTTACGGCGAAAGATTACTTGACATTGACAAGGCTCGTGAGCTTTATAAAATTATGGGGCAAAAATTCGCCAAAAAAGACGGTTGGAGTTATACTATAATATCTCCTGACGATGAATTTGAAAAAATCTTTGGCAGAAAAGCGGATAAACGGAGAAAACTTTACAACGGTATGCTAAAATGCCAGGCATTTATGTACTTCAAAAAGTAAAATGTATATTATTTTTCAGCTTTTCAAGATAACGTAATAATAATTTGAAAATTTTTCAAAATTATACTTGACGAGCATATAAGTTAGTGCTACAATAACATTAGCACTCGAAGAAAGAGAGTGCTAATTACTACAATCACACTCGAAGGAGGAAAAATATTATGACTATTAAACCATTAGCTGACAAGGTAGTTGTCAAAATTGAAGAGGCAGAGCAAACAACTGCTTCCGGCATTGTACTTTCAGCATCTGCACAGGAAAAGCCATCCTTTGCAACAGTAGTTGCAGTAGGTCCCGGCGGTGTAGTAGACGGTGAAAAGGTAGAAATGACTGTAAAAGAGGGCGACAAGGTTGTTACCTCCAAGTACAGCGGTACAGAAATCAAGCTTGACGGGGAAGAGTACACAATCGTTTCTCAGTCAGATATTCTCGCAATAGTTGAATAAGAAAAGAGGTAATTTGAAATGGCAAAGCAAATGCTTTATGGCGAAGACGCAAGAAAGGCTCTAATGTCCGGTATTGACCAGCTCGCCGACACAGTAAAAATCACACTTGGCCCAAAGGGCAGAAATGTAGTTCTTGACAAAAAGTTTGGCGCACCACTCATCACAAACGACGGTGTTACAATCGCAAAGGAAATCGAGCTTGACGACCCATTCGAGAATATGGGTGCACAGCTTGTAAAGGAAGTTTCCACAAAGACAAATGATGTTGCCGGTGACGGTACAACAACAGCAACTCTTCTTGCACAGGCTCTTATCCGTGAGGGTATGAAGAATGTTACAGCTGGCGCAAACCCAATGGTGCTTAAAAACGGTATCAAAAAGGCAGTTGACAAGGCTGTTGAAACATTAAAGGAAAATTCCAAAGAGGTTGCAGGCACAGAGGATATTGCAAGAGTTGCAACAATTTCTTCCGCTGACCCATTCATTGGTAACCTTATTGCAGAGGCAATGGAAAAGGTTTCCACAGACGGTGTTATCACAGTTGAGGAGTCCAAAACAGCCGAAACATATTCCGAGGTTGTTGAGGGTATGATGTTCGACAGAGGCTACATCGCACCTTATATGGTAACAGATACAGACAAGATGGTTGCAGAGCTTGACGACTGCCTTATCCTCATTACAGATAAAAAGATTTCCACAACACAGGAAATTCTCCCACTTCTTGAACAAATTGTTCAGTCAGGCAGAAAGCCCCTTATCATTGCCGAGGATGTAGAGGGCGAGGCTCTCACAACTCTGGTTCTCAACAAGCTCCGTGGCACATTCACTTGTGTTGCAGTCAAGGCTCCCGGCTTTGGCGACAGAAGAAAAGAAATGCTCCAGGATATTGCAACCCTTACAGGCGGTCAGGTAATCACATCCGACCTTGGTCTTGAATTAAAGGACTGCACAATCGACCAACTTGGCACAGCTCGTCAGGTTAAGGTTGACAAGGAAAACACAATCATTGTTGACGGTGCAGGCGACCCACAGGCAATCAAGGACAGAGTTAACCAGATTCGTTCACAGATTGAAACAACAACATCCGACTTTGACAAGGAAAAGCTACAGGAAAGACTTGCAAAGCTTGCAGGCGGTGTAGCAGTTATCAAGGTTGGCGCCGCAACAGAAATCGAAATGAAGGAAAAGAAGCTCCGCATTGAGGACGCCCTTGCAGCAACAAAGGCAGCTGTTGAAGAGGGTATCGTTGCAGGCGGCGGTACAGCTCTTGTAAACACAATTCCGGCAGTTTCAGCCCTTGCAGAAGAGGCAGAGGGTGACGAGCTGACAGGTATCAAGATTGTTCTCAAAGCACTTGAAGAGCCTGTTCGCCAGATTGCAGCAAACGCAGGTGTTGAGGGTTCTGTAATCCTTAACAACATTGTAGCCAAGGGCGAAGTAAACTATGGCTACAACGCACTCACCGGTGAATATATGGATATGATGAAGGAAGGCATTGTTGACCCAACCAAGGTTACAAGAAGCGCACTTCAAAATGCATCCTCAGTAGCCGCAATGGTTCTCACAACAGAGTCACTTGTAAGCGACATAAAGGAACCAACACCACCGGCAGCACCTGCTCCTGATATGGGCGGTATGTACTAATTTACCAAATATAAAATCAAATCCGTCGGATAATCTCCGGCGGATTTTTTTAAGTGAAATGTGATATTTTAATAGCAGATTCCGTTGATGATGATTTATTCCTTAATGTGACAGAAGGTACACTTGTTTATGATAAAAAAACAGATACATATCGTAAAGAAGATGCATCCCTTGTAAGAATAAACTAAGGAAATAGCACAAAGGCTCCATCGGATGAGGGAGCTGTCGGCAAAGCCGACTGAGGGAGCGAAAAAGTAGTCAATATATCTTGGTATGTCTTTAGATTTTATAGTATGAGTCTGAACGATAAACCACAGTCATTCCGAGGAACCAATTAAAAATCCAATAAATTCTCAAAAGCCCTGCTGACCGGTTCAGCAGGGCTGTAATTTTAGCATTTTTTTGAAATTCACTCTTATATTTTACTGTAACAGCTTGACCTTACAATCAATTTGCAAGGCAACTCAACACGCACATTGTTCTTGTGCTTACCCTTAATTTGGTCAAGCAAAAGTGTCAGTGCAAGGTGTCCTGTCTCCTTTTTAGGAATATCAATAGTTGTCAGCATAGGGTCAGTCTGCTCTGATTCCTTGATGTTATCAATAGAAACAACGGAGGGATAGTATTTTTTTCTACTGCTCTTTATTGCCTCTAAAACTCCCACAGCGGTAATGTCATTTGCACAGAAAATAGCACTTGGAAGCACATCTTTTTCCAAAATACTCTTCATAATTTTATACCCGTCCTTTTTAGTCTGGTTTGAGGGGTATATATTTGAGTGATTTAAGGGAATTTTGTGGTTAAACAGGGCTTGATAATACCCAATGTACCTTGTTTCGTAGGTACAGTCACCAATGTATGCAATATTTCTGTGCCCCAGGGAAATAAGATATTCAACAGCCATTTCAGCGGCAGACATACCGTTACAAATCACCTCGTCATACTCAAAGTTTGTTGGGTTTCTGTCAATGCCCACAATGTATGAGTATCGCTTTTTAAGTGTTTGTATGAGTTCTGTGGGGCATTTTCCCAGGATAATCAATCCGCTATCCTTTTTGTGCTCAATAGTAGACAGAGGTTGCTTTTGCTTGATGGACACAACCTCATCAAAGGATTTAAATGGAACCTTTGAAACGCTTTTTTCTGTTAAAGAAATAATATCGAGATAATTTAGAATTTCTCCCAAAATGCACCCCTGCTCCAAAATCTCATCCTTTAAGTAAAGATAAACCTCCTTGAAAAACGGATCTTCATCAAGAGAACTAAACCTTGTTAGGAATATATCTATTGTATAGTGTTTTTCCACATTGGTAGCACCGCACTTTAGATTTTTGGCATTTATGTTTGGGGTGTATTTTTGCTTTTTCGCAATTTCCCATATTTTTTCCTCAAGTCCCGAATTGTTACAAGAGTGATGAGGATTGTTAAGCACCCTTGAAACAGTAGAAACAGATGTTCCTGCTTCTTTAGCAATATCCTTTAACGACATATAATACTCCTTGAAAACGATTGCAAATTATATTTAAAATAGTAATTCACTGTAAGAAAATTATATCATAAATATAGAAAAATACAAGTGAAATCGTTTGCATAATTACCTGTTTATTATTTATATTTGATAATTTATAATTTAAACAGTAAAGAAAAGAAGGTGTATTTTTATGTTAAAGAAAATTAAATTCAAAAGTATAAAATACCTGATACTTGTTCTGCTGTTATCATTATCATCAGTAGCCTTTGTTGGTTGCGGTGAGGATGAAAATACAGTAAATATAGGTTACTTTAACAATGTAACCCACGCACAGGCACTTTTAATGAAGTCAGACGGCTCTTTAGAAAAATCTCTGGGTAACGATATAGAAGTAAAGTGGACTGCCTTCAATGCCGGCCCTGCCGAGGTCGAAGCTCTGTTTGCAGGAGATATTGACATCGGTTACATAGGACCTGTTCCGGCTGTAACTGCAAATGTAAAGTCAAGTGGCGATATTTCGATTATCTCAAGTGCCACAAAGGGCGGTGCTATCCTCGTAAAGAAAAAAGGTAGTGATATAAAGTCAGCAAAGGACCTTGCAAACAAGACCGTTTCAGTACCGCAAATCGGCAACACACAGCACTTGTGCCTGCTTAATCTGTTGAGCGAAAATGGCTTAAAGCCTATTACAGAGGGTGGCAATGTAAATGTAACAGCAGTTCAGAACTCCGATGTAGAAAACCTTATGGAGCGTGGCGACATAGACGCTGCAATCGTTCCCGAGCCATGGGGTGCAACTCTTCTTGGAAAGGGTGCAGAGCTTGTTTTGGATTATGATGAGATATACTATTCAGGAGATTACGATGTTGCCGTAGTTGTGGTGAGAAACGAGTTCAAAAAGGAACATCCCGATATTGTAGAAAAGTTCCTTGAGCAACATAATATTGCAACTGAAACAATTACAACTGACAAGGACGAATGCCTGAAAAAAATTAACACCGAGCTAAAGAAATCCACAGGTAAGTCCTTAGGTGAGGATATTATCAGCAAGGCATTCACAAGAATCGGTGTAAGCACCGAACTGAATAAGGACTCTATTATGGATTTTGCAAAGATAAGCAAAGAGCAGGATTTCATCAAGGAAATTCCTTCACAGGACAGCCTGTTTACAAAATAATTCGGAGGTTTTTATGGGTTTAACTTTTAAGGGAGTCAGCAAAAGGTTTGATACTTCAGAGAACGCTATACTTAAAAATATTGACCTTACAATAGAGCCGGGCGAATTTGTCTGCATAGTAGGTGAGTCAGGATGCGGTAAAAGCACCCTGCTAAACCTTGCGGCAGGACTTGAAATGCCAACTGAAGGTCACATTTATCTTGACGGGAAAGAGGTTAAGTCACCGTCAGCAGAAAGGACTGTTATGTTTCAGGAGCATGGACTTTACCCTTGGTTGTCTGTCATTGACAATGTAAAATTCGGAATGAAGCTCGAGGGCATACCTAAAAAGGAACAAGAGGAAAGGGCACTTCACTACCTTGATATGGTGCATCTTACTGAGTACAAGGATTACTGTATTCATCAGCTTTCAGGCGGAATGCGTCAGCGTACAGCACTGGCAAGAGCGCTCACAATAAACTCCAAAATTTTGCTGATGGACGAGCCGTTTTCGGCACTTGATAAGCAGACCTCAAACCGATTAAGAGAAGAACTGCAAAAGATATGGATGGAAACAAAAAAGACTGTGCTGTTCATAACCCACAGCGTTGAAGAGGCTATATATCTTGCCGACAGAGTGGTGGTGTTGTCCCCAAGGAAAAACGGTGTTTCTGATATTATTGATGTAAATCTGCCACGACCAAGGGAGATTTACTCAAATGAATTTGTTGAACTTAGAAAGCGAATACTTGGTGAAGTAAGGAGTTAAGGTTTTGGGTATTATTATTTTTGTTGTAATTCTTCTTGCGTTTTGGCAGGGCGGTTACTATTTATGCGTTGATATATTACACCTGTGTAAGTCATATTCTGTTCCATCCCCAGTTGGAGTGGTAAATCGTTTTATTGAGCTTTGCGAGGACGGTTCAATCTTTCAGGCAACAGGACTTTCCCTGTTAAGGGGAATTGCAGGTTTTGCCATAGCGGTTCTCATAGGTGTTGCAATAGGATTTTTGATTAACCACTTTGGCTATCTTCAAAAAAATCTCAAGCCTATCATCTTAGGTATTCAAACATTGCCAAGCGTATGCTGGGTACCATTCTCAATACTTTGGTTTGGTCTTTCTACACAGGCAATTATTTTTGTTGTGGTAATGGGTTCAGCCTTCAGCATATCAATATCGGTTGATAACGCAATTAAAAATATTCAGCCAATCTACTACAAAGCCGCTTTGACAATGGGGGCTACAAAAAGGCAGATGTATTCATATGTCGTATTTCCTGCAGCACTTCCGGAGCTTATTTCCGGTCTAAAGCAAGGCTGGTCATTTGCCTGGCGAGCATTGATGGCAGGTGAAGTAATGACAACCTCCATAAGCCTGGGACAAACCCTGATTATGGGTCGTGACCTTGCAGACATCAATCAGGTAGCCCTTGTTATGATAATCATCATACTTGTGGGAATAATAATAGATAAATGTATATTCTCCGTAATGGAAAAGAGAGTTTTGTCAAAAAGAGGCCTTGCCTGATCAGGCATTGATAAAAAAACAGGCTCTGTGCAACAGTTATCTGTCAGCACAGAGCCTTATTAATATAAAAGTTATTTTTAGTCTGTATTTCAATTGTTGACATTATAAATAAAAAATTCTATAATATAACTAAAAAAGTATTACTTGTGCAATGTGTAATGATATTTGCTAATTGTTGAAAGGAGCATAACTATGAAAAGGTTAATATCTTTATTTCTATGTATTTTAATGCTCTCAACCTGTGTTGTCAGCTTCAATGCTTACTATAATCCCAATGATACTGTTTACGAGCGTGTCTTGTCGAATACCGATGGTAATATAAAACTGATATACAACAGGGAAACAAAGGTTGCAAAGCTTGAGGGTACAGGAGTTTTGCCCGCCGGTATGGATTTAAGTAACTGGGATGATAAATATGAAGACCATTGGAGTGAATTTAAGTGTTACAGATATGGATATAATCCACATTTAAAAACATATCCTACTGATGATATTTCTGATGCAGACTATGAGAAACTGAATCTATATGAAATTACCCAAAATGGCACTACTCTTATTATAGGTGAGGGTATAACAGAGCTTGAGCCTTTCAGTTGTATGTTTTTAGGAAGTATTAGCAGTGTTGTACTTCCCGATAGCTTGAAAAAAATAGGACGATTTGCATTTATAAAGAGTAAAAATCTCACCACGATTTACGGAAAAAATGTTGAGCAAATAGACGGCGGCGCCTTTTACGATTGCCCAAAACTAAAAAGTGTTTCCTTCCCCAATGCAGTAGATTTATCGAATAATATTTGCCATCCTTATTTAAATATTGATGAGCATGATGATTGGCCAAGAAATCTTCCTGATACATTTAATGTAGGTGCTTTTAATTATTGCAATGAGCTTACAACTGTAAATATACCAAAGGCAGAAAAAATCGGAGCAAGGACCTTTTACGGTTGTTTAAATCTTAAAACAATTAATAGTAACAATACCCTTTCCAATGTTACCGAGATAGGTGCGTCAGCTTTTTACAATTGTCAAAGCCTGAAAAAGATTTCCCTGCCAAAAGTTCAGTCCTTGTATAGTTCAAAGACAATGCTTAAAACAGCGGCATACGAGGGTACTTTTTACAACTGTGAAAGTCTGGAAAGTGTAAACATACCTAAAGTAACCAAAATTGGCGCTAACACATTCTTTAACTGCAAAAAATTAAAGAAAATCAACAGCAACAATAACCTTTCAAAAGTTACAGAGCTTGGTTCAGGTGCCTTTGCAAATTGTTCAAGCCTTGAAAAAATATCCTTGCCAAAGGTAGAAAAGCTCCTTATGGCAAAGTGGACAGAGGATAATGTGAGAGAAGGGGATTCGCCTCCTAATATATACGATTACTATAATGACTACGACTACTATATTGACTATTATGGTGACAAATATTATGGAACATTCCAAGGCTGTTCAAGCCTGAAATCAATTTCAATACCGCAGGTTAAGGTGGTTGGAGCAAGGGCTTTTTATGGTTGTAGCAGTCTGAAAAGTATATCTATCCCAAATGCAACTTCAATAGGTTCATCTGCTTTTTATGGTTGTAAAAATCTGACCGACGCTTATCTGCCAAATGTTAAGTCTTTAGATTCGGTGAGGTGGACTTCATTTAAAAAGAAGAATAAGTATTTCAAAGGGAATTTTGAAAACTGCAAAAAACTAAGTAATCTCACCACAGGAACACTAAACTCTGTTGGAACATATGCCTTCAAAAATTGTTCATCTCTTACAAAAGTAAAGTTAGGCAGTAAGCTGAAATCTATAGGAACATCTGCATTTAATAACTGTAGTTCTCTGAAAGCTATTACCATAACCAAGAATGTAGAGAAAATAGGCAAATCAGTATTTTACAAGGACAAAAGTCTTGCAAAAATTAAGGTTAATTCCGCAAAGATTATTTCCGTTGGCAAGAATGCCTTTGGAAAGATAAATCCAAACGCAGAGTTTACAGTACCAAAAAAGCAGATAAAAAAATATAAAAAACTGTTTAACACAAAATCTATCTTTTCTGTTTAGCTAAATTATTCATCAAAAAAGGACCGGAATTCCGGTCCTTTATACTAATTCCTGATAAAAAGTAGGCTTATATTTGAGAGGATAATTTTCAGAGGACAAGGCGGAGGACGCCGCAAGGCTGACGCCTTGCAAGGACGACAACGCAGTACTCTGGAAATTAGACCGCAAAGATTGCCTGCTTTTTATTAGGTATTAGTATTACTTCATTAAAATTCTTGCCTTACATTTCTGTTAAACAGGGCACTTAAAGCAGGTTTCAGGTCTTTACCCTCGAAAAGCACCTCGTAAAGCTGTGTTACAATAGGCATTTCAATGCCTTTTTTCTTTGCGATTTTGTAAATTGCCTTGGTTGTCATAACACCTTCGGCAAGCTTTTCAAACTTGTCACCCTGTACGAATTTTTCGCCAAACATTCTGTTGTGGCTCCATTTTGAGAACAGCGTTGCCTCATAGTCGCCAAGGTGGCATAGTCCGTAAGCGCTCATTTCGTTACCACCCATAACTTTGATGAATCTTGCAATTTCCCTGGGCGCTCTTGCCATCAAAGCACCCTTCAGGCTGGTGTAACCCATACCGTCAAGCATACCGGCACAAATGCCGATAACATTTTTAGCGGCGGCTCCGATTTCCGAGCCGACAAGGTCAGTTCCTATGTAAAAACGGATTAAGTCGCTGTTAAACTCACTGACAAGCCTTTCCTTAACGCTGTCCTTTTCGCTGTCAATAACCATACAGTTGGGAATACCCTTAACATAGTCCTGTGGATGTCCGGGGCCAACCCAAACTGCAACATCGGTCTTGTCCTTGTCAATAAAGTCAGAAACAACTTCAGTAAGCCTTTTACCTGTGCTTTCCTCAATGCCCTTCATACAAAGCACAATGGTTTTTCCATCAAGACTATACTTTGAAATGTCAGTCATATATTCTCTGAGATGCTGACAGCTTATTGATATTACAATAACCTCTGCTCTTTCAACAGAATATTTTAGGTCGGAAGAAACCTCAATAGAGTCAGGGTAGGAGAGATAGTCATTTTTTCTGTTATTTTTAAGTGCAATAAATTCGGGGGCATCTTCAAGTCCTCCCGACAAAACATTGTGACCTATTTTGTCAAGATACCAAGCGATACAGCTACCCCAGCGACCGCATCCCAGCACGGAAATTTTCATATGTAACCTCACAAAAAATATAAAAATACCCCGCCTGACCGTAAATGCTTAAATATAACCTGCCTACAAAACGACAGGTGGGTGCACTCCCACAGGCTTTAGGATCCCCGATGAATCAAAGGGTCTTCAACACCGCCAATGGAGTCCGTGCTCCCGATTTAAAAGTTGTAGGGTTATTTTCGCATATTCGCAAATCAGGCAGGGGGTTTATTAAGTTAATATCGAAAAATTAAAATTTTTAATTTTATTCGTCCTCATCATCAAACATACTTGCAAATCTTTCTTCAAACTGCTGTGCAAGTCTGTCAAGAAGGTCCTCGTCATCAAGCTCGGCAAGCTCTTCTTCGCCGTCGTCGTTCAGAATAACCTCCATAATGTAGTATTCTCCGGAGTCGTTCACACTATCCTCAGCATTATCGAAAACAGGATAAAGTGCTAAATACTCATTATCGTCCTCTACTATTTTGTCAAGTATCTCAAAAGTATGCTCATTGTTTTCTTCATCAATGAGAGTAATGAGATCCGGTGTGAATTCGTTATCCATTATCTTCACCTCAATTTCTTTATCTATATTTTACATTATCTATATAGCATAAGTCAAGAGTATTTTTAATTCTTTATTTGTAACTATTTTCACAAAAATGTCATAAAATAATGGTAATAATTAAGAATGCTTTCAAAACTATAAAAATTATTGATTTAATCATTTCTTTGTTATATAATATACCTTATAAATATATGTGTATGTAATACACCTAAGGAGGATTTATTTTGTTAAAGTCCTTTGATAAGCTTCCGGCTGAATTTCAAAATGAAGAAGTTAAGAAGTATTATGATATTCTTTCCCGTAAAAAGAGAAGTATTCTGTTAAAGAGAATTACAGATGTTATTTTGGCTTTAATTCTCATTATATTACTTTGTATTCCAATGCTTGTTATTGCCCTGATAATCAAAATCAGTGCAACAAAAGGTCCTGTTTTCTACAAGCAGGAGCGAGTAACAAGGTACGGTAAACGCTTTAGAATACTGAAATTCCGTACAATGATTGTAGGCTCTGACCAGTGCGGTGAGCTTCTCACCAAAGAGGGTGACGAGCGTGTAACCCTTATCGGCAGAGCGCTAAGAAAATACCGTCTTGACGAACTTCCTCAAATTTTTCATGTGCTTACAGGTAAAATGTCTATTGTAGGAACTCGTCCCGAGGTTGTAAAATATGTTGATTGTTATTCTCCGGTTTATTATAGCACACTACTTTTGCCTGCGGGAATTACCAGCTTTGCTTCAATCAAGTATAAGGACGAGGATAAGCTGTTAAAGGACGGAGATGATGTTGACGCTGTGTATATCAACAGAATTCTCCCTGATAAAATGAGATACAATCTAAAATATTTACAGCGTTTTGGCTTTAGAAGAGATCTTAGCATAATGATGAAAACCGTTAAAGAAGTATTTAAGAGATAGGAGGCGGCGGTCATTAGTTTAATCAATAACTCAAGCTACTTCAGAATTAGCTTTGTGCTGTGCCTTTTCTTTACAAATATCGCTTTTTTGCAAATTCCGGCCTATGTTGCACTTGTTGTTTTAGGCGTGTGGGGAGTTTACCTCACAGTCAGAAACATCATAAAGTACAAGGCTTACAAAAAGATGGAGTTTGGCATTTGGGCAATGGCTTTTTTGGCTATGAATTTAATTACCGCACTTATACATATAACAGATAATTTCCTAATAAATATGCTGTTTATTGTGTTTATGTGCATTTGCTTTTTTATGTTTTACGGTGTTCATACCGAGCCTGAAACCAACATCAAACACGAGCTGTATACAGTAGCAAGAATTTTCCTATATATGGTTACATTAATTCAAATTGCAGGTATCATCTGCCTTTTGTGTAATGTGTCATATCATAACGAGTGGATAGACCTTATAATTTACGAAAACAGATACACAGGACTTTTTATTAACCCAAACCTTTCGGGATTTTCCTCTGTTGTAGTTGTATTTTGTATCCACATCTTAACTATACACAAGTTCAGCAGTAAAAATTCCGATTTGCCCAAAACCTCTCGCATTTGGCTTGCAACAGGTCTTTTCATCAGTATTTTTACCCTGTTTTTAAGCGACAGCAACGCAAGTCTTGTGCTGTTCTTAGGTTATATTATTGTTTTTGTAATTACAAAATTTATCGCCTCAAAGGGTGATTACGGAAGAAAACAGCTTGTTCTAAGGTTCATTTCAACCTTTCTTGCAGGTGTTGTAATAATTTTCTGTACATTCTTCCTTAGAAGTGTTTGCCAGCTTGGTGTAGCCGCAGTGATAAACAGTGCAAACGAGGTTGTCGTCAACGAAAGCGATACCTTAACAGAGCTTGAAGACGAAGAAATAACATTTGAACACGAGAACGCAAATGTTGACTCCGGCAGGTTTACCCTTTGGAGTCAGGCTATGACAATATTCTCCCACTATCCTTTGGAGGGTATCGGCAAGGGAAATATTCTAAAGTACAGCTACGATTTCTTTGAAGACGGACTCCATTTTTCAAACCTGTACAGCGGTGACTTTGCAAGTTTGTTTGCAACATTCACCACAGATATACACAATGCCTACATAACAATACTTGTATGCTCAGGTGTATTTGGATTTTTTCTGTTTATGATGTTTGCCTTTAGAAACGGTTTTTCAATAACAAGGTATCTTTTCATCAAGGGTAAAAGTCTTGAACACACAGTATTCCCTTGTATGTTCAGCTTTATTGTATCCTACCTTATGTTTGCCTGTTTTGAAAAGGCAATACTGTATGATATTTCATTTATGGTGATTTTCTTTTGGTTCATTTTGGGTCAAATTACCTGCTATAATTTTAGGGAAAGAACCCTTGACCAAAGGGATAACCTAAGTTTTAAACAGAGTATTAAACCGACTTTGTTGTAAAGAATAAACTAAGGTGATTGTATGAAACTTTTTCTGAAAAGAGATATTTCTTCTGACGGTGCTCTCTTTATAGTTTTTGATGAGCTGGGCAAAGAAAAGTTCTATGTGGGCAGGGATAACCGCCATTCCCACTTTACTCTGTCAATTACCGATACAAACTTTAACAGGCTGTGCAGTATCAGTACTGTACCACTGCCTATGCTGAAGGCTTTTACAATCAAGGACAAGAAAATTACAATCAGGCTTATTTTTAACAAAAATACCTCTCGGCAAATGTGCTATTATTACGGGATAAGCTGGCGTATTCGTGGGGACATTGTGAACAAAACATTTGAAATTGTTGACAACGACAATACAGTCCTACTTACCCACAGCGGTAAATGGTCAAGAGGTAATGATTGTTACGAGATAAACATTACAGAAGGCTCCAGAGAACTTCTGCTGGTTGCCTCTGCAATATGCGTTGATTTACTCCAGTCAGCGGATGAAAAACAACTACAAACTGTGTGAGGTGCATTATGAATAAACTACTCAAACTTTTATCAGAAAATTCAAACTATACAAACTCCGAGCTTGCGCTCATTTTAAATGAGCCTGAGGATTACATAAGAGCCCAAATCAAGGAATACGAGGACAAGGGCATCATCAAAGGCTACAAGGCAATAGTAAATTGGGAAAAGCTGGATTCACCACAGGTTTCGGCAATAATTGAAGTTAAGGTTACTCCTGAAAGGGAGTCAGGCTTTGACAGAATTGCCGAGGAAATTATGGCCTTTGACGAGGTTAAGACCGTTAACCTTATTGCAGGCTCATATGACCTTTCCCTTGTTGTAACAGGTACCACAATGAATGATGTTGCGTCCTTTGTCAGCCGTAGGCTTTCCCCGATAGCCAATGTTGTTTCCTGTCAAACAAACTTTATCCTTAAAAACTACAAGGATGGGGGAGTAGATATGGTTGAAACTATTGAACAGGAAGATAAAAGGAGTTTTGTTATCTAATGGATTATCAGAAGGTTATAAACAGCAAAATACAATCGGTAAAGCCTTCCGGAATCAGAAAGTTCTTTGATATTGCTTCCGAAATGGATAATGTAATATCCCTTTCTGTTGGTGAGCCGGATTTCAAGACGCCGTGGCATGTTCGTGAAGAGGGCATAAATTCCCTGCAACTTGGCAAAACATGGTACACTCCCAACAGGGGTTTTACTGCATTAAGAGAAGAAATTTCCAATTACTACAACAGAAGATTTAATGTAAAATACGACCCTGCAACACAGGTGCTTGTAACCGTTGGAGGTAGTGAGGCGATAGATGTTGCAATAAGGTGTCTTGCAGGTCCGGGAGATGAGGTAATTATCCCTCAGCCCTCATTTGTATGTTACGAACCTTTGACCCTAATGGCAGGTGCAACTCCTGTTTTAATGGACACCAAGGTTGAAAACGAGTTCAGAGTTGTTCCCGAGGACTTGGAAAAGGCAATCACTGACAAAACTAAACTGTTAATTCTTCCATATCCAAACAACCCAACCGGCGGTATTATGGAAAAGGAAGATTTGGAGAAAATTGCACAGGTTATCAAAAAGCACGATATTATGGTGCTTTCCGACGAAATATATGCCGAGCTTACATATAACGAACAGCGTCATATATCAATCGCAAATATTGACGGAATGTATGAAAGAACTATTGTAGTAAACGGCTTTAGTAAGTCCTATGCTATGACAGGCTGGCGACTTGGCTATGCCTTAGGACCAACGGAAATTTTGTCACAGATGACAAAGCTCCACCAGTTCTGCATTATGAGTGCTCCAACAACCGCCCAGTATGCCGCCATTGAGGCTCTTAAAAAAGGCGATAACGACATAGAAAGTATGAGAAACGAATACGAAATGCGTAAGAATTTCATAGTAGGTTCTTTTGAAAAGCTGGGACTTACCTGCTTTGAGCCAAAGGGCGCATTTTACTGCTTCCCTTGTATCAAAAGCACAGGACTTTCCTCCGAGGAGTTCTGCACAAGATTAATCAAAGAAAAACATGTTGCAGTAGTACCGGGCAATGCCTTTGGAGAAAGCGGAGAGGGCTTTATAAGAGTTTCCTACTGTAACACCCTTGCAAATATTTCCAAGGCAATGAAACGGATTGAAAGCTTCCTTCAGGAGTTAAAAGATGAAAATAAAAGTTAATGCCCCTGCAAAGGTAAACCTTGCAGTGGATGTAATGGGCAGAAGACCTGACGGCTACCACACAGTAAGCCTTGTTCTGCAGGCGATTTCTTTATACGATACCGTAACCATAACCAAAAACGACAGTGAAGAAATCACAATTTCCTGTAACGACAAAAATGTTCCCTGTGACGAAAGAAATATAGCATACAAATCAGCGGAAAGATTTTTTCATACAACAGGTATTAAAAACACAGGTGTAAGTATTCATATCGAAAAGGTAATTCCCTCACAGGCAGGACTTGGCGGTGGCAGTTCCGACGGTGCTGCTGTGGTGATGGGACTTAATGTGATGTTCAACACCCACCTAAAGGACAAGGAAATGGAAGAAATCTGCTCCTATATCGGCGCAGATGTACCTTTCTTTATCTCCGGCGGAACTCAACTTGCCACAGGAATAGGCACAGATATGGAAAAACTCCGACCAATGCCCGACTGCTATATTGTCGTGTGCAAGCCGGACATCAATGTTTCCACAAAAGAGGCATATGACGCCATTGACGCACAGTCAGTAAAGCAGTTCAAGTATTCCGATGAGGTTGTCAAGGGCATATTTATGCGTAGCTTAAACTCTGTTGTCACATCAATGTACAACGATTTTGATGTTTTTCTTGACATCAAAGAGGTCAACCACATCAAAAAGTTTATGTATGACCACAAGGCAAAGGGCGCTTGTATGAGTGGCTCAGGCTCAGCGGTTTTCGGTGTGTTCAAAACAGAAAAACAGGCTGAAAACTGTGCAAATGCACTTAGAGATAATTACGAAAAAACCTTTGTTTGTAAACCTATCAAAATCGGATGTTCCGTTATATAATTGAATAAAAATAAAAAACCTGTCCATATTCTTAAGGAAACACTGAATAAATAACAATAAGATTTATCTACTTAGTGTTTCCTTAACGAAGGGCAGGTTTTTATATATGAAAATGTTATTTAAGTCACTTTCTCTCGGTCTTGTTTTAGCTGTAATTTTTACACTTGTACCCTTTAAGGCAGAGTGCGAAAATATTTCAAATGAGCTTTTCCGACTTCATATCCTTGCAAATTCCGACAGCGAAGAGGATCAAGAATTAAAGCTAAAGGTGCGAAACAAAGTCTTAGAGTACACAAAAACTCTCTACAAAAATTCAAATTCCAAGGGTGACACAATCAGCATCACAGCGGAAAACCTTAATAATATTCTGTCAGTTGCACAAGATGAGGTTTACAGCAGAGGCTACAACTATACCGTAACAGGTGAAATAACAAAAATGTATTTCAACACAAGAACATACGGCAACTCAACAATACCAAGCGGAATGTATGACGCCTTGCGTATAAACATCGGCAAAGCAGAGGGGCATAACTGGTGGTGCGTAATGTACCCATCATTTTGTGTAGGTGAAAGCATTTCCCTAAAGGACACAAATTTAAGTGAAAGTGAAAAAGACCTTATAAAAGACGAAAGCAATTTCAAGGTAAAATTCAAAATCGTTGAATGGTTTGAAAAAATAAAATCATTTTTCTAACAACTTTACTCATAAAAAATTTTAAAGTACCATTTTTGGTACATCTAATGTTGTATAATATGTATAATTGATAATATAGGCGGTGAAAATTATGCTTAAATTTATAGCAGGAAACAGCGGAACAGGAAAAACAACCTATATCCAAAATCTCCTTGCAGATATGGTGCGTAAGGGCGAAGATAAAATTCTGTTTATTGTACCCGACCAAAGCTCCTTTGACACTGAAAAAGCATTTCTCGAAATGTTAGGTTCAAAGGACTCCCTGAAAATCAAGGTTATGGGTTTCACAAGGCTCTGCGACTACATTTTTTCAGTAAACGGAAGTAACGGAAAACTAACCTTAGATGACGGCAGTAAGGCAATTTTAATGTCACTTGCTCTAAATGAATGTTGTGACAATATGCCTCTTTTTTCAGGCACAAAGAATAAAAATGAACTTATTTCACTAATGCTTTCAGCTGTCAGCGAATACAAAACCTGCAACATCACAGGTGAAGATATTTTAGAAACGGCAAAGCATATTACTGACGAAACATTAAAACAAAAGCTAAAGGAAACATCCCTTGTGATGGACACCTTTAACCTTTTTGTCAACAAAAGCTACCTTGACCCTGACGATTATGTAATAACAGGGCTTAATTCTTTGAAAGAAAATAACATCTTTTCCGACTACATAATCGCCCTTGACTCCTTCAGCGGTTTCACAAATGCAGAACTTATGTTACTTGAAAAGCTGATGTCAGACAGCAGAGAATTTTATATATCCCTGACAACCGATTGCCAAAACAACAACGAACTATTCTTTACAACAGAAAGAACAATCCGTCAGCTAAAGAGGATTGCAAAAAATAACAATGTAAAAATCGCATCAATAAAGCAGTTAACTGATGATGTTCGTTTCAAAAATAGAGATCTAATTCCGATTTTGCACAATGTCTACCGAGTAGAAAAGGAGCCTGTTGAAAGTCAGCCAAAGGATATACTCCTTTATGAATGTTCCAATAAATACACAGAAAGCGACTTTGTTGCAAGGAATATAAAACAGCTGATTATTGAAGAGGGCTATACCTATGATGATATTGCAGTTGTCTTTCGTGATGAAAATTCCTATGACGGTGTAATCGACACAACCCTTAAGAAGTACGATATTCCTTACTTTATGGACAAAAAAGAGGATATTTTTTCAAAGCATCTAATAAAGCTTGTCAACTCTGTTTTTGATGTTATCAATTCTTCTTATAACAGAGAAAAGGTGCTGAATGTGCTGAAATGTGGACTTATGTCCTTTACACAAGAGGAAATCTCCAACTTTGAAAATTATCTTTTGATGTGGGATATAAAGGGTTCAAGGTTTACAAAACCTTTCACAGACAATCCCCGTGGCTTTGTAAGTGAATTTTCAAAGGGTGACCAAAAGCTACTTGACCAAATTAACAGGGTAAGGGAAACACTAATCACCCCGATAGTTAAGTTTAGAGAATTTTCAAAGGAACAAGACCCGTCTGTAATTACAAAAAATCTGTATAATCTTTTAATTGCATATAAAATCCCCGAAAATATTGTTTCAATGTGCCAAACCCTTACAAATTCAGGCGAAGATGATTTTTCTGACGAACAACGCAGACTTTGGGATATTCTTATGAATGTTCTTGATAAGATGTATTCAATCTTAGAGGAAAAAAAGCTGTCACTAAAGGAGTACGGAGAACTGCTTTCACTCCAGTTTAATTATACCGAAATCGGCTACATTCCTCGCTCAATAGACCAAGTAGTAGTGTCTGGCATTGAGCGTGTACGACTAACCCAAAAGAAAGCAATTTTTGTAATGGGCTGTAACGAAGGCATTTTCCCAAAATCCCCGTCACCCTCTGGAGTGTTTACCGACAGTGAGCGAAAACTCCTTATTGAACAGGGGCTTGAAGTTAATGATTCTACTTTTGAACTGAACTTTAAGGAAATGTACCTTGCCTACTATGCACTTACTTTACCATCAGAAAAACTGTACATAAGCTACTCAAACAGCACCCTAAAGGGAGAGTCTATGTCACCATCATCTATTTTGAGAGAAGTTACAAGCATCTACCCAAATATCAGTTTTTCCGATGATTCCTTAGTTTCAACATCCGACAAATTGTGGAGCGAAAATTCAGCCTTTGAATACACAGCAAAGTCCATAAGGAACAGCAGTAAAACACAGGATGCTTTAAGAAACTACTTTGCTCAAAAAGAAAAGTACGGCGAGAAAATCAAGGTAATTGAAAATACAGTTAAGGACGAACCTGCAAAAATCAAGGATAAAGACCTTGCAGAAAAGCTTTTTGGCAAGGATTTGTACCTTTCTGCCTCACAGGTAGAGGTATATCACCTATGCAAATTCAAGTATTTTTGCCAGTACGGACTTAACGCAAAGGAGCTTCGTCCTGCACAAATGGACTCCCTCCAGTACGGTACTTTAATGCACTACCTTATGGAAAGATTTTTAAAGGAGCATAAAAAGGAAGAATATATCCGCTATTCAGAAGAAAAAATTTCCTCTGTTATCTCACAGTATATAAACGACTATGCCGATAATGAACTTGGCGGAATAGAGGACAAACCTCCACGATTTAAGTACCTTTATTACAGAATGAAGGATAACGCAATAAATTTACTTATTCACATAATTGAAGAACTTGCCCAAAGCGACTTTGAGCCTGTTGCATTTGAGCTTGGTGTGGGCGAGGACATACCTACCTACAATATCACCCTTGACGACAACACAACCTTAAGTGTAAGAGGTTTTGTGGACAGAGTTGATGTTATGGAAAAGAACAACGAAAAATTCATAAGGGTTGTTGACTACAAAACAGGCGTCAAGGAATTTAAAATCGGAGATATCCTCTACGGTCTAAATCTGCAAATGCTGATTTACCTTTCTGCAATCAAGAAAAACGGAAAGGACTATTTTGGCGAAAATATCGTCCCCTGCGGAGTACTCTATCAGCCATCCTCAACAGGCTTTGTTTCTGCCGGCATTAACTCAACAGATGAAGAAATCCAAAAGGAGCAAAACAAAAATCTGAAAATGAGTGGTATTATCCTTGATAACACCTCAGTAATTATGGGTATGGATAAGACAGGAAAGGGAACTTATATCCCTGTAAAGTTAGGCAAAACCGGACCTACAGGTGGCAAGGAAACTTTGTTTAACCTTGCGGAAATGGGAATGATTTTCCGAAATATTGACGAACTTCTAATCCAAATGGCAGTAACCCTGCACAGGGGAGAAATCGAGTTTAACCCTGCAATGGACAAGTACAATGCCTGTGAATATTGCCCTTACATTTCCGTTTGCGGTTACGAGGACGGAAAAAATTGCCGACAAATTTTAAAACTAAACAAAGAAGAAGTTATGAAAGAACTAAAAAAGCAAGATAAGGAGGTAAGTGAAGATGCCAAATTGGACTGATAATCAAAAAGATGCCATTAACTCCACAAGGGGTTCTGTTCTTGTTTCCGCCTCTGCCGGTTCAGGCAAAACAGCGGTACTTGTGGAAAGGGTAATAAACCGCCTGACTGACGAAAATAGCCCAACACCTGCCGACAGAATGTTAGTTGTAACTTACACCAAGGCAGCCGCTGCTGAGATGAAAGAAAGGATAATCAAAAGTCTGTCAAAACTCATTAAGGAAAATCCCTTTGACACAAACCTCCGCCGTCAACAGCTTAGGCTTCAAAATGCCCATATTTCCACAATCCACTCCTTTTGCAGTGAGCTTGTAAGGGAATACTTTTACATACTGAATGTTAGTAAGGATTTCAGAATTGCAGAGGACAGCGAACTGAATTTGCTGAAAAACGAGGCTATGGAAATTACCTTTGACGAGCTGTACAGCCAAAAGGACAACAGCAACTTTCTAAGCCTTGTAGAGCATTTTTCCGGAAACAAAAACGACAAGGAACTGCAAAACGCAGTCTTTAAGATGTTTGATTTTCTTCTTTCCCATCCTTTCCCTGAGGATTGGATGAGGGAAAAACTGTCATATTATAACCCTGATAATATAGATGAAAACCCGTGGAAAGAGGTGCTTTTTGACTATGCCTTGTCAGGTCTTGACTATGCCCTTGAAATCTTGGAAATTAACAGGGAAGAGGTCAAAAAGGACGAAAAACTTAATGAAAAAATGACGCCTGTCTTTGACAGCGACAGACTAATAGTTAATTCTTTAATTTCTGTTGTAAGCAGTAGAAATTGGAACACGATTTTTGAAGAAATTTCTAATGTAACCTTTGACAGTATGCCATCTATCAGAGGCTACAAGTATAATCCCCTAAAAACCTTCCTTGCCAACAACCGAGATACCTACAAAAAAGTAATTAATAATTTGCAAGATTACTTTTTCTGTGATGAAGAAACCTGCAAAAATCAAGTTCAGCTACTTGAACCTGTTGTAAGGGAAATGTTCCACACGGTAATAAAGTTTAAAAATAACTTTGAAGCCCTTAAAAGCGAAAGAAACATCCTTGACTTCAGCGACCTTGAACACCTTGTAATAAAGCTACTTGTAAAAAAAGACGATAAGGTTATCACCCTAACCCCCGAGGCTGAAAAAATATCCTCCTCCTTTGACGAGGTAATGGTGGACGAATATCAGGATGCAAACGAAGTGCAGGACATAATATTTAAAGCGGTGTCGGCAAAGAAAAAAACCACATT